>CAZBVI010000011.1:0-91060 GCA_964495325.1 uncultured bacterium
CTCATTCTCCTCAATCTTGTGAAAGAAGAGTGTCTACCAAAGTCAGGGCGATTCCCTGCCCAACCAGCTCAACGATGACAGCTGGCGGCATTCAAGGGCTGCTTGGGAAGACGCCTTGGTCGCAAATGTAATAGTGCATGGATTCACCATTGGCGCTTCTTGGGGCTGCGTCACGCAAGTCGGGTATGGCGAAGGTCACGGGGTACCTGCCGCCATAGTCGTTGCCGAGGAGGGAGAACAGGGCGGGGTTCTCCCGTATGTTGATCTCGCGGCCGTCAGCGGGTATGCCTGGGACGAAACGGTGGACTGCGGTTAGGCGTATGTCACCGAGAGTGCAGTCGTCAGCGGCTGTTCCGGAATCGGCTGTACGGGTGCTTCCAAATCGGTTCTCTGATTGGATACAGCCCCATCCGTGGGGAGTGCGTATGACGAGCGCGTCGGTCCAGCAGTACACGGGTAGTGTCTGCGATGGCGTGAGTGTGAGGTAGTCACCTTCTATTAGGATGTGCTGGCTGTCCAGAAAATCTGGGCGTGTGAGGCTGATGCCGGTGTTCCACGCTCCGTTTGTTTTTGGTCCGTGGAGTTCCCAGGTACTGGTGTTGATGAAGAAGTCACCGTCGATGCCGGTGTTGTTGTCGGGAGCGGTGGTGCCGTTGAGGAGGGTGCGGCCGTCAGCGCCCGTTGGGCCCGGTGGCCCGATCAGGTCGATGTACTCGATTTCGGTTCCGTTTGAGCTGCGAATGCCGAGTTTTGTGCCGTCCCATTCGAAGTGGAGGCTGACCCCGTCGGGGCCGTCTGCGCCTGGGCTGCCCTTTTCACCGTTTGGGCCGGTCAGGTTCATGGACCAGGCGTAGTCGTTGTCACCCTCGAGGCGTACGCCGAGGGTGCCGTTGTTCCATTCGAACTCTATGTTGCGTGCTGATTCCCCGGGGACGCCTTGCGCTCCTGTCGGTCCTTCCGCGCCCGCGGGGCCTGCGGGGCCCTCTGCTCCTGGCTGGCCGAGGTCGCCTTGGTCACCTTTGTCGCCCTGCGCTCCCATGGGGCCTTCAGGCCCTTCGGGGCCCTGTGGGCCTGCGTCTCCTGGGGGGCCGGTGTCACCGGCGGCGCCTGTTTCCCCGCGGGGTCCTTGTTCCCCCGGGATGCCTTGCGCTCCGTCACGACCGGGTGGTCCTTCTTCACCTTGGGGGCCTTGATCTCCTTGCGGACCGGTGGTGCCGGTTTCTCCGCGGGGGCCAACTTCGCCCGGTACTCCTTGTATGCCTTGCAGGCCGGGTTCGCCGGTTGCGCCTTCTGGACCTGTTTCACCGGGTGGTCCTTGTTGTCCTTCTGGGCCGGTGAGTTCCACCCAGGTGAATTCCGTTTCGCCTTCGTTGCGAATGCCGAGGCTGGTGCCTTGCCATTCGTGTTCAACGCCGGCACCGGGAGCACCTTGGGGCCCAGCTGGACCGATGAGGTCAACGAACGTGAATTCCGCTTCGTCTTCGCTTTTGATGCCGAGGCGCGTGCCGTCCCAGGTGAACATGATGCTTTGACCGTCGAGTTCTCCTGATTCCACGAGCGTCATGATCTCTTCAATGAACAGTGTGAGCGCTTCAAGGTCTTCGCTTGTGAGGCTGGCGAGCCCGAGGGCGTTGTTGATGTGATCACGCAACAACTGGAAGTTGGCGTTCACCTCGTCAGCTTTGATTGGTGTACCGGGCTGGAAGACGAACACTTCCTGAGCGGATTGAGTGAACGCTGGAGTGGCGAGTACCAGCGTTGCAGTGATGAGGGCGAGGATTCGTTTCAAGATTACTCCCATGTTGCGATCTCCCAGCTGGCTGTATTCCGACTGCTGGGCATATTGGTGGATGAATTGTGCTCAGTGGTGCCCCGGTACTTCAGTAATCGGCTCCAGGAGGGTATTCCCTCTTGGGTTCAAGGTTACATGATTTCCTGCTGCGTGGCGCCGGCAGGAGCGGAGCAACGGTTGGCCACCCGAGCTGACTGGTAGCAGCCGGCCGCCGCGCCCTCAGATGACTTGCCATTGAGGAAAGCAACTGATAGACTTTCCTTCATGGAAAACAACATTCAGTCTAACAACGCGGGTTCTGGCGGTGACCCGGTCGACGCAACGCGGATGCTCGACGACCTCGCGGCAGACCGGGCGAAGCTTGTCGAGCGCATGAAGGCACCTGGGTGGCTGTATCCGGCGGCTGGACTACTGGCCGCGATTTATATCGCTTCCCCGGCTATCGAAGCGGACGTGGTCCGGCGGGTCGTGGCGGGAGTGGCGCTTGGCGGCATCGCGTTTCTGGTCTGGGGCTTCCAGCGCGCAACAGGAGTGAAGGTGTCGCGGGCTGGGCTGCCTGCGCAGTGGACCCTGGTTTTGCATGTGCTTGCCGTACTTTTGTTGCTCGTCGTGTCGTTCGTGCTGGAATCTTTGGACCTGACCTGGTGGATCGTGTTGGCCAGCACGGCTGGCTTCCTGCTCACTGTGGTTCTGGGGAAGAGGTTCCACAGTCAGTATCGAAACAACGTGCGTCGTGGGCGCTGACGCGCAGTTCAACGAGGTGATCCATGCGCCGCTGCGCCTGCGCATCTGCGGGATGCTGCGCGCAGTTGATGAGATCGATTTCGCGGTGCTGAGGGAAGCGCTTGGCATCGCGGACGCGAGCCTGTCCAAGCATCTGAAGGTGCTTGCTGATAACGGGTTCGTCAAGACGGTCAAGCGGGCGTCCACTGCCCGTACTGATTCCAGGCGGCTGACCTGGGTGAGGCTCACGGTCGCCGGCAGGAGAGCGTTCGATGCACACGTGGAGAAGCTGCGTCAGATTGCAGGTGGTGGGGAAGTGGCCGTTGATGGCGCGTGACGGCTGTGCCGCTGCGCACGCATCGGCTTGGGGTGCGGCCATACGTTAACAGAGCTATTCATGGCGATATCGTGGATCTCAGTTTCGTCAGCACGAAGCAGAGGGGTGATGGAAAAGTGAGCCGCGAGGCAGGAGGACACGACAGTACAGGAGCGACCCACACTCGTTCCACGCGGGAGGTATTTTAGGATCACCTGCGCTTGCGCAAGGAAGGCAAAGTCGAAGAAGACATCGCGCGCAATTACGATCCTGAACTGGTGCTGCTCCACAAAGGGGGCGTGGAGCATGGGTTCGATGGAATACGAAAGTCGGCGGCGCGACTGGAGCAGCAGCTTCCGGACGCAAGCTTCCGCTATCAGGACAAGCAGGTAAGCGGCGAGTATGCCTATCTTGAATGGGAGGCCGACTCCGAGCTGTACCACGTTAAAGACGGCGCTGACACTTTCGTCATTCGTGATGGCCGCATCGTTATGCAGAGCATCCACTACCGGCTGCTGGACGAAGATGGCAACGCTGTTCTCGACTGATCTCACATGAACAGGCGGTGCGGGCCGACGCCGCGACGTTCAACGGGTCCCCATGCGGGTACGTCCACCGCAGCGGCGGGTCAGCTAGTCCTGCGGCTGCGCGGCATAACTCAGTTCACCGTTCACCAGCGTGGCCGCCGCGGTGTACGGATGTTCCTGCTGCTTGCCGGGAGCCATCAGGTGCAGCACGGTGTGTCCGTCCGCCTTGAGGCGGTCTGCGATCAGCGACCGGTGACAGCGCCACCACACGGCCTCCGAGCACATGAAGGCAATCCGCGACGCTCGGGCTGCCTCCAGCAGGCGCTTCAAACCGGTCTGAAACTCACTGCTGGCCATGTGGTCGGCGTAACCCTGAAACGAAGCGTTGCGCCAGGCGGTGTTCGGTGAGTCCTTCTGCACGGGTCGGCGGCCACCGAGTTCGGGCAGGTGCAGGTAGTCGATGCGGGACGCCTTCAGGGACTCAGGCAGCTGGTCCTGGCCGAAGTGCGGGTGTTTGCGCGAGGCCGGGAAGCGGCGCACGTCCACGATCAGCTCGATTTCCGCACCGATCAGGATCTGCAGGAAGTCTTCGAGCGACCGGTTGGAGTGGCCCACCGTCCACATGGTCAGCATGTCCATGCACCCGTTCTACTGCTGTTCACGCGGCGTGACTGTCAGCACGGGCATGCATCCGCGTGTGAACCCGGTGCCACCGGCGTCTGCGCTGGTGCTTCCGCGAGTGGCCAGGAGCAGTGACAGCAACCTGGTTCGCATCTATATCAGTGATGAACTCGTGCACACCCATGTTCGGCAGGCAGAGGGGGGCAGGAGTACCGATCACACTCACTACCCGGCAGAGAAAACGGCGTACACCATGCGTGACATCAACTGGCTCATAAACGAATGGAGTTCCCCGTTTTCGTGGACATGTAACTGCTTGAGCTAGGATGCTCGGAAGGAACATGTCTGATGATCAGAACTAATCGATTTGCTTCGTACCCTCACGAGTTCAAAGTTGAGGCTGTCCGCCTGGTACGCGAGAGTGACAAGAGCACCAGGGAGATCGCCACTGATCTGGGGGTGAGTGTCGTCTCACTGAACCGGTGGCTAAAGGACCCTGAACTCAGTGGTGCCAGAGGAACTGGCAGCTCTGGCAGTCTGGATTCTGAGGAGCGAGCTGAGTTGCGCAGGCTCCGGCGGGAAGTCCGGGTTTTGCGTGAGGAACGGGAGATACTAAAAAAAGCCGCGGTCTTCTTCGCGGAGGAGACCAAGAACCGGAAGTAATCTACCGGTTCATTCATGCGGAGAAGACCAATCACCCAGTCAGCATCATGTGCCGCCTGCTTAAGGTCTCAAGGAGCGGCTACTACGCCTGGAGCACCAGACTGCCATCTAAGCGGGCAGTTGAGGATGAACACCTGAGTGAGCTGATCAAGGACGCTCATGAGCGGAGTTACGGCACTTACGGCAGTCCCCGGGTTCATGCTGAGTTGCGGTTCAGGCATGGAGTGCGCTGCTCCCGCAAGCGCGTGGAACGCCTCATGCGGCAACTGGGCTTGCAGGGCATTCACCGGCGGCGCAACAGCCGGCCTGGCGGACCCAAGAGGCTCCATCCGATCTTTGATGACCTGGTGCTGCGGGAGTTCACTGCCAGTGGCCCTAATCAGTTGTGGGTGGCTGACATAGAGCGCCATGAGGCGCTGCAAGACCGTGCGGTGATGAAAGGACACCGCCGTCAGTTCGTCGCAGCGGACTGAGTGAAGCTGGAGGCAGCCTGACTGGTCGGGATGGACTGGTTGGGTGGAAGCAGCCTCGACAACGACGGGACGTTCTGGTACTGCCAGACAGGGCGGGTCCGGCTAGCAATACGGGAAGGTGTAACGAGAGTGAACCAGCGTCTGAAAGCCTCTGAATCGGACCCACCAGCTCTAACCTGGCGGATTTGGGCTGGGTTGCGGCGCGCACCCACATTGTGGGGAACTCCTTGGCTGGTTGATGTCGCTGGCGGGGAGGCTGCTCGGAAGTACTGCGGTGTACGAGTGGCGATGCTGCGGGGGCATAGCTGGGCACCTAACTCGTTGATCGGTCTTGTAGTGAACATGGGAACCATCCTGGTAGCCCCAACTTCGATGGAAGTCATTTCATCGGGCGGGAAGGCTCATCGTCAGCTGATGCTGCCGGGGTGGGGCGGAGGACCCGTAGTAGTCCGGGGTCGGGAAAGCCGGCCACATGGCGAAGGGGTCCAGCAATCTCGTAGTAAGGATGCAGTCCTTGAAGGTCGCTGGTGAATACTGGCGCGTCGTGGCCAAGCCTCGCCGAGGCGGAAGCACGAGTACTTGGGTTGCAGTCGAAGCTGCACCGCTGGGCGACCGCTGATTCTGGTCGCTCGTTCGATGATTTGTTCAACCTCGTCTGCGACCCAGCTTTCCTGCGCGTCGCGTGGGAGCGGGTCAGGGGTAACAAGGGAGCAGGCACAGCGGGAGTGGATGGCGTGTCAGCACGCTCAATCACTGACGTTGAGGAGTTCCTGTCCGGGTTGCGAGCTGATCTCAAAGCCCGCAGGTTCATCCCTACTCCGGTTCGGGAGCGGATGATTCCGAAGGCTGGCGGTAAATTGCGTCGGCTTGGAATTCCAACCGTTACCGACCGGGTAGTGCAGGCTTCCCTTAAATTGGTGCTGGAGCCGGTTTTCGAGGCGGATTTCAAACCGTGCAGCTACGGTTTCCGTCCCCGGCGACGCGCTCAGGATGCAATTGCCGAGATTCACTTTCTCGCTTCCCGTTCTTATGAGTGGGTGCTTGAAGGGGATATCGAAGCTTGTTTCGATGAGATAGACCACACTGCCCTCATGGGCCGTGTGCGACAGCGAATCAGGGACAAGCGCATCCTGAATCTGGTGAAGAAGTTCCTGCGGGCCGGAATCCTCAGTGAGGATGGGGTCAATAGGGAAACCTACACCGGAACACCTCAGGGTGGCATTCTCTCACCGTTGCTGGCGAACATCGCACTGAGTGTGCTCGATGAGCACTTCACCGCGAAATGGGAAGCCAGCGGCACATACTGGCAACGTGCATCGGCTCGTAAACGTGGCGGGGCCACCTGCCGAATCGTCAGGTACGCTGATGATTTTGTGGTGATGGTATCCGGCAAACGTGAGCATGCCGAAGCGCTTAAAGCCGAAGTGAGTAACGTCTTGGCGGCGGTGGGCTTACGCCTGTCCGAAGCCAAGACCAGTGTCGCCCATATAGACGAGGGGTTCGACTTTCTTGGGTTCCGCATCCAGCGGCGCCACAAGAAGGGTGAAAAAGGCAAGCGGGCAGTGTACACATACCCATCAAAGAAAGCCTTGGCCTCCGCGATGGATAAAGTACGCACGCTCACGCGCCGCGAGCAACACCGAACGCTCGCTGACCTCCTGCGCCGACTCAACCCGGTGCTGCGAGGCTGGTGCAACTACTTCAGGCATGGCGTGTCCAAGCGCGTCTTCGGGTACCTCGACCATTTCGCTTTCTGGCGGGTCGTAACCTGGATTCGCAAACGGCATGTCGGCCTGAGCTGGGGAACCGTTCGTCACCGTTTTCTCGCCAACTGGGAGATTCGTGATGGCAACACCGAATTGTTCCGGGCACGGGCGGTCACCGTTGACCGTTACCGCTACCGGGCAGCTCGCATCCCCACACCATGGGCGAAAGACCCAGAATTGAGTCACGCAGCGGCTTGAGGTTGTGGAGAGCCGGATGCGTGGAGACACGCACGTCCGGTTCGGAGGGCGGGCTGGGAAAACCGACCGGGGGTAACCCCAATACGGCGTCCCAGTCCGACCCTACACGCAGCACTGGACGCTGGAAGGCTGGCTGTACCTCTCAGTCGCCATAGACGTCTACGCCGGCACCGTAGTCGGCTGGAGCATGAGTGAACGCATCGACACCAGCCTGGTCATTTCTGCCCTGGAAATGGCTGTTCACAACCGGCAGCCTGAACCGGGAGTCATCCATCACAGCGACCAGGGCCGGCAATACACAGCGCTGGCATTCGGCCGGCATCTGGAGAAGAGTGGCGTGCTGGGCAGCATGGGCCGGGTGGGCAGCGCCCATGACAACGCTATGGCGGAGAGGTGCTCACGACAGCAGTTGTCCGTCCACGCGTGCCAATCCAAGGAGGATCGGCATGAATGACAAGCGCAGGACCGATCTGAACGACAGGAAAGTAGTAGAGACCAAGGTTGTGGGCCCGGTCCACCCAGGCATATCCTGGGGTGCCGTCTTTGCGGGGGTGGCGATCACCTTCACCGTGATGGTGGTGCTTAACCTGCTGGCCATGGGTATCGGCCTGGGCAGCATCGAAGTTACCGGAGAAGACACGACACCGGTTCAGACGGTTGCAACCGGCTTCGGGGTGACCATGGTCATCATCAACCTGATCGCTCTGGCGGCTGGTGGTTACATCGCCGGACGCTACGCTGGTCCCCGCGGAGCCAGCAGCGGCTTCATGCAGGGCCTGCTCACTTGGGCGGTCGCGCTGGTCCTGTCACTCTGGCTCATGGGTACGGCCGCAGGAACGCTGCTTGGCAGTGTCGGCAACATAGTCGGTGGCGGGCTCAGCCTCGCGGGCCAGGGCCTCGGTGCCGTGGCCCCCGGGCTTACGGAGGGCGTGGACAACGCTACTGCAGACATCGACCTGAGCACCGAGAACATCCAGGGGCAACTTGGTGACCTGCTCAGGGGCACGGCTGGCGAGGACGCTGACGTCGCAGATCCCGAGGCAACCAATCCGGTGCTGATGGACGTGCGGGTCAACGAGGTCGTCCGGTCGATCTTCGCCGCAGACGAGGATCCTTTCACCGCAGAGAACCGGGAGAACCTCATCTCGCTCATGACTGACGAGACAGACCTGACCGAGGCCGAGGCCGAAGAGATCGTGACTTCCTGGGAGCAGGACTGGCAGGAAGCTCAGGAGCGCCTTGACGAGGCCCAGGTCCAGCTCGAGCAGGCAGCCGAAGAAGCTCAGGACACGCTGACCTGGGTCATGCTGCTTGGCGCTTTCGCCCTGCTGGTCTTCGCAGCCGTTGCAGGCTGGATGGGCACCATCGGTTCCAGGTACCGCTACCCCACTGTTACAACGACGCGGGTGAACTGACCTCAGGCTCAGGAGCCGGTCTGTAGAGCCGTCGCCGATTCAGGAGTTGCTGCCTGGATCGGCGACACTTCTCCTAAAGCTTCGCCAGCGCCTCGTTGAAAGTCGTGCTCGGCCGCATGGCCGCGGCTGCCTTGGCGTCGTCCGGCCGGAAGTACCCGCCCAGCTCGACGGGACTGCCCTGCACCACCAGCAGCTCGCCGATAATCTGGTCCTCGCCGTCCGTCAACGTCTTGGCGAGGCCGCTGAAGGCAGCCGCCAGGTCGGCATCGTCCGTCTGCTGTGCCAGTTCCTGCGCCCAGTACTGCGCGAGGAAGAAGTGGCTGCCGCGGTTGTCGATCTGGCCGATCTTGCGGGCGGGCGACTTGTCGTTCTCGAGGAAGCGGGCGGTGGCGCGGTCCAGCGCGTCGGCCAGGACCTTGGCGCGCGGCTCGTCCGCCTGCTCCGCCAGGTGCTCGAGTGAGGCGGCCAGTGCCATGAACTCACCAAGCGAATCCCAGCGCAGGTAGTTCTCGGCCACGAACTGCTGCACGTGCTTGGGTGCCGAGCCTCCGGCGCCCGTTTCGAACAGCCCGCCGCCGTTCATCAGCGGCACGATCGACAGCATCTTGGCGCTCGTGCCAAGCTCGAGGATGGGGAAGAGATCCGTGAGGTAGTCGCGCAGTACGTTGCCCGTCACCGAGATCGTGTCGAGCCCCTGCCGGATGCGGTCGATCGAGAAGCGCGTTGCCTCGACCGGCGGGAGGATCCGGATGTCCAGGCCGTCCGTGTCGTGGTCCTGCAGGTACTGTTCGACCTTGGCGATCACCTGTGCGTCGTGCGGGCGGTCCTTATCAAGCCAGAACACGGCGGGTGCGCCGGTGGCGCGGGCGCGGTTCACGGCCAGCTTCACCCAATCGCGCACGGGCGCGTCCTTGACGGTGGCGGTGCGGTAGATGTCGCCCGTCTCGACCGGGCGTTCAAGCAGCGTTTCGCCGTTTGCGGCAACTACGCGTACCGTGCCGGGCTGCTCGATCTCGAAGGTCTTGTCGTGCGAGCCGTACTCCTCGGCCTTCTGGGCCATGAGCCCCACGTTGGGGACGGTGCCCATGGTGCGTGGATCGAAGGCACCGTTGGCCTTGCAGTCGTCGATGACGACCTGGAACACCGCGGCGTACGAGCTGTCGGGGATGACGAACTTCGTGTCGTGCGCCTTGCCGTCGGGCCCCCACATCCTGCCGGAGTTGCGGATGGCAGCCGGCATGGAGGCGTCCACGAGTACGTCACTTGGTACGTGCAGGTTGGTGATGCCCCTGTCCGAGTCGACCATGGCCAAAGCCGGGCCGTTCTCGAGGCCCGCCTTGAGGTCCGCCTCGATGGCGGCACGCTCCGACTCGGGCAACTCGGCAAGGCTCGCATAGAGCGCGCCGAGGCCGTCGTTCGACCGGATGCCGAGCCGTGCGAACGTGGCCGCATGCTTCTCGAACACGTCCGCGAAGTACGCCTCCACGGCGTGCCCGAACATGATCGGGTCCGAGAACTTCATCATGGAGGCCTTCAGGTGCACGCTGAAGAGCACGCCCTTCTGCCTGGCGTCGGCGACCTGCTCGGCCAGGAAGGCGCGCAGCGCGGCCCGGCTCATGACGGTGGCATCGACGATCTCACCCTCCAGCAGCGGAACGCTGGCCTTGAGGACGCTCACACTGCCGTCCGGGCTGACGTGCTCGATGCGCGCGTCGCCCGCCTGGGCCGCGCTCACGGTGGTGGAGATCTCGTTGGAACGCAGGTCTCCGAAGGTCATGGTGGCCACGTGCGACCTGGAGTCCTTCGACCATTCGCCCATCGAGTGCGGATGGCTGCGGGCGTACGCCTTGACTGATGGCGGTGCGCGGCGGTCCGAGTTTCCCTCGCGCAGGACCGGGTTGACGGCGCTGCCCTTGACGCGGTCGTAGCTGGCGACGGTCGCTCGCTCCTCGTCCGTTGTGGGCTCGTCGGGATAGTCGGGAACTGCGAAGCCGGCCTGCTGCAGTTCGCTGACGGCAGCCTTGAGCTGCGGCACCGACGCGCTGATGTTGGGCAGCTTGATGATATTCGCTTCCGGTTTGGTGGCCAGCTCTCCCAGGTAGGCGAGGTCGTCCTCCTGTCGCTGGTCGTCGCGCAGTGCGTCCGGGAACTGCGCCAGGATGCGGCCGGCCAGCGAGATGTCGCGCGTCTCGACGCTGATGCCTGCGGCCGCGGCGTACGCACGGACGATGGGCAGCAGCGAGTGCGTCGCGAGAGCAGGCGCCTCGTCGACCTTGGTCCAGATGATCGTTGGGTTGGTTTGCTTGGTCATGCGTGAGTAGCCTCCGAATGGTTACAGGTTACGCCACCGGAGCGTGTTTGCGGACGAATCCGGCGTCGTCCACGACGGTGCGGGCATGGCAGGAAAGCAGCAAACTTGCGGTAAACTCCAGCGGTGATGGCACCGAAACTCGATCTGGCCACAGTCGATGTTGAGACGCTGCAGCCGCATATCGGCAGCGAATTCGTGATCGACGGCGTTCCACCCATGACGCTGGACCACGTTCGGTGGGGCAGTGCATCGATTCCCGGCGGCCGTACGTCCTTTGCCCTGGAGTTCAGTGCTGCCCACGAGGGCTATCTGCCACAAGGCACATACCTCCTCAGACATGCGGTATTGGGAGATCTTGAACTGTTCCTGGTGCCCCATGGCCCGGAACGCAAAGGTCGGATGACTTACGGAGCCGTGTTCGGCTGATGCTCCATCAATAGGTAAACACCCCGATCCGATACGGGGACGAATCCCAGGCGCTCGTACAGGCGCATGGCTGGGTTGAACTTCTCGACGTGAATGCTGGTTCTCCGGCCGGACCGGGACGCCTTCGCCATTAGTTCGCGCAGAACCGAGCTACCCACACCGCGGGCGCGGAATTCCGGCAGAAGTGCGATGTCCATTATCCTGAGCTCTTCGTCGCGCCAGTGCAGGTACAGCCGTCCAGCAGGCGAGCCCTCAACCTCAATCACCATGTAGTGCGCGCCGTCGTAGTGTGCCCGGTAGTGTGCGTCCTGCGCCTCGAACTGCATCAACACGAACGAATCCTTCTGTTCCTGCGTCCAGTTGGTCCGCGCCAGCTCCTCGGTACGTGTGCTCGCATACACCCTGGTCAGGTGTGGCCGGTCACGCGTGTCGGCTGGACGGAGCGTGTACAAGTTACAGGGCAAGCCAGGGCGTCGTCCAGCCGGTGCGGACGGCTGCGGCCAGCGAGGCAAGTTGCCGGTCACCTTCCGACTCGTCCGGAAGCGTCGCCAGAATCCTGCGGCCCGACTGGCCGTTCAAGGTACCAGTCTGGAACAGTTGTAATGCCGGTACTGCAGCAACTGCTTGGCCGACGCTCAGCTGTTGGCCAAGCCTGTAGCCGAACACCCCGAACTCGTCGGGATGTTGACCCACCGCGCGGCCAAACGCCGTGCCCAGGCTGTCATCGGCCTCGAGCCAGGCGCTGACCGAGTAAACCCCCGGCGAAACTGCGCCTGCAAGGACCAGGCTGTTGGCCGTAACCAGCGGACCCGGGATCGCGGACAGGCCTTGAAACAGCTGTTCCGCCTCCCGTCCGGAGTGCAGCACGTGAACCACATCCGGTGCAAGGTTACGCACTTCGCTCAATACTTCGGACGTGCCAGCCACCGGACGGAATGGATCGTCAGTAAGAAGTACGCTCACCACACTCCCGCCGGCGGACTCGAAACCTGCTCGGAAGGCGGCCACCAGGTCGTAACCGGTGTCGTAAAGGGACGTGAGGATCACAGCGCGCCGAGCACCCTTGCGGGCGGACCAGCGTGCAAGAGCGTAGTCCGCGCGCCACTGCTCCATGCTGGCGATATTGGGATGGTCGTGCTCAGCCGTACGCGGAACGTTTGCGCCGGAGTCGACCAGTAGGACGCTGGTTCCGTAGTTGCGGGTCAAGCTGCCGAGCTTGTTCGCTTGCCCGGGCTGCTGGAGGGCCAACAGCCAGCGCGGCCGCGTGCTGCGCACTATCTCATCAGCGACGCTGAGCAGCTCGGACCCACCGCTGCGGACTTCCGTGACCTGGACCGGCTGCGCCAGGCCCACCTGGAGTCCCAGGCTCAGGTTCGCGCTCAGCTGCGGACGGAGGCGCGACCGCTTGCCCAGCAGGGTGATTGACTGTGACGCTGCTTTGCCTGGGCTGCCCGCCAGTGCATTCCCCGAGGCCACGACCGCCATCGCGGCCAGGCCCTTTATGAAGTTGCGCCTGTTGAACTCCCGCTTCATGGGCGGGGAGGGAAGACACCCTGGAGGGCGATGCAAAAGTTGGTGGTCAGGTAGGGCTGCATGTTGTTGTGGGGCATGCCAGCACCGGCAGGCTGAAGCGCTGAACTATTCATGGTCGCGTTGGCACTCGGTGATTGCCCGGAGTAGGCGTGCGAGCCCACGCTGCGAGCGAGGGTCCGATCTTCCGGGGTGCGGCTGTTGGCCAGGAGGTTCGTCGCCTGGGCAGCGTGGTTGTGTGCAGGAATCTCCGACTGCAGCAATGTGACGCTGCTGCTGCCACCCACTTCCCCAAGATTATGCAATTGCAGGCCAGGGCCCTGCCCGGGATGCATCGGGGCGCGGCCCTGAAGATCCGGCAGTGCGAAAGTGGTCCTGCCATCTCCTCCGTAGGTGGTGCCCAGCAGCGAAAACAGTGCTGTGTTCTGGGCCAGCGACAGGAGCTTACCATCACACAATGCCCAGCCCCTGGGAGGGAAGTCGAATGCGAGGATGCGGATTTCAGCTACGAACGGGTCTGCCATGACCGGGCCCTCCTAGGTTGGTGACGGGAAAATGCCGAACAGTGAGATGATGAAATTGACGCACAGGTACGGCTGGAGGTTGCTGTGCGGCAGGCTGGCACCGCTGGGCCTGATCATGTCGCCGCTCATCGCGGCTGTCGGGGTTGCTGATCTGTAAAGGTCAAGGCCGCTCGGTGCAGCCAGAGCGTTGCCGTCCGGCTGTGCCACAAGGGTCGCGCCGGGGTCCGCGTTCGCGACCAGGGCATGGCTGTGGGCCGGTATCTGTGCTTCGGTCAAGGTGACCTGCTCTGCCCCGCCTGAACTCCCCACCGTGAACCCATCTCCCTGATGGACCGGAAGGCGTCCCCGCAGGTCCGGCAAGGCAAACGTGTTCTGGCCATCGCCGCCGTAGGTCGTTCCGATCAGGTTGAAGAGAGTTTCGTTCTCGGAGATCGGCAAGTGCTGACCTTCACAGAACAGCCAGCCTGCCGGCGCGAAGTTGCCGGCAAACATCCTGATCTCGCCCACGTACGGTTGTGCCACCTCGTTAGCCCCCTAGTCCCGCGTCGGAAAGATGCCCTGCAACGCGATGCAAAAGCTGATGGTGCAATACGGCTGCATGTTCGTGTGTCCCTGGTTGCCACCAACACTGCTGAGCATTGCCGAATTCAGCGGGACCATAGCTTCAGGGCTGGTGGCGTAAGTCTCCGGTCCGGCCGCAAGCAGTGCGCCGGCCGGTGCGGGAGCGGATGCCTGATCCGTTGTGGCTGCGACCGAGTGAGAATGAACTGGAAGTTCATTGAGGGACAGGGTGTGGGTTGCCGTTCCGCCACTGACCCCGACGTCCAGTGTCGAGGCCATGTGGATCGGAACGCGACCCCGGTAATCGGGCAGTGCGAAAACGGTAGTGCCGTTGCCCCCGAAGCGCGTACCCAACAGCGCAAAGAGCGCCTGGTTCTGATTGATGGGCAGGAGCCATCCATCGCACGTGGCCCAGCCATTTGGCGCGAAGTTGAAGGACATCATCCTGATCTCGCCCAAGAACGGTTCTGCCATCTGATCAGCCTCCTCCAGTCAGGTCGGGCAGCGCACAAGGCGCACCGCCTGTTACGTCCAGGCCCTCTGCTGCCACCGTGGTGGAGGCAGCATTGTTTGTGCTGGACAGGAACGAAGCCAGCGCAGCATGGTCTGTCGAAGCCCCCTCGTAGCCCGGTATTCGCAACATGTTGCCAGCGTACTGGTCGATGACAATAGCGTCCACCGCCCCGGCGGACGCTGCAGTGATCTCGTTACCCGAAACCGACATGCACACTGCCACGGCTTCGCCGCCTGTGCCGTTGCCGGAGTCGACCACCAGGCCGGCGTAGGCGTGGGCTCCGACGGCACTGATCTTGCTACCCGTCATGGTGAGGTCGGCACTTGCTCCGCCACCCTCCCGGGCTACTACATAGAGCCCGAAGGCAGCACCGTTGATATCGCTGTCGGCAATCTGCACCACGACGCTGCCCCGGTCTTCGCTGACTGCCCAGAAGCCGACGGCGTTGTTATCAGGTACCGTCGAGACCAACTCGCTGTCCAGCACTCGCAGCGCCACTTCAGCGTCATCCGTGGCGTACAGGTTGACAGCTCCGTTGCGTACCCTGACGTCCAGGTCCTGCAGGCTGATCCTTACTGTGGCATTTCCTGAGACAACGATGTCCAGGCCCGTGTGGCAGGTATCAAACGACATCTCACTCAACTCGAGCAGAAGGTCGGCTGTTCCACTCGAGGTCACCCGTGTGCAACGTTCGTTGGTTGTACTGAGTGTAGAAATGCTGCCAGAGTTGACGCTCAGATGTCCACCGACTTCCGTCAGAACGAAAGGGGCGGTGCTGCCGCTCGCATCCAACTTGGAGAAGTACGCTGCGGCATTGCCGTGCTCCAGATTCAGCGCAGCGCGGTCAGTGGAATGCAGGGCCACGTCGCTGACCGTGACCGTACCGAAGTCCGTGCCGTGAAGCAGGGAAACGGCTGAGGACGTGCCGGAGAGGGCCAGGCCATGGATGTGGTTATCCAGATCGAGCTGGAGGCTTCCGCTGCCCAAGGCAAGAGGGATGAGTCCTGAGGTCGGGCCGTTCAGAATCGGCTGTGCGGCTCCGCTGGGCCACGTCACTCCCGCCAGGCTGGCCAGATCTCCACTGGCACTCTGACCGATCAGGCGCGTGCCCTCGACCAGGTGGATGCTGCCGCTGTAACTGCCCTCGTGGAAGAAGACGACTTCATCGCCTTTCAGCGCCGGCAGCTGTGAGACGGCCTGGAAAGGCGAGGCCAGGCTTCCATCGCCGGGCCCGGAGGCCACCGAATCCAGGAACCAGATCAGCCCGGTCACTGTCAGGTGAACCGTTGCTGTGCTGGCTCCGAAGCCGTTGCTGACCTCGTAGGTGAAGAAGTCCGGTCCCGTGTAGCCCGCCGGTGGGGTGTAGAGGATCGAACCATTACCCAAGTCCTGCACCGTGCCACCTGAGCTGCTGTTCGACGACACGCTGCTGAAGTCCAGCAGGTCACCTGCATCGTTGGCCAGCAGGTCCTCAATCAGGTACTGGTCGTAGACGTTACCGAGCACGGGACCCAGCTGGTCATCCACGGCGCTGGCCGGCGTTCCGACCGCGATTCGGACCTCGGCCGTGCTGCTGCCGCCGATGTTCGTGGCGGTGTAGCTGAACTTCGCATTGCCGGTGAAGCCAGGTGCCGGTTGGAAGGTGAACGAGCCGTCTGCCGCAAGCGTGAAGGTTCCACTGGGCGTCGTGCTGGTGTCGGCCACTGCGACCGGAGCGGGTATACCCGTGTCATTGGCCAGGACACCGTTTGCGGCGCTCACACTCAGCAGCTGTCCCGGGTCGGTGCTGTACTCAATGTCGGCTACCGCAACCGGTGCTTCAAACACGGTGATCGTGACCTGTGCCTGGCTGCTGCCCAGAGGATTCAAAAGCAGGTACGTGAAGCTGTCGTCGCCCGTGAATCCGCCGGGTGGAGAGTAGGTGACGGTGTCAGCAACAAGGTTGACTGTGCCTCCATGCTCGCTGGCCGCCGATTGCAGGCTGAAGGTGGCCCCGTTTACCAGATCATTCGCAAGAAGCGACGAGAAGGGAATGACGAGAGACTCGTCTTGAGCGGAGCTCAACGAGTCCGCAACCGCGATTGGAGCATCGCCTACCGTTACGTGCACCACGGCGTTCGCAGTTCCGGCAGCACTGCTTATCTCGTAGCCAAAGGTGTCAGAGCCTACGAAGCCGGCTGTCGGCATGTAAGTGAAGGCGCCGTCCGCGAAGGTCTGGTACGAGCCACCCTCGGTGGTCGTGCCTGACCGTTCCGTCACGGTCGGAGCGGGGACTCCTGCGTCGTTGGCAAGGAGTCCCGGGGCGATTACGGAGAGCGTTGCTTCAACCGCAGTCGCGAAATGGTCATCCAGAGCCTGAGGGCTGGAGTTCACCCCGATGGTCACACGCGCAGTTGCGGTGCCGTTGCCATTGGTGAGTGTGTACCCGAACTCATCGGTCCCGACGAAGCCTGGCGCAGGCACGTACGTGAAGCTGCCGTCCGGATCCACCACAACCGTGCCGCCCTCTTGACTGCTGGCATCATGGGTCAGCGTCGAGCCGTTGGGCACGTCGTTGGCGAGCAATCCCGGGGCGGCAACAACCAGGGGCGTGTTGAGTCCAGTAACGAAGTGATCATCAGAAGCCTCAGGGGCCATTCCGACCGTAACTGTGACGGTCGCTGTATCAGATCCGGCATCGTTGCTGAGTGTGTAGGTGAACGTGTCTGCTCCCGTGAAGCCTGGCGCGGCCCGGTATGTGAAGGATCCGTCGGGAGACAATGCGACCATGCCGCCACCTTCGCTGCTTGTAGCGGCTGTGGGGATGCCTCCGTTCGGAGTGTCGTTGGCCAGGACGCCGGGCGCCGGGACGGTCACCGGTGCGTCAACGGGTGCGCTGTAGGCGTCATCCACGGCTAAAGGTGCAGGGATTCTGATAACCACCCGTGTCTCGGCCGTCACTGCTTCAGACGCACCCGCTGGCTCTACGGTCAGAATCGCCGCGTATGAGCCCACGGTCGAGTAAGCATGCTGCAGGGTTCCCGTCGGGGCACAGTCGGCGACAGCGATGGCGGTCCCCGTTCCGGGATCAAGGCTGCAGTCGACGTGGGTGCCTGCCGGACTCTCGATCTGCCAGGCGAAGGTCACCGTTTCGCCGAGGCCGGCCTCGGTCGGCTCAACCCCGAAGCTGACTATCTCGGTTGATGCTTTGTCGCAGCTGAACGCCCCTGCCAGGGTCGCGCTCCGGCCGTCCGGCAGGTGAACGATGACGTCACCTGTGCCATCGGACTCGCCGCTGCCGGTGATGCCGGTGATCAGGTTGCCCATGGTGACATTGGTGCGTGCTCCGCCTGGCAGGGTGATGTTGCGCACGGTTCCCTGTACCTGTGTGTTCTGAAGCACCACGCCGCATATGGTCACGCTGAGTGATCCTGGGAAGCCGCCCTGTTCTGCCTGAAAGAAGTTGGTGCCGGTGATGGTAATGGGAGTGCCGCCGTGCGGAGCTCCGGTGTCCGGACTGATGCCAGCGACTGTAGGTGGGGGCAGCTGTGTGGCAGGCCTGGCGCAGGCCACGACCAGGAGTGCAACTGAGACTGCAATCAGCACCAGGTGAGCAGAGCGTGGCCCCGGCACAGTTCCTTGAGCCTCCTGGCTTCTCGAATTCGCATTACGGCCCGCTGAATCCCTTAGCTGCGCCACCAGTTGTCCCCCCGTAACTTGCTGGAACGAAATTAGCACACTGACGACGCCGTCGTGCGGATATTCCCGCATGATGAGGAGCAGGTATCACACGGGGAGCTTGCGTCGCGCTGTCAGCCGACGGCTGAAGAGGGGGTTGACTCAGGCTGCCCGCACGCATACACTTAGGTTGATGCCTAACCATCCTGCTGCGCTGAATAGACTGTTCAAGTCCCTGTCAGATCCCACCAGGCGCGCGGTGATCGCGCGGCTTGCCAGTGGCGCGGCGGCTGTCACCGAGCTGGCGGAGCCGTTCGACATGGCGCTGCCTTCGTTCACTCAGCACCTGAGCATCCTGGAGAAGGGTGGGCTGGTGACAAGTGAGAAGCGCGGTCGCAAGCGTTACTACCAGTTGGCGCCGGGTCGACTGGAGTTGGCGGAGGATTGGCTGGCCAGGCAGCGTTCGATGTGGGAAAGCCGCCTTGATCAGCTCGACGAGGCGGTGGAGAGGCTCCACCGAGAGGAAGTGTCTGATGAACGACAAAGAACCGACTTTTGACCCCGAGCTTGACCTGGTCCTGGAGAGGTTCGTTGACGTGCCGGCTGAACTGGTCTGGCGTGCATGGACCGAGCCCGAACTGATCAAGCAATGGTTCTCGCCCAGGCCGTGGACAACGACTGAAGCAGAGGTGGATCTGTGGCCCGGAGGCAAGTTCCGCACGGTGATGCGGGGACCCGAAAGCGGGCAGGAGAGTCAGGATGGAACCGGCTGCATCCTCGAGGTGATCCCGAACCGACTGTTGACCTGGACCACGGCGCTCGGTCCGGACTTCCGGCCGCAGGCCGATACGTCGGGCCTGGTGTTCACCGCCAGCATCATCATCACACCGAACGGCTCGGGCACCGACTACAAGGCGATTGTGCGGCACAGGGATGCGGACGCGCGCCGGGCGCACAGCGAGATGGGCTTCGCTGAGGGCTGGGGAGCTGCGCTTGAGCAGCTCGTGGAACTGACCAAGCAGCTCTGAGCGGAAGAATTATTGTGAGGGGTCGGCGTTGAACCCGAGGCAGAGGGCGCTCCAGTGGATCTCCATCTGCCCCGTCAGTATCGGGTGATCCGTCACCTGCAGCGCGATCGCGTGCACGCCGACGTGCTCCTCGCCCGTTATGTACCCGAATCGCGATGGCAGCTCGTCCATCGTCAACAGTCCATCCAGGATCGCTTGCTGGAGTGCGGGCGTCGGGTGGATTCGGTAGGTGACATCGAGCAGGACCTCCTCATCGGCCAGGCAGCTGATAACGGGTTGCTCGTCGCTGGTTGCCCAACCCTGCTCGATGCGTATGTCATCGAGCGCGAAGCCCGGGCCCCGCGGTCCTGGTGGTCCCTTCTCCCCTTGCGGGCCTCGGGGTCCCGGCGGACCCACGCCACTGGCAGCACCGGGTTCACCTTGCGGCCCCGGCACGCCCTGCGGCCCCTGCTCTCCTGGTTCCCCCTTCGGCCCCTGCGGGCCCGGCGCCGCCTCGTGGCCCTCGAGCTCCAGCAGCTGGCCCTCCAGTACCGCCAGGTCGGATTGCAACTCCTGCAGGCGGGCCTGTAACAGATCGAAGTTCTCGTTCATCTCTGCGGAACTGATCACGGTGCCGGCCCGAAAGACGTTCAGGCCCGGCGCTGACTCGCTGCTAACCGCGACCCCGAGCGTGCCGACCGCGAGGGCGACCATCAGCTGCCGGAGACGAGTTCTTGAGCCGCTACTGGAACTTGCTTGCTCCTGCTGTTTCATGCCGCCAAGGTAATGACGTGGCTATCACTCAGGTATCACCCGGCCGGTGCCGAGGTGCGGCTCCGGCGGTGCTTCACCCCACCCGGTACTCGAGCAGCATCATCCCGCTGGCGGGGTAGTTCCTGTACCGTTGCAACTGCAGCCGGTAAGGACCCCCTGATTCGGGCAGCAGTCGCCTGCCGCCGCCGAGCAGCACTGGCATCACCGCCGGCTCGACCGTGTCGACCAGGCCGGCCTCGAGGAGGGTGCGGAACAGCTCGCCGCCGCCGTAAAGCCAGATGTCCTTGCCGGGCTGCGACTTGAGCCGGGCCACCACTTCCGGTGCTTCCGCATTGACTATCGTCACGCTCGGGTAGTCGGACTGCCTGAGGGTGGTGGAGAACACATGAACCTGCTTGTCCGCGAACTGGGCGGCCAGGTCACCGACGAGCGCAAAGGTCCGGCGCCCGACCAGCAGGGTGTCGAACTGGCTGAACAGCTCCTCGAAGTCGAACTCCGGCTCTTCGGGAATCCAGGAGTAGCCGTCTTTCGGATCGGCGATGAAGCCGTCGAGGCTCATGGCAACCTGATAACGAACGCGGCGCATAAGGGTCCTCCCGCGCCAACTTTACCACCAGCCGGACGGCACCTTAGAAATTAATGCACAGGGTGGGGATAAGCTGTGGATAACTCGGCTGATGGCGTGCGCGCACCGTCAGGCGGCGCGTCCCAGGATCACGTCCAGCCCGTGATACCCGAGCAGTGACACCGCGAAGACCGCCGCGCTGGCGCAGAACAGGAGCGCGCCGGGGCGCAGCGCCCGGACCGCCTCGGCGCGGTCCGGGCCGCGCCTGAACAGGAGCGGGAAGTAGGTGTACAGCCCGCCGTTGATCAGCCGGTACCCGCTGTAGATGAACAGGACGATGAATACCAGGAACCCGGCAAAGCTGAGGGCGTAGGGCAGGCGCCGCGCCGCCGCCAGCGTGGGCCAGACGGGCAGGATTTCCTCGAAGAGCATGGACACTGCGACGGACAAAACGAGTAGCCCCACGCCGGACCAGGCGAGCGCCTTCGCCCTCCTGCTCGCAGCGATGCCGAACAGGATGGCGATGATGCTGGCCAGGCCGGCCATGACCGCCACCGCGTGGAACGCGTCCCAGGTTGGGGTGTAGAGGATGCGGTCGGCGAACTCGGTCATGTCCGAGCCTCAGTCGCGGATCTGCAGGCGCTCGTTGCGGCCCTCGACCGCCAAGCCTGCCTCGATGCCGGCCTCGGTGACGGAGGTGTCGCGAACCTGGATGCTTTGCATGGTCGGGATGCGGGCAAGCAGCAGCAGGCCTTCGTCGGTGACGGCCGTGCGGTTGAGCATGATCTGCTCCAGCACCGTGTCGGAGAGCGCGGGCAGGCCCGCATCGGTGACGTCAGTTCCGGACAGCCACAGCGCCCTGAGCGATTCATGCCCCGTGAAGGCGGCGAGGCCCGCGTCGGTGATGCTGTTGTTGTCAAGGTAGAGCGTCCTCAGGTTGGGCAGGCTGGCCAGCCACGGCGTGGACGCATCCGTAAGGTTGTTGTCCCAGATGAACAGGCGCTGCAAGGACGGGATGCCGGCGAGCACCTCGATGGCGGCGTCGTCCAGTTGCAGGTTCTGCGCGCTGATCTCCTCAAGCTGCGAGAGTCCGGTCAGGTGCACGAAGCCGGTTCCGCGGATGCCGCTGCCGCTCAGCCCCAGTCCCTTCAGGCTGCTGATAGTGCCCAGGGACTCAAGGGCCGCGTCGGTCGCTGCGGTCCGCAGCAGGCTGACGCGCTCCAGGGCGGGATGGCCGGCGAGGTTGGCGATGCCGGCGTCCGTGACGCCCGTGTTCTCGAGATTGAGCGTCTCCAGGCTGTCGATCCGGGCGACGGTGGGCATGGCGGCGTCGGTCACCTCGCGGTTCAGGGCCAGGTCCAGCGTCCGCAGGCCGTGCAGGCCCTCGAGCCCAGAGACCTGCTCGTCGGTCAGTCCTGCCCCGCGAAAGTTGAGGTTCCACAGGTTCTCGATCTGTGCCAGGTGCGCCATGCCTGCGGGCGTTACATCGGGTGCGCTGCTGATAGTCAGGTGACCCAGGCGCGGGAGGGCCGAGAGGTGCAGGAGGTCATCATCGGTGAGCTGGTTGCCCGACTCGCTGTTGATGCGCAGTGACTGGATGTTGCCTAAGTTCTCCTCGTCAATCGGGTTGTTGTTGTGTACGATGCCCAGTTCCTCGAAGCGGCCGATCGCGGCGGCGGGGTCCTGGGCCATCGCGAACGGGGCGATGGCGAGGACGACGGCGGCGGTCAGCAGTTTCATGCGGATGCTTCCTGATTTTGACATGCACCCAGCCTAGCGGCGGAGCGTTCCAGAGGCGTTCCACGGTCCCGGCCGGGATCATCCTTGCGTCGGCAGGCTGTTGTGTCTATGGTGAAGACTCAAACGGGCAACGGGCAAGAAACGGAGGATACTGTGCTGAAACGGCCTGGGACATTCGCGATGACAGCGGTTCTGGCTGGCCTTTGGCTCTGCGCCGCGTTCGCGGCCGGACACGATGCCGATGCCGAACTGTTCACGGCGGTGCTGGCTGGCGACATGGCGGGTATCGAGGCGGCGCTTGCGGCCGGGGCAGACGTCAACGCCCGCAGGGAGACCCACGGCCTGTTATCGGACGTGCCGGAACGCGGCTTCACACCCCTGATGGTGGCGGCGCGCGGCTCCGAACTTGCGGTACTGATGGCCCTGCTGGCGGCCGGGGCGAACCCCAACCTGCGGGGTTCCGAGTACGGGGTGCTGATCGACCCCACCAGCGGCCGCGAGCTCGTGGAGTACCGCAACCCGCTGCTGCTTGCCGCGGAACACAACCCTGATCCGGAAGTCAGCCTGGCGCTCGTGCGTGCCGGCGCGTGGCCGGACGCCACGACGACCATCCTGGCCGGCAGGCTCACGGGTCCTGCGTCACCCAGGTTCCCTTATCCGGTTGCGATAACGCATTCGTTCAGTCCGATAGGCCTCGCGCTCGAGCGAAATGCGAACCCCGGCGTCGCGACCGCCCTGAAGGAGCTCGCGCTCACCTACAGATTCCCCGACCTCGGCTGGACCGAGCACCTGCTTTATGCAGCCAAGTACAGAAGCGGGCTGCTGGTTAGCGACATCCTGGATTCAGGCGTGAACATCGATACCGCCTATGAACGCCTGGATCTGCCGCGTGAGCCGCTGCACACCGTCACGGCACTTCATGCGGCTGTCGAGTCCGGAAACTTCGATACGGCGCGGACGCTCATCGAATCAGGCGCGGATGTCGACGCCCTGGCCGAGGAACACGGCTACACGCCCCTGGTATCTGCCGTGCTGCAGGGCAGCGCCGGGATGATCGAACTGCTGCTGAACGCCGCCGCGGCATCGTGCGACGCTCGTCATCGCCTCCGTGCACGCTCTGTAAGAGTTCCGTAAGATGCCCGGGGATACTGTCCGGCATCTCGATACAGGGTGAAATGTCGCAGGTCGAGGTATTCGGGAGAAGTTTTGACTCAAGCACCAATCCGCTTCAGAAGCGGTCAACGCAATAAGTGGCTTCTTGCCGTCGCAGGGCTCCTCATCTTCCTTGCCGGCTGCGGCAACCTGGCCACCGAGCCCACGCAGGACGCGCAGCGCAACGCGCCGGCGTACGTCGTCACGGTCGAACTCGCTGAGGGCGATACGCGCGAAAGCGTCGCTCGCAGCATAGGTGGCGAAATCGTCGTCTGGCAGGACACCACGTACTCGCTAGAAGGCGAGTACCTGTCCGGATACGCCGTCATCGGTGTGGACGAACCGCCTCTGGGCGCGCAGAGCGCGAACGCGGGCAGCGTGTTTGAACCGAACCGCGGCAGGTTACTTGCTGGCGGGGAAATGGCCTTCATGAACGGCCGCTCCAGCATCTGGGCCGGTGGCCGTTCAAGCATTTGGGCCGGCGGGCGCTCCAGCATCTGGGCGGATGGCCGCTCGGGCATCTGGGCCGATGGGCGCTCCAGCCTTTGGGCGGATGGCCAGTTCACGTGGCTGCCCGAGAACACCGCGGCCTGGCAGCAGATCCGGCTTGAGCAGGGCCAGAGCCTCGCGCGCAACCTCGGCGAGGGCGTGATGGTCGCCGTGCTGGACACCGGTGTCGACCTCGATCACCCCGCGCTCATCGCGTCGTTCGCAGATGAGTCCCTCTGGTGGGACTTCTACGACGGCGACGCGCTTCCCCAGGAGGAGGGCACGTACGACGACGATGGCTTCGGTCACGGAACCAACGTCGCCGGCGTCATCCGCCAGATCGCCCCGTTCGCGACCATCCTCCCGCTCCGCGTCCTCGGGCCTGACGGCGGTGGCGATGTCGATTCGGTCGTCGCAGCCATCCAGCATGCAGTTGACAGCGGTGCGCACATCATCAACCTCTCCCTTGGCAGCGACACCAGGATCGCGGCACTCGAGCGGGCCATCAGCTCGGCTACTGCCCAGGGCGTGTTCGTGATCGCGTCGACTGGCAATACGGGGGACCGGAACGTCAGTTTCCCTGCGTTGATCGCCGACAGCGACCGCTACATGCTCAGTGTGACCAGCGTTGCTGCTGATGACAACAAGTCCGGCTTCGCGACGTACGGCAACATGATCGAACTCGCCGCTCCCGGCGAGCACGTCTTCGGTCCCGCACCGGACATGCTGATGGCCGCCTGGTCCGGCACCTCCATGGCCGCCCCCATGGCATCGGGCGCACTCGCGCTCGCGATGGGCGAGGACCTGTGGCGCGATCACAAGCACCTTGCGGACGAGCTTTACCGGCAGGGAGCTGACCTGTACACGGGCCATATCAACGTGGGGTACAGGAACCAGGTGGGCAACGGGCGTCTCGACGTTGAGGCCTTCCTCGAGCGCGTACTCGCAAAGTAAGCACAAGCAGCAGACGCCCGGTACCGAGCAGTGCGATGATCAGTCAGAACGACGGATGTTCGTCAATGGATGACTTCAGCGCCAAGCTCGCGTTGGCCGAGCGCCTACTCGAAACCGATCCGCTGGCCGCAGCAGACCACGCTCAGGCATGTCTGGTATCGGGCGACCGCAGTGTGACCGCCCGGGCGGCCTTCGTCGCCGGATCAGCGATGTGCCGGACAGGTCACCTGGAGGAAGCGCGCCCGCTCCTGACCCAGGCCAGAGGGGGGTTCCTCGCGCTGGCCCAGCCCGATCGCGCCCTCAGGGCGATGATCGGGCTGGGCCGTGTGAACCGGGACCTGGGCAGGTTCGAGGACGCGGCCGTTCACTTCACGGAGGCGTTCGACCTCGCACAGGCCCGGGGCGACCGGCACTCTCAGGTGGATGCGCTCAATCTTCAGGCGAGTGTGCTGAGCGCCCAGGGTGATGACCAGCACGCCCTCGGGTTGCTCGAACGCGCCCTCGGCATCGCCGGCAGCCTGACCGATGCCGGGAAGCAGGCGAACCTGCGCAACAACATGGGCGAGCTGTTGCGCCTGCAGGGCAACTACCCCGACGCGCTGGAGCAGCTGAAGGCAGCGCACGACCTGTACCAGGAGGCCGCGGGTGCCGGCCGGGGCGCCACCACGAACCTGGTAGCCCTCGGACACCTGTATCAGGACATGGGCAAGCAGGCGGAGGCACGGGATTTCTTCGAACAGGCGCGGCAGGCGGGCAGGGAGGCGCACGATCCGCTTATCGAGGCGGTCGCGCTCAACAACATCGCCAACACCGAGCTGGACAGTAAGGACTGGAACGCGGCACTCGTCCTCTTCCAGGAGGCCCTGGACATCGCCAGGGAAGCCGGGGCATCTCAGTACGAGATCGACAACCTGGACGGGCTCGGCCAGGTCTACGTCGCCCTGGGAGACTACAACCGGGCGGCCGAGGCACACAACAAGGCGCTCGGGATCGCCACCAGCATCGGAGACGGCGAGGGCGAGCTCGACGCACTTGTCAACCTCGGCCGGGACTACATGGTGATGGACCGCTTGCCCGAAGCGCTGGGGTCCCTGAGCTCGGCGCTCGGACTGGCAAAGCGCATGAAGCACAACTCCAGGATCTTTCAGGTGCACAGCCTCCTGTCCACCGCGTACGAGCGCAGCGGCGACGCGGTCAAGGCGTTGTTTCACGCGCGGGCGTTCCACGAGACCGAGAAGGCGGTCTTCAACGAGGAAGGCGCGGAGCGCACGCGCCAGCTCTCCGTCAGCTTCGAGGTCGAACGCTCCAGGCACAAGGCGGAGGAGTACCGGCTGCGGACCGAGATCATGCAGCAGGCCCGCGACGAGGCGGAGGCCCGCGTGCATGAGCGGACCAGGGAGCTGGAGGAGGCACAGCTTGAGATCGTCACTCGCCTTGCCGTTGCCGCCGAGTATAGGGATGACCACACCGGCACGCACACGCGTCGGGTGGGCCGGAACGCGGCGGCGATCGGCTACGCCATGGGGTTTCCCGAGGGCGATCTCGAGCTGCTTTTCACCGCAGCGCGCCTGCACGACGTGGGCAAGATCGGCATTCCGGATGCGGTCCTGCTGAAATCGGGTCGCCTGAGCGCCGACGAGATGGAACTCATGCGCACGCACACGGTGATCGGTGCCCGCATCCTGTCGGCCGGCGGTTCGCGCCTGCTGCACCTGGCGGAAAGCATCAGCCTGTACCACCACGAGCGGTGGGACGGCAAAGGCTACCCGTACGGCCTGGTCGGCGACGCCGTACCGATGGCCGCCCGCATGGTCGCGGTCAGCGACGTGCTGGACGCACTTTGTCACGAGCGTGCGTACAAGCCTGCCTGGCCCATCCCGGTTGCCCTGGCGGAGCTGGCGAGCCAGTCCGGGAGCCAGTTCGATCCCGACGCGGTCGAGGCGTGCCTGGCTGTCTTCACTGGCTCCGACGGCCTGTCGCCGACCGACGATGATCCAGCCGACTGGCCCGCCCTGCTGGCTGCGCTCCAGGCACTCGGCGCCGAACGCGGCTTCCCGGCAGTACGGCGCGACAGCGCCTGGTAGGCGCCGTCGCGCCACACGGATGTGGCGCTCTACCCGGCCTGGTAGGCTCCCGCATCACACGTGCCGGTGGACCCGGGCCGCGGCGCGCCACGCTGATCGCGGTCGAGCGGGGTGCCTGACGGGTCCTCGCATTCAGCAGCCGGGACGAAGCCGATCGCCGGACTGCCCGGCAGCAACTGCATCGTGAGCGTAGGACCACCGTTGTGCCTCGGTGTGTCCAGGAGGGGATCCACGTTCAGGAGGTTGTTGGCCGCGGGCAAGCCAGCGGAGGCGTTGTTGCCGATGACGTTGTAACCGTGCGAGGTGATGACTCCGGTCGTTGACCTGTGGATGTCCGGATCCGCTACCGCGCCGTTCTCGCTGTTGCCCGCCACTATCGCGCCACGCAGCGCCAGGGCCCCGGTGGCATAGATCCCGCTGCCGTTGCGGAAGCCGGTGCCGGAGCTAACGACTGTCTCGTTGCGGCTTACCGTAGAGAAGAACAGGTCAAGCTGCCCTGCGCTGGAAACGAACCATCAAAAGACCATAAGTTTCAGCTGAACGATCCCTAACCTGAGGCCGGCTGTCGCGCTGCCGCTTCAGTCAGCGCAGACACCGCGCTCCGCGACACCCGCCACAGCTCGGGATCGTCGGGGTCACGCGGGCGGCCCAGATGCCCGAGGTCCATGGTCTGCAAGATACCGCCCGGCTGGCCCGACATGACCACCAGGCGGTCGGCCAGGTAGACGGCCTCGAGCGGGTTATGCGTGACCAGCACGACGGTGGCGCCGAGCTCATCGCACAGCTCCAGCACCTCGGTGCGCATCTTCAATGCGGTCAGTTCATCAAGGGCGCTGAATGGCTCGTCCATGAGGAGGATGTCCGGTCGGACGATCATCGCGCGAGCTACCGCCACGCGCTGCTGCATGCCGACGGACAGCTGGTGCGGGTAGTCGCGTCCGTGACCTTCCAGGCCCACGCGCTGCAGCCACTCGTCGATCAGGTCGCCCTGCGCCCGCAAAGGGCCGTCCAGTACGAAGGCGAGGTTGTCGCGCACGTTCAGCCACGGCAGCAGGCGGGACTCCTGGAACATGCAGCTGGTGACAGCGTCCGGGTTGTCACGGGTAAGGGACCCTCCGTGCTGCCGGTCGAGCCCGGCCATCACGTTCAGCAGCGTCGTCTTGCCGCAGCCGCTGGGGCCGATGATGCAGAGGAACTCCCCGGGGCGGACGGTCAGGTCGATCGGCTGCAGGGCGGGCCGCACGCCGTCCCTTACAGGGTAGTCGCGCGTGACCCGCACCAGCCGCAGCCCGCTCACGCGACGCCACCTACCGGCTTGCGCCAGCGGAACGCCCAGCGCTGGAGGCCACCCATCAGGACGAGGTCGACGACCGCGAGCAGGATCATCATCGTGACGCCGTAGGCCAGGATGCCCGGCATGTTGAACATCTGGAAGTAGAAGCTGATCTGGTAGCCCACGCCGCTCGTGCGGCCGGTCAGCTCGGCGAGGATGACCATCTTCCAGGCGAGCGAGAGTGTGGTGCGGGCGGTGCCGATGATGTAGGGCATCAGCTGGGGAAGGATGACGCGATGCCATATCTCCAGTCGTGACCGGCGGAAGGCGACCGCCATCTCGACCAGCTTGCCGTCCACCGCCCGCGTGCCCTCGCGCACCTGCACGATGACGGTAGGCAGCAGCGAGATCATCAGGGCCAGGATTGCGGCACGGTCGTTCAGCCCGAGTACGAGGTAGGCAGCCACGAAGAGGACGAGGCGGGGGATGCTCAGGCCGGCGATTACCCACGCCTCGAGCAGCTCGTCGACCCGGCGATGAAGCCCCATGAGCATTCCTGTAAGCACCCCCAGCCCCATGGCGACCGCGAAGGCGATCAGCACGCGGTACATGGTGGCCGCGAGGTGAAGCTGCAGGGCGCCCCGTTCGAACTCCCTGATGATGAACCCGAAAGTCGCGACGGGCCCCGGGACCATCTGGGTACCGACCAGGCGGGACAGCGCAAGCCAGGCCAGCACCAGGGTGAGCAGGCCTGCGAGCCGGAACAGCGGACTGGCAAGCCTGCCCACGGTACTGCTCCCGCTACTCAGGGTTGTACTCGGTGGTGAAGGCGCTTGCATCGAGGCTCTCCACGCCGACGACCTCGGCACCGGCGACGGCGACCAGCTGGTCGACCAGATCGACAAGCCCGTCGATCATCTCCTGGTTCCATTCTTCCGGTATTCCGTTCTCCCAGCGGGCACGCACCGCAGGGAAGACGCCTGGATCAGGCAGGCTGTAGAGCCCGTGGTCCAGGATGCTCTGCCAGATTCCATCGTCTGTGTCTTCCTTCATGAGCCCGACCGCCTCACGCATGGCGGCAAGGAAGGTGCGCAGGGTCTCCGGATCCGCGCCCTCGCGGCCCAAGACGACGAGGATCGGCAGGTCGTCACGGAACCCAAGTTCGGCCAGCAGGTCCGAGACCAGTTGGATGTCCCGGTACGCGCCACCGCCTTCCATGCGGGCCACGAAGTGCCAGAACGGAATCGCGGCGTCGATCTCGCCGTTGTCCAACAGGCCCTGCATGAGCGGCGCGGCGGCCTGGAGGACCATGCCGTCGGCCTGCGGGTCGAAGCCGGCCCTGGAGGCCAGGTACGCGCGCAGGATCAGGATGCTCTTGTCGCCGAGGCTTGCCGCGGCGATGGTGTGCCCCTGCAGGTCGGCAACCGATTCGATGTGCGAATCAGAGGCCACGACGACGCCGCCCGTCGCCTTGCTGTACGGCCAGATCGCGCGCACGGGCACGCCCGCCGCGCGCATGTTGACGGCTCCGATGAAGTCGTCCACCACCACATCGACCTCGCCCGCGCGGATGGCCAGCTGCGTGGCGGGCTTGCTCGCGTACGTCTCCTCGACCACGTTCAGGCCGTACTGCGCGTCCAGTCCGTAGTACTCGATGGCATGGGTTACCCAGGAGAACGTGCCGCTGGCCTGCTGGCCCACCCGGATCGTCCTGGCTTCCTGTGCGAAGCAGGCAGACGCGAAAGCGAGAACGAGTCCAGCCAGTGCCATGGTCAAAAGTTTCATGACGCTTAACCCTCTTCCAGGTTGCGCTGCCACATTAGCATGCACGCGCACCGGGTCGTCCACCTTGAAACCGCCCGGTGCACGCTTCGGAGTGAGCCTCAGCCGCCATCGCGCCTGACCTTCTTCTGCCAGCTCTTCTCGAAAACCGGCACACCGTTCTCGAACGCCAGTAACGAGTTTTCCAGGTAGAAGTTCTCCCGGTCGCTGCTCAGTGTGCTGTCGGTTTCGACCCGGGTTTCAAGGCTTCCCCGGCCAACTGTGATGCTGCGCTCGCACCTCGTCGAGGCCTGTGCGGGGTCGTGGCCAGAAACCGTGTGGGTGTCCCGGCTCCGGGAGTCGAAGAACAGTCCTTCGGCCACCAGGAGGTTCATGCCCGTGTCGGACTCGTTCACCAGGCGCCGCTCAGAGCTGGCGAGGTCGGTGGTGGCTTTGAACGAACGCGCTGGGTCACGCAGCTTCTCGACCGTCAGTACGGGCGATGTCTCCGGCGGTCCGAAAGGTTCGATTTCGACGTCGGGCGCAGCTCGCAGGGGCAGGTCAAGCCTGCTCTGCCCGCCGCCATGAACCGTCAGGGTCGCGGGCACGGGTGACGGCCAGATCCGCGGCCAGTAGTTTGGCGCTACCGCCACGCGCAGGCGGTGCCCGGGCGGGATGCTGTAGCCGATCGCGTCCAGCGTGACTCTGATCAGGCAACGCTCGCCGGGCACGAGCGGCTCGGGCTGCTCATGCCCGGCGCGATGCGTCAGGTTCAGCACGCCGTAGCTGATCAGCGTCGAGACGCCCGAGGGTGCGACATCACAGAGCCTCACCACTACTTGCGCCTGCGGCTGATCAGCACTAAGTTCGAGATGGACCACAGGTTGCCCAAGGATCTCCGTGCGCTCGGGGAGCGGCGCAGAGTCGAACGTCAGGGAAACGGCGTCTTCCGGCCGCTGGTCACCGGGCAGGTCGCCGTCCTCACCGAACGGGCACCACACTCCCGCGTGTTCGCCGTGCGAGGCGGACGGCCTGATGCAGCGGTCGGCGCCGGCTGCCGGTGAGTCGCCGAGTCGCTGCCCGCTCAGGAACAGGACGCGGGGGGAGACGTTCCGTGAGGGCCAGCTGGCCTCCTGGACCCACCTGCCGGCTCGCTTCGCGGGATAGGACGGATTGGGTTCGTAGCTGTCCTGCTGCCACACCGTGAGCCGGGGCTCGTCCAGGATCCCGGTGTCTTTACCCTTCAGCCACTGGTCGAACCAGCGGACGCACTCCTGCAGGAAGCCGATACGGGGGCCCGGCACGGCCACCTCCGGGTACTCATGCGCCCAGGGGCCGATGACTCCCTTAGAGAAGGCGGGCAGGTGCTCGAGCATGCGGAACACCGCGTTCGTGTAACCATCGGCCCAGCCGCCCACGGCGAACACCGGGATGCGGACGGCCGCGTAATCCTCGCTGATCGAGCCGTGCTGCCAGTAGGCGTCCCGCGTCTGGTGTGAAAGCCATGCCTCGACGAACGGGGGAGTCTGATCGAGGCGAGCGAGCCACTGTTCGCGCCAGTTCTCCCCGACCACCTTAGGATCCGGGGGCCTGGCGTTGAACGCAAGCATCGTGGATGCCCAAGAGAGCATGTCTGCCCCCATTACAGCCCCGCCGCGGTAGTGGACATCGTCTGCATAACGGTCGTCGGTAGAACAGAGCGTGATCACTGTCTTCAGCTGCTCAGGTTGGCGCGCGGCGACCTGCAGGCCGTTGAACCCTCCCCAAGACTTGCCGATCATGCCTGCGCTGCCGTTGCACCAAGGCTGATCAGCCAGCCACTGCAGCACCTCGATGGCGTCGTCCTGCTCCTGCTTGAGGTACTCGTCCAGCAGGATGCCGTCCGAGTCGCCGCAACCCCGCATGTCCACGCGGACCGAGGCGTAGCCGTGGCCCGCGAAGTACGGGTGCCGCAGGGAGTCCCTTATCGCGGTGAAGTCGTTCTTGCGGTACGGCAGGTACTCGAGCACGGCCGGCACCGGGTTCTGCTCGGCGTCGATGGGAAGCCAGATCCGGGCCGCGAGGCGCGTGCCGTCGGAAATGGGGATCCAGGCGTGTTCTATGGTGTGGATCTCGTGGGGGAGTTCTGCCACTGTGCGGCGTTCGGGATCGTCGCTGACGTTCCAGACCAATGTGATTCTCCTTCTCGCTGCCAGGCTCGCCTACGGGGCGTCCTGCGGGACTTCCGGTGGCGAAACCGCGGCCAGCAGCTCCTGCGTGTAGGGGTGTTCGGGGTTTTCCATCAGTTCAAGGGTCGGGCCGGTCTCGACGATCTTGCCCTGCTGCATCACGGCAACGCGATGGGCCATGTAGCGGATGATGTTCATGTCGTGCGTGATCAGCACCATGCTCAAACCCATGCTTCGGTTCAGGTCACGGAGCAGGTTCAGGATGCCGGCTCCTACCGATACGTCCAGGCCGGCGGTCGGTTCGTCCGCGATCAGCAGGCGCGGTTCCAGCGTCAGGGCACGGGCGATGCCGACGCGGCGGGCCTGGCCGCCGGACAGCTCGTGTGGGTACTTGCCCGTGTGCGCGGTCGAGAGCTCGACCATCTCCAGAAGTTCTTCCACCCTCGCATCCGGGTTGGCCGGCTGCCGTCCATGGATCGTGTACGGTTCCAGCAGCAGGTCCCTGACGCGCATCCTGGGGCTCAGGCTTGCCACGGCGTCCTGGAAGATCATCTGCATGTCTGCCCGGGCGGCCCGCAGCATCGGCCTGGACAGCTCAGCCAGGTCATTGCCGGCCACGATCAGTTCGCCGCCGGTCTTCTCCTGAAGCCGCAGGACGGTGCGCCCGAGCGTCGTCTTGCCCGAGCCGGACTCGCCGACCACTGCGACGATCTCGCCCTCGAACACGTGAAAGTCGACGCTGTCAACAGCACGTACCTTGTGAACGGGGCGGCCGAGCAGCCTGTCGACCACGTTGCGGCGTTCGGTGAAGTGCACCTTGAGTCCGTTGGCCTCGACGATCAGGCTGGAGTCGGGATCCTGCCCCGGTGAAGCGGTGCCTGAAGAGGCAGGTTCGGCCTGCGCGGCCGGTCTCGGATCAGAATCGGACGGCGTGCGCCCGGTCCATTCCGGCGTGTAGATGTAGCACCTTACCTGCTGCTGCCCGACCGGAAACAGGTCCGGGTGGCTGGCGCGGCACATGTCCTCGACGAAAGGGCACCTGTCGGCGAAGCGGCAACCCCGGGGCATGTCGGCCAGGCCAGGCACCTGTCCCGGAATCGTCACGAGTGTATCGACGCTGCGGGCGGCAGAGGGGCTCGCAGCCAGCAGCGCCCGCGTGTACGGATGGCGCGGAGTTTCGAAGATCTCCCGGGCGGTACCAGCCTCGACGATCTCACCTGCGTACATCACCAGAACCCGGTCGCACACCTGCGCTACCGTGCCGAGGTCGTGGGTGATGTACAGGATCGATGTGCCGAACTCGTCGCGCAGCCCCAGGAGCAGGTCGTTGATCTGCTTCTTCAGCGTCACGTCCAGCGCCGAGGTCGGCTCGTCGGCGATGAGCAAGGCAGGATTCGAGATCAGTGCCAGTGCGATCATGACGCGCTGGCGCATGCCTCCCGAGAACTCGTGCGGGTAGCTGCGCATGCGGCGCTCGGCGTCCGGCATGCCGACGCGCTCCAGCATCCCTGTCACGTGAGCCCTGAGCTCCTGACGCGACTTGCCGCGACCCTCCTCGCGTTGGCGCAACGGTGTCAGCAGCTGTTCTTCGATGCTGAGCACCGGGTTCAGGCTCGTGCCGGGGTCCTGAAAGACCATCGCGATCTCCTTGCCCCAAAGCTCGCGGAGCTCGTCCTCGCTGCGGCCGGTGAGCTCGTCCCCGCGGAAGCTGACGCTGCCTCCGGTGATGCGTGCGGCCGGCCCGAGCAGGCCCATCACGCCGGAAGCCAGGGTGCTCTTTCCGCTGCCGGACTCGCCGACGATGCCGACGACCTCGCCGGCCTCCATGCTGAAGCTGACGCCCTGCACTGCGTGGAGCGGCCCGGCAGGAGTCAGGTATGCGACGTCAAGGTCGCGCACGGACAGCAGCTCCCCGGGCATCAGGAGGATTCCTTCGCCGAGCGCGGGTCGAGTACGCGCTGCAGGCCTTCACCGAACAGCGTGATCGACAGCGTCGTGACAATGAGGGCGGCACCGGCGAAGAGGATCTGCGATGGCGCCTGCCGCATGTACTGGAAGCCTTCCGAGAGCATCACGCCCCAGGACGGCGCGGGTGGGGGCACGCCCAGCCCGAGGAACGACAGTCCCGCCTCGAGCGTGATGACGGTCGGGATGTCCATCGCGGCCAGCACGATGATCGGCGCCACGACGTTGGGCAGGATGTGCCGGAAGAGGATGCGGAAGTTGCCGGCGCCCAGGTTGCGCTCGGCCTGCACGTACTCCTGGTTGCGGGCCGACAGCACCTGCGCCCGGATCACGCGGGCGTACCCCGGTACGAAGGTGACCGCCAGCACGTACACAAGCGAGGACGGTCCGGCCACGGCGAGGATGGCGAGCGCCAGGATGACACCCGGGAAGGCCTGGAGCGTGTCGAGTATGAGCACCGTGACCGAGTCGACCATGCCGCCCAGGTAACCCGCCGCCAGGCCCATGAGCGTCCCGAGCAGCAGAGCCATGCCGACTGCCGGCAGCGCCGTCGAGAGGGCGATGCGCGTGCCGTAGATCACGCGCGAGAGCAGGTCGCGGCCGAAATGATCCGTTCCCAGCAGGTACTCGCTGGACGGACCCTGCAGACGGTTCGGGATGTCCTGGGCGTCGAAGGGGTAGGGCGCGATCGCCGGCGCGAAGACCGCAACGAGTGCGATCAAAACCACCACGCCGGCCGCTACCTTGCCGCCCGTACCCAGCCGCGCGCTGGCCTGGCCGCTCACGCGGCGCCCTTGCGGCCAAGCTGGATGCGCGGATCGAGCGCAGCGTTGGCTATGTCGGCCAGGAAGTTGGCGATGACGAACAGCAGTGCCGCCGCGAGCGTGGCCGCGCGCACGACGGGGTAGTTGCGGCCCTGGATCGACTCCGTGATCAGGGTGCCCAGGCCGGGCCGGCTGAAGATGATCTCCACGAACACCGCACCCGCCATGAGGCCGCCCAGGGCGACACCCAGGATCGCGACCGTGGGTACGAGTGCGTTGCGGAGCGCGTACTTGTAGAGCAGGGTGCGCTGGCTGACTCCCTGGGCGCGGGCCGCCCGGATGTGGTCCTGGGAGAGCACCTCGAGCAGGTTGCCGCGCACCAGTCGGGCGAGGTACCCGATCCACGTGAGCGCCAGCGCGATGGTGGGCAGGAGCATGTGCTGCAGGTAGTCAAGCGGGTTGCCCGGGTTGCCGAGCCCGAAGGTCGGCAGCCAGCGCAGCGTGCCTGAGAAGAGCATCAGCAGCAGCAGGCCCGAGACGTAAGGCGGGATGGTCACCATCGTCACGGACACGAGCGAGAGGATCCGGTCCGCCCACGAGCCTGGCCTTACGGCCGACAGGACACCGAGCGGGATGCCCACCAGCGCGGCCAGCAGCAGGCTGGCGAGCGCGAGGATGACCGTGTGGGGCAGCACCTGACCGACGATCGTCGCGATCGGACGATTGGTGAAGACGTCGGTGCCCAGGTCGCCACGCAGCAGCCGCCCGAAGAAGGACAGCGTCTGCATGGCGGGTGACTTGTCCAGATCCATCGCCGTCGTCACGCGTGCAACCAGCTCTGGCGTGGCCCGGGGACCCAGGATGATGGTCGCCGGGTCCCCGGGCACGAAGTGCACGAGCAAGGAGAGGAACGTGATGACCAGGATGGCGACGATCACCGTCGAAGCCAGCTTCTGGATCACGAAGCTGAGCATCTTCTACCCGGCCGCCGCGCGTGCCATGTTCAGCGGCCCTCGAAGTGGGCGAACAGGGGCGAACCGTGCGGCATGTGAGCCGGAACGATGTGCGGCCGGTTGCCGTAAGGCGTGGCGCCATGGATGATCCAGATGGCGACAGCGTCTTCTTCCATCAGTTCCTGCATGCGGATGTAGATCTCGGCGCGTTCGTCCTCGTCGACCGTTTCCAGGCCGCGTGTGTGCAGTTCATCGAACTCCTCGCTGCACCAGCGCATCCAGTTCCAGCCGCCTACCTGGTCGCAGGTGAACCACATGGTCGCCCATGCGGGGTCGGGTTCCATCGCGAAGCTCATGACGAAGAGCTCGACGTTCTTGCCCTCGCTGCCGCTGCCGATCTCCCAGAATGAGCCGGTGTCCATCGTGTTGATGGTCAGCTCGACGCCGATCTGGCGCAGGTTCTGCTGAGCCACCTGAGACCAGGCGCGGTACTCGGGCGTGTCGGCGATGTCGATGCGCAGCTGAAGCCCGTCCGCACCGGCCTCCTCGATCAGTGAGCGCGCAGCGTCCAGGTCCTGATCGAATCGTCCCGCGTCCTCCCAGTAGCCCGGCAGGCCTTCGGCGATGAGCGCGAACGACTGCTCCGCAAGGCCTTCGTAGGCGACTATCAGGATGCTGGGGACGTCGATGGCAAGCCGGATCGCTTCACGCACGCGCACGTCCTGCAGCTTGGGGTGCTCCACGTTCATGCCGATCCAGCGGTAGGACAGGCCGGGGTATACGTTCGTTTCGATGCCGGGATCACGCTCGAGCAGCGCGAGAGCGGAGAGCTGCAGCTGCGCGAAGTCCACCTCGCCGGCCCGCAGGGCCAGTTCAGCTGACTGCTCGTCTGCGATGATGACGAAGCGGATCTCGTCGAAGTAAGGCTGTTCACCGAAGTAGTCGGGGTTGCGCACGAGCGTGACGTCGCGGTTGGGGTTCCAGTTCCCGAACATGTAAGGGCCGGTGCCAACAGGGTTCATGGCGAACGCCTCGATGCCGATGTCCTCGACGGCTTCCTCGCAGACGACGGCGCCGCTCATCAGCGGCAGCGTCGAGCTGAACAGCGGTGCGAAGGCGTTTTCAAGCACGATCGTGCCCTCGTAACGCCCGGTCACTTCGACGGACTGAAGCGGACGCCAGTCGTCCACATAGGGCGACGGATTCGCGGGATCCAGGAAGCGCTCGAAGGAATACTTCACGTCGCTGGCCGTAAGCTCGCCGTAGCCATCGTGGCACTGGACTCCCTCGTGGAGCGTGAAGTCGATGCGGGTGCCGTCATCGGACACTTCCAGGGTTCGGGCCAGCACGAGTTCAGTGTCGTAAGTGCCCGGGATGTATCTGATAAGCCCGTCGTACAGGGGCAGGGCGACCTGCTTGTCGTACTCGGAGAACCAGTGGGCGGGGTCCAGGTTCCGCACATCGGTCGGGAGCCGCACGGTGAGCGTGCCTCCGCCGTCATCCTGTGCCATCGCGGGGCCCGCGATCAAGGCCAGCAGGAACGCGGCTGTGATGATTCTCGTGAAGTTTCGTATCTTTTTCATGTCATTCTCCTCAGAAATTATGGGACGTTCAGCGCGGTCCGTCAGTGGAGCCGCATACCAAGCTGCTGCATCACGAAGCCGATCACGTCCGTGCGGCGGTCGAGCCACTGGTCGACCGACAGGCTGCCGCCGTGGCCGCCCTCTGCAAGGCGAAACAGGATCGGTGCGCTCGCGCCGGTGGCCTGCTGCAGCATGTGTGTGAGCTTGCGCCCGTTCCAGGGCTGGCAGCGCAGGTCTGACGCGGCGGACAGGATCAGGGTGGCCGGGTACTCCGTGTTGTCCCGGACGTTGTGGACGGGGGAGTAGGCCCGCAGGATCGACTCGAACTCGGGTTCCGCGGGATCGCCGTACTCGACCTTGTAAGAAGACACGTACGGATGGTCCATCGCCCGCAGCATGTCGGTCAGCGGAACTTCCGAGACGACCGCGCGGAACAGCTCCGGGCGTTGCGTGACCGCCACGGCTGTCAGCAGGCCGCCGTTGCTTTGGCCGCGCACGGCCACGCGTTCGGCGTCAGCGGTGCCTTGGCTGATCAGATGTTCGGTCACGGAATACAGGTCGTCGAAAGTGTTCTGCTTGTGCTCGCGGCGGCCGGCCATCCACCAGTCGCGGCCCTTTTCGGGTCCGCCGCGCAGGGAAGCCGAGACGTATACGCCTCCGGACTCGACGAACGGCATCACGCCGGTGCCGCCGGCACCCATCCAGGTGGGCCCGATCGCGATGTTCCAGCCTCCATAGGCGTAGATCAGGGTGGGATGGGCCTTGGACAGATCCAGGTCCTTGCGATGCACCAGCCAGTAGGGGATGCTGACGCCGTCCTTGCCGGGCGCTTCGTCCTGCCGTACGACCAGCTCGGGGCCATCCGAACCCGTTTCGCCCCTCCCGACGGGTGTGCCGTCCGCCTGTTCCAGCGTCAGGCTGTCCAGGTTGATCCGCAGATCCAGTGGTGGCAGTTCGAACCTGATGAAGGTGAAGTGAACGTGGTTGCTATCGACCGTGAAGGGCGACGTGCTCGTGCCGGTCTGCGTGTGGATCGTGCCCGGGCCTGGCATCTCGAACACCTTGTCCGTTCCCGAATCCGGCGACACGACGCGCACGCGAGAGCTTCCGTGCAGCAGTTCCATCAGCACCAGATGGTTTCTTATGGCCAGCACGCTTCGCAGTACCGCTTCGCCCTCAGGCACTGCCTCGGTCCAGCGCTCAGGATCGTTGGCGTGCTCCATCGGGATCTTCAGCACTCGGCCGTTCGGGGCGCCTTCGGTTGTCAGCACGTAGAAGGTGTCGCCGTCGTACGTCCCGTACGTTTCGCCTTCCAGGTGGCTCAGAAATGGCAGCCAGCCAGTTTCGGACTTCAAGTCCCGGTACCAGGCGACCTGCGGCTTCTCCCAGCTGATCGTCACACTCAGCCAGCGGCCATCGGCCGACAGCTGCGGATGAGCGTACGGGTCGCCGATATCGATCGGCTCGGCGCTCCCTGGCGTACGTTCGTCCAGCTTCAGGAAGAACAGGCGCTTGTTCGCGTCCACATGATCGGAGGCGACTCCGGCGGTGAACCAGAAGCCGGTCCCGTCAGGCAGCCACGCCACTTCCGAGAACGAGGCGTGCGGCACCAGGATGCCCAGGTCGGTTCCGTCGCGCGTGTCCAGTACCCGCAGCACGCTCTGCTCGTCTCCGCCTTGCGAGACGCAATAGGCGACATGGCTGCCTGATGGCGACGGGTAGAACCAGTCAAGTGTCGAGCCTGGAGCGATCTCTTCCGGATCGACAAGCAGGCGCTCGCCTGTGTCGTCTGAGACAAAGAGGGAGGCGTGCTGGGCACCCGCGGGGCGAGCCGTATGGAAGCGGAAGTCGCCGAAGCGGACAGGCTGGCTGCGCCCACCCGGTTTCGAGGCGTTGTATCGGGCTTCAAAATATTCGCGGAGCCGCGCCCGGTCGGGCCAGCTCCTCAGTTCCCTGTCGGTGTTTGCGTTCTGTTCCGCGTCCCACTGGTTGACCCTGTCCGAGTCTTCTTCGAGCCAGCGTGGATCATCCGGCGGTGATGAGTCAAGGCCGCTGGCCAGCGGTTCATCTGATTCCTGCATTGCATCTTCGGAAATTGTTCGCCCCTTCCAGGCTGTCAGCCGGCTCCGTACGTGGCACTCCTCAGGCAGTTCGTCCGTGTCGCAAGGCGTGTTCGGACCCCATTTTCCATCGGGTGACAGCCTTTAGCGGCCGACGATAGCATTCTCTCGCGTGGATGCACGTCAGGTCAGCAGCGGCTGTGTTGTACCTTTCGTTACATACAGGCGAGTGCCTCGTCGAAGGTGCGCACAGCCGGACCGGCGGCCGTGCCTGAAACATCTGCCGCGCTGTTGTCCACATACCCGTTGGAACTGGCCAGGCTGACGAAATCCGAATACGAGGGATCGATGTTGACGCCGTACGTCCCTGAGCGGGCCAGAACGGTGTTCTCGAGATGCGAGCACGGGTGGGTTGGACGCGAGCTGAAGAAACCGACGTTGCCCCTGAGTCGACTGATGCCGGACGCCTGGCCGCCGTAGCTGATCTGGGCGTCAATGGCGATGAGCCCGCCACCGTTGACCCTGATGCCGTCCCAGTGGCCCGGGACCGCGCCGGCAGTGTCGGCCGTCACCGTTACCGGTGCTGCTTCGGTGCCGAAGAGGCCGAGGACGGCGCCGTCATCGATGTTGAGGGAGACGTGCTCACCGATCAGCAGCGTCGTTCCCGCCTCGACGGCGACAAGCGTATCCGGATGGAAGTTCAGTACCGACGTGGTGTAATGCGGGCCGTCGCTTGCAACATGAAAGGGCACGCCCAGGTCCCGCCAGGTGTGCTCGCCCGGCGTGGCCACCCCGCTGGTGCCGGGCACCACGTGAACGTAGGGCACGCCGTTGGGCGTGACGGAATCGTCCGGCAGGACGGACAGCTCGCCCGCGTAATCGGTTCTGGCATCGAGCTTGCGGACGTTCTCGCCGCTCACGCGGATGCCGTACTCGGCGTTGTGAGCGAGCCGGTTGTTGCTGAAGCTGCCGAGCACCATCCTTGCCGCCTCGATGCCCGTGGTGGCGGACCCGAAGACGATCGAGTCGGTGATGCTGACCGGGGCGTAGTCCCCGACGCTGCCGATGGCGCCGCGGCACTGGTTGTTGCTGGTGCGCAGCGCGCCGTTGCCGGCCCAGACGACATGGACATGTTCGAAGCTGCTCTCCCGGTGTCCCACGCTGAAGCAGAAGCCGTCCCACGAGCCTGGTTCCTGCACGTTGCCGGTGAAGGTCACTGGGCTTGCCGCGGTTCCCTCCAGCTCGATGCTGCCGCCATCGCGCACCATGATGCGCGTGCCGGCCGCCACCGCGACCAGTGTGCCGGGATCAGCGGTCACGCGCGCCTCGACGTCCAGGTAGTCGCCGGTGACGAGGTAGTCGCAGCCCTCGCCGAAGTTCTGCAGGTGCAGTGGCGCCCGAACGTTCCCGTTCAGCGTTTCCCTGCAGGCGCTCCCGCCGGGGTCGTTCGGGTCCGGGTTCGCCGTTCCGCCGCATGCGACCAGCAGCAGCGCCAGCGCCGCCAGGATTGATGAGTTCCAGAGTTCACGCATGCATACGAGTTTAGTTGCGTGTGACGGCCCGGAAAAGGGCAGGGCGCGGTTGACATGGGGCAGTTCTGTGGGGTAGCCGCAGCGCCTGGCTGGTCGTGGACTGCATGGTCGCGGGCGGGCCGGGAGCAGCCGGCGTCGTGGACCGGGTACCGGCCATGTAAGCTGACTCAAATGTCCGACATGGTGCAACTGCATGAAGAGGTCGCGGCTGCCCGGGCGCTGAGCGGCTTCCGCCTGGCCGAACTCACGTCGAAGTTCGTGGCGACTCCCTCGGTCAACGGGGAGCACCCCGAAGCAGCGCTGGCCGAAGTGATCGCCGCCGAGCTCGCCCCCTACGGTTTCGCGCTTCACATGGTCGGTGATCCCATCAGGCCCAGCCTGGCCGCCGTGCTGGGCACGCACCCGGGAGACGCCGGACGCGGTGTCGTGCTGAACGGCCACATGGACACCGTTCCGGTGGATGACGCGGAACACTGGATGCACCCGCCGTTCGGCGGGGCCGTGGCGGACGGTGCCGTGCACGGTCGTGGCGCCTGCGACATGAAGGGCGGTCTGGCGATCATGGTGGCGCTCGGCCAGTGGCTGGCTGGCCGACCTTCGCTGCCCGAGCGCCTGGTGCTGCAGTTCGCGATGGGAGAGGAGAGGGGCGAACCGGGAACTGAGTCGCTGGTCGAGGCCGGCTTCGTGGCGCCGTTCGGCGTCGTGCTTGAGCCGACCGAACTGCAGATCGGCATAGCCCAGCGCGGCCTCGTGACGCTGCGAATCACGGTCCACGGTCGCGCCGCACACGCGTCCAGCAGGCACCTCGCGGACAACCCGATCAGGCACGTGCCGGCCGTACTGGACGTGCTCCGGCGCCTCGAGGATGCAGAAAACCGACAGCACCCGTTGCTCGGTCGGCCCACCTGGACGCCTACAGCGGTGCATGCGGGTGTGATCCCCAGCATGATTCCGGGAGCCTGTGAGGTACAGGTGGACCGGCGCATGCTGCCTGGTGACACGGTGGAACGCCTGGTCAGCGACCTCGAGGATTCCCTGCTTTCAGTTCTGGATGGAGTTCATGCCGATGTCACGGTGGTCGACGCGGAGGGCATCTACCAGCCGGCCGAGATTCCGCGGGAATCTGCGGTCGTGCGCAGTTTCGAGGGCGCCCTCCGTGATTTGGGCCAGGAGCCCGTCATCTTCGGAACGGCCTACTCGAGCGACGTGCGCCACCTGATCAACATGGCCGGGGTAGAGGCCGTGACCTTCGGCCCCGGCCGGTTCAGCGAGCTCCATGCGCGTGACGAGAAGATCGCAGTGAGCGAGCTTGTGTTCGGTGCGCGAGCGGTGGCGCTGGCTGTTTCGGCACTGTGAGCCTGCGGTGGACCGCCATCGAGATGAACGCTGCTCGTCGATCCTGGGTTCGCGCGGATGCGGCCAAGCTGCGGATGAATGGTATTACTCTGCCATGACGATTACCATTGACAGTGCCGGTCGCCTGGTCATCCCCAAAGCACTGCGGGACGCTGCCGAAATCCGGCCCGGCCAACCGCTGCAGGTGCGCCTTCGTGATGGACGCATCGAGATCGAGCCGGCCCCGATCGCGGTTGATCTGGTCGAGAGGCAGGGCGTACTGGTCGCCAAGCCGATTGATGCGATGCCGGACCTGACCGTGGACACCGTTACAGCGGCTCTCGACCGGCTGCGCTCAGAGCGTACCTGATGGAGTTCACGGCGCTGGACGGCATTGAACTCGTAACTCCCTGACTTCGCGCGGGGTTCTCTCTCCAGCCTGCCTGGGCTACCGACACGTGCCACGTGTCGGTAGCCCAGGCAGCTTACGGGGTTCAGGCCGCGGTTACTGCTGCGCCAGCTGGGTGATCCGCACGTGGTTGCCGAACGGATCGCGCAGCCCGATGTCGGTGCCGTACGCCTGCTCGACCGGCTCCTGCGTGATGTCCACGCCCTTGGCCTTGAGGTCCTTGTACAGGGCGTGGATGTCGTCCGTCGTGAAGCCGGCCGCGAAGCCGGACGCGCCGCTCGCGATCAGCTCCCTCATCTTGGCCGCGTTCTCCTCGGACAGGGACGGAGGCGAGATCTTCTCCAGGAGTATCTCGCGGTTGACGTCGCCCGGCACGCGCACGGTGAGCCAGCGCATCGGTCCGAAGTCCACGTCCGCAGAGACCTCCAGGCCAAGCTTGCCCACGTAGAACTCGAGCGCCTCTTCCTGGTCGAAAACGTAGATGTTGGAAATCCTGATTGAATTGATCATTTCTGCAGCTCCTTTCGCTTACGCAAAGAGGGTACGGCATCGGCGCTTGCGCTCGCTTCTCCGAAACTGCTCGGACGCGTCCACGCCATCGTGAAGCAGGTCGGGGCACTGACGGGATTGGCGGCCTCGGCCTTCCGGTACTCAGACGGGGAGGTGCCGACGATATCCTTGAAGGTGCGGCTGAACGTGCCCAGGCTGCCGAAGCCGACATCGAAGCAGATGTCCGTGACGCTGGTATCAGTGGCACGCAGCAGGTGCATGGCGCGTTCAACACGCCTGCGCTGCAGGTAGCGGTGCGGCGTTTCTCCGAACACCTCCCGGAACGTGCGGGTGAAGTGCGCGGGCGAAACACCCGCGATGGCGGCCGCAGCCGGTACATCCAACGGTGCGGCGTAGTCGCGGTCCATCGCGTCCCTGGCCCGCAGCAGGCTGCGGTTTCGCTTCAGCAGTCGGTCCATCTGGCGGGCCTACCTTTCCACGACTTCGAGGTCGAACGGCAATGCGTCCGTGTCCAGCAGCGCGGCGATGCGGATCGCCTCCTCCAAACTCGCGAATCCCGATATCTGTGCGCTGCCCATTATCTGGGCCTGCAGTTGCGGCGCGGTGAGGATCTGCCCGTCCATGACGATGGCCAGGCGTTCGCCGATGTTCTCACCGGTAAGGGCGCCGAACGCTGCCTGATGGTCCTCATGGATGTGAAGATACACGGTCGGTCCCACCGGGAGCTCGGTGATGTGGACCTCGGCCCCGCTGACTGTTCCGCTCAGTGCGGCCGGGGCCAGGTCATCGAGGCTGATCGGGTCCCCGCGCAAGGGAATCACCAGCCGGAACTCGACCAGCCCACGCGGACGCGCCAGCTCGAGCACGCGTTCCTGCTCCGCAGGCTCCAGCCCGCGCATCTCGACGAAGATGCCCGCGCCCGGATCCACCTTTACGTGGACTCCGGCCGTCATGCCGGCGCTCACGAGCCGGCGCTCGATTGTCCGCGCAGCCATTTCGAGTTGATCGGCGTCGAACTCCGCATTGATCGGCCGGAGAAGGACGGCGCGGGAGTTAGGCCCGGCCAGTGCCGCAGCCGTGACCAGCACGAAGAGCGCCAGCAACAGCCGAACGGTCATCCCTCCGGGCCCGATGCGGCCACGCGCGCCTCCATGGCAAGCAGCCACTCCTTGCGGGGCACGCCGCCGCCGTAACCTCCTACCCTGCCGTCGGCGTTGATGACCCGGTGGCAGGGAATCACCAGCGCAAGCTGGTTGGCGCCGTTCGCCTGCGCGACCGCCCGGAAAGCCGTTGGCCGGCCGACGCGCCTCGCCAGCTCCATGTAAGAGATCGACTCACCCGGCGCTATGCGCTGCAGCTCCTGCCAGACGCTGCGCTGAAAGTCCGTGCCCATCATCGTGAAGGGCGTCTCGAAGCGGGTGCGTTTCCCCGCGAAGTACTCCGCCAGTTCGCGCTTGATGCTCTTGAGCGGTGTGGTCATGCCGGGCACGATGGCGAACTTCTCGCGCAGCCGCTTCAGTTCGGTCTCCAGGCCACGACGTTCGACGAACTCCAGCAGCATGAGGCTCTCGTCGCTGGCTATCGCCAGCATCGGCCCGAGCGGCGTGTCGATCCAGGTGGCACTGAGGACAGTCTGTCCGGCCCTGCTTGGCGCGCTGCCGATGATCCGGTTGAAGGCGTCGCGAAAGCCACTGCCCGATTCGAAGCCCGTGTCCAGTTGTGCGTCCATGATGCTGCCTCCGTTGCGTATCGATTCAAGTGCCAGGCCCATCCGCCTGGCGCGCGCGTACTCCAGGAAGGTCATGCCGAAGCGCTTCCGGAACTGGCGGCGGGCGGTGCTGGTGTCGATGCCGAGCTCGCGGAAGTCCTGCTCCCGCCAGCGCCTCTCGGGCTCGGCCTCGATGAGCTCGACCAGCTTGGCGACGAGCTCGGACGCCACATTCGGGTGCGACAGGGGCCGGCACCGCTTGCAGGGCCGGTACGAGGCGTGCAGTGCCGCGCGGGCGTACGGGAAGAACTCGCAGTTCTCGAGCAGCGGCTTGCGTGCCGGGCAGGTGGGCCGGCAGAACACCCCGGTGGTCCTCACGCCAACGTAGAACACGCCCTCGAACTCGACGTCCCTGTCCAGCATCGCCTGGTACCAGCGCTGGCGGTCGCTGTTGCTCGCCTTGAACGGTGTCTCGCTCATGGATGCAGGTTAGCGCACGCGATGATCTGCGTGCGCCGGGAATCAGGCGGTTATTCAGCCGTCTTGTCATGCATGCCTGCGACACGCTCCATCCGAACCAGCATCGTGGACGCGGGTGCGACCTTGCCGGACAGGTACGTGGACAGTCGCGAGGTGGACGTGCCAACCGCCTCGGCGAAGCTGGTCCGGTCAAGTCCGGATGATTTCAGAAGCCCTCTGATTCGGCGGGCCACTTCAGCCCGTTCCGTTGCTTCTGCTTCGCTACGGGCACCAGCCAGGGCACGTTCCATCAGCGCGCCGGTGCCGTACGGCCGGGTGGCAGTCAGGGCATCTTCGAGGCGGCGGGCCACAGGCCCCCATGGGTCTCGGCGAACGGCTGCGGACACCCGGCTCCAGTCGCCCAGGTCGCCTCGCTCAAGTGCCGCGATGATGCCTTCGGTAGGCCAGGTTTCAACTGGGTCTTCGGGCTCTGCATCGATGTTTCGGAACTTAAGTGCCATCGCCAGACCCATCCCCATCAGGGCTCTCCGCAGCGCTAAGTATCGCGGAAGCCAGCAGCTGGCAGGCGTTGATTACGGTCAACCAATCGTGCCATCTGGCATCGAGCCGCCGGTAGCGATCGAGCTCATGGGTAGTGCGCGAATCCTTGGGGAGTGGTTCGGCCAGTTGCCGGACCAGCTGCGCTGCCACACCCTTGCCTTCGCCGTACTGGTCACTGTAGTAATCATCGATTCCCGCCAGCACTGCAGCCGCTTCACGCAGTCCCATATGCTCCGTGAGCGCAGCCACATCAAGGAAGTCCCGCGTCTGGTTTCGATTCACGATGAGATAACCCTTGATGCGCAGGGTCTCATCAAGGGTTGGAACGCGCAGCTTCTTTCCAGAAGGCAGTTGAACGATGGTGGCTTCCAGTGGTTTGCGTCTGATCAGTTGCCGCACGCCTGCTTCGATGTCGCCGAGTTCACCAAGGATGATCTTGTTTGGTACCACCCGGTTGGTAACCCAACCGTCCGTGGTTTCGATCGCCTCCAGAACCAGATCGAATCGTTCGTTGAGATCAGCGAGTACGTGGTCGTGGTCAAACGAAATACGATGCGAAGCGTAAAAAGCAGCAGCGGAGCCTCCTACGAGGATGGAGTCGGGCACCACTTCCTGGAATCGGGCTGCTGACTCAAGTACATCGGCAAGTGTAATATGGCCTGCTTCACTCACACCTGTATATATCACATATGATAACCTGCAGCGTCAGCGCGCCAGTCTTGAGTTCGTCCTTTCACTACTCTTCCTGGGGGGACTGCTACGGCCGGCCTGGAGCAGGCGCATGAGGTCCCCACAAGAAGGAGTTGCCTCCAGGTTCGGGAAGGGCAAGCCTGCGCTCAAACACGTGCCTTGGATCATCATGATTAACTAAAGCGCCACTTTAGATTGTCATGGCTTAGCCACAGTGAAGGCGTCCTCTGCCCGCTCGAGAAGATACTTGCGAACGTCCGAAGGCCAGTCAAGGGTCAGTTCAGCGAACGTGGCCCGATTGCCGGCATCCAGCGCCCGGTAAGCCTCCTCAAAGTTGGTGCGGTTGCCTGCCAAGGCGGTCATGACGCGGCCGGTCGCCGCCGCGGCCAGGCGGGCACGCTCGCGCGGCCCCTCGCTCTTGCGAGCTTGGTCCACGAGACGCCGCAGGGCGGCCGAGGCGCCATTCGGCTGCTGGTTCAGCCATTCCCAGTGCCTTGGCAACAGGGTCACCTCGCGTGCGACCACGCCAAGGCGGGGCCGACCCGGACCGCGCCGGGGCGGTTCGGGATCGCCGCTGGAATCGGCGGGCGGCTGGCTCAGATCAAAGTCGAGCTGTTGGCCCGTGGTGTCATCGAAAACGAGCACTGGCCCGGCGGGCGCGGAATCAAGGTGCACTTTCACTGCCTGCAGCACCGTTGCGGGTGCGCCGCTGGCGATCAGCTCATCGCCTGAGAAGCCGGTATAGGTCTTCGGTGTGCCCATCCGCAGCATAGTACCCGGGTAAATATGAAAAGGTCAAGTACATGCGTCACTTGTACCGGTGTCTCCTGGTCGTGATCATGGGGATGGCTGGTGGCACTTCAGGCGGCAGCCCTGCTACCGTTCCGCTTCGAACGGCGACTCCACCCATGGATACTTGAAGAGGTCGGCGCGCTCAAGCGGGATGCTCTTCATGATCGGGGCCACTGCCCCGGGCGCGCCCATGTAGATGACCTCGCTCGCGATCGGCTTGAAACCCGCGTAGAAGTGCTGGGTGGATTTGACGACCAGTACGCGGTAACCGAGCGGATCCAGTCCGATGTTGCTGAAAACGGCCGGACTCAGCACCTGACCGCGCTTGCTGTTGACCACCACGTCGACGCCACCGATCCTCAGGGCAACGGCGTCGCCGCAGTCGACGATCAGCTCCCCCTCGGTCTGCGGCCAGGTCTGGGTGTGATCCTTGCGGATCGCCAGAACCTCGGCCTCCACGTCCAGCGGGTCGCCCGAGGCCGGCCCCATCTTGCCGCCCAGGCGCAGAGTCAGCTTCGCACCAACGCCGCCGGCGGTGGCCGTGTGCACGACGATCGGGTCCCATATCATCGCCAGCGCCACGCCCTCGGCACCCCGCTCGAGCAGCTCGCGCAGCACGAAGGTCGAGTCGCTCGAGGCACCCGCGCCGGGGTTGTCGGCCTGGTCGGCCACTACCACGGGTCTTCCGCTTCCGGCCGAGAGCGCCCGGTCGAGCGCCTCCTTCATGCTCTGGGGCTCGAGCGTGACCTCGCGTCTCATGTCGTGAAACCGCCTGCCCCACTCCTCCGCCAGCGCCGAGGCCCCTGCGGGATCGTTGTCCGTGACGGCCAGCATGCGGCAGCCCAGGTCCGGCACGTCACCCCACGGGAACCCGTGGGCCAGCGAGAGCGACAGGAGCGTGTCGCGCCCGCCCGCCTCACGCGTGGTGCGCGCGGCGGCCTCGGCCGCCATCATGTCGTCCACGAAGCCCCGCAACGGCTCGAACGGGGTGAGGTACATGCCGATCATGCGGCAGTCGAACATCGCCATGGACGGCCTGACCTTGCCTTCGGCGGTGTCGGCGATGATGTCGAACAGGTCCTCCGCCCTGTCGGCCATATCCGTGTGCGGGTACTCCTTGAAGATCACGACGGCGTCAGCAACATCCAGCAGCGCCTGCGTCAGGTGGCAGTGCAGATCCAGCTCCACGCCGATGGGCACGTCGGGGCCGACGATCTCACGGACCCGGCTCACCAGGTCGCCCTCGCAGTCGTCATAGCCTTCGGCAACCATCGCGCCGTGCAGCGGCAGCAGCACCATGTCCACCGGCATGTGCGACCGCAGCGAGTCCAGCAGCTCCTCGCGCAGCGTCTCGTACGCGCTGCGAACGGTAGTGCCGGCCGGCTGGGCGTGGGCGTCCAGCGTGAAGACGAACTCCCAGCCGCGCTCGACGGTGCGACGGTGCAGCGCGGCCAGCGCGGAGTTCTCGCGGAAGCCGTCCGCAACATCCCCGGCGCGCACCGCCTCGAAGTCGGCCAGTCCGGTCGGCGCGGGCGAGAACGTGTTGGTTTCGGTGGATATGGAGGCAGCGAAGACTTTCAAGCAGGTCACCCTTCTCGGTGCAATGATATTCCGCTCTGCGGATGGGATATCGCTCTCGGGCTCTGGCTTCAGCTCCTCTGGTGAGGATCCAGGGCGTCACGCAGGCCGTCCCCGACGAAGTTGAACGCAAGGACAGTCGCTACGATCATGATACCCGGAAAAATGGCGATATGGGGATAACGCAGGATGAACGCGCGGCCATCGGCCAGGATCCCACCCCACGTCGGGGTTGGTGGCCGCACACCCAGACCGAGGAAGGACAGGGCCGACTCCAGGATGATTATCGTGCCGATCTGCAGCGACGCCAGCACGATCACCGAGCTCAGTACGTTCGGTATGACGTGCTGAAGCAGGATCCGGCCTGTCTGGCTGCCCATCGCCCGGGCAGCCGACACGAAGTCGCGTTCGCGCAGGCTCATGACTTCGGCCCGCACCACCCGGGCGTACCTGGCCCACACCGTCATGCCGATGACGATGATGGTGGTGGTCAGGCTCGGTCCCAGCACCGCGGCCAGCAGGATGAGCAGCGCGATGAGGGGAAAGGCCATGAGCGTGTCGATCAGCAGCGACAGGAAGGCGTCGATCCGGCCTCCGAAGTAGCCGGCGGCGGCCCCGACCGCTACGCCCAGCACGACCGCGATCAGGGACGAGGCGAGACCCACGATGAGCGCTATCCGGGTACCGTAGATCACGCGGCTGAACAGGTCGCGGCCCAGGTGGTCGTGCCCCATCCAGTGCTCGGAGCTGGGCGGGTTGCCGCGCGTGCCGCTGAAGATGTCCTGGATCGGATCGAAGGGCGCGATAACCGGTGCGAAGATCGCGACCAGGCACATCAGGGTCACGAAAACCAGGCCGATGACCGCCATCCTGTTGGCCAGGAAGCGGCGCAGGGAGCGGCTGCGCCTCTTTGCGGTCGGCGCTTGCGGTGAGCTGAGGGTTTCCATCCGAAGCCTCCTAGGAACTCACCCGCACGCGGGGGTCGATGAGGGAGTAGACCAGGTCAGTGATCAGGTTGGCTACGACCACGATGACGGCAAAGATGACGACCAGCGACTGCACCACCTGGTAATCCAGGCGCATCACTGAATCGGTGAACAGCCGGCCCACGCCCGGCAGGGCGAAGACGGTCTCGACGATGATCGTGCCGCTCAGCAACAGGGCGAACCGGTAGCCGATCAGTGTGACAACGGCGATCATCGCGTTGGACATCACGTGTCGCCAGAGCACCCGCTGCCCGGATACGCCCTTGGCGCGCGCTGTGCGCACGAAGTCCTGCGGCAGCAGCTCGAGCACGGCGCCGCGCGTCATGCGCAGGAGCACCGCGATCTCCTCGGTGGCCATTACCGCGACCGGCAGGATGTAGCCCTGCCAGCTGCGCAGGCCGAAGGGCGGCAGCCACCTGAGGTACTGCGCGAACACCACTATCAGCATCAGGGACAGCCAGAAGTTCGGCGTGGCGATGCCAAGTGCGGAGAAGAACGAGGTCGTGTAATCCACCCATGTGTTCTTGCGCACGGCCGAGGCTATGCCGAGTGGCAGCGCAAACAGGATCGCCGCGGTGATCGCGTACAGGTTCAGCAGGGCGGTGACGGGCACGGCTTCCATGATCATCTGCCTGACTGGGACGCCCCGCCGGACGAGTGATTCACCGAAGTCGCCCGTGAGCAGGTTGCCGGCCCAGACCAGGTACTGCTCGTACAGCGGCCGGTCCAGACCCCAGTTGGTGCGGATCTGCTGAATCTGTTCCTCGGTGATCTGGATGTTTCCATCGCCCAGGAGCAGGTACACGGGATCACCCGGCATGACGCGCATGATGATGAACGTGATGACGCTGATCAGGAAAACGACCACGACGCCCTGCATCATTCGCACCAGGACGTAACGCGTCATGAATCTGAAAGGGGCGCGTGAGTTACGCGCCCCTGACTGCAAGCTTCGGGCTCCTCAGGGCAGGGTCGGGTCATTCCCCGGGTCAGCCACCCATTCCAAGCTGGCGTGCGAAGTAGTAGAGCGGGAGGGCGTTGAGCACGTCGTCCGGCAGACCGTCGATGTCAGTGCTGAACACGTTGATCCACTCGTCGTACTGCAGGTAGATCGCCGGCACTTCCTCGGCGTACAGGCGCTGGATGTCGTGGTAGATCGCGCGTCGTGCATCGGGGTCAACCACGCCCACGCCGGCGTCGATCAGCCGGTCCATCTCCGGGTTGTTGTAGCGGCTGTAGTTGTCACCGCCGTTGCTGCGGAGCGTACCTGCCGGGTTCGGCTCGGGCGTGCCGCCGTGCGTCCAGTTGAAGAGCGACATCTCGAGGTCGCCGTTGCGCATGCCCTCGAGGATCGTCGCCACGGGCGCTTCGGCCAGCAGCATCTCGACGCCGACCTGGCGCCAGAACTGCTGCGTGAGCTCCGCGATCGGGCGCCTCGCCTGGTCACCCGTGATGGTCGTGCAGGTGAAGCTGAGGCGCAGCCCATCGCGTGCGCGGACGCCGTCAGACCCTTCGGCCCAGCCGGCCTCGTCCAGCAGCGAACGGGCCCGCTCCGGATCGTAGGCGTACTCCCGCACGCCGTCGGTCGTGTAATAGAAACCGTTCTTCGGCGAAAGGTGACTGGTCGCGACGCTCGCCGTTCCGTCCCAGAGGTCATCGATGATGCGCTGCCGGTCGGTGGCGTGCATCAGCGCCCGCCGGGTACGCACGTCGTCGAACACGGGCCGGTCCAGGTTCATCGGGAAGTACTTGATCGAGTCGCCGAGGGTGCGGAGCACGCGGAAGCGCGGGTCGCCTTCCATGCTGAGGCTGTCCTCGACCAGCAGCGGCCACACGGTTGAATGCGCATCGCCCGTCTGCAGGGCGATGTAGCGGACCGACGGCTCGGGCACGACCTCCAGGCGCAGGACCTCGACGCCGGGCGCGCCACGGAAGTGGTCGGCGAACGCCTCCAGCTCCGTGAAGTCCGCTGGCCGCCACTCACGCAGCTTGAAGGAGCCGGTGCCGATCGGACGGGTCCGGAAGATGTCATCGCCACCGACCTCGGCGTGATAAGCCGCCGGGACGATCGGAACGAGTCCGGCCTGGGCCAGGAAGGCCGCGTTTACCTCGTCCATGTGCACGATAACCGTGTAGCGGTCGACGACCTCCACGCTGCCCATGCCCAGGAACCGGCCGGCCACGACGTTGCCCGGCTGGCTGTAGTAGTCGAACGTGTACTTGACGTCGTCGGCCGTGAGCTCCTCGCCGTTATGGAAACGAACGCCCTGGTGCAGGTTGAACGTGTAGGAGAGACCGTCCTCCGCCGCGCTGAAGCTCTCAGCCAGCACGGGAACGATGTTGGCCAGGTGGTCGACGTGCACGAGCGGGTCGAGGATGTTGAAGATCATCACCGCCTGCACGTCCGGGCCGATGTCGTTAGGCCCCAGTCCCGCTACCTCCTGGTGGCCGAGCCACACCATCGTGCGGCCGCCCCCCTGGGCCCGCACGTGCAGACCGTTGGAAGCGAGCCATGCGGCAGCCGCGGTCGTTGCGGTGTACCGGATGAATTGCCTGCGGCTTATGGGCCTTTTCGCGAGCTTGTCCAGATCGACAGGCATATACGGACCTCCCCTTACAGTTCTGCGAGCTCCAGTTCAGCCGTGCTGGAAGGCGGTTGAAGCTGTAGTCACAGCGGCCCTTGGCCGCTTTCCCGAACTGTGATTGCGGCCAGCATACTTTTGGCGAGGTTGCCTGTCAATAACGATGCAATAACCTTGCATACCGCTTGGCGTCCCGGCGCGGCCCCCGTGGGGCTGGCCCGTCGGTCCGGAGTTCCCAGGGCCCGCGACGGCCCAGTGTTCCTCGCCTGCAGGAATGAGCGTCAGGTCGCCGCCGCCGATACTGAAGTGCTCCCCGCCGCTCTCGCCCGTGAGGCTGCCCGAGATGATGAAGGACAGCTCGTCCTCTGCGTGACTCCCCGCTCCCTCTGCGGGCAGGCGCTGGCCTGGTTCGAACCGCACGCTGCCGATCTTGAGCGCGGCGACGGCGCCGTCGCTGTGGTCGAACAGTACCCTGTTGATCTGGCCAGGTTCCAGGCCGTAGTCGATTACTTTCATGGCGACATGATACGGGGAAGGCGAGTCGGGGAGGAACAATCCAACGCGGATGCCAGGTCCCGTACCGTTACCTTACCCGTCAGCTCTTTCGCCGTCGCCTCATACGCCCCAGCAGGCCGCTCGACACGGTCGCTCCCGCGAGCAGGAACGGCAGCGCGACGAAGAAGTACGGGCTGAGCGACAGCCGCAGGATCAGCACGTCGATCGCACCTGCCCACAGGAGGGTCAGGAACTCGAACGGCGCCAGCAGCGAGACCTCTGCGTAGCGGTAGGCGAGCGTCAGTGCGATGTGTGCGAACCCGCCCAGGAAGCCGGCCAGGATCAGGATCGTGTACTCCCTGCCCGTGGGCGTGACCCAGCCGCCGGCCGTCGGGAGCGAGATGAGCATGCAGATGACGACGAAGTAAAGGGCGATCGCACCCGGCGACTCGGTCGTTCCGAGCCGCCTCACCTGGATCATGGCCAGTGAGCTGAACAGCGCGCCCAGGAGCCCGAAGCCGTAGCCGGCGAGCCTGACGGTGTCGACGTCAGTTGCGCTGAACTCGGGCAGCGTCAGGGCCAGCACGCCGATCATGCCAAGCACGATTCCGGTGACCCTCGAGCGCGTCACGGTCTCGCCAAGCAGCAGGCCGCCGAACAGGGCTGTCAGCAGCGGAGCGACGTAGTTGATCAGGGTCGCGTCCGCGACCGGGAGCCTGGCAATCGCGGCGAACGACGTGAACATCCCGGTTGCGCCGACGATCGAGCGGAGCAGGTGGCCGCCCGGACGCTTCGTGGCCAGCCCCGACGGGAACTCCCTGCGGGCGTAAAGGAAGATGATGAGCGGCAGCAACGCGAACGCGGAGCGGAAGAAGACTATCTGGCCCAGCGGAACCGTGTCGCTGACCAGCTTCACGCACAGCGCCATCAGAGCCATGAACAGGCCCGAGGCGATACGGAGAATGATGCCCAGCCTCGGGTGACTCGAGCCGCGACTCTGTCTTCTCGGTGTTGGTTGTTGGCTTACCGCAATGGCTGGGGACGTCAGGGCGGGGCGCGACACTCAGGGCATCTTACGCCCGTCGCGCCCGAAAGTGCGTCAGAGCAGGAGTTCGGGGCCCACGCCGCGACGCTGTGAAGAGGGCGGTCAGCCGGCTACTCCAGGGACAGCAGCAACCTGGTCACCAGGTTGGCGCGTACCGGCAGGGAAGAAGGCGTGATGCGCTCGTCCAGGCTATGTGCGCCGCTGCCGACTCCGCCAAGCCCGTCCAAGGTCGGTGTGCCGACACTTGAGGTAAGGTTCGCGTCACTCGCGCCACCTGCCTGTCGGCCACGGAGTTCCAGGCCGATCGGTCTGGCGGCGTCCCTGAGCCGCTCGAACAGCTGTTGGTTGCCCGGATTGGGCTCGTAAGGTCCACGGTGGAAATCACCCGATATCTCCAGCGAGGCGCCCGGGAGTACAGGCTTAAGGCGCCGGATGGCGTCACTGATCCGCTTCATTTCAGCGGCTGTTGCAGCACGGACACTCAGCTGGATTTCGGCTCTGGCGGGAACGACATTAGGGCGCGTTCCACCCGTGATCACGCCGACACTTACGGTGGTACCGATCTCGAGGTCGGTCATGCGCTGGAGAACCGGAATCTGATACGCGAGCTCCTCGATCGCATTGACACCCTTTTCGATGTCGGCGCCGGCGTGAGCAGCCTTGCCGATGGCAGTGACCGTGAAGCGACCGGATGCCTTCCGGCTGGTCGTGATCTCGGCTACATCCGGAGCGCCCTCGAACACAAGGGCGTAGCCGCTATTGCGGGCTTCGCGCAGGATCAGGTCCCGGGAGAACTCGCTGCGCTGTTCTTCGTCGGAGTTGAACAGTAACCGGAGTGGCCGGGGGAAGCGCAGCTGGAGTGCGTTGGCGGCCCGAAGCGCGAAGAGCATGATGACCAGGCCGGCCTTCATGTCGAATGACCCGGGACCTCTGGCCACATCGCCCTCTGACTGGAACCGGCGCTCGAAGGCGGTGCCAGCTGGCCAGACGGTGTCCATGTGCCCGATCATGAGCACCGGCTTGCGGTCTCCTGATCCGAAGGTGCCGAGCACGTGGTTGCCCCGCTCAGTCTGCTCGTCCAGCGTCACGGTCGCACCCTGGCTGCGCAGCTCATCTACGATGAAGTCACCGAGGCGGTTCACCAGATCCCTGTTGTCAGTCGGTGAGTCCATGTCGACGAGTTGCTTCAGCAGGTCAAGCATCGCATCCTGCTGGCTGTCGAAGTAGCTGTTCAGTCTGGCATCCGGCACGGTTGTCTCCATCTTTAGCGTGATTTCGGGTCGAGCGCGTCCCTGAGCCAATCTCCGAGCAAAAGGAACGACAGGGTGAGCAAGGTGATCGCCAGCCCAGGGAAGGTAGCCAGCCACCAGGCGGTTGCGATGTAGGAACGTCCGTCTGAGAGCATGCGTCCCCATGTGACAGTCGGTGCCTGGACGCCAAAGCCCAGATAGCTGAGGCCAGCCTCCAGAACGATGACGCCGGCGATATTCATGACTGCCATCACCAGGATCGACGAGGCGACGTTCGGCAGCACATGAATCGGCAGGATTCCGCGCACGCGGCGCCCGATCGCACGGGAAGCTTCAACGTATTCCCGTTCCTTGACGGACATGACCTCTGCCCGCACCACACGGGCAACTGTGGTCCAGTTGACCGCACCGATTACGACGATGAGCAGCAAGACGCTGGGACTGAATACGCCCAGTACCGTCAGGTAGAGGATCAGGTTGGGAATCGCGACGATGGCGTCAGTGACCCGCATCATCACCGAGTCGAACCAGCCGCGCAGATACCCCGACAGGATGCCGACAACCGTTCCGATCACGGTGGCCAGCAACACACCTCCGAAGCCGACAATCAGTGCGATTCGGGAGCCGTACACGAGCCTGCTGAACAGGTCGCGTCCCAGCTGATCCGTACCAAGCAGGTGCTCCGTACTGCCTCCGGCCCATACGGGAGGGGCGAGGCGACCGAGCAGGTTCTGCTGGGTCGGGTCATGGCTGGCGATCTGCGGCGCGAACAGCGCCACGATCAGGAAGCCTGCGAGCAGGATGCTGCCTGTGAGGGCACTGATGTTGCCCAGCAGCGACCGAAGGCTAAGACGCCTATTCATAGCGGATCCTGGGATCCAGGACGGAATAGAGGAGGTCGACTATCAGGTTGCCCAGGATTACGGTGAGGGCAGAGAAGATGACGATTGTCTGTACGATTGCCATGTCCCTGCCGTCGATGGCGCGGATCAGCAGCAGCCCCATGCCCGGCCAGGCGAACACCTGTTCTGTGACGACCGAGCCCGACAGCAGGCTGGCGATGGATAGCCCCAGCACGGTCAGGTACGGAATCATCGCGTTCCTGAGGGCGTGTCGGATGAGTACCACGGTCCCGTGCAGGCCCTTGGCGCGGGCCGTGCGGACGTAGTCCGCGTGCAGCACCTCGAGCAGGCTTGACCGCATGAGGCGCATCAGGAGCGCAGCCATCGATGTGCCGAGCGCGATCGCGGGAAGTATTACGTGCTGAACGCCACCCCTGCCTGAAACCGGCAGCCATCCAAACTGAACGGAGACGAGCAGGATCAGCATGATGCCCAGCCAGAAGTTCGGCATCGCCTGGCCGAGGATGGCGAAGAGGCTGGCCAGGTGGTCCGGCCAGCGGTTGCGTCTGAGAGCGGCGATGATTCCGGTGGGCAGCGACACGAGGATGCCGACGACGAGTGCCGCAGCACCGAGTTCGAGCGTGGCCGGCAGCCGCTGCAGGACCAGGGGCAGGGCCGCCTGGTTCTGGTAGAGGATCGATCGGCCGAAGTCACCCTGGATGAGGTCGCGCAGGTACAGAACGTACTGGATGAAGATCGGCTGGTCGAGGCCCATGTGTGCCCGCAGGCTCTGGACCTGTTCCGGCGTCATCAGGTCCAGGCTCTCACCGAACATGATCATCAGCGGGTCACCCGAGACCCGCAGCACGATGAACACGAACAGCGTCATCAGCAGGAGTGACGGGATGGTCTGAAGTACGCGTCGGAGGATGAATATCAACACAGGGGACTACACCTCTAGGGGAGTAAGGGTCAGGCGTTCGAGAGGATCCTGAGCGCGGCATCGAGTGTTCCATCGGTGCCGCCCACAAGGAACTCCTCGGGCGAGGGGTCGTAGGGAACATCGGGCATGAAGCCCCGGGTATCGTACAGCCGACCCTCGGGGGTGAACGAGATCATGGACCCGAGCCGGGTGGCAAGCGCTCCGTCACCAAGCTCGTGTCTTACCCCGAACGCGCTGCCCCCTGAACTTGGCCGGCCCAGCAGGCGAACGTTCGGCAGTTGCTTAAGGGCTCCCAGGAAGATGTCGACCGCACTGAAGCATCGCTCGTTTACGAGAACGATGATGGGCCCGCGGTAGCGGCCGTTCGAGCGGCCCGCTACCTGGGGTTGCGGCAGTACCAGGTAGTGCCAGTCGCTGAAGCCCTCGCTGTGCAGGTCACGCTCCGGTGCGAAGCCGCGGCGGAAGCTCACGATTGCGTCCTGTTGGGCCGTACTCAGGCCGGGATCTCCTTCTTGGTACATGTAACGCCGACTCAGATGATCGGCCCCGAATCCTTCCCACTTCCGGTAGGCCCCGACGCTGCCGATGGTGACATCGTCGTCGCCCGCGAGCCAGGACCACAGCTCGATCAGCGGTGTACGCATGCCGCCGGTGTTGTCGCGCACGTCGATGACAAGGCCCCGGGAACTCACCAGCTCCGGCATCCAGGTCCGGACCTCCCTGACCGCTTCGTCGTTCATCTTCCGAAGGCGGAGGTAGCCGATTCCGCCGGTCAGCATGCCCGAACCGCGCGCGGGCCAGCGGCTTTCGGGCAGCGGGGCGTCAAGCACTTCCAGTTGAACCTCGCTGTAGCCTTGCGCGCCGCTGACGCCGAGGGTGACCGTGTCCGTCACGGGCAGGCCAAGGACGGTGCGCCAGTGCTGGATGTGTTCCAGCTGCAGGATCCGGCGTCGCCGCACGTAGGCGCTCGTTCCCACAGGCAGCATCTGCATGACCACCTCGAACCACTCGCTCAGCGGCAGGCCATCGATGGTTTCCAGGTAGGGCTGATCCGGCACGAGGAACTCCGAGCGGTCGGCCATGACTGCCACGACCTGCTCACCAAGTGACTCGAGGCGTACAGGCAGCCAGCCGTCCGCGAGCCGGTACGGTTCGACCCAGGCATGTCCGTCGATGAAGCCTGCAACCACCTTGTGCAGACCATAGCCGAGCTCCGGGGCCGAAACGCCATCCTCGACTTTGGACGAGAGCGCAACAAGTGCGCTCTCGTAGTCGAAATCGTTGGCGTTGGTGTAGGCAAAGCGGTCGCGAAGCATCTGCCTGAACCCGTTGATCACGCCGATGGCTTCGTTCCGGGTCACCTCGGGGTGGCTTCGAACATCCACCAGGACTCGTCCTGGCGCGGCGTCCAGTCCACGTCGGCGCTGGTGGCGGCGATACGCTCGATCGTGTATGGATAGATCTGTGGGAGCTCCTCCAGGAGGATGTCAGTCGCAGCACTGTAGAGCTCGCTGCGGCGCTCTGGATCCATCTCGGTCTGCAGTTCCGCGACGATGGCACTATAGTCCTCGTCACACCAGCCGCCGCGACTCGAATGGCTGCCATCGGGGCAGCTGAGCACCTGCAGGGCCGAGGTGTAATCGAACAGCGCGTTTCCTACCGAGGCGTATGCCATGTGGTGGAACTCGCCGCCGTCCCACATGCGGGTTGCATATGAGGTCTGCTCGATCATGATTACCTGTGCGTTGATCCCTACAGCTTCAAGCATCGCGCCGATGACTTCGACGTGCTCGCTCGGACCGAAGGCGTGAATGTCGATGCGCAGCTCACCCGGGCCGTAGCCGGCTTCTTCGAGCAGCTGGACCGACAGCTCGGGGTCGTAGTTATAGGTGTCGTAGTACTGCATGGGCGCACCGGTGAGTCCCGGAGCGACACGAGCACGCGTGGGGGTGCCGTATCCGCCAAGGACGGCATCGATGATCAGCTGGTTGTCTATCGCGTAATCGATTGCACGGCGCACGCGGATATCGCCGGTTTCCACGGACTCATCGGTGTTGAGATACCACACTACGTGCCTGGGCGCTGGAACGGCGAGCATGAGGATGTCATCGCGATTTTCGAGGCGCGGCATATCGGGGGCTTCGATGCGCGTAACTATGTCGACTCCTCCCGCGAGCAGTTCGCTCACGGCCGTGGTGTTTTCGGGAATGATGCGGAAGACCAGCGTTGAGTAGGGCGCAACGCCGCGCCAGTGATCCGTGAAAGCTTCGAGGTGAAGGGCCGCGTCCGGCTCATGCCTGACGAAAGCGAACGGCCCGGTGCCGATCGGCTGCGACACGAAAGTCTCGTAGGGAACGCTTTCGAAGTAATGCTGCGGGAGGATCTCTCCTCCTCCGGCAGCCAACCGGTTGATAAGGATCGGATCCGGCTGAAAAGTGTGAATGAGCACTTCGAAGTCGTTTACAACTTCGACTCCGCTGATGGTGCTGTACTGCGCATGACGGGGCAGGGAATCGTCTGACGCGAGCCGCTCCAGGCTGAACTGTACGTCGGCGGCGGTGAAGAGCTCGCCGTCATGCCACAGAACGTCATTGCGGAGCTCGAATCGCCATGTGTTTTCGTCGACGTTCGTCCAGCTGGTTGCAAGTGCCGGAACCAGGTCACCATCGGCGTCACGGAAAACAAGCCGGTCGAATATGTTCGGATAAACCTGGGCCGGAACCGCCGTTGTCAGTCCGTGCGGATCGAAGCCGGGAAGGTCACTCCAAATCGACACGGTGAGCTGCCGGTCGGACTGGGCAAGTCCGATGCCGAACGCACCTAACAGTACTGAAACGGACAGCGCGGAAAGTATCTGGCGGATTGTTCTCATGCTTGACCTCCTGGATCAATCGGATGTTGGTGTCGTTGTCGGCGGGGCATGCCTGCGCAGTGCCGGACCCGTTTCTGTGCGAGCCGGTAGAGGTGTTCACCCCATGCCGGCAAGTGCTTCAGTTGTTCATTGCGAGATAATTGCACCGGCCGCAAAGCTTGTCAATCTTGATCGATAATCAACCGTTCCCCGCTCAGACGAGGAGGTTGCCTTCCTGCATGATGATCACGCCGTCGACCTCGATGGTCGGGTCATGAACGATGAAGTCGTAGTGACAGGCTGCCTTGACGGTGCCCCCGAGTGTGTTGCTGGTGCCGATGCCGAAATGGCAGGTGGTGGCAACGCCCTCATCCTCGAGCATACGGCCGATGAGCCGGCATGAAGGGTTCATGCCGATACCGATCTCTGCCAGGTTGTAAACGTTGGGGTCGTTCAGCGATGTCCACGATGCCCGGACGATCTCTGCGGGCTCTCCTCCCTCGATCGATACGACCTTTCCGTCCTTCACCTGCAGGGTGACTGGCTCGTCCAGAACGCCGATGTTCAGGTAGGGAATGCTGGCGTCACTCACGATGACTCCGTCGCCGGTCACCGGGGACACGGGTGACTCGATGTCCGGCACAGGGTGGAACTCGCCCTTCCTGATGACGCTTGTCTTTGCGTGCGGGGTGCCCAGCCGGCCGCGGATGTCCATCGTGATGTCGGTGCCGCCGCGCGCGGTAACACGCACGACCGACCCTTCGTCCCATATCTTCGCGACCTTCATCACGCGGGGTTCGATGGCATGGAAGTCGGCTTCGATCCCGCCCCCGGCCAGCATCTCGGGGATCCACTGGGTGAGTGCGGCGATGCGCGCGCCGTTCGCCGTGGCATCCCGCACCGCCTGGGTGTGTGTAACAGACACCTGTACGGCTGTGAAGATGACGTCGGCCTCCAGCATCGCCCCCGCAATCTCGGCAGGAGGCTCGCCGGAATCCGCCTTGTTGTTCTCCATCGTCAGGACCTGGACGATCGCGTTCCGCTCCCGGGCAGCCTGGGCGACGGAATCCGGGATTATCGGGTCGGTGTCGCGGTCCGTGATGATCAGGACCCGCTCGTCCGGGGCGACAGAAGTGCAGGCGTCCACGAGTTTCCTCGCGCCGAACATGTAATCAGTTGGCTTTGACATGCCAGATGTTACCGGGATAAGGTATCTGTATCAATCTTGATCAACACTCAAGATAAGCTTGGGAGGAGTGTCATGCCACAGGACAAGCTGACATCAGAGGAGGCCGCCGAGCTGCTTGGAATCTCGAAAGCAACACTGTACTCCTATGTAAGCCGCGGAGTGATACGCTCCCTGCCCGCAGAAGCGGGGACCCGTCGGCGTTACTACAAACGTTCCGAAGTCGTGGCGCTCAAGCATCGACACAGTTACCGCAACGATCCGGAGCGGGCCGCCCGGGAAGTCATCGAGTTTGGGAATCCGATCCTCACGACATCCATCTCACAGATTACCGCGACCGACCATTCCTACCGAGGCATGAGCTCCCACGAGCTGGCCGAAACCAGTACGTTCGAGCAGGTCGCGCAGTTCCTCTGGACCGGCGAGCGGGCCGGATCGAAGCTTGTTGAAGCCCGGCCGGAGTGGAAAACGACGACCGATGCCAACGTTCCGAACTGGCTGCCGCAGGAGCTGACGCCCCTCGAGAGGATGCAGTGTCTGCTGCCCGCGCTTGAGCACGAAGACCTCAGTTCCTACAGTGCGAAACCTGCCGTGCTGATCCCGAGCGCCATCAGGATACTCAAGTATCTGACGCTTCTGAGCGGGGGCTTGGCAAGCAAGGGAATTGCTGCCTCGCTTGCCGATGCCTGGGAAGCCGACGCTTCCACGCTGGACTCTCTACTCATCATGGTCGCGGACCACGAGCTGAACATCGCGACCTTCACAGCGCGCTGCGCTGCCAGCGCCGGGTCCAACCTCTATCAGGCCGTGCTCGCGGGGCTTACTGCTCTTCAGGGTCACAAGCATCTGCACGGTCAGGTCGCGGCCGCGCGTGACTTCTTCGATGAGGTGATCGAGGCGGGCGATCCGGAGCCGGTGTTACGCCGCTACCTGCGTATTGGCGGGAATGTGCCCGGTTTCCACAACCCCTATCGCCGGCTCTATGTGGACCGTGATCCGCGTGTCGGGGTGATCCTCGAGCTGCTCTCGGTCGGCAAGAACGCGGAGCTGCTCCACAAGACAGTCGAACTGGCGGAATCGGCTACCGGTGAGCACACCCGGATCGATTTTGCTCTGGGCTGCGTCGAGGCCACGCTTGGGTTGCCAAGGGATGCGACCTTCAGCCTGATAGCGATCGGCAGGACCGCGGGAATGATCGCGCACATCCTGGAGCAGTACACATCCGAGCGAGTGATCAGGCCGCGCGCCCAGTACATCGGATCTGCGAGCCTTTAGGCTGCAGGCTCATGCGTCAGAGCAGTAGTTCGACAGTTACTCCGAAATGTGTCGCCAGTCGCTTCGCCAGCTCTTTGCTGATCCCGGCCTTGCCCGCCAGGATTCCGTGCAGCTTTCACTGGTCAACGTCGCAGTCGCGGGCCAGCTGGTAATGGTTCACTTCGTAATGCTCCATCAGCCATCGGATGGGTCGCCCAGAACGTGTGTAGCGTTAGCTGAGCATATGGTCCCGTTACATGTGTGCCAACTACAAGGCGGTGCTATCCCTCAACGCTGACGGCGTCCCGCAGGAAGTCCCCGAGGAAATTGGTCGCCAGCACTGTCAGCAGCAGGAACACCCCTGGAAAGATTGCTATCCAGGGCGCGACGGCCACGTACATCTGGCCCTCGCTGAGGATGCCGCCCCAGGTGGGCGTGGGCGGCTGGATCCCCAGGCCGAGGAAGCTGAGGCCGGCTTCGGCGAGGATGAGGGTGCCCAGCAGCAGGGTGGATTCGACGATGATCAGCGGCATGACGTTCGGCAGGACGTGGCGCCTCAGCACGTGGCCGGTGCGTGAGCCCAGGGCGAACGCCGCGACCACGTAGTCCTCCTCGCGGAGCTCGAGCACTCGGGCGCGCACGAGTTTCGCGTAGCCGACCCAGCTGGTCAGCCCGAGGGTCATGATCACCACCATGGTGCTCGAACCGAGCGCGCCGATGACGGCGATGGCGAGCACGATGAACGGCAGGGCCATGACGGTCTCGGTCATTCCGGTGATGACGGCGTCGATCCAGCCTCCGAAATAGCCGGCGAGCAGGCCGACGAACGTGCCGAACACCAGCGAGATCAGAAGCGCGATGCCCCCGACCATCAGCGAGATGCGGGCGCCGAGCAGGACGCGCGCGCTCAGGTCGCGCCCGAGCTGATCGGTGCCGAGCAGGTGTGTGCCTGAGGTGGTCTCGGCAAGCGGCGGCTGAAGGCTGCCCAGCAGGTTCTGGCTCAGGGGGTTCACCGGATACCACCAGTGGAAGGTCAGGGCGACGACAACTACAAGGGCGAGAAAGATGGCGCTCAACAGCGCCTGCGGCGAGCGCGCCAGGTCGCGCCAGATGTGTGAGCGCCTCACCGCGACCTCCGCCTCAACGCCCGAGCCTCACGCGCGGGTTGAGCCACGTGTACGAGATGTCCACGAGCGTGTTGATCACGATGAGCAGCAGCGCGATGACGAACACGCCGGCTTCGACCACCGGATAGTCGCGCGCGTATACCCCGCGGACCAGGAGACGGCCGAGGCCGGGCCAGGAGAAGATGCTCTCCGTGATGACCGAGCCGCCGATCACGTAGCGCGCCTGCAGCGCGATCTGCGTAACCACGGGAATCGCGGCGTTGCGCAGGGCGTGCCGCCAGATGACGGCGCCCTCGGTCAGCCCCTTCGAGCGGGCCGTCCGGATGTAGGGGCGTGAGAGCACTTCGAGGAAGCTCGTGCGGCTCACGCGGACGATGCCGCCCAGCAGGAACACCGCCAGCGTGGTCGAAGGCAGGATGTAGTGCCGCCAGGTGCTCGATCCGCTGGCGGGCAGCCAGCCGAGCTGGACGGCGAAAAGCAGGATCGCCATGATCGCCAGCCAGAACACCGGCGTGGACTGGCCGAGCACGGCGATGCCGGAGAGCAGGGCGTCGCCCAGGCGCCCCCGCTTCAGGGCCGCCAGCGCCCCGGCGGGAACGCCGAGCAGGACGGCGATCAGGATGGCCAGCCCGGCCAGGCTGAGTGTGTGGGGCAACCGCTCCAGCACGAGCTCGAGCGCGGGCACGCGGTACTGGATGGAGGCTCCGAAGTCCAGCCGGACCAGCTGGCCCAGGAACGCCCAGTAACGGACGGGTAGGGGATCGTTGAAGCCCATGCGCTCGCGGAAAGCCTCGACCTCGCTGGCCGGGGCGTCGGGTGGCAGGAGCAGCAATACCGGATCGCCGGACAGGTTGAGCACGACGAAAACGATGACGCTGAGGCCGAAGAGCACGACGATGCTCAGGCCGATACGCCTCAGCAGGTAGTTCAGCATTCAGCCCCTGCTGCCCTCACTTGCCGGCGTACAGCTCGAACAGCCGGGCCAGGGTTGCGATCCCGCCGTGTATGTCCTGCAGGCGGATGTGCTCGTCGGGTCCGTGGATGCGGGAGCCGGGATAGCCGATGCCGAGTCCGGCGATCGGGGCGCCAAGGTGCTTAACGAACGGGTGCATTGGTCCGGAGCCGAACGAGCTCGGGAAGAGCGACGGCTCCTGGCCGTAGACTTCGCGCAGCGCCCGCACGCTCATCTGCACGAACGGATGCTCGATATCCGAGCGTGCGCCGGCCTCGAAGTGATCCAGCACCCGCAGCTCGATATCGCCGTAACCGTTGCGCTTCAGCTGCGCCTGGAGCTGGTCCCACACCCTGGAAGGGTCCTGATCGGGTACCAGGCGGATGTCGATTCGTGCGCGCGCGGTGGCCGGCAGAGACACGCGGATTCCCGGGCCGTTGTAGCCGGACTCGAACGCGTTGATGCTGAAGACAGGCTCCAGATACAGCCGGCGGTGCAGGTCGGTGCCGCTTAAGTCACCGATGAAGCCGTCGAGCTCGAAGGCGGCCTTGAGCTCGTCGTCCTCCGGTGGCAGGGCGACGAGCGCCCGTTCCTCGGCATCCGAGACGGGCCGGACATCGTCGTAGAAGCCGTCGATCAGCACGCGGCCATCGGGGCTGCGCAGGCTGACGAGCGCGGCGGCCAGGCGGTACGCGGCGTTCTCGATGACGGGCGAGAATCCGGAGTGCAGGTCGTGCTTCGCCGTGCGGATGCTGAGCTCGGCGGAGATGATGCCCTTGAGGCCCGTATAGGTCATCGGCCGGTCGGCCGAGTCGACGGCGCCGAACTCCCACACGACTGCGTCGGCCGCGAGCTCCTCGGCGTGCTGCTCGATGTAGCGGGCCAGGTTGGGGCTGCCGATCTCCTCCTCGCCCTCGATCAGGAACTTGACCTGGAACGGCAGTTCTCCGTGCCGTTCACGGTAAAGGCGCAGGGCAGCCAGGCGGGAGGCGATCTCGCCCTTGTCGTCAGCCGCGCCGCGGCCGTACCAGCTGTCTCCGCTGCGCGTTAGCGTCCAGGGATCGCTTGACCAGGCGTCCAGCGGCTCGGCGGGCTGCACGTCGTAGTGGTTGTAGAAGAGGATCGTGGGCCCGTCCGGGTTGCCACCCTGCCCGAAGACGACGGGCGCGCCGCCGGTCTCGTGCAGTTCTGTGCGGACGCCCTCGGCCCCCAGCAGCTCGCGGACCAGGGCAGCGGACTCGGTGATGCCGCGCCCCTCGGCCGCCAGGCTCGGTATTTCTACCAGCCTGGCGGTTGCATCAAGGGTGTACTCAAGTATGTGAGCCGGGATCTCCGGCCGCTTCCTGGGTTCGTTCATCTCGGCGTGGCTCTTTACCGGGCTCAGCGGAGCTCGAAGCCGTGAATCCGGATGAGCTCGTCGCCGCGCGGTTCCCAGTTGGCCAGCTGGGCCGAGATTCCGTAGGAGTCGATCGGCTTGTAGAGGTAGATGGCGGCGGGAGCGTCGGTCAGGATCTGTACCGCTTCTGCGTAGGCCTCGGCGCGCACGTCGCGGTCGACGGTACTGCGCGCGAGCGTGACGAGCTCGTCCAGGCGCTCGTCCGAGTAGTAGCTGAGCAGCTGGTCCGTGGCAGTCAGGTTCCAGAACACGTAATCGGCGTCATACGGGGCGTTGCCCCAGCCGATCAGGTAGGTGTCCGGGGCGTTGCCGCTGAACAGGGCGCCGACATAGGCGCCGTACTCGGTGACCTCGACGTTGGCGTCGATGCCGACGTCCTGCAGCTGCGCTGCGACTGCCTGGGCGACCTGCACGTCGTTCACGTACCGTCCGTTGGGGGTGCCGACCGTGATGGAAAGGTCGGTCGCGCCGGCCTCGGCGAGCAGCTCGCGGGCGCGCTCGGGATCGAAGGGGAAGCGCTCGACGCCCGACGTGTAGCCGAAGTCGGCCTCGGTGAGCAGCGTGGTGGTGGGCACGCCGTCACCAGCGAGAACGCCTGCGATGATCGCATCGACGTCAACCGCGTAATTGAGCGCCTGGCCGACGCGCGGGTCAGCAAGCGCGCCGCCCTGGAGCGTGTTGATGCCGATGTAGATGACGCGCGCGGACTCAACCGAACGCAGGTCGATACTGCCCGAACCGGCCAGCAGCGGCGCGAGGCTGGCGGGCACGCCGACGATCAGGTCGGTCTCACCGGCGCTAAGGCTGGAGGTGCGCGAGAAGGCGTCCTCGCTGGGGCGGAAGATGAGGCGCTCGGCCGGAGCAGGCTCACCCCAGTAGTCCGGGTTGGCCTCCAGCACGATCTCGACTCCGCGCTGCCAGCTGACGAAGCGGTATGGTCCGCTGCCGACCGGGTTCGTGCCGAAGGCGTCGTTGCCTGCCGCATCCACGTGCGCCGGCGGAACGATCAGCAGTTCGCTGAAGATGAGCTCGGCGAGCGGCTGAGGAGCGTCGCTGTGGACGAGGAACTCGAGTTCGTTCAGGACCTCGAGCCCGGTCATCCAGGCGAAGCCGCTCCGGATGGGTGAGGCGTTGTCCTCATCCAGGATGCGTGCCAGCGAGTAGGCGACGGCATCAGCCGTGACAGGTTCGCCGTTGTGGAAGGTGGCACCCTCGCGCAGGGTCAGGTGCCAGGTGGTCTCGGAGACGGCCTCCCAGCTCTCGGCCAGCCCGGCTGTGAAGGTGCCGTCATCCTGCTTGATCAGGAGGGGGTCGAAGATGTGCCACAGCACGTTGTATGTGGCCAGCTCGCGGTTGAAGCCGGGGTCGAGCGTCGAGGCATCCGCTGCCTGAGTAACGATCACAGTCTGGCTCCAGGCGGTTGCTGCCAGCAGGAACGAAACGGCGATAAGCGCACTTCTGATGAACCTTGTCATGACGTTGTCCTCCATCTTTGGCCGGGTGGCCGCATAAGGGAGATTAGCACCGTCAGCATGCCGAATGGGGCCATGGCGCGGAAAATGCGAACACCGCAGTCGTTTGCCCGGCATCCGGCCCCGGCATGATCCCGCGTCAATCCACGTCACGCTCACGCGTAAGCAGCTCGATGCCGTCAAGCAGCCGGTCAAGGCCGAAACGGAACTCGTTGGTTGCGTCGTCGAAGCCGCCCTGTTCCCAGATCCTCGTGGTCGCGGGGTAGCGGGCGGGGTCGAAATACTTCTCCCAGAAGTCCATGCGGGCAGCGTAGTAGTCTTCCGTGCTCTCGCCGGTGGCAGCTTGCGTCTGCAGCTCCAGGGTGGTGTTGCGGGCCGCGCCCTGAACGTAGGCGCCGATCAGGTGGGCGGTGTGGTTGATCTCGGCAGCCTTGAGGCCGAGCGCCTCGAGCGCCTGATACATCGACTCGGAAGCGTCCATCACGTTCGGACCAAGCGCGAGCCGCCACAGGTTGGTGTGCAGGATCCACGGGTGCCGGTGGTACAGCTCCCAGTCGGCCAGGGCGATCAACTCGACCTGCGCGCGCCAGCCGAGCTCGGGATCCGGCCGCACGAAGCCCGCGTATACGTGATCAAGCATCAGTTCGAGCAGCTCTGACTTGCTGGCCACGTAGCCGTACAGGCTCATCGTGCCGGCGTCCAGCGCCCTGGCCAGCTTGCGCATCGAGAGGGATTCGAGCCCCTCGCGGTCGGCCAGATCGACCGCGGCTGTAACGACACTGGCCAGGCTGAGGCGCCTGCGTGTCGCGACCGCTTCGTCGGGCGGATCCCACATCAGGCGGATGGTGCGCAGGGGGTCATCGGCAGACATGGCTCATCACTCCAGCCTCCACGATAGCAGGTCCACTTGCAGGAACCGTACACCGTATGCTATCTTCGTACGCCGTACGTAGTACAGCGTACGGCAGCCCGACGGGAAGGAACAGTGATGATTGAAACAACGGAGCTCAGCAGAACGTTCAAGGCGGGCAAAGAGAAGGTGGAGGCTGTCAGAGGTGTCAGCTTCCAGGTGGGCCAGGGCGAGCTGGTCGCACTGCTCGGACCGAACGGCGCAGGGAAGTCCACCCTGTTGCGCATGCTCACGACCCTGCTGCCGCCGACGAGCGGCAGCGCGGCGATCAACGGGAGCGACGTCACCCGCGACAGCGTCGCCGTCCGCAAGCAGATCGGCTTCATCGGCCAGGGCAACGCGGCGGGTCACCACTTCCGCGTGGACGACGAGTTGATCAGCCAGGGCCTGTTCCACGGCCTCTCGCTCCGCGAATCCGGAGCGCGCGCCGCTGACCTGATGGAGAAACTCGACCTGACCGACCTTTCGAAGCGAACAGTCAGCACCCTCTCGGGCGGACAGCGCCGGCGGCTGGACATCGCCATGGGACTGATCAACCGGCCACCGGTCCTCTTCCTGGACGAACCCACCACGGGGATGGACCCTCACAACCGGGCCGCGCTCTGGGAACACATCCTGGAGCTCAAGCGACAGCTCAACATCACCGTGATCCTGACCACCCACTACCTCGAGGAGGCGGACTCAATGACCGAGCGCGTCATGATCATCGACAACGGCACCATCATCGCTGACGACACTGCCGAAGCGCTCAAGGACCAGCTCGGCGGCGACACCATCACCATCAACGTCGCGAGCGAAGGCGCCGACGCGGCCGCGGCACTGCTCGAGACCGCCGAGCGGACAGACGAGGCCGACTCAACCACCTTCAGGCTCCGCACCGAACGGGCCGACCGGCGCCTCCCCGGCCTGTTGACAGGGCTGGCTGCGGCGGGTGTCGAAGTCAGCGGCGTCAGCATGCGCCAGCCGACGCTGGATGACGTCTTCCTCAGCCTGACCGGTCGCAGCCTGCGCGAGGACGTGCAGGCATGAGGGACGTCCTCGCTGTCTTCCGCCGCGAGCTGATGCCGATCGCCCGCGAGCCGTTCGGCATCATCTTCACCCTCCTGCAACCGCTGGTGTTCCTGGTGCTGTTCGGTCCGCTGCTCGAAGGCATGCTGCCGGCCGAAGCGTTCGGCGGCGAATCCACCTGGCAGTGGTTCGTACCCGGCATCCTCGTGATGCTCGTCGTGTTCGGTACTTCCGGCACGGGCTACACGCTGCAGACCGAGCTTGCCACCGGGTCGTTCGAGCGGCTGCTGGTCGCACCGCTCTCACGCGCAGCGATCTTCATCGGGCGCTCCATGCGCGAGCTGGTACCGCTGGTCGCGCAGGCGCTCCTGATCGTCCTGGTGATGATCCCGTTCGGCTTCACGCTCCACCCGCTGCCGGCTGCGCTGGGCATCCTGCTCCTGGGCCTGTTCGGCATCGGCATGGGCGGCCTCTCGAACGCGCTCGCGATCGCTACGCGCAAGAGCGAATGGATGTTCTGGAGCGTGCAGTCGACCGTGCAGTTCCCGCTGATAATCCTCTCGGGAATGCTCATGCCACTGGACGCCGGACCGCGCTGGATGCAGGCGGTCGCGGCGTTCAACCCGCTCACCTACGTGGTCGAGGCCGAGCGCGCCCTCTTCGCCGGACACATCTGGGAGGCAGTAGTCCTGCACGGCGTGATCGCCGCGCTCGCCACCTGCGTTATCGGCCTGGCAGCCGGGGTGCTCGCCATCCGGGGCGCGACGCGCTGAGCTGGACGGGCTCCGGACGGGCACGACGGTGGATGCTGTCTGCAGCTACAACCAGGGGCAGCCATGGCGAGAGAATCAAGGCTTTTCCCGGATGACCGGTCGCGGGCGCGGTACAACCGCGTCCTCTTGCCGGTGTTGCCGCTGCTGCTGAGCTTGTTGCTCGCAGCCTGCGGAGGCGGTGGAGGCGGAGGGGACGGCGGTGGAGGTTCCGGCCCGCCGGCCGCACCCACGAACGCGTCAGCCGAGCCCGTGAACGGCCAGATGGTCGTGTCCTGGACCCACGATGGAGCGCGCGTATCGCAGTTCACGATCAGTCGCGAGGCGGCGGCTTCGGCCTCCGGCCCGATGTCGGCAGCAGCGGAAGAGGTCGCAACGGTCGGTTCAGGCGTGCGCGAGTTCATAGACCGGACGGCGACTGTCGGCACCGAGTACGTGTATACCGTCGTCGCTGCCGGTTCGGGTGGCTCCTCTGGAGCCGCAGCAGCCGGGCCAGCGACGGTCGAGCAGGGAATCGCCCTGTCGGTAGGCATCCGCAGGGCGGAGTCGGAAGATCTGACGATAGTTCTATGTGCCGTAGAGACGACAATATCTCTCCGGGTCAACGAGGCATACCAGCGCGCTACGACACCGTGTACATCACAAAGAAGGTCACGCTGGAGGACGCGTTATGCACTACCCCTGACGAAGCGGTCATGATTCCCGACCCGGTACTGCTCGCCGCCATTCGTGATGAACTCGGCATTCCGGGTTCCCAGCTCACCTGCGGCGACATGGCCGCTCTGGATTGGCTGGTGCTGGAGGAAGGCAGCGGGCTCAAGAGCCTGGCAGGGCTGCACAACGCCGTCAATCTCGAGGTTCTGTACGTCTCCGATACCGAGGTCAGTGACCTGACGCCCATTCGTGACCTGGCCAGTCTGTTGTATCTCGGTGTCTCTGGCAGTCCGATCGCAGACATGAGCGTCATCGCCGGTCTCACCGGGCTGAGGACGCTGGACATCGACACAATCGGGGTAACGAGCATCGAGTTCCTCCGGGGCTTGACACAGCTCGAAAGCCTGTCGCTGCGGGAGAATCCGATCGAGGACCTGAGTCCCCTGGGCGACCTCACGCAACTGACCACCCTCTTTATCGACCACGTGTCGCGTACAACAGACATCTCCGCGATCGCCGGACTCCTGAAGCTGGAAAGACTGGGAATCGGCTACCTGAACCATGAGGAGTACGGTTCTCCTGACCTGTCACATCTTTTAGGCTTGAGCAACCTTGATCAGCTGTGGAGCAACGGCCTTGGCCTTTCCTCGGTTGCTGCGATCGGTGATCTGAACCTGTCGTTCGTCGACGTGTCTTCCAACGAGCTGACGGAGTTTGATGAGCTGGCGGAGATGGACTCGCTCACGCATCTGTATGCCCATTCGAACCAGGTGAAGGCGCTGCCGTCGGATATGAGTGGAATGACGAGCCTGAGCCTCCTTATGATCGGTAGAAACGAGGCCATAAGCGACTTGGGACCACTGGCCGCGGTGCCCACACTCGAAGGACTCTCTGCGGATGGCACAAGTGTAAGCGACATGTCTCCACTGGCCGGACTAGATCAGTTGAGAGTGCTGATCCTGTATGCGGCCGAGATTGAGTCTGTCACGGCTGTTTCGGAATCTCTGGACATACTTGACCTTGGTGCCAATCGCATAACGGATATCTCCGGGCTCAGCGGCGCAGGCAACTTCGAGGTCATCAGGCTTGACGGCAATCTGATCAGCGACCTCACGCCGCTCGTGGCCAACACAGGCCTCGGTGAGGACACTCAGATCTTGCTCGAGGAGAATTGCCTGGACCTGGAAGCAGCGGAAACACAGGCTTGGATCGAAGACCTGGAGATACGTGGCGTGCGTGCAAGCACCACGGAGGCGCCTATAATCCGGCATGCAACCACGAACGCATGTGATCGTAGGCGCCGGCCCGGTCGGCCGCGAGCTTGCCGCTCTGCTCGCCAGCCAGGGCGAGACCGTCCGCCTCGTTACGCGCCGCGGCACTGACCCGGCAATCCCGGGCGTGGAGGCCGCAGCAGGAAACGCGTCCGACCCGGCGGCGCTGGCTGAACTGGCTCGGGGCGCGGATGCAATCTACAACTGCGCCAACCCCGGGACCTACATGGAGTGGCAGCGCGCCTGGCCACCGCTGGCGGCATCGTTGCTCGCGGCGGCTGAAGCCACCGGAGCCGTGCTGGTGACGACGTCGAACCTGTACGGTTACGGACCCGTCGACGGGTCGATGACGGACGAGACCCCGCTGCGGCCGACCGATCACAAGGGCGAACTGAGGGTGCGCATGTGGCAGGAGGCGCTGGCTGCGCATGATGCCGGACGCGTGCGGACAACCGAGGCGCGCGGCTCGGACTACATCGGTCCCACATTGCCGACAGGCAGCGGAATCCTGGCGATGTACGCCAGCTCGACGCTAGCGGGCAAGCCTGCTTTCGTGTTCGGCGATCCCGACGCGCCACACACCTGGACCGCGATCCGCGACGTGGCCCGCACGCTTGCCGTTCTTGGGGCCGATGAGCGCGCCTGGGGCCGCGCGTGGCTGGTGCCGAGCGCCCCCGCCGTCTCCGTCCGGACCGCACTGCGGGAGCTGGGCCGGCGGGCGGGCGCAGGCGAGCCCAGGCTCCGGCGTCTGCCCGGCTGGCTCATCCGCGGCGGCGGGCTGGTCGTCCCGCTCCTGAGGGAGGTCGGCGGGCTGCTGTATCAGTTCGACAGGCCGTTCGTGGTCGACTCAACGGCCACGAACGCAGAGTTCGGGATCGAGCCGACGGACTGGGAGCTTAGCTTGTGCTGGATGAGACTGCCGAGGCGTGGGCTGCGCGCTGAGTGCACCTTCGAGCGGCACGAGCGCGGCGGCCGTGTCACTCAACGCTCGACTGTCCTGAGGGTCTGGCACCAGGGTAGTGCCCGCCGGCTCCGTGCCCGGCTCAGCCGATCCTGCCGTACAGCACGGGAAGGCGCACGCACGAGGGCGTGTCCGCCCCATGGTGGATCCGCTGCCTGGCGATCACCGGTTCGGGGTCCTTGAACGGGTCGATTCCGGTGTTCGTGTTCGGGAAGAACGTCATGTAGTCGGCCGAACATACATCCACGCGGATCCGGTGACCGGGCTGGAAGACGTGGCCGGCGAAGTGCAGGATCAGCTCGTACTCCTCGACCTTGCCGGGGGTGAGAAGCGCTGAGGGAACCTCGGGCCAGCCGCGGAACTCGGCGCGGATGCCATTGGTGGAGATCTTGCGCGCCACGCCCTGTGTGTCCACGTCCGAGACGGTCAGGAAGAAGTCCGTGTCCACTGCGCTGGAGGCCGCAAAGAACCGCGCGGACAGGTTGCCGGCCACCGCGACTGCCTCACGCAGCGGCTCGGTCTCGTAGACGAGGCAGTCCTGCCGCGCATGCAGGTGGTTCAGTTCAGAGGGCTCGAACTTGCCGTCACCCGATCCAGCACTTCGGGGATCGTAAACGTATTCGTCGTGCCGCGAGCCGGCAGCGGGTTCGCGCAGCAGCCGGCCGTCGCCGTGCATGCTGTTGGCGCTTCCTCCGCTGTCCAGGAACAGCTCGGTGAGGCCAGTCTCGACCGGGTTCCAGTCGGCCGAGTGACGCCACTCGTTCGCACCCTCCCCGCCCAGGTAGTAGGTTGCGCGGGGCGCCTGGTCCTCGCCGTTCTCGACACCCTTCAGGTAGCGGTCGAACCACCGGATCACGCGCGTGTCGTAGTCGTAATCGATCGCGTTGTCGCCGTACTCGGTGTCCAGGCAGTCGCGGAACGCGTTCATGGCGTGGGGCCAGGGCCCCAGGATGATGCGCCTGCCTGGCACGTCGTGCCTGCTCAGGAAACGCCACGTCTCCTGCACGCCCAGTGCATCCCCGTCGTGCCAGCCTGAGACGATCAGCATCGGGATGCTGATGTTGCCTGAGTGGACGTCGTTGTCGCAGTGGCGCCAGAACTCGTCGTACTGGTAGTGCTGCGCCCAGGTGTCCCACGGGCCGGAGCGCTTGCCGATCGCCTGGCTCGGAATCTCGCTCAAGGGGCGCATGTGGACGACCTCTTCCGGGTCGACGCTAACGCCGCCGAACACGTCGAAGTCGGTCCGGTTCGACACGGACTGCCCGAGCGTCCAGCAGAGCAGCGGCCAGGAGCAGACCGCGCCGCCGCGCCGGACGGTGTCCATGAAGAAGGGAGAGCCCACGTTGACTTCGCTGATGGCGGTCTTCAGGTTGGGGTGGCCGGTGGTTGCCGCGGCAGTTGTGGTGTAACCCAGGTAGCTGGCGCCCCACATGCCGATACTACCGTCGCTCCAGTCCTGCTCAGCGATCCAGTCGAACAGGTCCCGCGCATCCTCCCGCTCGTGATAGAAGGGCACGAGCTCCCCGTCCGAATCGGATCGCCCCCGCACGTCCTGGACCACGAAGGCGTAGCCACGGTTCACCCAGTGCGTGCAGCGGTGCAGCTCCCGTGCCTTGCCGTAGCACGTGCGCACGACGATCGTGGGGAAGCGCTGCCCGGGCTCGGCGTCGGCCGGCAGGAACACCTCGGTGGCCAGGTCAGTGCCGTCGCGCGTGCGCACTATCCGGTTTCCCAGCGGCCGGATGCCGTACTCGGCCTGCGACAGGCGTGCGTCACCGTACTTCGTGAAGGGGGTCACGTCCTCGTAACCGTCCAGGACCAGCATCTCGCTCGAGATCCGGCCGGGCATGATGAAGGCGACCACCCTGCCTTCCACGGTCACGATGTCCATGATCGGCGGCTTGCCGCGGCGTGCCCAGAGCTGACCCGTTGCCTCCTTGCCGTGCACGACGCCGTCGAAGGTGAGGTAGCGGTTGTAGCGGGTGCCGTCCTCCAGCTCGACCTTGTCGCCCTCCCAGGCAACATCCGAGTAGGTCGGGAAGTCGCCGAACAGCTTGAGGAGGTCGAAGAGCGACTCCTTCATCTCCTTGCTGAAGGGGATGGTCTTCAGCTGCACCCGGGTAAGGGGGTCAACCGCGAGCCAGTTCAGCTGGTCACTGCCGAAGTCGAACTGGCCTTCGTATACGCCGGAGCGGTAGTGGTTGAACCTCTTGTCGGAACCGTCTTGCATCGTGGAAAGTACCTCCTTGGAGCCTTACTGCTTCGTCATGCGGGAATCCATCGCGTCGCGCAGGCCGTCGCCGACCAGAGTGATGGCGATGATGGTGAGGACGATGGCCGCGCCGGGGAACGCCGTGACGTGCCACGCGTCCCGGATGAACGCGCGGCCGCTCGCGAGCATCGAGCCCCACTCGGGGCTCGGGGGCTGTACGCCCAGGCCGATGAAGCCGAGGCCGCTGATGATCATGATGCCCCCGGGGATGTTCATCACGAAGCTGGCGATCACCGGGCTGATCGCGTTGGGCAGGACGTGCTTGAGAAGGACGCGCAGGTCGCCCGCGCCCTGTGCGCGCACCGCGGTGACGTACTCCAGGTCCTTCGTCCCCAGCACCTGCGCCCGGACGAGCCGGGCCATGCCGGGGATGAAACTGACGCTGACCGCCAGCATCAGGTTCGTCTGGGTCGGTTCCATGATGGCGACGAACGTGATCATCAGCAGCATCGCCGGAACCGCCAGCAGCACGTCGAGCGCGCGCATCAGCAGGCTGTCGGCGCGGCCACCGTAGTACGCCGCGACTGTGCCCAGCAGCGTGCCGACCAGTCCGGCGATCAGGACGGAGCCTATGCCGATGGTGAGTGAGACGCGGCCGCCCCAGAGGATGCGGGCGAAGATGTCGCGCCCGAGCTCGTCGGCGCCAAGCAGCATGCCTTCGGCCGGGAACTGCAGGCGCTGCGCGATGTTCACGCCGACCACGTCGCGCTGGTAGTCGATGTAGAACGGTGCGAGGAAGCATGCCAGCAGGATGACGGCGAGCATGCCGACACCGAAGGCAGCCGTTCGGTTGCGGCTCAACCGCTTCCAGGCGACCAGCCAGGGACTGTGCGCGCGGCTCACGAGTGCGGTTCCCCGTACATCGTCTTGAGCCGCGGGTCGATCACCGCGTACGACAGGTCGGTCAGCAGGTTCGCGACCGCGATCACGACGGCAGATATGAGGACGCCGCCCATGATGGTGGGCACGTCCTGCTGGCGGACTGCGTCGACCAGCATCTTGCCGACCCCGTTTATGCCGAAGAGGATCTCGATCACCACGGCGCCTCCGACCGACTGGCCGATCAGCAGTCCCAGGGAAGTCACGACCGGCAGGAGGGCGTTGCGCAGGGCGTGCTTGCGCATGACTACCGCCTGCGCGAGGCCCTTGGCACGTGCCGTGCGGATGTAGTCCTGCGAGGTCACGTCCAGCATCGAAGCCCGCGCGAGCCGCGACATCACGGTCCAGCCGGCCACGGACATGCATACGAGCGGCAGGATCGCGGCCCCGACGTTGTCGAGCCCGCTGGAAGGCAGCCAGCCCAGCTGCACCGAGAAGAGGAGGATCAGCATCAGCCCCAGCCAGAAGCTGGGCATGGCGGCGGTTACGAGCGTTACGACGCGCATGACGTTGTCAAACAGCGAGTTCTGCCGCACCGCCAGGGCGATCCCCAGTGGGATGGCGACCAGCATGATCAGGGCGAGCGACCCGAAGGCCAGGATCAGCGTGTTCGGCAACCGGGTGCCAATCATCTCGGCCACCGGCCGCCTGGTGGAGTAGGAGGTCCCCAGGTCGCCCGTGACCACCCCGCCCATGTAGTTCACGTAGCGGACGAGCAGCGGGTCGTTCAGTCCCAGCTGGTCCCGCATCATCTCGAGCTCCTGCTGCGTAGCCCCCAGCCCGAGGATTAGCTGGGCCGGGTCGCCCGGGCTGCGGTCCAGGAGCACGTAGACCAGCAGGGTCGTAACGATCAGCACCGGGACGATGTGCAGCAGGCGTGTCAGAACGTATCTGGTCATGGGCTTTTCTCTGGGTTCAACACGGCTGGGACCGTGTACCGCACGGTCCCAGCGTCAGGAGGGGTCAACCTCGCGGGCTACTCGAAGTACGCGTTCCGAAACGAGTAGAGCGCGCTCGGATACGTCTCGACGCCGGCCAGGCCGGCATCCAGCGCGTAGATGGCCAGCGTGCTGAAAGTCGGGATGATCGGCATCAGCTCTGCGGCCAGGTCCTGGACTTCGCGGGCGGCCTCGAAGAGGACCTCCTCGTCGACGGTTGCTTTGGCGATCTCGTACAGCTCGTCGGCGCGCTCGTTCGTGAAGAACGAGATGTTGCGCGAGCCGTAGCTGCCGGTCCAGTAGTTCTCGAGCGCGCTGAGCGGGTCGCCCGCCAGGTTGTTCCACGAGCCCGACAGCATCTGGTACTCGCCGCGCGCCATGCCCTCGAGGAACACGCCGAACTCGAGGTTGCGGATGGTCATGTTGACGCCGATGGCGCTCAGCAGCGCCTGGTAGGTCTCCATCACGGAGGCGTTGCCGCCGTAGATCCACGTCTCGAACGCGAGCGGGTTCGACGGGCCGTAGCCCTCTTCCTCAAGCAGCTGGCGCGCCATCTCAAGGTCGAAGCCGGGCAGCTCGGGTGAAGCGTAGTACGTGACGAACATCGGCGGCGTCATGCTGTCGATCACGGTCGCGCCGCCCTGGATGACCGCAAGGCCCTCCTTGTCGGTCGCGTATGCCATCGCGCGGCGGACGTTGACGTTGTCGAACGGCTCGCGCTGCGTGTTCATCGAGATGAAGCCCGTGTTGGTGGTGCGCTGCTCGACGACGCCGATGCGGTCGTTGCCGTGGGCGCGCTCGAGGTCGTGGTAACTGATCGGCGCGAACTGAGCCTCGCCCGTCTCGACGGCGATGTAGCGGTTGGCGTTCTCCTCGATGCTGCGGAACGTGAGACGATCGATCGCTGGCGCACCGCCGGGGTGGCCTGTCCAGGCTTCCATCACGAGGCGGTCGCCGGGCACGAAGCTCACGAAGCGGAAGGGACCAGTGCCGACGGGCTCGTTGACGTGGTCGGTTGCCTCGTCCAGGCTGTACGCCTCGTTGAAGACGAACGTCTCGGCCATCAGCTCGCGGATCGTGGACGAGTTGACCTCGTTGAGCGTGATCGTTACCTCGTTATCGCCCGTCTGCTCGACCGAGGCGACGTTGCCCAGCAGCGAGGCGATGCGCGGGATGTCGCGCAGGCGCTCGATCGAGTAGATGACGTCGTCCGGCGTGAGGGGGGCGCCGTTGTGGAAGACGAAGCCGTCGCCGATGGTGAACGTGAAGGTGGTCGGGCTGGTGAACTCCCAGCTCTGCGCCACGCCGGGCGCGAACTCGAAGTTCTCGTCATTGTTGATGATCCGGTCGTAGATGTGGCCCACCGCGTTCGTCGTGTTCGTGAAGTTCGCCTGGGCGGCGTCCAGCGTGTTGCCGACCGAGGTTACGGCGACCGTGACGCTGTTCTGGGCCGTTGCGATGCCCAGTCCGAGTGCGAGACCCAGCAGGCTGGTCAGGACCAGGCCGCTGCGCCTTCGGGCTTTACTGCCGTTCGCGTGGTTGTTCATGTCAGGGGTCTCCTCGTCAACTCAGGGGGGTTTCGGGTTTGCGGGACTCGTTCGCATCCTTTCATGGGGGCAGGCGCAAGGGAGCCATCAGCCGCACACCTCCCCGATCACGCGCAGCCAGTTGCCGCCGATGATGCCCTTCACTTCCGCGTCGCTGTAGCCGCGGGCCAGGAGGCCGGCCGTGATGTTGCCGAAACTCCGGTAGTCCTTCATGCCGTGCACGAACTCGGTCGACGGACCGTCGCCGGGGGCGAAGCCGATGGTGGGGGCGACCAGGCGCTTGAACGCGACCGCCATCCACTTCGTCTGCGTCATCGGCCAGTCGGTCCCGATGCCGACCTTGTCCGCGCCGACCAGTTCCGCGACGTAGTCGACGTGGTCCAGCACGTCGTCGAGGGTCGTGTTCTCGGGATCCTGCGCCGTGAACCACGGCATCGCGAAGATGCCGATCACGCCGCCCGTGTCCGCGATCGCGCGGATCTCCTCGTCGCTCTTGCAGCGGTCGTGCGCGTTGACCGCGTTCGCGCCCGTGTGGGTCGCCACGACCGGCCGGCCCGAGTAGCGGCACGCGTCCAGCGTGGTTTGCCGCCCGCAGTGCGACGTGTCGATGATGATGCCCAGCTCGTCGCACTTCGCGACGAACTGCATGCCGAACCTGGACAACCCGGCGTCGTTCGGCTCCATGCAGCCGGCGCCGATCATGTTGTGGTTGTTGTACGTCAGCTGCTGGAAGCGCAACCCGAAGTCATACGCCAGTTCGAGCAGGCCGAGGTCCTTGCCGTAGCCGGTTGCCTCCTGGCTGGTGACGATGCCGGCGCGCTTCCCGCTTGCGTGCGCCGCCTCGATCTCGGCCGCGGTGCGGGCCTTGAGCAGCCAGGGCTTGTGGTCGAACTCCTCCTGCACGGTGACCAGGCTTCGCATCAGGGAGTCTTCACTGGTTATCGAGAGCTGGCGGCTCGCCGCGGTGATGCCGCTTTCCTCCCAGCAGGTGCGGAACAGGTCTGCGAGCTTGCCGTGCGTGTACCAGCGGCGCAGCTGCTCGGCCGCGAACCTGATCTGCGCGACCTCGTCGTGAGGGTGGGTTTCCCGTGCGCTTCCGAGCAGCTCCTCTTCGAGCTCCTCGGGCAGCGAGTACGTGCCGATCGGCCCCTGGAAGAGCATGTCGATGACGATGCTTTCCTCGTGCAGTGCGCGGGCGTGCCGGAGCTGGTCCTCGGTCGGTGCTTGCGTCAACTTGTCGATCCTCCGTGCTGCAGGGCGTTTGCGACGAAGTCGGCGGCCAGCAGGTCCTGGGTCGCCTGGCCGAGCGCCTCGAAGATGGTGATCTGCTGCGTATCCGTCCGGCCGGGGATTTCTCCAGAGAGGACGCTGCCCAGCTCGCCCAGGATGTGGTCCTCGCTGATCGCGCCGTCCTGGATGGCCAGCAGCAGGTCGCCCGCCTCCCTGAGCGCCGCGGGTTTCCAGTCGACGAAGAGGCGGCCGGCGGCAACAAGGGCCGAGCCCAGCTCGCGCGCGTCTGCCGTGCAGGCGCCCACCGCGTTGATGTGCGCGCCCGGTGACACGTCGGCGAGGTCGATGATCGGCGTGCGGGACGGCGTGACGGTGCAGATGATGTCCGCGGTCGCGGCGGCCTCGGCGGCGGTGGCGACTGCCGTGACGCCGAGGCCCGTCTCGTTTGCCACCTCCTCTGCGAACTGCGCGGCGCGCTCGGAATGCAGGTCCCAGACGGTCACCGAGGTTAGGTTGCGCACGAGCCGGATCGCGTGGACGTGCTGGCGCCCCTGCAGTCCGGCTCCGAGTATCGCGAGCGTGCTGGCGTCCGCGCGCGCGAGAGCGTCGGTCGCGGCGGCAGAGGTGGCCGCGGTGCGCACCGCGGTGACTGACTCGGCGTCCACGATCGCCTTCAGGCGTCCGGTCTCGGTTTCGAACACCAGGATCGCGCCCTGGTGTGAGGGGACGTTCTTAAGGTAGTTTCCCGGGAAGACGGTAAGCACCTTGACGCCGGCGACCTGGCCGGCGCTGTCGAAGGCGGGCATCATGCCGAGTACGTTCGGCTCAGCCAGCGGCAGCACCGGCCGGACCATCTGCCTGGCCTGCCCGCTCGCGAGCGCGGTGAGTGCCCTGCGCATCAGGCCGATGCAGGTCCTGACGTCCAGCAGCCCGTAGACGGTGTCACCCGTGATGAAGCCGATCCGTGAATCGCTGCCCATAGGTGAGTGTTTTACCATTACGCGGTCATTGAAGCGGCCGGAGCCTGGCCGTGAAGTGACGGAGCACCGGCGGTTGCGACACGATCCCGTAGCCGCTGATCGCTTCGGCCCTATCGCGGATGCTGATGATCGCCTCGGCCACCACGTCCAGGTGCGCCTGCGTGTAGACGCGCCTGGGCAGGCACAGCCGCGTGAACTCCATCTCGCTCTCCGGCTGCTCGCCCGTGACGGGATCGGGGTCGAGCATGAAGCTGCCGATGTCGCAGCCGCGCACGCCGGCCTCGAGGTACAGCTCGAGCGCGAGCGCCTGGGCGGGGAATTGGTGGTAGGGGATGTGCGGGAGGACGCGCTTCGCATCGATGAAAATCGCGTGGCCGCCCGGCGGGTCCTGGATTGGCACGCCGGCGTCGCGCAGCAGCCCGCCCAGGTACGCGACCTGGCCGATGCGGTAGTGCAGGTAGTCGAACTCGACACCCTCGAACAGGCCGATGGCGAGCGCCTCGAGGTCGCGGCCCGCCAGGCCGCCGTAGGTCACGAAGCCCTCGTACGGCACGGTCAGCTCCTGCACCTTGCGGAAGAGCTCCCCGTCCTCGCGTACTCCGACCAGGCCGCCGATGTTGACAATCGCGTCCTTCTTGGCCGACATCGTGAAGGCGTCGGCGTAGCTGAACGTCTCGTGTGTGATGTCGATGATCGAGCGATCCGTCTGGCCCGGCTCGCGGGTCTTGATGAAGTAGGCGTTCTCCGCGAAGCGCGCGGCGTCGATGACCAGCGGGATGCCGTGCTCGCGGGCGACCTCGGCTGTTTCGCGGATGTTGGCCAGCGAGACCGGTTGCCCGCCCGCGGTGTTGTTCGTGATGGTCATGATGATCACGCCGATGCGGTCCGCGCCGACCGTGCCTATGAACTCGCGCAGCGCGGGCACGTCCATGTTGCCCTTGAATGGCGCCTGCGCCTGCGTGTCGCGCGCCTCGGACACCACCAGGTCCTTCGGCGTGGCCCTGCACAGCGCGACGTGGCCGCGCGTCGTATCGAAGTGCATGTTCGCGACCGAGTACTGGCCCTCGCTCAGCAGGTTGGGGTAGAGGACGTGTTCGGCGGCCCGGCCCTGGTGAACCGGCTGCATCATCCGGTAGCCGATAACTTCCTGGACGGCGTCGCGCAGGCGGTAGTAGCCGCGGCTGCCCGCGTAGCTCTCGTCGCCCGTCATGATGCCGGCCCACTGCCGGTCGCTCATGGCGCCGCTGCCGCTGTCGCTGAGCATGTCGATGTATACGTGCTCGCTGCGGAGACCGAACAGGTTGTAGTGGGCGTCCTTCAGGTACTGCTGGCGCTCGTCGCGCGTCGTCAGGGTGAGCGGTTCGACCGCCTTGATCTTGAACGGTTCAGCTACGTAACGTGCCATTTCGCTTGATTCCTCGTTTCTTTGGCGCCTTGAGGCTGCAGGAAATGATACGGAGACACGCCGTTGGCTGTATACTGACTGTAAGTTGTCCATAAGTCACCTTGTGGCTCAGGCGGCTTGTTCGGGGGTGACTCCTGAGATTCAGGCTTGGTGTTGTCGGACATCCCGAAACGCTTCACGCCGTCGAGGTGCTCGCCGAGGAGTACTTCGACGGTGTTGAGGTGATCACCGAGCCTTTCGGGAACGACGCGGTCCTGGCCGAGGTGGTCGACCGGATCGCAGACCTCCAGACGCGCTGTGACGGCATCCTCTACTCACGCAAGGACCCCTACCTGCTCGTGTCCGGCGAGCTGAACCACACTGTGCCCGTGCGGTACGTTGAGACGGACGCCTCGCACCTGCTCATCAGCCTGCTCGCCGCCATTGCCCGCTACGGCGCGCTTCCTCCCGAGATCAGCATCGACTCGTTCGACGCCCGCTCCGCGAGCTCCGCGCTTGCGGGTGTCGGCCTTGGCCCGAACCGCGTCACGGTCCACTCCGTGTCGGTCGACGCCGGTCGACCCGGCCTGGTCGATGCCACGCTGCAGCAGCACATGAACCACCTGGAGGCCGGCGCAGAGCTGATCGTCACGAACATCACGGACGTGCACCACACGTTCAAGGAGCGCGGCGTGCCCGCGACACTGATCAGCCCCTCGCCCGAGTCTTTCGCGCACGAGATCCGCAACCTGATGCTGCGGCACCAGCTCCGTTCCCAACGCGAGGGCGGGCTCGCCATCGTCCACATCCGGCTGCAGTACAAGGACCGCTACCGTTACCACGGCGCCATGCCCATCCGCGAGGTGGATGACCTGAGCGCAGCCGGGAAGCTGATCGCCGTCTTCGCCGAGGAGGTGGACAGCGCGATGTTTCAGCTGAGCCGCTGGGACTTCGTAATCCTCTGCAGCCGCCAGCTGCTGGAGAGCGTGACCGGGAACTTCGCCAACATCGCCCTGATGAACGAGATAAACACCGAAACTGCCTTCGACGTTGCCATCGGCATCGGAGCCGGACAGACGGTCAAGGAGGCCGAGGCGAACTCGCTGCGGGCGATCAGCGAGACGCGGTCGCTGGTCGGGACGTACACGAACGTTGTTATCGGCCAAGGCACCTCGACCGGTCCGATCAAGCCACGCAGCCATCACCATCCTGTGGAAAGCGCCGCTGAGCTCGACGTGGACGAGATGGCCCGCAGGACGGGCCTGAGCACGCAGGTGCTGGGCCGCCTGCATGAGGTGGCGCGGGCCCGAAGCACGCAGCTTTTCACCAGCGCCCAGCTGGCCAGTCACCTGGGCGTGAGCCAGCGCACCGTCAACCGGATCGTCGCCAAGCTGCTGTCAGCGGGACTTGCCGCGGTGGAAGGGAAGGACCTGACCCAGGAGTTCGGGCGCCCCGCACGCGTCATCCGGCTGCGGTTGTAGACAGGGCCCAAGTTCGCCCACAGTGTTTATGTGTACTTAGCGTGCACATTGACGATGTGCTAAACATTGGCAATGAAAGAAGCGCAACGCAAGCATGTGACCCTCTCTCCCGAGACCGTTCGGTTCCTGGAGGACTATCAGCGGTCCAGGAACCTCGGCTCGTTCAGTGCTGCTGTCGAGGCGGCTGCAGAATCACTGCAGGTAAGGGAGCTGGAGGCTTCTTACCAGCGGTACGAGGCGTTCTACGCGCGGGATTCACAAGAGAGGCTGGAAGCAGAAGCATGGCTTGCGCCTCCGATGGATGAGCCTTGAAGCGCGGCGAGCTGTATCTGGTCGACTTTGAACCAAGCAGGGAAGGCGAGTCAGCTCGACGCCGACCGGCGGTGATCCTGACGAATGACCATGCGAATCTGTACCTGTCAAACCTGGTTGTCGTGCCTGTCACGACCAACGTCGTTGAACAGTTTCCCTTCGATGTGTTGTTGCCTGCCGGTACCTGCGGTCTGGTCTAAACCAGTCGCATCCAGCTCAATTACATTCGGTGACTGAATCGGGCCCGTATCGGAAAGTACCTGGGCGTCCTCCTGCAAGAGCAGGTGGAAGAGCTGAACCTCAGGCTTAGAGTGCATCTGGCGCTCTAGACAATGCATCAGGAGTCGGTCGGCAACCTTTTCGGTACCATCGGCTGATGATCAAGCCACCACGCCTCAAGCCTGGAGACACTGTCGCCGCGATCTCGCTCTCGAGCGGGGCAGCGGCCAGCTTTCCGGAGCGGTTCGCGGCCGGCAAGCGGCAGATCGAGGAAACCTTCGGCCTGCGTGTCATAGACACGCCGCACGCGACCGAGCATGACTCGTGGTTGTACGCCAACCCGGAGGCGCGCGCGGAAGACCTGCACTGGGCGCTTGAGAACCCCGAGGTGAACGGCATCATTTCCGCGATCGGTGGCGACGAGTCAGTGCGCATCCTGCCCTTTGTTGATCCGGCGTTGATCCGCGGTAACCCCAAGGTGTTCATGGGCTTCTCGGACACGACCGTCACGCTGACGGCGTTCATCAACGCCGGCGTGGTCGCGTTCAACGGCCCGGCCGTGCTGACCGACCTGGCGGAGAACGGCGGGATCACGCCGTTCGTGGCGCGGAGCGTCCAGAGCGTGCTGTTCGACGGCGCGGCGGCCGAGTTGCAGGCGTCTTCTGACTACACCGAAGAGTTCCTCGACTGGGCGGACCCGTCCCTGCAGGAGCGCAGGCGCAGCTTCGTGCCCAGCGAGGGCTGGGTCTGGCTTCAGGGCGAACGCCGCGTCGAGGGGCGGCTGATGGGCGGCAACATCGAGGTTCTCGAGTTCCTCAAGGGCACCCGGTGGTGGCCGCGCCCGGAGCTGTGGGACGGTGCCATCCTTGCCTTCGAGACGAGCGAGGAGGCGCCGCGTGTCGAGAGCGTCGGTCGGTTCCTGCGGAACTACGGGTCGATGGGGATCCTGGAGCGTGCGAGTGCAATCCTGTTCGCACGACCCCAGGCCTTCTCGATGGCGCAGAACTACAGGCTGCACGCCGAGATCAAGCGGATCCTGGCCGAGTTCGGCAGGGGCGACATGCCCGTAGTTGCGAACATGGACTTCGGGCACACGAGTCCGCAGATGGTGCTTCCGCTCGGCGTGCGGGCTGAAGTTAATCCCGGAGAGCGCAGGGTTCGGCTGCTGGAGGCGGCCGTCAGCTGAGTCACGGGTGGCTTGCCCGCCGGAGCAGTCCTGCCAGAGATGGGGGCACTGTGCCCGCGATGCCGACCAGCTCCCTAGCGGATCCTCGAGCGAACCAGGGCAGAGACCCACTCGGCGATCAGTACTAGGACGAGGATGGCCAGCAGGATCAGGCTCACGCGGGCGAAGGTGAGCGCGTTGACGTTCACGTCGAGCAGTATGCCGATTCCGCCGGCACCGACCAGACCAAGGAACGTTGACTCGCGGATGTTGATGTCCCAGCGGAACAGCACCGTGCCGGCGAACTGCGGCATGGCCTGTGGAACGATGGCGTAGACGATGCGCTGCAGGCGCGACGCCCCTGTGGATTCGACGGCCTCGATCGTCCTCTTGTCTACCTCTTCGATCGCCTCGTAAAGCAGCTTGCCGATGAAGCCGATCGACCTGAGCGTGATCGCGAGCACCCCGGCGAACGTACCGGGACCGAACACGAACACCAGGACGAGCGCCCAGACCAGGGAATGCACGCTTCTGGACGTGACGATTATCAGCAGTGACAGGGTGCGTACAACCGGATGCGGTGACGTGTTGCGAGCGGCTCCGAGGGCCACTGGCACGGCAAGGATGGTCGCTCCGATCGTGCCGAGCGTGGCGATGTTGACCGTGTCGATCAGCGGTGCCACCAGGGCCGGGAGGTACGCGAAGTCCGGCGGGAACATGCGCGCAAGCAGGCGACCGCCCTGGTAGAAGGCGTCCTGCACGAACGCCCAGTTGGTGTCTTGGGTGACGATGTTCCAGGCGACCGCCGTCAGGACCAGCAGCGCGAGCAGGCCCAGTGCGCTCCTGAGGCGCTGCAGCGGCGTCCGGGGCACCCACGCGGTCTTGCCGGCACGCTGACTCAGCGGCATGAGCCGGGCCTGCTCACTGGATCCTCGCACGGACGAAGCCGGAGACGTACTCGAGCACGAGTACGATTGCTATGACGAGGATCAGGATTGCGGCGGCCGTCGCGAAGTCGTAGCGCTGCATGGAGGTACGCAGCGTGCCGCCGATGCCACCGGCGCCGACGATGCCCAGGATGGTCGACTCGCGGAAGTTGATGTCCAGGCGGTAGACGCTCAGCCCCATGAAGCGCGGCATGATCTGCGGCACGATCGCGATGCGTACGACCTGCAGCCAGCTGGCGCCGGTGGCGCGGACCGCCTCGACCTGGCGCGCGTCCACCTCCTCTATCGCCTCGCCCAGCAGCTTGCCGATGAAGGCGATCGTCGACACGACAAGCGTGAGCAGGCCGGCGAACGGGCCGAAGCCCATCATCACCACGAAGATGATCGCGATGATCACCTCGGGCAGGCTCCGCAGCACACTCAGCAGGCCCCGGCAGAACAGGTATACCGGCTTGGGTGCCAGGTTCGCGGCCGCCCCGAGCGCGAAGGGAACGCTCAATACGACGCCGATGACGGTGGCGACGAGCGTCATCGTCAGGCTCTCGACGATGCCCGTGCGGATCGCGGTCCAGCGGGAAACGAAGTCGGGGGTAAGGAACTGGCTCAGCAGCCGCGCGCTGCGCTCTGCGCCGCGCTGGATGCGCTCGATGTCGATGTTGATGGACGAGAACGCGAACACCAGGTAGGCGACTGCGATGCCCAACACGAGCCAGTGCCACCAGGGCCGGCCGCGCATCCAGACGGGTTTCCAGGCTGGTGAAGTCATGCCGCGGTGCCCTCGCCCGTCCAGTCTTCGTCGCCGTAGATGACGGTGAGTGCCTCGGCATCAAGCTTGCCGGGCGGACCGTCGAAGACGATCTTGCCGCTGCGCAGTCCGACGATGCGGGGCACGAACCGCTGGGCCAGCGCGACGTCGTGGATGTTCACGATGGCCGCAACGTCGTTCTCGCGTGCGAGTTCGATGATCAGACGCATCACCTCGCGGCCGGTCTTGGGGTCGAGTGAGGCGGTCGGCTCGTCCACCAGGAGCAGGTCGGGGGACTGCATCAGGGCTCGCACGATCCCCACCCGCTGGCGCTGTCCGCCGGAGAGAGCGTCGGCCCGCTTGTCGATGTGATCCTCGAGCCCGACGCGTCTCAACAGTCCGATCGCCCGCTCGACGTCTTCGGAGGAATAGCGCCTGAAGGTGCTGGCCCAGAAGCCGGTGTAGCCGAGGCGGCCGGAGAGCGCGTTCTCCATGACGCTTATGCGCTCGACCAGGGCGTACTCCTGAAAGATCATGCCGATGCGGCGGCGCTCGCGGCGCAGGCGGCCGGCTGGCAGGCCGGTGATCTCGGTGCCCGCGACACGGATGGTGCCTTCGGTCGGTTCGATGAGGCGGTTGATGCAGCGGATCAGGCTGCTCTTTCCGGCGCCGGACGCGCCGATGAGCGCGATGACCTCGCCCTGTCCGACCGAGAGATCGACACCCTGGAGTGCAAGGTCTCCGGTGCGGTAGCGCTTCGTGAGTGAGCTGATTTCGAGCATGGTTGTTGGCGGCGGCAGCCCGTTCTTCAGTCAAGGCCGCCCGCCGGAAGACTCCGGGGACGGCCCTGACAGGTAGCGGCTATTGCTCGCTCAGTCGAGGCCTTCGAGGTAGTCGATGCCCAGCTCCTGGTCGATCTGACGGACTACCGCCCAGACTTCCGAGTAGTCGATCTCGAGGAACTGCTCCTGACCCTCGGCGCCGAACTCGGCCAGCAGGTCGGTACCTTCCCAGTCGTAAGTGAAGAACGCTTCCCGGATCTTTTCCTGCAGCTCGGGGTGCAGATTGTGCACGACGCCGTAGCCGGTGGTGGGGAAGGACTGGCTGATGTAGATGCTCTCGTAATCGTCCTCGGAGACGACATCGCGGTTCGTCATGCGGAAGAGCACCGAGTTGGCAACCGCGGCGGCCTCGTAGTCGCCGTTGGCGATCCCCAGGATGCTGTTCTCGTGGCTTCCGGAGAACACGGCCTCGAAGTCCTCGCCCTCGACAAGGCCGAACTCGGCAGAAAGCAGGGCCGAGGGGGCCTTGAAGCCGGAGTTGCTGGTGGGGGTAACGAACGCGAGCTGACGGCCGGCGATCTGCTCCATCGAGGTGATGTCACTGCCCGCAGGAACGATGATCTCCATCTCGTAGCCGAAGCTGCCGTCCTGTGCGGACATGATGGCGAAGGGGCGGAAGCCCGAGCGGGCGACGGCGTAGGGCACGTTACCGGTGTTGACGCCGGCGATGTGCAGGCGGCCGGCTTCCAGCGCAAGCTGCTGGGCGGCGTAGCTGTCGACCACGAAGAACTGGACTTCCTTGCCGGTGACCTCGGTCATGTAGTCGAGGAAGTCCTGCCAGACGTCCGCGTACAGCGAGGGATCCTCGACCGGTGTGTAGCTGAAGATCAGAGTGTCGGGATCGAGCCACTCGGCGGGGTCGGTGGGAATGTCGGCCAGCATGTCGCCATCCGTGTCGACGTAGCCGGGGGCCAAAGGGTGCTGGGCGAAGGCCATCGTGGCCAGGACAGCCGCGAACAGGGTGAGCAGCAGTTTGCGCATGGGTACCTCCAGGAACTTCAGTACAGGGCACTCGGCTGCCCTGTCTGGTTGCAATGTAGGTTCCTGGTGTCAGGTGGGCATCAGTCTGTGTCAGGCGAAGGTCACGGACCGCAGCTGCCGTGCCGGTCCGGGATCCGCCTCAGCCTGCGGTCCGCTCGCGTTCCGTCCGTTCGGCTTCCTTCTCCTGCAGCTCGAACGGCCTGCGCCACCGGAGAATGACGGCGGCAGTGATGAACAGCGTCGCTGCCGCCGCGATGAACGCCCAGGGAATGCCGGCATACTCCGCGACGAAGCCGATCAGCAGCGGGCTGAGGGCCTGCGCGAGGCGATTGCCGGTGAGCCGCAGCCCCAAGGCGAAGCCCAGCCGGTTCCGTGGAACGTAGTCGGTGATCGTGACAACAGAAAGCGGCTGGGTGATGCCCGAGCCGATGCCAACGATCATGGCGGCAATCGCCAGCGGCGTGAAGGACTCGATGAAGGCGGTAGCGCCCAGGCCTATCGCGAGCAACAGCACCATCGTGAAGGCAGCTGGTGCGCGACCGCCCAGCCCGCGCACTATGGCCGGCATGAATGGCCTGACCAGCATCGACACCAGGGCACGCAGGCTGATGAGCAGGCCGATCGTCGTGGCAGCGAAGCTGAGCTGCTCCAGGTAGATAGGCAGGAAGGACTGCCTGACCCCCTGGGCGAAGAGCACTCCGCAGCTCAGCAGTATGGCCATGCGCACGCCATAGTTGTCGAGCAGGCCGCGAATCTCCCCGGACGAGCCGTAGGGCCGCAGGCGACCGGTGTCGCCACCGTCGCCGCCGCGCCTTATGAAGCGTGAAATGATCGTGGCGACGCCCGCCAGGGCGCCCGCAACCATGAAGGAAGGCCCGGCGCCGAGAACGTCGAGCAGGAAGCCGCCGATCAGCGGGCCCAGGAGCTGGCCAGCCGACTGAAAGGTGGAGAACCAGCCGAAACTGCGTTCCGCGGCGGGTCCGCGCCCGAGGGTGGCGATGTGACGCTGCGCGGCGACCACCAGCAGAAGCTGCGTCACGCCGGTCACGACCCGGAGGATGCCCAAGGCGATGAGCGAGGGCCAGGCCCAGACCAGCAGCGGAGCCACAGCCGTCACGACGCAGGAGAGCGTGATCAGCCCACGCGAGCCGCGCCGGTCCACCAGCCCGCCCAGGGGCATCGCCAAGAACAGCGGCAGGACGAAGCCAAGTGAAATCAGCAGGCCGATCTGCGCCGGCGAGGCGCCCAGTTCGAATGCGAACAGCGGCACGAACAGCGAGATCATGCCGTTCGTGCCGATGAAGAAAGCTGTGGTGGTGCTGGCGACCAGGAGCTGGCGCCGATCAGCAGGGGCCTGCGCCGTTTCGGTCAACCGCCGTGCACCCCGGTTGCTGGCTGGTGTACTCCTCGAATCACCGGGCCATCGTAACTCCGCTTCAGGCCGATTACGTGGCCCCACCCAGAGACGGGCAGCTCTGTGGCTTTGGTGGAATTCTTCGCCCTGTACGCGGATCGCGAAACTTGGGCCGGACGGCCCGGGGTACTCGTGAGTCATGCCCCATGGATAGAACTGTTACACGCGTTGGGCGACTGTGCCACGCTTGTATCCATGGCAACGCATCTTCCAAGCACTTTCACGACCAAGGCGGCCCGCGAACTAGGCTTACTGCCTGCGTGACGAGGGCGACATGATAGAGCTTTCCCGCGGGCGTACCTGCTTCACGGCGTCGCACCGTCGCTGGCAGATGCGGTCAAGGCATCCGGTCATGGGGTCGTATGTTCGGTGCGCGTGACAGGGAGACGCGGCGCTACCACTCGGGATTGCAGGTGGCTGACACGGTCCTACCAATGGGTCCGGACGCGGTGCGCCACCTGGATCGGGACCTGCGAGCGGCTATCGGGTCGACGTCACGCCTGGGTATCTGGCTCGGCATGCCCTGGCGCGTCGTCGCAGGGACGGTCCGCCGCGTTCATCGGTGTTGCGCAGGACCTGCTGTTGCGGGAACTTGCCGATCGAGGGATCCTGGCGTCATTGGTGTTCAAGAGTGGCACGGCCATCCGGAAGGTATACGCTGGAGCCTCTGGTCGTTTCTCGACGGATCTAGACTGTGCGATCCGCAAGCTGGATGACGATCCCACCGCCGTCCGCAATCTGCTGGCCGAGGCATGCCCCGAGGCTGAAGTGGGTGGTTCCGGTTCGGAATCGAGGAGAAGCGCCAGCGGCTGCACCTGACCTAACACTAGCCCCAATACCGTTCACTTAAGGATGTTGATTGCTTGAGCGGGCGGTTTGGTTGGTT
>CAZBVI010000012.1:0-82158 GCA_964495325.1 uncultured bacterium
GCGGCATCGAGCAGCCCGGCCCCGCAGGCGAGGCTGTTCGGGCTCCTGCATTCAGCGGCGGTCAGCGGCACGGACGCCGCATGCAGGCGGGAGACGATCTCGGCGAACGTCAGCGCCGGGTTGAGCTCGAGCATTAGCGCCACGACGCCGGCCACATGCGGCGACGCCATCGACGTGCCCTCATAGAACGCCAGGGCGGGCCTGACTTCACCGTCGCCCACAGCGAGGATAGTGCTCAGTACGCCTGCCGGGAACTGTTCTTCGCCGAGCCTGAAGCCTATCGTGATGTCACCACCCGGGGCCATGACGTCCACGTGGTTGCCGTGGTTCGAGTACGGGGTGCGATCACCGAGCGGTCCGGTGGCACCGACGGTGATCACTCCCGGGCAGTTGGCCGGAACCACCGTGCTGGTGTCGATGTCGTCGTTTCCGGCAGCCACCACGACGATGACTCCTGCGCTGGCCATCGTCTGGAACATGTCGGCGATCCCGTCCGGGCATGCGGCTCCGGTGTTCCCGCCGAGGCTCATGTTGATCACCTTCGCGGGGTTCGGGTTGTCGGGCACGCCCGGGACGCTCCCGCCGGCTGCCCACCAGGCTCCGTCGAATATATCGACCATGCTTCCGCTGCCGTCGGTGTTCATCGTGCGGACGGCCACCAGCCGGGCTCCCCAGTGCACCCCCGCTACGCCGACGCTGTTGCCGGTAGTTGCGGCGACGGTGCCGGCCACGTGCACTCCGTGGGATACCTGGCTGTAATCGGTGTAGTCGGGCCCGCGCCCCGGACTCGGGTGGCCCCGGTCGTTCTGGGTGACGAAGTTGTAGCCGCCCACGTAGGCCAGGTCGGGATGAAAGTCTCCGGGCACCCCGCCGGAGTCCACCACGGCGATCGTGATCGAGTGGCCCGCCCCGGTCGTGATGTCCCAGGCCGCCGGCATGTTCATGCCCGGGTAGTGCCACTGCAGCGGGTAGTACTCGTCGTTGGGCTGCGCGAAGAGCTGCAACTGCCAGTTCGGGATGGCCTCGCTTACGTGTCCCAGCTTCGAGAGCTCGTCGGCCAGCGCGACGGTGGCGTCTGCGTCCAGGTCGCCCGCGTCAAACAGGTGATAACCGGTGGCAGCACTGTAGGCCCTGTGCTGCAGTGTCGTGAAACCGGCTGCGTGCAGGAGCTGCTCGGCGGAAGCCGGGCCAAGCTCAGAGTTCCCGTATGCCACGAGCACCTCGCCCGGGTTGACCGGAGCCAGCGGCAGTTCCGAGGCGTTGTGGGGAACCACCGTGATGCCGTCGGCGAGGACGGAGTCCTCCCCGAGCGGGGCGAACACGTGGCTTGCTGCCGCCGCGGCAAGTCCGTCGTCTCCCGTCTGCCCGAAGCTGATGCTGCCGGCGATGCTGCCGCTGCCCGCCCCGGGTCCGTCTCCGCCTCCCCCGCCTCCCCCGCCGCACGCGCTGAGAAGCGTAAGCGCCAGCACTGCGGCGCTCACGCTTCGGATCGACTGCCTGACGTCCACCATGCCTAGCCTCCAAGGGCGGCCGGGCTGAATCCCGGCGACTGCCCCTGTGAGGCTACGGCTGGGCCCCTTAACGGAGTATTAACTTGAACTCAGTTCGACACCGCGTGCGACCGCTCCGTGCTGAACTCGAGACCCTCGGCTCCGGCATCGACCCTGACGGTGTCCCCGTCGCTCACCTCGCCCGCGATGATCTTGCGGGAAAGTGGCGTCTCGAGCAGCTGCTGCACCGCCCGCTTGAGGGGACGTGCGCCGAACACCGGGTCGTAACCCGTGCGGGCGAGCTGCTGGAGCGCACCCTCGCTCAGCTCGAGCCGGATGCGGCGCTCGGCCAGGCGTTCGCGCACGCGGTCCAGCTGGATCTGGGCGATGCCGATCACCTGGTCCTGGCTGAGCGGGTTGAAGACGATGATGTCGTCGATGCGGTTGAGGAACTCGGGCCGGAAGCTCTGCCGCAGGATGTTCATCACGGTGTTCCTGACGTCAGCGAAGTCGGTTCCGGTCTGGCTGGCGGCCAGGATCTCGGGGCTGCCCAGGTTGCTGGTCATGATCACGATGGTGTTGCGGAAGTCGACCGTGCGGCCGTGCGAGTCGGTCAGGCGGCCATCATCGAGCAGCTGCAGCAGGACGTTGAACACGTCCGGGTGTGCCTTCTCGATCTCGTCGAAGAGGATGACGCTGTAGGGCTTGCGGCGGATCGCTTCGGTCAGCTGTCCGCCTTCCTCGAAGCCGACGTAGCCGGGAGGTGCGCCGATCATGCGTGAGACGGCGTGCTTCTCCATGTACTCGGACATGTCGATGCGCACGAGGTTGTCCTCGGTGTCGAACAGCTGCTCGGCCAGCGCGCGCGCTGTCTCGGTCTTGCCCACGCCGGTGGGCCCGAGGAAGATGAAGGAGCCGATGGGCCGGTCCGGGTCGGCCAGGCCGGCGCGCGAGCGCCTGATGGCGTCCGAGACGGCCGAGACGGCTTCTTCCTGACCGATCACGCGCCTCTGCAGTACCTCTTCCAGCTGCAGGAGCTTCTCGCGTTCGCCTTCGAGAAGCCGGGCGACCGGGATGCCGCTGAGCCGGCTGATGACCTCGGCGATGTCGTTCTCGCCGACTTCCAGGCGCACGTACTGGGCATCCTCAAGCTTCTCGGTCAGTTCAAGGAAGCGCTTCTCGAGGCCGGGCAGCTGGCCATAGCGAATCTCGGCGACCTGCTCGTGCAGGTAGTCGCGCTCGGCGGCTTCCATGCGCGTGCGCGCCTGGTCCAGTTCTGACTGCACGTTCTGGCGCTCCTCCAGCACGCTGCGCTCGGCTTCCCATTCGCTGCGTGCGGTCTCGATCCTGCCTTCGATGCTGGACAGTTCCTCCTTGATGCGCGCGAGCCGCGCGATCGAATCGGGATCCTCCTCGCGGGTGAGCGCGGACTCCTCGATCTGCAGCTGCAGGCGGCGTCGGTTGAGCGTGTCGATCTCCTCGGGCACGCTCTCCAGCAGCACGCGGTTGCGGCTGGCAGCCTCGTCGATCAGGTCGATCGCCTTGTCGGGCAGCCTCCGGTCGGGCATGTAGCGGTAGCTGAGCTGGGCCGCCGCGATGATCGCGGGATCGCTGATGCGGACGCCCTTGTGATGGAGCTCGTACTTGTCCTTGATGCCGCGCAGGATGCTGACGGTCTCCTCGACGCTCGGTTCGTCGATGATGACGGGCTGGAAGCGGCGTTCGAGCGCGGCGTCCTTCTCGAGCTCGCGGTACTCCTTGAGGGTGGTCGCGCCGACCATGCGCAGCTCGCCGCGGGCGAGCGGCGGCTTGAGCATGTTGCCGGCGTCGACGGCACCCTCGGCCTTGCCGGCACCGACGATCGTGTGGAGCTCGTCGATGAAGAGGATCACCTCTCCCCTGGACTCGATGGTCTCCTGGATGACGGCCTTGAGGCGCTCCTCGAACTCGCCGCGGTACTTCGCGCCGGCGAGCAGGCTGCCCATGTCGAGGCTGATGACCCGCTTGCCCTGTAGCCCTTCCGGTACGTCGCGCTTGACGATGCGCTGCGCGAGGCCCTCGGCGATCGCCGTCTTGCCGACGCCGGGCTCGCCGATCAGGACGGGGTTGTTCTTGGTACGGCGCATCAGGATCTGGATGGTGCGGCGGATCTCGGCGTCGCGGCCGATCACGGGGTCAAGCTCGCCGTCGCGGGCGCGGGCGGTCAGGTCGGTGCCGTACTTCTCGAGTGACTCGAACGTGCTTTCGGCGGTGCGGGAGTCGATGCTGCGGCCTCGGCGGATGTCGCGCGCCGCCGCCTCGAGTTCCCGGCTGCCGGGAAGTCCGCTGTCGCTGTCTGCCTCGCTGAGGGCGACCAGCAGCGCATCGACTGCGACGAAGCTGTCGCCCCACTCGCCGGCCTTGGTTTCGGCGAGGGCGAGCGCCTTGTTGACGTCGCCGCTCAGGTATGGCCCGCCGGCGCCGGTGACCTTCGGGAGCGCCTGGATGCGGCTGCTCAGGTGGGCGTACGCCTGTGCCGGCTGGCCGCCTGCGCGTTCGACGACGCGGGCGGACGGGCTCTCCGGGTCCGCCACGAGGGCAGCAAGGAAGTGGGGTGTTTCAAGGGTCTGGTTCTGGTTGGTACTCGCGATGCTCAGTGCGCTTGAGAACGCCGCCAGTGCCGATTCGGTATAGCGTTCCTGGTTCATGAGGCACATTATCAACCTTGAGCGTGGTGTTGTCAAGTTTTGTAACTATCCATGAGTCAGCCGCGGATCGCGTCCCGGCCGGGTACACTCAGTCCTGTGATCAAGAACGTGGCAGTCCTGACAAGCGGGGGCGATGCACCCGGCATGAACGCAGCGATCCGGGCAGTCGTCCGCACCGCGGTACACGACGGCATCAGCGCCCACTTCGTCTATCGCGGCTTCCAGGGGCTCATCGAGGATGAGATCGAGGAAGTCGGGCCCCGAAGCGTCGCCAACATAATCCAGCGCGGCGGCACCGTCCTGCGGACCGCCCGCTCCATGGACTTCCTGAAGCCCGAAGGCCGGGCGACCGCCGCAGGGAACCTGCGCGCTCGCGGCATCGACGCGCTCGTCGTCATCGGCGGGGACGGCTCGCTGCGCGGCGCCAACCTGCTGGAACTGGAACAGGGCATCAGGGTGATGGGCCTGCCGGGCACGATCGACAACGACATCTACGGCACCGACGTGACCATCGGCTTCAACACCGCGATGAACGTTGCGGTCGACGCCATCGACCGGCTGCGCGACACCGCGGCCAGCCACGACCGCCTCTTCCTCGTCGAGGTGATGGGGCGCTACAGCGGGCACATCGCGCTCAACGTCGGCGTCGCCGTCGGCGCGGAGGCCATCCTGATTCCCGAGGTGAAACCGAGCGTCGAAGAAGTGTCCGATGCGCTCATCAAGGCGCACGAGCGCGGCAAGCAGAGCAGCATAGTCGTGGTCGCCGAGGGCGCGTTCGAGGGCGGGACCCTCGCGCTCGAACAGGAGATCGTCGACCGCTCGCACTACGAGGCGCGCACCACCATCATCGGACACGTCCAGCGCGGCGGCTCACCGACGACGCGGGACCGCGTGCTCGCCTCCCGGCTGGGCTTCGTGGCGGTGCGCGCCCTTCAGCTGGGCACCAGCAACGTCATGGTCGGGGTCGACAAGCGCGGCACGTCGTGGACCCCGCTCGAAGAGGTGACGTCGCAGACCAAGGAGATCGACTGGCAGCTGTTCGAGATCGCGCGCGTGCTCGCGATCTGACCCCTCAGCCGGCCCGGACGCGCACGAAGGAGTCCTTGCCCTTGCGCAGCACCACCGGCTCTGCCAGCTGCACGATCATCTGCGGGTCACTCACGACCTCGCCGTCAAGACGCAGGCCGCTGTTGCTGATCAGCCGTTTGGCCTCGCCGTTGCTGGCCGTCAGGCCGGCGAGCGTCGCCAGGCGCGCCGCGGTGAGCGGGGCTCCGCCCACGGCCTCGGCCGTCACCACGAACTCAGGCATCGACGCAGGCACCTCGCCGCGAACCACGGAGTCGTAGCGGGCCTCGGCGGCGGCAGCCGCAGCGGCGCCGTGATAGACGCCGACAAGCTCGCGCGCGTACGCGCGATGCGCTTCCTGCGGGTTCTGCTTCAGCCTGGCCATCATCCCGGCCTCGTCCAACTGGGTGCTGAGCAGCACGTAATGCCCGAACAGTGTGTCCGGCACCTGCATCGCCTTGCGGAACATCAGCTCGGGCGGCTCGGTCAGGCCGATGAAGTTTCCGAGCGACTTCGACATCTTCTCGACCCCATCGGTGCCGACCAGCAGCGGCGTCGTCAGCGCGACCTGAGGCTCCTGGCCGTATGCCCGCTGCACGTCGCGTCCGACCAGCAGGTTGAAAAGCTGGTCGGTTCCGCCCAGCTCGACATCCGCCCGGATCGCTACCGAATCGTATGCCTGCGCCAGGGGGTAGAGGAACTCATGAACCGAGATCGGGATGCCGGCACCGTAGCGCTTCGTGAAGTCGTCGCGTTCGAGCATGCGGGCGACCGTGTAAGTGCTGGCGAGCCTCACGAGTTCCGCGAAGCCGAGCTTCTCCAGCCATTCGGAGTTGTGACGGACCTCGAGAAGCTCAGGGTCTGTGTCAAGGACGAGGGTAGCCTGCTGCAGGTACGTCTCGCCGTTCGCGCGCGTCTCCTCGAGCGAAAGCGCCGGGCGCGTCTTGGAACGGCCCGAAGGGTCACCGATCGTGGCCGTGAAGTCCCCGATGATCAGCACCACCCGGTGGCCCAGGTCCTGGAACTGGCGCATCTTGCGCAGCACGACCGCGTGCCCGATGTGCAGGTCGCTGCTCGACGGGTCCACGCCAAGCTTGACGCGCAGCTGCCTGCCGTCGGCCGCCGCCGACTCAAGCTTCGACCTCAGTTCGACCGCCGGCTCGATGTGCTCGGCTCCACGTTCCAGTATCTTCAGGCTTGCTTCCACGTCCATCACAGGCGTCAATATAACCTCGCTGGCGCGCAATGCTAGCATTGGCGGGTGGACACTCCCGCCTGCAGTTTCGTGATCCTGGGCGTAACCGGCGACCTCGCCTCGCGCAAGCTTCTTCCCGCCCTTTACGCCCTGCACATGGACGGCGCCCTGAATCCCGGGACCCGGATCATAGGCTACGCGCGCAGTGCGGGTGATGACGCAAGCCTACGCGAGCGTCTCGGCGAGGCCGTCCGTGAGTACGTCAGCGACTTCGACGAGGACAGCTGGGCGGAACTGGCCGGGCGCATCACCTACCTGCAGGGTGACTACGACGATGCCGAAGGCTACCGGCAACTGGCCCTGGTCCTGGAGCAGACCGGACTTGCCAACCGCGTCTTCTATACCGCCACGCCGCCCTCCACGTACGCAGGCATAGTGCGCGGCCTCGCCGAAGCCGGGCTGGCCGAACCACCTGCGGACGGAAGCAGCCGCATCGTGATCGAGAAGCCGTTCGGCGACGACCTGGAGAGCGCGACGGCGCTGAACGAGCTCCTGGGGCAAAGCTTCACCGAGGAGCAGATCTACCGCATCGACCACTACCTGGCCAAGGAGACCGCCCAGAACCTCGCGGTGCTGCGCTTCGCGAACGCGCTGTTCGAGCCGACCTGGAACAGCCGCTACGTCGACCACGTCCAGATATCGATGAACGAGCAGATCGGCGTGGAGGACCGTGGCGCCTTTTACGAGGAAGCCGGCGTCATCCGTGATGTCTTCCAGAACCACCTGCTGCAGCTGGTCGCGCTCGTGGCGATGGAGCCACCCGCGCGCTACGACGCCCGCAGCGTGCGCAACGAGAAGGTGAAGGTGTTCGAGGCGATGTCGTGCGCTGGCCGCGACCGGGCTGTGCTCGCGCAGTATGTGGCCGGCGAAGGCATGCCCGGCTATCGCGAGGAGGATGGGGTCGACCCCGGGTCCCGCCAGGCGACCTACGCCGCGGTCGAGTTCGGCATCCACAACTGGCGCTGGGAGGGCGTGCCCTTCTTCGTACGCAGCGGCAAGCGCCTGGACGCGAAGGCGACCGAGATCGTCCTGCAGTACCGGCTGCCGCCCCACCTGCCGTTCAACCTGGAGTCACCGCCGAGTGCAGACCGGCTCATCCTGCGCGTCTCCCCCGACGAGGGCATCACCGTGCGCTTCAACGTGAAGCAGCCCGGCCAGGACATCCGCATGCACCGGCACAGCCTCGACTTCAGTTACGCCCGGCAGTTCAGCATCCGAAACCCCGACGCCTACGAGACGCTGCTTACGGACGTGATGCAGGGTGATGCAACCCTGTTCATGCGCGCAGACGAGGTGGAGGCCCAGTGGCGGATCGTCGAGCCCCTGCTGGACACGAACGGCCCCCTCGTTACTTACGCCGCGGGCTCGAAGGGTCCCGTCGAGGCGGCCGACCTGCTGGCGAGTCAGGGCAGGTCGTGGTTCGAATCCGGCGATGACTGAGCACCCCGCAGCCGCGGTCGGCATCCTTGGTGTCCCCATGGATCTGGGCGCGGGCCGCCGCGGAACCGACATGGGACCGAGCGCCTTGCGCCTGGCCCGGCTCGGCGAGACGCTCAGGCGACTCGGAACCCGGGTGAACGACCACGGCAATGTGGAGGTGAGCGTGGCGGAGTTCGGCACCCCAGAGGACGTTGGTGACGAGAACGCCCGCTACGCCAGGCGCATCGTCGCAGCGTGCCGGCTAGCGCTTGGCCAGCTGCGCGAACGCCCGCTTGGCGAGCTGCCCCTGACGCTCGGTGGCGACCACTCGATCAGCATGGCGAGCGTCGCCGGAGCGTTCCAGGGGCCCGCGGCCTGCAGCGCCGTCATCTGGGTGGATGCACATGCCGATCTGAACACTCCTTCGACGTCACCCAGCGGGAACATCCACGGCATGCCGCTCGCGCACCTGCTCGGCCTGGGCGAAGGGCGCATCCGTGACATCTGGGGCGGCGGCGCTGTCCTTGAGCCCACGGCACTGGTCTACATCGGCCTGCGCAGCGTCGATCCAGCCGAGCGCGAACTGATTCGAGACCTTGGAATCAGGGCGTACAGCATGACTGACATCGACAGGATGGGGATGGCGGCCGTGGCCGCCGAAACAACCGAGTACCTGCAGGAGCACGCCGGCTGGCACGTGTCTTTCGACGCTGACGCGCTGGATCCGTCACTCGCTCCCGGCGTGGGCACGCCGGTGCCGGGCGGACTGACCTACCGTGAGGCGCACCTGCTGATGGAGTCCCTGCACCAGGCCGGAAGGGTCGCTTCGGCCGACCTGGTCGAGGTCAACCCGGTGCTCGACGAGCGGAACAGCACGGCAACCACCCTGGTGGGCCTTGCGGCCAGCCTGCTGGGGAAAAGGATCCTTTAGACCAGCGCTGGAGCGGTTCGCCTGAGGTGATCGCTGATCGCCTTGCGCAGCTGGGGCAGGAAGCCCTCGGTCGCCTCCCGGCCCGCCTGGATGGCGCTGTGGGCGGCGCCGAAACTGACCCAGGAAACGGGCGGGCTGGTCTGCAGGTGCAGCACATCACCCGGACCGTCAGCCGCGGCGGGGTTGCGGTCCTTCCGGGCCGCAAGGCTGATCGCCAGCGCCTTGCCCAGGCGTGCCAGCGAGTGTTCGCTCCGCCCGAGCGCGAGGCGCGAACAGATGCTCTCGCCAAGCCGGGAACACGCCACGCGGTCGATGAAGCTGTTGATGCCTGCCTCCTCGGCCACCAGGCCGGCACCGATGCCGATCCGGATGTCGAGATCAGCCGCCCGCAGCGCGTGCAGGGGTACCGCGGGTCCGATTCCACCGTCCATAAGGCGGCGGCCGTCGATCTCGACCGGGCTGAATATGCCCGGCAGCGCCGTAGACGCGCGGATGGCCCTGGCGATGCTGCCGCTGTCCAGCAGCACGGCCTCGCCGGTGTCCGCATCCGTGGCCGCAACGACCAGCGGCGTCTCGAGGTCGCTGAACTGCCTGCCGTCAAGCAGGCGGTCGAAGAACGACTCGAGCCGTGTGCCGTCGAAGAGCGAGGCCTTGTGCAGGCCGAAGTCCAGGATGGTGCCGGCCAGACCGCGACCGCTCGTTCCGACCGCGTCACGTTCGAGCTCGGCAAGCGTCCAGCCCGCACCGTAAAGCGCACCGATCAGGGCGCCGAAGCTTGTCCCGGCCAGCAGCGTGGGCCTGACACCGGCCTCGGCGAGTACCTGAAGGACGCCGATGTGTGCGAAACCCCTCGCGCTGCCGCCACCAAGGGCTACACCGATCCTTGTTCCGTTCGAGCTGTGTTGGGAGCCTGTAGGGCCCGGGCCTGCTGACATGCAGGGGCACTGTACCCGGCCTGGGCGTGAGAAGCCTGACCGCAAGCGACAACCTTAAGCGGTATCCTGCCATGCGATGCCCAGCGAGCCTGCTCCTCCCGGCACCAGGCAGCGCACCACGCTCCTTGCCCTCCTCACCTTGTCTGTCGTCTTCCTGGCCCTCCTGCTGGGGCCCGTGCGCAGCACCGCGGCCCTGTACCGGGTCGGTCCGGCCGATGCCGCATACGTCTGGCTCCGCAACACCCTGAAGGGTCCCGTGCGGATCGGCGTTCAGGTTGGCCACGATGCCGCTTCCGAGCAGCCGGAAGAGCTCGCCGGCCTGCGCCAGAACACGGGAGGTCACTTCGCGTCGCTCGACGAACTCACCGTCAACCGCGCAGTCGCGGCCGATCTTCAGGCGATCCTGGAGCCCCGTGGGATCGCGGTCGAGCTGCTGCCTGCCACGATCCCTGTGCGCTACAGTGCAGACCTAGTTGTTTCCCTTCACGCCGACAGCGTGGACGACACCGCCAGGAACGGGTACAAGAGCGCTCACTTCGAGCCGGCCCGCAACGCCCTCGAGCCACTCCTCAAGGAGATCATCGACCGGGTATACCTGGAAGGCTCCGGCCTGCGCGACGACTCGATCAACACCAGCGGGGCCATGTACTACTACTACGCGTTCAACAATGTGCCATACCGGCACACGGTGAACCCGCGCACTCCGGCACTGATCGTCGAACTTGGCTACATCAGCAACGCGGCAGACCGGCGCTTCCTGACCGACAGTGATGAACCTGCCCGGCTGCTCGCCGAAGGGATCGTGCAGTTCCTGGAGGAGACCCGGCGCGTCCCGCCGAGGTAGCCGCTACCCGGACGCGATGCGCCCGGTGCTAGCATCAGGGCATGTGGTGGAGATTCTTTTCTTTGCTGCTCGTCTTCGGCCTGCTCCTCAGCGGCTGCAGGCCACCCCAGGACAGGGCGGCGAGCGCGATTCCGGAGGGCATGACGGGCAGGCTCGAGCTGCAGGGCGAACCGGTCATCGGCACGGTGCCCGTTGTGGTCTACCTGCTCGACGGAACCGAGGGCGTCACCGGCGCCAGCGTGAGCGTGACCGGAGACATGACACACGCGGGCATGGTCCCCGTGATCCGTGCGGCTGCCGAGGCCGAGCCGGGCCTTTACGTCGCACATGACTTCGAGTTCGACATGGGTGGGGACTGGTTCGTCACTGCCGAAGTGACATTGCGCAATGGTGAGCAGTTCGAACTGGCTGTGCCCGCAAGCGTCAGCAGCCGCTGATGAACACCGCGGGCAACACCGAGCGCATCAGCCTTGACATGGCCGACAGCGGCAGGAAGCACCGCTGGCCCGACCAGACCAGAGGCTTCAACCTGCTGGGCTTCGGCTGGCTCCGGCGCTTCCTGCGCTGGCGCTACGCCCGGCTGGTGTTCCAGCTGCCGCTGCTGATACTGGTCGTGGTGATGGTGATCGACGGTTTCACCGGCCGCCAGCTCGCGCCGCGCAACGTCGCGACTACCGCGTCCTGGCTGCATTACCGCGGCCTGGTAGTGATCGCCCTCGCGATCTTCGGAAACGCCTTCTGCGCAGCCTGTCCGCTCATGCTGACCAGGGGACCCAGCCGGTTCCTCCGCAGGCTGCTTCCGGCCGGGCTGCAGCTGCGCTGGCCCCGGGCGCTGCGCGGAAAGTACGTGGTGCTCGGCCTGCTGCTGGTGTTCTTCTTCGCCTACGAGTACTTCGACCTGTGGGCCAGCCCGTGGCTGACCGCCTGGGTGATAATCGCCTACTTCGTCGGTGCCCTGGCGGTGGACGTCCTCTTCCCGGCCGGGACGTTCTGCCGCTACGTGTGTCCGCTAGGTCACTTCAACTTCGTGCTCTCGAGCACCTCGCCCACGCAGATAGTCGCCGTCGACCGGAGCATCTGCGAGACTTGCGAACACAAGCCCTGCCTGCACGGCCGCGAGACCCATTCCTCGGAGGCCCAGGCGAAGGGCGAGGCGGCCTTCATCCCGCTCGCCGAGATCACGAACCCGAACGGCACGGGTTTCTTCCCCGGCTGTGAGACCGGCCTGTTCGCGCCGACCATCACGTCAACGATGGACTGCACCAACTGCTACAACTGCGTGCGTGCCTGCCCGTACGACAACGTGGGGATCCGCTTCCGCTCCCCCGTGCGCGAGGCAACCTCGGACGTCTGGGCCAGGCGCGGCCGCACCGGTGTGATGGTGCTGGGCACCTCACTCGCCTCGCTGGGCCTGCTCAACGCCGCGGCGATGGTGGCACCGTTCTTCACGTTCGTCGACGGGCTGGCGGATTTCCTCGGGACCCGCAACGAGGCGGTGCTGTTCACGATCCTCTTCTCGGTGAGCGCAGTGCTGGGACCCGGCCTGACCACGCTCGCCGGGCTCATCGCAGACCGCGCGGGCGGCAGGAAGTCAACGCCGCGCGAGGCCTTCATGCGCTGGGGTTACGTCACGCTCGTGCTGGGAATCGGCTTCTGGGTTGCCCACTACGTCTTCCATTTCCTCACCGGCGCGCTCCAGATAGTGCCTGTCCTGCAGAACTTCGCTGCCATGCAGGGCATGGCTGTCACGCCGGACTGGGGTCTGTCACAGCTCGTTCCGAGCCGCTACCTGTTCACGGTGGTCGCGGCCCTGACCAGCATCTGGTCGCTGCTGGCGGCATACGTCACCATGCGGATCGCCATGCGGGACTTCGGACGCCGGGGCGTGCTGGCGATGTGGCCGATGCTGATCTTCGTGCTCCTCTTCGCCGTTCTGGCCGTTTGGCTGCTGGGCCAGCCGATGGAGATGCGGGGCACCCTGCTGCAGCCGCTGGCAGAGTGATGACAAGCCCTCACCCCCGGTGCCCGACAGGGGTACGCTCTGTTGTGATGCCCCATACCCGTCTGTTCACCCTGGTCGCCATGATCCTGCTCGCCTGCACCGTACTGGCGCGTCCGGCCGAGGCCCACGCCACCCTGGTCTTCGGCACGATGGAGACTTCTCCGCTCGACGCCCACCCCGTTGAGGGTTTCAACCTGATCCTGCACATGATGGATCCGGTCAGGACCCCGATCGAGGATGCGGTGGTGCACGCGGAGTTCCGCCACTGGCCCGACGGGCTGGAGGAGGCCCCGGAGGATGGTGAATGGCACGTGTACCGGATGATCGAGACCGGACCGGGCGGGCACTATGAGTCCCAGGTGCAGCTGCCGGACGTCGGCCGCTACGAGCTGATCATGCGGGACACGACCTACCCGCAGGAGGACGCGATAGCCGAGCTCGAGGTGATCCTGGACGGCGTCGAGCCCCACGATGAGCTGCTGTTCGTTTTCCCCCCGACCGATATCGGTGCGGCCAGCCTCGGCACATGGCTGATCTGGCTCATCGGCATACCCGTGGTGGGCGGGATAATCGTCACCGTGATCGTGCTCCGTGGCGGAGGGGACAAGAGAGCAGTCAAGTGACGATCCTGGAGCAGACCTCCGGCACGATCGTCAATGTGATCACCGTCGCGCTCGGCACCGGGCTGGGTCTGATCCTGCGCGGCCGCCTGCCCGACCGGATTCTTGCTGTCGTGATGCAGGCCATCGGCCTGACCACGCTGGTCATCGGCATCATCAACGCCTTCGACCTCACCAGCGTGACGGACCCGCCCGGCCTGATCCTCGCTCTGGTCGCGCTCGCCATCGGCGGCGCGCTCGGTGAATGGTGGCGCATCGAGGATGGCCTGGAGTCGTTCGGCGAGCGGCTGAAGAAGCGGTTCAGGGGCAAGGGAAGCTTCACGGAGGGCTTCGTGACGGCCAGCCTGCTCTTCTGCGTCGGCCCCCTCACGCTGGTCGGATCGATCCAGAACGGCCTCGCGGGCGACAACTCCTTCCTGCTGCTGAAGTCCACACTCGACGCGTTCTCGTCCCTTGCCCTCGCCGCCACCTTCGGCTTCGGCGTGGCCTTCTCCGTCGTCGTCATCCTGCTGTACCAGGGCTCGCTGTCCCTGTTCGCCGGTGCGTTCGCCAGCCTTGTGCCGGATCCGTACACGGACCCGAACGTCCTGCTGGTGAACGGCACTGGCGGGATCATGATCATCGCCCTTGGCCTGGGGCTGCTCGGCATCAAGAAGATCCGCGTCGCGAGCATGCTTCCCTCGCTGGTGCTGGTCGTGGTCCTCCATCAGGCCGTCAGCCGGCTCTGGTAGTATCGGCTGCGATGAGACTTGAAGCAGCTGACGTACTCAGGCTTGGCGAGCTTTCCCGGATCGAGATCGAGGACCACGTGCTCGAGATACTCAGACAGGACCTTAACGGCATACTTGACTTCGCCGCGGTCCTGCAGGAGGTCGACCCGGCCGCGGAGCCGTACACCTTTGACTTCGGTGGCAACGTCCTGCGGGAGGACGCGGCGGCCGGATCACTCGACCAGGCCGCCGCGCTCGGCGTTGCACCCGCCGCTACCGAGGACGGGTTCTTCCGGGTTCCCCGGACTGTCGATACCGGCTCGAACCCGGCCTAGGCCAGCCCTGCGCCTCCGAACCACTCGTGCAGCACCTCCGGCAGGCTGACGCTGCCGTCCTCGTTCTGGTACTGCTCCAGGATCGAGGCGATGATGCGCGGGAAACCCAGCGCGCTTCCGTTGAGCGTGTGTACCGGCTCGGGGCGCCCCTTGCCCTGGACCCCGCCAACGCGGGAGCGGGTGGCCAGACGGCGAGCCTGAAAATCGGTGACGTTGGAGACGCTCGATACCTCGAGCCACCGTTCCTGACCGGGGCTCCAGACCTCCAGGTCGTACTTCTTTGCCTGCGTGAAGCCGAGGTCGCCCGAGCACATGATGAGGCGGCGGTAGCGCAGTCCGAGCTCCTTCAGCAAACCCTCCGATATTTCGGCGAGCTCCTCGAGGATGGCGTAGCTGTCCTCCGGTTTGGCGAAAACGACCATCTCGACCTTGTCGAACTGGTGCACGCGGTTGAGCCCGCGCACGTCCCGGCCGTGACTGCCGGCCTCGCGCCTGAAACAGGGCGTAAATCCCGAGTAGCGCAGGGGCAGCACGGAATCGTCGAGGATCTCATCACGATGCAGGTTGACGAGCGCTACCTCCGACGTGGGTATGAGATAAAGCCCGGTATCGATCTGGTACATCTGTCCTTCCTTGTCAGGAAGCATGCCTGCACCGAGCGCCGAGGCGTGATTGGCCAGGTATGGCGGCCTCACCTCCGTGAAACCGTTCCCGGAGAGCCTGTTCAGGAAGTATCCCTGCAGCGCCCGCACCAGCCTGGCTCCATCACCGCGGAACACGGGGAAGCCGGCGCCGGCCAGCTTCACGCCGGCCTCGAGGTCAACCCAGGAGCTGAACCGGGGCAGGTCCCAGTGCGCTCTTGGCGTGAAGCCGAAGTCGCGCAGGTCCCCGCGCTCATACGCGACCTGGTTGTCGTGTTCGCTCTCACCGTACGGCACGCTTTCGTGCGGCAGGTTCGGGATCTCGAGCGCAAGCTCGCTGATGCGCGAGTTCAGGCTGCGGGTGCGCTCCTCCAGCTGCTTGACCTCGCCTGCGAGCGAGGCCATCTCTTCCATCAGCGCGGTAGCGTCCTCGCCCTTGCGTTTGAGGTCCCCGATGAGCCGACTGGCTGTGTTGCGCCTCGACTGCTTCTCTTCCAGGTCTCGCCGGATCAGGCGCTCCTCCTCGTCGGCAAGCAGCAACGCGTCAACGGCATCCAGCGCCTCACCCATCTGCTTGGCCCTGATCCCGGTACGGACCGCCTCGGGGTTGTCTCTGATGAACCTGATGTCAAGCATCCGTTCAGTGTACTGCAAGCCCGTGCGCGCAACGCGCGTGGCAAAGGCATATTGTCACACCTCCGGGGCGCTGCGCGCGCTACAATCCCCTCATGACCGAGTCCAGTGGCCGCGGTGGCGTCCGCATCGCAGACATGCTGAAGCAGATGGTGGCGCTGCGCGCGTCGGACGTTCACCTCCAGGCCGGAGCGGCCCCGCACATGCGGGTTGACGGCTCGTTGGTGCCGTTCGAGGCCGCGCCGAAGCTGACGCCCCAGCAGACCGAACAGATCGCACTGGCGATGATGACGGAGGCCCAGCGACAGCTGTTCCTGCATCGGCATGAGATGGACTTCGCCTTCACCATCCCGAACGTCGCCCGCTTCCGCTGCAACGTGTTCCGGCAGCGCGGCAGCGTGGGTATCGTCATGCGGGTGGTGCAGGAGACCGTGCCCAGCTTCGAGACCCTGGGCCTGCCCACCCCGGTCGTTTCCGACCTCGCGGCCCAACCCCGCGGCCTGGTCCTGGTTACCGGCCCGACCGGCTCGGGCAAATCGACCACGCTGGCTGCGATGATCGATCACATCAACCGGAAGTACCCGCGCAACATCATCTCGGTGGAGGATCCGATCGAGATCCTCCACAAGAACAACCGCAGCCTGGTCATCCAACGCGAGATCGGCCTGGACACTACCGATTTCGTCGACGCCGTGAAGTACGCGATGCGCCAGGACCCGGACGTCATCATGATCGGCGAGATGCGCGACAAGGAGACCGTCGAGGCGGCACTCACGGCCGCCCAGACTGGCCACCTGGTGCTCAGTACGCTGCATACGCTGGACTCCCTCCGGACCGTGAACAGGATCATCGACTTCTTCGCGCCGCACGAGCGGGACCAGATCAGGATCCTGCTGGCCGAGTCACTGCTGGGCATCCTGAGCCAGCGGCTTCTGCCGCGTGCGGACGGTCCCGGCCGCGTGCTGGGCCTGGAAGTCCTGGTCAACACACCGCTGATCCGTGATTACATCAAGGACGCGGACAAGACCCCGCTGATCAAGGGCGCACTCGAGGACGACAACATCCGCGGCATGCAGACGTTCGACCAGCACCTGGTACAGCTGTACCTGAGCCGGATAGTGACCATGGAAGATGCATCCGCGATGGCCACCAGCCCGCACGAGTTCCGCCTGATGGTCACCCAGCAGCAGGGCTTCGAACGTCACATGGATGAGCGCGACCGCCCCACCTTCCGGTGACTTGCTGATCAAGTGACTCAGGTCAGTGCGGCCGGTGCGTCCTGCAGACGCCTGAGCAGGGGCCGGAACTCGCCCGCCAGGTAAAGCGAACCCGCTATCAGCACGCTCGCATCGTCGCCCGCGAGCCTGATCGCTTCCGCCAGCGCCTCGTCATGGTTCCGGATGCTGCTGGCGCCAGTTGCTTCGGGAGTCTCCTCCCCATTCACCCCGGTCAGGATCACTGCCCTGGCCCGGGCTGCCAGCGGTTCCAGCGTCTGCAGCACGTGCTTGCGCTGCAGCCCCGAGTAGATCAGAACGTAGGGCCCCTTGAGCTCGTCCAGGAGCGCGCGGGCCGCCGCCGGATCGTGCGCGCCATCGAGCAGGACGCTGGTTCCCTGCACGGTGAAGCGTTCTCCCCTGCCGGGCAGCGCCCGGGTGCTCACGCCCGCAGCCACGGCGGCCTCCTTAGCGCCCAGTTGCCGCAGCGCGGCGGCAGCCAGCCGCTGGTTGGCCAGGCGGGTACCCGAAGCCGCCGTGCCGGCAGGCAGCTCGAACAGCCAGGGATGCGTGCTCGGGTGCACGTGTACTCCGCCAGCGGAGTCGATCTCGTGAAACGCGCCGCCCGACAGCGCACTGATCACCGGCTTGCCCGGGCGGATCGCTGCAGCCTTGTCCCTCGCGATCAGCTCGAGCGTGTTGCCCAGCACGTCCGTGTGGTCGAGCGCGATGCTGGTGACGACGGTTACCGCTGTGTTGCCAAGGGCAAGCGTGGCGTCGTTGCGGGCGCCTACCCCGGCCTCGAGCGCCAGGAACGTGACGCCCTGTTCGCGGAAGTACCTCAGCGCCATCACCAGGGTCAGCTCGAAGAACGAGACGCCGGGCGTGAGTGCGCGCAAGGGGGCGATCAGGCGCTCGAGCCCGGACTCCGGCAACGCCTGACCATCGACTGCGATGCGTTCGCTGAAGTCCTCCACGTGCGGGGACAGGAACCGCCCTGTACGCTCCCCTGCTGCCGTCATGCCAGCCGCGATCATGGCCGTGACGCTGCCCTTGCCGTTGGTGCCGACGACATGGGCGACCTGCTGAGGCACCTCCAGGTCGAGCTCCCTCAGCAGGCGGGCCATCGTGTCCGGCGAACGGGGTGCACCGGCCCGCGTCTGGGCATACAGCCAATCGAGGATGTCACTCAAGTCAGTTGCGCCGCCTGCGCCTGCGCCTGGGGGATCTGGAGCGACTCCGGGCCTCGCCCTGCTTGCCCTCGCCCTGCTGCTGGGCCTCGCCCTTCGGGGCGGCTCCGACCCTGCGCCGCCTGGGTGGCTGCGAGGACTCTTCCCTTATGATGCCGGTGAGGGTCACCTCGATGGGTGCCCCGTCGATCCTTTGGGTCATCTTCAGGATCGCATGCGGTGCTTCGGAGTCGATCCAGACTGTGGATCCGCCGGGGTGCAGCCTGTACACGCGTGCGGCCTTCATCCCCAGCGCGGTCTCCAGTTCCACATCGCCGAGCGGGAGGACGGCCACATCGTGTCCGACCATGGGGATCGGTTCGGGTTCTTCGCCGGAACCGGCGAGCGCCCGCAACTGCAGGAGCATGCCCAGCGGGTCGCGGTACTGCCTGAAATAGGGCAGTCGCGCGGTGCCGCCACCGGTGGCCTTCGCGGTCATGAGGCCGCTGCGCCGGTCGAACTGAACCTCGTAGTTCCGGTTGGCGCCGCGCTTCTGCTGTTCCTCACGAAACGTCAGGGAGAAGTGCCTTTGCGAGTGCGTCTTGCTGGTCTGCGTGATCGACAGGCGACCGAGGGGACCCTGCAGCTGCAGCCGTCCCTCGAGCAGCGCTGTCGAGCCCTGAAGTTCGGTACGGAGCACATGGGTGCCCACCGGCTTCGAGCGCTGGGTCAATCGGAAGTTCAGGACTTCAGCTGGCATGTCTGACTGTAGCACCAGGCGGCGCTGCACGGATCCCTGTTCAGAGGATCTTGGAAAGGAACGAGCGTGTGCGCTCCTCGTGCGGGTTCTGGAAGAAGTGATCCGGCGAGCCGACCTCGACGATCTGGCCCGAGTCCATGAACACGACCCTGTCGCCGACTTCGCGGGCGAAGCCCATCTCGTGTGTGACGACGATCATCGTCATGCCGTCCTTCGCGAGGCCAACCATCACTTCGAGCACCTCGCCGATGACCTCGGGGTCCAGCGCGCTCGTGGGCTCGTCGAAGAGCATGACCTTGGGACCCATGGTCAGGGCGCGGGCGATGGCAACGCGCTGCTGCTGACCACCGGAGAGCTGGCCGGGGTACTTGGCTGCCTGCTCCGGGACCTTGACCTTCTCGAGGAAGAACATGGCCCGTTCTATCGCCTTGGACTTCTTCCACTTGCGCACCCGGATCGGGGCGAGCGTGATGTTCTCAAGCACCGTCAGGTGCGGGAAGAGGTTGAACGACTGGAAGACCATCCCGGTTTCACGCCGCACCAGATCGATGTTCTTGACGTCGTTGGTCAGCTCGACGCCATCGACCACGATCTTGCCGTCCTGATGCTGTTCCAGGTTGTTTATGCAACGGATCAGCGTCGATTTTCCCGAGCCGGACGGCCCGATTATGACGACCACCTCGCCCTTGTTGACAGAGAGGCTGATGTCCTTGAGCGCGTGGAACTTGCCGAACCACTTGTTCAGGCCCTCGATCTCGATGATGCGCTCGCCGCCCTCGGGGGCGTGGGCGGTGACTATACGCGGCATCGTCGTGCTTGCGGTCTGGTTCATGTTCGTGACCTCCGGTTGCAGCCGGACCAGGCCGGCGGCGGGCAGTTGCAGGATAACAGGCGGAACGGAGTCAGCATCAGCTCAGCGCTCCCCGACGCCGAGCTGCTTCTCGAGCTGGCGGCTGGCGATGGACATGCGGTAGGCGAAGAAGAAGTAGATCAGGGTCATGAACACGCTCATCTCCATGTAGACACCGCCGGGGATCTGCAGCGATGCGGTCTGGTTGGGGATGACGCGGCGACCGATCTCGAAGAAGTCGAAGAGACCGACGATGAAGACGAGTGACGTGTCCTTGAACAGGCCGATGGCCTGCCCGACGATCGCGGGCAGTACCGCCTTCAGAGCCTGGGGCAGGACGATCACCGACATGGTCTGCCAGCCGGACAGGCCCAGGGCACGTGCGGCCTCGCTCTGGCCACGCGGGACAGCCTGCAGGCCACCGCGAACATTCTCGGCCATGTAGGCTGCCGAGAAGAACGTGATGGCTACGAGGCCGCGCACGAGCGGGTCGATCGCTTCGGGTCCGACGTTGAATATGAGCGGCACCATGAGGGAGGCGATGAAGAGCCAGGTGATCAGCGGCGCGCCGCGCACGATCTCGATGAAGGCGATGCAGAAGTACTTGATCGCCGGCAGGGTGCTGCGCCGGCCCAGTGCGAGTGCGACGCCGATCGGGAAGCTCGCCACGATGCCGACCGTCGCGAGCACGAGCGTGAGCATGAAGCCACCCCAAAGGCGCGTACCAACCATCTGCAACGGACCCGAGTTCCAGACGCCGTAAAGCAGCAGCACTGTAGCGGGAATGCTTGCGCCCCAGAGCCAGGGCAGCGAGCGGCCGAAGCGCGGGAGGGCGCGGCCCAGCAGAAGGCCGAGCAGCCCCGCCAGCGACGCGCCGAGCCACAGCCAGCGGACGCTGGGCCAGGCGAAGAGCGCGATCACGGTCGGTATCCAGCTGACGCCCGCCATGCTCCAGTAGACGCCACGGATGATGGAGCCGGTCTCGCGTCGACTCGTCGCGGCGCTCAGTCCGAGCAGGAAGAGTACCAGGCCGACTACGCCCAGGGGACGCCAGAGCAGCTCCGGTGGGTACCGGTAGACGAACAGCAGGCGCATGTTGTTCCAGAGCGGCTCCCAGGAGGCGCTGAAGAGCGTCCAGTTCAGGATGCTGAACACCGCCCAGAGCATGAATGCTCCCAGGAGCACACTGATGATGCCGCTGCTGACCGAGCCGAACAGGTTATGGCGGGCCCATGCTGTGAAGCCGGTGGTGCCGGCTGGCGGTTCGCGGGCTGGAATCATTCCCATTACCTTTCCACCAGCGCGATGCGCGCGTTGACTATGTTGAGGATCAGGGCAAAGATCAGACTGATTACGACGTAGGCGGCTATGAGCATCAGGGTGACGGGCACGCTGGCGCCGGTCTGGTTCGCCACGATCACCGAGATCGCGAAGAGCTCACCGTAAGCCGCGAGCGGCGCGAGCGACGAGTTCTTGGTCAGGTTGAGGTACTGGCTGATCATCGGGGGCAGGATGATGCGCAAAGCCTGCGGGAACACGATCATGCTGAACGTCTGGGAGGCGTTGAGCCCGAGTGCCTTGGCGGCCTCGGTCTGTCCCCTAGCCACCGCCTGGACGCCACCGCGGACGATCTCGGCCATGAAGGCTGCCGTATAGAACACGAGCGCCAGGAGCATCGCGAGGTAGCTGGTCGAGAACCTGATGCCGCCGTCATAGTTCGAGACGGAGACGACCGGCGTGCTCCAGACGAGCGGTCCGGTGTGCTGGAGCTCGTACGTGAAGTCGAGTTCGGCACCGGTGTCCGCTGTCGCGTCAAGGTTCAGGCCGAACAGGCCCGTGCTTGGGCCCCCCGCTGCCGGCGCGGCCTCCGCCTCCGCCTCCGACGCGGACTCGAACCGGGGCAGGCGCACCTGTCCGTCACGGTCCGCAACCACGTACCGCTCGAAGTTGTACACCGTGATCACCATGCTGACGCCGGAGAAGCCACGGCCCGTCTCCGGATTGAGGTCCTCTCCTTCGTCGAACTCGCCGTTGCCGTTGCGGTCCTCATATATGATGCCCCGGCTCGGCCAGGCGGTGAAGTGCACGCTGAACCGTTCTGCGTCCTCATCGGCAGCGAAGCTGACCTGCGCGTCCTCGACCTCTCCCGCACGGATGAACGGGAAGCGGAAGCTGGACGGGTTCAGGCGCCGCGACTCGAACACGTTGCTGGTGGTCGCGTTCAGGGTCGCTTCTTCGATCCGCATGATCACTGCGGCGTACGGCACGGGCTGCTCACCGCCCGCCATGGATCCGCTGGCGTCGTGGTCGATGAAGATCGAGCCCCGGCCGCGGTCCACGAGGAAGTCCAGCGCAAGGTTCTCCGGCATGGACGTGCGGCTATGGATGAGCAGGTAGCTGCCGCCGCCGATGAGGATGAAAAGCGCGAGCGCCAGCGGCCATGCGCGGCGGGCGGGCCTGTCCGACATGGCGATCCGCCTGCGGAACAGCAGCCAGGTGCCGATGCCGATCACGATCGCCGCGATCAGCCACGGCAGCCACTGGCCGAAGCTGTAACCCGGGAACAGCCAGGGGATCGCGATGCCGATATTGCTGACAAGCATGCCGCCGGGCAACGTGATCGGGTTCGAACTGAGTGGCGGTACCACGGTGAGTACTGCCGTGAACCAGAAGATGATCTGCACAGCCAGCGGCGTGTTCCTGATCAATTCGACGTAACCGGTCGCCACCTGCCTGGCGACCCAGTTGGTCGAAAGCCGCATGACCCCGACAACCACCCCAAGTATGGTGGCCAGTACAACGCCGATGACCGCGACGCGGAGCGTGTTGAGCAGGCCGATCAACAGCGCGCGCCAGTACGGATCGTTCGGCGTGTAGGGGATGGGGGTCTCGGCGATCGGCACTCCGGCTCGCGCCGGAAGGAAGCTGAAGTTCGCCGGGATGTTCGTTCTGTTCAGCGCTTCAACGACGTTGTTGACCAGTACCAGCGCCAGCGCAACCATGACAGCGGCGAACACCAGCTGGAAGAAGATGCCTATCGTCTTGACGTTGCGCCAGAACGGAATCCTGGCGGGGGTGTCTGTGGGGCTCTCTGACATGCAGGCGGTACTCCTGGTCCGGCGGTTCCGGAGGGCAAGGCAGGCGCGGCGGAAGTCCAGCAGGTTCGCTGCTCACGCCGGGCCAGTCATATAAGGGTGACTGGGAGCTTCACAAAAATAGGTCTGGCTGGGCTTCGGGTTGGTGGGCACGCAATCTGGCGTGCCCACCTTTCACCCGGAAGGTCCTGTGTTGCTTAACGGAACGGCATGCCGTAGATCAGGCCGCCGTTGTAGTACTGGTCGTTCAGTCCACGCGGGATGTTGAACGGGGTGCCCGAGCCGAGGTTGCGCTCGTAGATCTCGCCGTAGTTTCCGACCTGGAGGATGACCTGGTACATCGCGTCGGCCTCGAGGCCGAGCTCCGTGACTGCCTGGCCTTCGACGCCCAGGAGGCGGCGGATGTCAGGGTTGATGGTGGAGTCGCGGACCGCGGTCACGTTGTCCTGGGTAAGGCCGAACTCTTCAGCGTTGAAAGTCGCGAAGACTACCCACTTGACGACGTCGTACCAGACGTCATCCCCGTGAAGGACTGAGGGCCCGAGCGGCTCCTTGGAGATCGTGACGCCAAGGACTGCGTGCGCATCGGGATCCTGAAGCGTGGTCTTGCGGCTCACGAGACCGGACTGGTCGGTCGTATAGGCAACGCAGAGGCCGCTCTCGTAGGCGGAGACAGCCTGGTCGGCCGTCTCGAAGATCACCGGCGTGTACTGGACGTTGAGGGCGGCGAGGGTATCGGCCAGGTTCAGCTCCGTGGTGGTGCCGGACTGGACGCAAACGCTGCGGCCTTCGAGGTCGGTGAGGGTGTTGATGCCAGAGTCGATGGGAACCATGAAGCCCTGGCCGTCGTAGAAGGTGATCGGGGTGAAGTTTGCTCCCCAGACGGTGTCGCGGTTGCTGGTCCAGGTGGTGTTGCGGATGAGGACGTCGACCTCACCGGTCTGAAGCGCGATGGGGCGCTCCTGGGCACTGACGGGCCGGAAGTCCACTGCGTTGGCGTCGCCAAGTACTGCGGCGGCAATGGCACGGCACATGTCTACGTCGAACCCGGTGAAGCTGCCGTCAGGCTCGACGTTACCGAACCCGGGCACCTGGTTGTTGACACCACAGATGAGGCTTCCCCGCACCTTGATCTCGTCCAGCAGGCTGGTCTGGGCACTCGCGATGCCTCCGAGCAGCGCTGCAGCAGCGACAGAAATGACAAACAGTCTCTTCATGTAAAAAACACCTTTCCTTCACTAAGCAGATTTTTGGCTTCGCCGTCAGCACTATACCCCTGAGAACAATGAGTTGTAAAGGCTGGTGAAATCAGGGGAACATGACCAGTTATCCCCGTCAGGCACGTAATAACCTTGCTACTGCCATCCAATTGCTTACCAGTTTGTTGCCTGGCGCGGCTACGTGATTGCCGTCAGTTATGCAGTGCTGCAGCACACAGTTGCGCAGTTCAGACAATATAGCCCAACTGCTATATAACGCACGTTCGGCCCGGTGGCGCACAGCTAAACAAAAAGGGGGGTGCGGAACGGATCACTCCGTTCCGCACCCCCCTCGCTGCAGCAAGCAGGAAGAACCGTTACAGGCTACGGCGTGGCAGCAGCTTCCTGGGCGGCCTTCTCAAGCTTGGCCTTGATCTTCTTGAGCGTGGTCACTTCCTCGAGCGCGCGCTGGTCAAGGACGCTTCTGATGTCCCTGATCTGCCACTGCACGTCGGGAATGACAAGCTGCTCGAGCGCGTTGACTCGCCGGTTCGTCTTCTTGATCTCCTCGCCGATCCGGCGGAGCCGGGTCTCGGTCGCGGCGACCTGGATGAGCGCCTCCGTCAGCCGACGGAACTGGGCCGCGGCCGCGAGAGTCTGCGCGCCCGCCTCGACAGGAGAGAACGGAAGGTCGTGACTGAACTCGGGCGGCTGCACCTGGGGCACCTTGACGCCGAAGAGGTTGTCGACCTGGATGTCTACCGCGAGGTCTTGCGTGGACGCAAGGCTGAGGCTCTCGACGGCCTCGGGGCCGTCCCATGCGTTGGCAAGGAAGAGGCTGAAGTACGCCTCCTGGCTCACCGCCTCCAGGGCACGCCGCGCTTCGAGCGACTCCTTGACCAGCGAGAAGAACTCACCGATCAGCGCGTCGCGCTTGCGCTTGAGCAGATCCGCTCCGCGCTGGGCCAGCCTGAGCTGGTCGCGGCGCTGAAGCAGGTTGGATCTGGTTGGGGCAATGGTTTCCGCCATGCGTGCCGGCCTCCCCTATACCCGCTGCGAGCGGCCGGAGCCCCAGAGCTCGTCCATCTTCGCACCGTAGTACTTGTCGATCTGATCGTTCGACAGACGCGTAAGCTCGCTCTTGGGCAACAGCGAAAGCAGCGACCAGGCCAGGTCGAGCGACTCGTCGATCGAACGGTCGGTGTTGCCCTGGTTGATGAACTTGCGCTCGAACTCGTCTGCGAACTTCAGGTAAAGCTTGTCGTTCTCGGAGAGCGCGTCCTCGCCGGTGATCGCCACCAGACGGCGCAGGTCAAGGCCGTTGGCATAGGCCGACTGAACCTGGTCAGCGACGTTCTTGTGGTCCTTGCGCGTCTTGCCCTCGCCGATGCCGTTGCCCATGAGGCGGCTCAGGCTCGGACCGGGGTTGATGGGCGGGTAGAAGCCCTTGTTGTGCAGGTCGCGCGCCAGGTAGATCTGGCCTTCCGTGATGTAACCGGTAAGGTCAGGGATCGGGTGCGTGACGTCATCATCAGGCATCGAAAGGATCGGCAGCTGCGTGACCGAGCCCTTGCGGCCCACGACCACGCCCGCGCGCTCGTAGATCGACGCAAGGTCCGTGTACATGTAGCCGGGGTAGCCACGGCGCCCCGGGATCTCTTCGCGGGCTCCACCGATCTCGCGCAGCGCCTCGCAGTAGTTAGTCATGTCGGTCAGGATGACCAGCACGTGGTAGTCATGCTCGAACGCGAGGTACTCGGCGGCCGTCAGGGCCATCTTCGGCGTCAGGAGGCGTTCGACCGCGGGGTCGTCTGCCTTGTTCAGGAACATTACCGAACGCGCGAGCGCGCCGGTACGCTCGAACTCCTTGGTGAAGAACGTCAGCTCGCGCTGGGTGACGCCCATCGCGGCGAAGACCACGGCGAACTCGGAGCCTTCACCGACCACCTTGGCCTGACGCGCGATCTGCGCGGCAAGCTCGTTGGCGGGCAGGCCCGATCCCGAGAAGATCGGGAGTTTCTGGCCACGCACCAGGCTGATGTTCGTGTCGATCGTCGAGACGCCCGTCTGGATGAACTCCTGAGGCATCTGGCGCGCGACCGGGTTGATCGGTGCGCCGCCGATCGGGATGCGCTTCTCGGCCAGCACGGGTGGAAGCCCGTCGATCGGGGTTCCGGCTCCGTCGAAGCGACGGCCGATCATCTCCTTCGAGACACCGAGCCGGGCGACCGTCTCGACCAGGTTGACGGTCGTGGAGGACAGGTCGATGCCTGAGGTCTCCTCGAAGACCTGAAGCACGGTGTGGCGCTCCGAGACCTCGATGACCTGGCCACCGCGGATGCGGCCCTGGCCGTCCTTGATCCTGACCATCGCGTTGTAAGCCAGGTCCGGTGCGTTCTCAAGGTAGAGAAGCGGGCCGGATATGTAGCTGACCTGGCTGTACTCTTTCTTCAGCATGTCGCTGTCGGTTTTCATTTCGCTCCTTATGGCAGGCATCTGAGGCGAACCTCAGGCCGCGACAGCCAGTCCCTTGTCGAGGGTCGAGAGGGTCTCGGCCTTGTAGGCCTCGAACTCGTCTTCCGGCACGTAGCGACTGCGGTTGATCTTCTCGATGACCGGGTTGCCCAGCAGCTCGTCGACCGTGCTTCCGGCCTCGAGGGCCTGCCTGGCCACCTCGTTCAGCTTCAGGATCATCTGCAGCATGCCGTATGCCTTGCTCATCGAGCACGAGGCATCGACGGGATCGAAGCCGTTCTGCTGCAGGAAGTCCTGCCGCAGGATGCGGCCGATCTCGATGACGAGCCGCTCCTGGTCCTGAAGCGCGTCGGGGCCCACCAGCTGGACGACTTCCTGCAGGTCAGACTCGCTCTGGAGGATGCCAACTGCGCTGTTGACCAGCTCCGGGTAGTCCTGGGCGACGTTCTCGCGGTACCACTCCTCAAGGATCGGCGAGAACAGCGAGTAGGAGCGGTTCCAGTTGATGGCCGGGAAGTGACGGCGGCGGGCGAGCGACGCATCGAGCGCCCAGAAGCAGCCGGTGATGCGCAGCGTGGCCTGCGTGACCGGCTCCGAGAAGTCGCCGCCGGCGGGGCTGACGGCGCCGATGATCGACACTGCGCCTTCCTCGTCGTTCAGGGTGGTGACCCGGCCTCCGCGCTCGTAGAACGCCGACAGGCGCGAGGCAAGGTAAGGCGGATAGCCTTCCTCTGCCGGCATCTCCTCGAGTCGCGACGAGATCTCGCGGAGCGCTTCTGCCCAGCGGGAGGTGGAGTCGGCCATGATCGAAACGCTGTAGCCCTGGTCGCGGAAGTACTCGGCCAGGGTGATGCCGGTATAGATGCTGGCTTCACGGGCGGCCACCGGCATGTTGGAGGTGTTGGCGATCAGCACGGTCCGCTGCATGAGCGGCTCACCACTGCGCGGGTCCTCCAGCTCGGGGAACTCGACCAGCACGTCCGTCATCTCGTTGCCGCGCTCGCCGCAGCCGACGTAGACGACGACGTCGGCGTTGCCGTACTTGGCGACCGACTGCTGCGTGACCGTCTTGCCCGAACCGAACGGTCCGGGGATGGCGGCGGTGCCTCCCATCGTCAGGGGAAACAGCACGTCGAGGATGCGCATGCCGGTAAGGAACGGTGTGACCGGATCAAGCTTCTCCTTTACGGGACGCGCCTGACGCACCGGCCACGGGTGGTACATCCTGATCTCGGTGCCGTCCTCGAGCGTTGCGACGACTTCCTCGATCGTGTACTCGCCGGCGGCGGCGATGCTCTTGATCTTGCCGCCCTTGCCGGGGGGAACCAGGATCTTGTGGGTGAACTGGAACTCGGGCACGGTGCCCAGGACCTGGCCCGCAGCGATCTCGTCGCCGACCTTCGCAACAGGCGTGAAAGCCCACTTCGCTTCGCGTGAGAGCGAACTGACCACGATGCCGCGGTCGATGTACGTGCCCGAGGCTTCCTGGATCTTGTCCAGCGGCCTCTGGATGCCGTCAAAGATGCCGTTGAGCATGCCGGGGCCGAGTTCGACTGCGAGCGGCAGTCCGGTCGAGATGACCGGCTCGCCCACGGTCAGTCCGGCCGTGTCCTCGTATACCTGTACGAACGCCGTGTTGCCGTCCAGACGGATGATCTCACCGACCAGTCCCTCCGTCCCGACACGCACGATGTCGTACATCCGGGCGCCCATCATGTCTTTGGCGATGACGGCCGGACCCGAGATGCTTTGAATCTTGCCTTCGATGGCCATTTAGCCTTCCTCCTGCAGGTCACTGACGACCTGAACTTGCCCGGGGTGCTTGTCCCCGCTCATTCGAGTTTGATGTCGAAGCCGATCGCGCTCCGAACGAGGTCCTTCATGTATTCAAGGGCGTCAGCACCGTCGTCTGCGAAGGCAGCCGACAGGCTTCCGACCGGCAGGATGACGGGCAGCTGGCGTCCGCGCATGCTGCGCTCGGAAGCGCGCACGGGGTCGTTCAGCAGTCCCTCGTCCACAACGACCAGGCCGTAGCCGTCACTATGGATGAGGTCATCGAGTGCCTGCTGCGCCTCGTCCGGACTCGCGACGCGCGTTTCGACGCCGGCAAGCCGGTAACCGGTCGCGGTTTCCGCGTCCGTAAGAACTATCACCTTATGCTGCGCCATCGCTCAGCTCCTGTTCCAGCTGTTCCCTGGGGACCGAATAGTACGTGCCCCGCGCGAGAAGCCGCAGGCGCGCGAGTTCGCGCTCCTTGCGGCGCAGGAAGTCCAGCACCACGAACGGGCCCAGCGGATCGCCGAGCGAGAGCCGCCGGACTTCAGCGTCCAGCACGGCGCGGATGGCCGCGTCAGCCTCACCGAGCGACTTCGTGTCTGCCACCGCACCGAAGCGCGTATCGGCGAGCGCGCTCAGGCCCTCGCTGCCGGTGTCGGCGATGATCGAGTCGAACACGTTGCGGGCACCGAGCGCGGCCTTGCGGGGAGCCAGGAAGAACTCCTGGGCAGCGACGTCGCGCCCACGCAGCTTGAGGGCCGTGCGGAGGTTGGTCGCCTGGAGCTCCAGGTCGAGGTACCCGCGGAACGATTCCGGCAGAGGCAGCTCTGAGGCAGCCTCTGCGATCGCTTCATGGAAGGCCCGGTCCAGGGTCACTTCGAAGGTGAAGAGATCGCCGGATTCGCCATACGCGCGGGCTGCCTTGCGAACAGCCTGGGTGAGCGGGTGCTTGGCTGCGCCGAGCACCTGCGCGAGCGCCGGGATGTCCGCGGCAGCCACGAGCGCATCGAGCAGTGAGGGGCGCATCTCGCCGGCGGGCAGCAGCGCTGATGCCGTGTCCTCGGGAGCGCGGCCGGCGTGCTTGGCGCGGGCGACCGCCTTGATGTTTGCCAGGTCGTAACGCCTCAGCAGCAGTGCGATCAGATCGTGCGGCCAGCCGTCGGAAAAGCCGAGGATCGAGCGGGTGGTGTTGTAGAAGTTGCGGGCGAGCGCACGGTCGACTGCGGGAAGGCCTGACGCCTGCGTCCTTGCTTCCTCCAGGTCGGTACCGTACCCGGTCTGGCCGAGACTGGCCAGGAACGAGTCGAAACTGCCGTCCGCCAGCGCAGTTGCGTAAAACTCAGGGCCGAGCAACCGGGACTTGAGTCCCCGGATGCGGGCGTTGATGTAACCGAAGTCAGCAGACACGAGTCCCTCCCGGGGGCCTTAAGCTCCGGCCGAACCGGATAGGAGCCGTGAGACCTCGGCTGCCAGATCATCGTGGGCGCTCTGAAGGCGCTCAGCGAGTGAGTTCTCGATCACGACATTGGTTTCACCGACCGCGACGCGAACTCCCAGCCTGACGCTTTCGTCGCCTTCTACCGGGGCCGCAAGTCCGAGCTCACCCGCTGCGGCCTTGGCAGCCTCGACATCGGCAGGGTTCACCTTGATGCCGGCAACCGCGCCGCCGGCTGAGGTGGCGGCCGAAGCCGCGTCCTTCAGGAGGCTGGTCAGGTGAGCGGGCCAGGCATCTGAAGAAGCGATGCGGGTGAACTCGGCCCGGACGGCGTCGAACACGGCTTCAACGGCCTGGTGCTGCGACCGGAGCCTCACCGAGGCGGCCTCGAGCTGAGCGGCGCTGCGGGCACGCACCAGGGCGGCCTCCGCCTGCCCACGTGCGCTGCGCTCCTGGGCAGCGACGTGTGCGTCGGCCTCCGCCTGCGCGGCAGCTGTGATCTCCGAGGCGCGTTCCTGCGCCTCGGAGAGGATGGCTGTGATCTCCGCGCCCGCCTGTTTGTCTAGCAGGGCAGCCAGATCGGACATTTTACCCGCCGATCTGGTTGTTCAGGAAGAACGCGATGACGAAGGCGAAGATGATCAGGGTCTCGGGGATGACGAGGTAGATCAGGATCTGGCCGAAGGCCTGCGGACGCTCTGCGAGCGTGCCGGCACCGGCGGAACCGATGGCGGCCTGCGCGATGGCTACGCCGATGGCGCCTACACCGATGGCGAGGGCTGCGGCCAGGGCGATCATGCCGTCACCGATGGTGCGGCCCGCCTCAGCGGCTTCCTGTGCGAAGCCCATGCTGAGCAGCGAAACGAATGCGACAAGACCGAGAACAACTGCGAACTTCTTCATGCTTTTCCTCCAAGGAGACGGAACGGCTTGTAGGCACGTCCAGGGTGCTCGTAAAAGCCGAACTTGGTAAAGAACTCCACGTACTGCAGACGGAGCGGCTGCAGCGTATGGCCAATGATGGTGAGCGCGATCGCCAGCAGGTGGACGAACAGCGCTACTGCGATGCCGAGCAGGGCGCTCAGGACCGGCACGGGGATGGCGCCTGCGACAGCCATGCCGAGTGCGGTGGAAAGGTTGGCGACCAGTGCGGCGGACAGCCCGACCGCGAACAGTCGGAGGTAGCTCAGGATGTGGCCCGAGTTGGAGATCAGCTCGACGAGCATGAGTACGACGCCCGAGATCGCCACACAGATCACGAAGATGCCCAGGCCGATGCCCGAAGCGATGAGCATGCCGGTGCCAAGGGAGTCAGTCAGGAAGCCGTAGGCGAACAGGACGAGGCCGGCGAGACCGGCGGCCATGCCGATGCCTTCGAACAGGTGCTTGCGGTCGCCGTGCAGGTAACCGTAGTACGCCCGCACGACCCAGCCGCCGATGACCTGCAGGACACCGAAGCCGAGCGTGAGGATCAGCAGGGGCTGGAACACCTCGACGCGGAAGAGAAGCACCTCGAACATGCCGGTGCCGTGTCCTTCGACGTAGAAGATCGGGTTGCTGGCCGGCCAGTACTCCAGGAAGTTTCCGAAGAACTCGCCGTAGACGACACCCCAGATGATGCTCCAGACGGCACACCAGATGGTGATCACGCCGATGCGCGGCAGGGTTGCTGCGTCGAGTGTGATGCCCAGCGGACCGAGCGAGAGGTCGTTGCCCTTCAGTCCGCGGCTCCTGAGCCAGAGGCCCAGCAGCAGGAACCCGAGTCCGAAACCGAAGTCCCCCACGACGATGCCGAAGTAAAGCGGGAAGAAGACCGCTACGGTCCAGGTCGGGTCGAACGCGCCGTAGCGCGGCGGGTCGAACAGCGAGAGGAGCAGCTCGAACGGCCTGGCCCAGCCACTGTTGACGAGCTTCGTGGGCGCGGCGTGGTCATGGTGCGCGTCAGCCGTGCGGCTCTCTGCGATGATGTCGTCTCCGAACTGCTTGCGCAGTCCCTCGATGACCTTCCTCGTAGACTCGCTCGGAACCCAGCCGCGCAGCGCGAAGCTGTACTGTCCTTCGCTCAGGTTCGACATGGTCTGGAAGCGCTCGTACTGGTTACCCGCGAGCAGGTTGAGGGCGTGCAGCTTCGCACCGAAGCTGGTGGCCAGGCGGGACAGTTCCTCATCGATGGAAGCAAGCCGGCGCGGAAGTGACTGCGAGCGTTCCTCCATCACGTGAACGGCCTTGGCGGTGCCCTGGTCGCGGTAACGAAGCGGGAGCTCCAGGCGGGCAAGCCCGAGCCGGCTCAGCGCCTGACGCACCACGGCGTCATCTTCCTGCACGGTGGCGAGGATCAGGACTTCGTCGCGCCCGAACTCGCGGCTGGCGAACTCGACGCGGCCGTCGAGAGCCTCGGTCAGTTTCGTGCGGATGCCTTCGGAATCGGAGCTGCCGATCAGCACGGCGGTACCGGTCAGGTAACGGCTCTCCTCGAGGCGGGCGAGCAGCGGGGCCACCAGCCTGAAGACGGGGAGGTTGTCCGAGATGACCTGGAGTTCCTCAACCGCGTCGCCCCGTTCGGCAACGAGTGCGTCGATGCCGGCGGCCGCGCCGCGCAGCCAGGACTCGGCCTCGTCAAGCGAAGCGGGTGCCTCGGCGCGGGCAGGGGTCGCCGGCAGATGCGGAGTGAGCACCTCGAGCAGGGCGGAGCTGCGGCCGTGAAGCGCCTGCCACCGCGATTCCTCCCTGAGGTCCTCGCCCTCGAGCCTGACGCGTGCGAGACCCGGTTCTGCCGTGTAGTCCAGCGGATCGACATGCACCACTCCGAGGCTCTGCAGTGACTGCATGACCTCGCGGGCGATGTCGCGCCGACCGACCACGGTCAGCTGGTCCATGGTTGCGATCACGGCAGGATGCGCTCCAGTACCAGCTTGACGGCCTCAGCCTGCCTGGGTTCAGCGGCGGCCCGTGCGGCACCGACATCGGCTTCGGCAGTGCTGATGATCTCGGCCCTTGCACGCTCGGCATCCTCGGCAGCCTGCTTGCGAAGCTCTTCAGCGCGTGCTGCAGCATCGGCGTGCGCCTTCTGAATGAGGCTGCTCGCCCCGGCTTTTGCCTGCTCTATGAGCTCGGCAGCTTCCTTGCGGGCGTCTTCGACTTTGCGGGCAACAGACTGCTCCTGATTGATCAGGTTCTGCAACAGTTTTTCCCCTTGAGCTTCCAATCGACCCTCCTTCCACCCAAGCCGGGCCCTGACTGCCCGCTAGTGACAAATCAGTGTGTATCGGCGATCGGGATTCACAGAAAAACAACGCGTCGGGTGGAGCTTACCAGAGGCTCCCGCGCGCCTTGTCCGCAAGCATAGCAATCCCCCAGATTGAGTGTCAATCCGCCCGCTACATCGGCATCCGCGGGATTGTGAAAAAATGCGCTAGCGACGCTGGTTGCGCAGGCGGCGCTCGGCATCCCGGGCGGCCAGCAGTGCCTCCAGCTCGGAAAGCTCCCGGTAACACTCATCCAGCTGGCCACCTGCCACCTCCCCTGCCGAGATGCGTTCGGACACTTCCGAGATGCGCTGCAGGATCTGGCCCCGCATCGCCCGGCTCTGTGCGTTCAGCTCAAGCTCCCGCAGCCTGGAGAGCGCGTTCTCGATCTGAAGCGGCATGTCCCTGCGAGGTCCGTCCTCGCCATCGGCTGCCAGAAGGCGTTCGAAAACGAGCTCGAAACCCTCGCGTTCGCGGAAGTGATCCAGGATCCGCGGCAGGCTGAAGCCGCTCTCGACCGCAAAGGCGTGGAACTCCGCCAGGATCGAATCGGGACGCTCGGGCACAGAGCCGTGCAGCTCCGCCAGCCGTTTTTCCAGCACATCCTGTTCCTGCAGGAACAGTGCGATGATCTCCAGCTCGAGCTGCCTGACCAGGTCGCCTCCCCGCAGCAGTCCGCGCGCCTGCACGCTGTCGACCCGGCCCGTCCGGCTCGCCCTCACCATCTGCTGCAGCACGCCTTCATCCACCCCGAGGCGGTCCACAACGAGCCGCTGCAGTTCCGAGGCGACGGGATCCATGATCGCGCGGGGCCGCAGGGATGGCAGGAGCTCGTTGAGCACCGCCTGGCGCCCGCTGTCAGTGCGCGTGTCGTAGCGGGAGACGGTGCTCAGGAACCTGAACTCAACCTCCGACATCCCGGTCGCAAGCGCCGCCTTGAAGTCGCGCGGGTCCCCGTTCAGGACCACGTCCGCGGGATCCCGGTCCGCAGGCAGCCGGACGGCACTCACCAGGAACTGCCGTCCCACGCTGCGGTCAAGGCCCGCCAGTATCGCGCGCTGTCCGGCCTCATCCGCATCGAAGGCAAGCTGCAGCCTGAGCACTTCCAGCCGGGAGAGCGCGTCGGCGTGCTCGGCGGTCAGCGCGGTCCCCAGAGCGGCAACGGTGTTGTCGAAACCGGTCTGATGCAGCGCGATCACGTCCATGTAACCTTCAACCACGATGCACTCACCCTGGCGCCTGATGCTCTGGCGAGCCAGCTGGAGCCCGTACAGCACCTCGCCCTTGTGGAAGATGTCCGTCTCGGGCGTGTTCAGGTACTTCGGCCCGTCATCCCCGAGCGCCCGCCCCGCGAAGCCGACCAGCCTCCCGAGCGCGTCGCGGATCGGGAACATGACCCGGCCGCGGAACCTGTCGTACGTCCGGCCGTTGTCGTTGGTCGCCACAAGCCCGGCACGCGAGAGCGCGTCCGCCTGGACGCCGCGCGTGGCGGCGAACCGCAGCAGGCCGTCCCAGCCGGCCGGTGCGAAACCGAGCCCGAAACGCTCGACCGATTCGGTACTCAGGCCCCGCCCGCTCAGGTAGGCCGACGCCGCTCCCTCGAGGTGAGACCTGAAGTACTCCTGTGCCAGCTCGTTAACCCGGTAAAGGTCCCCGCCCCTGTCCTGGCTCGGCTCGAACCGCTCTACCTCGACGCCGAAGCGGGCACCGAGGCTGCGCAGGGCATCGGCGAAGCCGAGTCCCTGCGTCTGCATGACGAAATCGAACACGTCGCCCTTGGCCTGGCAGCCGAAGCAGTAATAGAAGCCCTTGTCCCGGTGCACGTGAAACGACGGGGTCTTCTCGTTGTGAAACGGGCACAGGCCCTTGAGCCTGCCCCCTCCGGCCGGCTTGAGCACGACCGACTCCCCTATCACCTCGGCCAGGTCGGCCAGCTGGCGTATGCGTTCCTTGCTGTCACTCGTCATCGGCATTCCACCCCCGATGATACCGCCGCGCAGGACGGTTGCAGGTTCAGGCGCTGGGGAACAGCGGGAGGTGGCCCAGCGCGACCACACCGTCCCTCTCGTCACCCTCCGTGAACACCACCAGCGTCGCGACTACCTCGCCGCCGATCTCGGTCAGCAGGTCGGTCAGGCTTCCGAGCGTGCCGCCCGTGGACACGACGTCATCGACGATCGCCACCCGCATCCCCCTGATCCGGGCGATGTCCGCACCGTCGATCACAAGCTGCTGCGGTTCCCCGGTAGTGATCGAAAGCACGGTCCGGCTGACACTGTCGACCATATACGGCTTCACGGTCTTCCTCGCGACCACGTAGGGCACCCCGGTCAGTCTGCTCATCGAGTGGGCAAGCGGAACCGCCTTGACCTCCGGCGTGACGAACACGTCGATGCCGGGCGGCATCCTGTCGGCCAGCTCGCGTGCGGCTGCCTCCGTAAGTTCAGTGTCCCCGAGCAGGTTGAGGAGCGCGACCGACACGCTGCCGACACTGACAACCTTCAGGTCCCGCCCGACCCCACCCACCGTGACGCGGTGGGTCCTTCCACTGTTGCTGTTCATGCTTGTCCGTGGCTCCTTGCCTGCGGCGGCATCCGTGCCGCACCCTGTGAATGACTCCGCCCGAAGTGTAAGACATGTAGACTTCTCGGCAGTGAAACGCGCGTTCGCCTCCATGATGCCGCACTTCGGTCCCGTATGGAGGCTCTCAGTACCGGTCATCCTCACAAACGCACTCCAGTCAGTCGTCAACCTGGCCAGCATCTTCATGGCCGGCCGCCTCGGTCCGGTGGAGATCGCCGCCGTCGGCATGGCGAACAGCGTGAACATGCTCGTCCTGGTTGCCTTCATGTCGATCACGGCCGGCTCGATGACACTGGCGGCCCAGGCCCGGGGTGCAAGGGATGAATCCGAACTGAGCCGGGTGGCGCGCCAGTCGCTCTCGCTCGGCGTGGTCATGTGGCTGGTCCTCGGCAGCGCCGGACTGCTGTTCGCACAGCCGCTGCTCGAGTTCCTGAACGGTGGGGCAGGTGACCCCACGGCGGTCGAACTCGGCACAGGCTACCTGCAGATAATGTTCGTCGGAATCATCTTCCTGGTCATGAACCTGACCGTCAACTCCCTCATGCAGGGCGCGGGCGACACGGTCACGCCGCTGTACATCTCGATCGGAATGAACATCCTCACCGTGCTGCTCAACTGGGTGTTCATGTTCGGGCCGGGGCCGTTCCCGGCCATGGGTGTACCCGGCGCCGCGCTGGGGATCGTCGTGAGCAGGGCGGTCGCTGCGGGCGCGGGGATACTGATAATGGCCAGCGGACGCAACAACGTCCGGCTGGGCAGGGGCAACTACCTGCCGGACTGGCAGGCGTTCCGGGAGATCCTGGCGATCGGCGTGCCCTCGGGCCTGCAGGGCATCGTCCGCAACACGGCCCAGCTTCTGGTGATCAGGATCGTCACGGCAACATCGGCGGGCACCATGGGCGCCGGCGCCCTCGCCATCGGCCTGCAGATCGAATCGCTCGCGTTCATGCCCGGCCTGGCCATCAGCGTGGCCGCGACCAGCCTGGTGGGTCAGGCGCTCGGTGCCTGGCAGGTCGACGAGGCCAGGCAGCGCGGCAACGCCTCGATCCTGCTCGGGCTGCTGGTGATGTCGGCGATCGCCGTCCCCATCATCGTGTTCGCTCCGCAGATCATCCTGCTGTTCGACCCGTCGGCGGACCCGACGCTCGTCTCCGCAGGCAGCAGCTACCTGCTCATCAACGGCATGGTGCTGCCCTTCCTGGCCTTCGCCATGATCGGAAACGGGGCCCTGCGCGGAGCTGGTGACACCACGCCGGGCCTTTACGGTGCGATCGTGAGCCGCTGGCTGATCGTCGTCCCGCTCGCCTGGTTCCTGGCGCTCCGGCTCGACATGGGCGTCAGCGGCGTCTGGTGGGCCCTCGCGATCGGCACCATCTTTCAGGCGGTGTTCGTGCTCTGGAACTGGCTGCTTCCACGCTGGATCCGCATCAGCCTGCACCGCAGCCGCATCTACCGCCTGCATCTGCTGAGGCTTGCCCCGGCGCAACAGGAGGCGTTCCTCGACCGGCTGCGCCAGCCACTGCTCGCCCGCGGCGACTGCGCCGAGATCGTCGACGGCGAGGGCGTGACATACCGTCTGCCCGAGGGTGAAGCGCGGATCGAGTTCGACCGCGACTACCACGTGGTCACCGGCCAGGAACTGCTCGCAGCGCGCCTCGGACGCCCCTGAGCGCAACCGGAATGCGCCGGATCGCGTGCTAGAGTCAAGCCCGTGGAGGACACGAACCTAAGGCCTCAGGTACTGGCAGATTACGTCGGCCAGGCGCGGTTGAAGGAGAAGCTTGGCGTCTACCTTTCAGCGGCCAGGGGCAGGGCCGAAGCGCTGGATCACGTGCTTCTGTATGGGCCTCCCGGCCTGGGCAAGACCACGCTGGCACACATCATCGCCTTCGAGCTGGGCGTCAGCATCCGCGTCACCAGCGGGCCGGCCATCGAGAAGCCCGGCGACCTGGCCGCCATCCTCACCAACGCACTGGAGGACGGCGACGTCCTCTTCATCGACGAGATCCACCGGCTTGGCCGGGTTGCCGAGGAACACCTCTATCCCGCGATGGAGGACTTCAAGATCGACATCGTGCTGGGCCAGGGCCCGGCCGCGCGGACCATCCGGCTCGACCTGCCCCGCTTCACGCTGGTGGGGGCAACGACGCGCCCGGGGCTGATCACCGCCCCGATGCGCAGCCGCTTCGGGATCATCGAGCACCTCGAGTACTACAGCGCCGAGGACCTGGCCATGGGCGTGGAGCGCGACGCGCGGCTGTTCGGCCTCACCCTGGACCCTAAGGCAGCGCTCGAGATCGGCCAGCGCGCCCGCGGCACGATGCGGATCGCCAAGCGCCTGCTCAGGCGCGTACGCGACTACGCCGACTACGCCGGGGACGAATCCATCACCCTCGAGCGCACCAGGAGCGCACTTGACGAGCTCGGCATCGACAGCATCGGCCTCGACCGGCGCGACCGCGCGATCCTGGACAGCCTGATAACAAAGTTCGCCGGAGGCCCGGTCGGACTAGAAACGCTGGCGACGGCCGTCGGCGAGGACGCCGCGACGCTCGAGGAGGTTTACGAACCTTTCCTGATCCAGCTCGGGCTGCTGCAGCGCACTGCGCGCGGCCGGCTGGCCACCGCACATGCCTACGAGCACCTCGGCCACCCGCCGGGCCCCCTGTTCGCGGCATCCGGAGAGGCTGCTTGATCAGCAGGCCCCCGGGGCGCAGCCGACTGGACTTCTCCCAGCTCCGCCGCGCCTTCGCGTTCACGCGTCCCTGGCGCGGCCAGCTTGCCCTGGGCATGGTCTCGGTAGCGATCGCCAGCCTGCTCGGCCTGGTGCTCCCACTGCTGGTACGCGACCTCTTCAACGAAGCGTTCGCCACGCAGGGAGCCGAACTGACCGACACGAACCTGAACACCACGCTGCTGGTGATGATCGCGGTGTTCGTGTTCCAGGCGGGATTCAGCTTCCTGCGTGTCTACCTGCTGGGTGTGGTCGGAGAAGGCGTGGTGGCAGACGTGCGGCGCACGCTGTTCGGCCACATCCTCTCGCTGCCCGTGCGGTTCTTCGAGGAACGGAAGGTGGGCGAGATCACCTCCCGGCTCACCTCGGACGTTGCCACGCTGCAATCCGCACTCTCGCAGTCTCTCGCCCAGCTGACCGGCCAGACGGTGACGCTCGCGGGCGGCGTCGTGCTGCTCGTCTACATCAACTGCGACCTGTCGCTCCTGCTGCTCGCCGTGGTACCCGTCATCATCATCGCGGCGGCGTTCTTCGGACGCGTGCTGCGCCGAATCTCCACGCGCTTCCAGGACAGCGTCGCGGCGGCCAACGCGAACGCGGACGAGGCGATCGCCGGTATCCGTGTGGTCAAGTCCTTCGTGGCAGAGGCAACCGAACGGGGTCGCTACGCCGCCGCGATCGACGATTCGTTCAGGCTGGGCAGGCGCAGGTCGCTGGCCCGCGCGATCTTCATCCCTTCCGTCGGCCTGGCCATGTTCACTGGCATCGCCTTCGTGCTCTGGTTCGGAGGGCAGCAGGTGCTGCGGGGCGCGCTCGACCCGGGTGACCTGGTAGCCTTCCTGATCCTGACGATTACGATCGCTGGTGCAGTGGGCACCTTCACCAACCTGTACAGCCAGCTGCAGGAAGCGCTCGGGGCGTCCAGGCGCATCTTCGAGCTCCTTGACACGGCCAGGGAGCATGAAGGGCGCACCGGCAGCCGGTCGCCCGGCCCGGTACGCGGCGAGGTCGCCTTCAGGGACGTCACCTTCGCGTATGAAGGCGGGAAGACGGTGCTGCACGGCATCAGCATGGAGGCCGCCCCCGGCAGCATCAGCGCGCTCGTCGGCCCCAGCGGTGCCGGAAAGAGCACGCTGGTTTCCCTGCTGTCACGTTTCCACGATCCCGACTCGGGACAGGTGACGCTGGACGGGAACGACCTGCGCGACCTCGAGGCCGCCGAGCTGCGCGCCAGCGTCGGCGTGGTCTTTCAGGAGACCGTGCTCTTCTCCGGCAGCATCATGGCGAACATCAGCTACGGCAGGCCCGACGCGACCCTGGGCGAAGTGAGGGCCGCGGCGGAAGCCGCGAACGCCACCGAGTTCATCGACCGGCTGCCGGACGGGATGGACACCCAGGTCGGCGAGCGCGGCGTGAAACTGTCCGGCGGGCAGCGCCAGCGTATAGCGATCGCCCGGGCGTTGCTGAAGGACCCGCGCGTGCTCGTGCTCGACGAGGCCACCAGCGCACTGGACAGCGAGTCCGAAGCCCTTGTGCAGGCCGCGCTGGAGACGCTTATGAAAGGCAGGACGACCTTCGTGATCGCCCACCGGCTCAGCACCGTTGTCGCCGCCGACCAGATCCACGTGCTGCAGCACGGCCGCATCGTGCAGTCCGGAACGCACGAGGAGCTGGCGGAAAGGCCGGGCCTGTACCGCGACCTTTACGTAAGGCAGTACGGCGCAGCGATGGCCCCTGCCTGAGCCGGTCCCGGCTACAGCCGGATGCGCCCTTGCATGGTGAAATGGTGGGATGGCACTCAAGGTCACTGCCCCATACGAACCCCAGGGTGATCAGCCCGAGGCGATCCGGGGCGTCTCCCAGGGCCTGCAGGACGGCCTGAGGTTCCAGACGCTTCTGGGTGCTACCGGAACCGGGAAGACCTTCACGATGGCCCGCATCATCGAACAGGTGCAGCGGCCCGCGCTGATCCTCGCGCCCAACAAGATCCTGACCGCCCAGCTGGCGAACGAGTTCCGCGAGTACTTCCCGGACGCCGCCGTGGAACTGTTCATCTCCTACTACGACTACTACCAGCCCGAGGCTTACGTACCATCGCGCGACCTCTTCATCGAGAAGGACGCGAACATCAACCAGGAGCTCGAGCGGCTCAGGCACTCGACCACACGCAGCCTGCTGACACGCAGCGACGTGATCGTGGTGGCGTCCGTCTCGGCGATCTACGGCCTCGGTTCGCCCGTGACCTACCAGGATCTGAACATGATCCTGCAGGTGGACGCGAGCGTGCCACGGGACGCGATCCTGGAACGGCTGATCGTGCAGCAGTACGACCGGAACGACGTCGAGCTGGCCGCCGGCCGCTTCCGCGTGCGGGGCGACACCGTCGAGATCTGGACGGCCTACAGCGAGCAGCCGCTGCGCATCGAGATGTGGGGCGACACGATCGAACGCATCAGCACGATCGACCCGGTGACCGGCGAGCGGCTGGGCGACATCGAATCCGTCACCATCTTTCCCGCGAAGCATTACGTCACCCCCTTCGAGCAGCTGCAGCCCGCCATCGAACAGATCGAACGGGACCTTGAGGAGCGCCTCAGGTTCCTCGAGGCGAACGACAAGCTGCTGGAGAAGCAGCGCCTGAGCGAGCGCACGCGCTACGACCTCGAGATGCTGCGCACGCTCGGGTACTGCAGCGGCATCGAGAACTACTCGCGCTACCTTGAGGCGAGAGCCCCCGGCACGCCGCCCGCCACACTGCTGGACTACTTCCCGGACGACTTCGTTGTGTTCATGGACGAGTCCCACGTGATGGTCCCGCAGGTACGCGGCATGTACAACGGCGACCAGGCACGCAAGCACACGCTTGTGGATTACGGCTTCAGGCTGCCTGCGGCGCTCGACAACCGCCCGCTGCGCGAAGAGGAGTTCTTCGCGCGCGTGGGCCAGGTCGTCTTCGTTTCCGCAACGCCGACGGATCAGGACATCGCCCGGAGCGACCAGGTCGTCGAACAGGTGATCAGGCCTACCGGCCTGATCGACCCCGAGGTGAGCGTGAAGCCGAGCAAGGGCCAGATCGACGACCTCCTGTTCAGCGCGCGCGAACGCGCGAAGAAGGGCGAGCGCACGCTCGTCACGACGCTTACCAAGAAGATGGCGGAGGACCTGACCGAGTACCTGGCCCAGCAGGGCCTGCGCGTACGCTACATGCACTCGGACATCGACGCAGTCGAACGCCAGGTGATCATCCGTGACCTCAGGCTCGGGCATTTCGACGTTCTGGTCGGCATCAACCTGTTGCGCGAAGGGCTTGACCTGCCCGAAGTGTCGCTGGTGGCGATCCTGGACGCGGACAAGACCGGCTTCCTGCGCAGCACCAGAAGCCTGATCCAGACCATGGGCCGGGCCGCGCGGAACGTCAACGGTGAAGTGTTCCTGTACGCGGACGAGGTGTCGGAGGCGATGGAGAACGCGATCGGCGAGACCAACCGCAGGCGGACCAAACAGCTCGCTTACAACCTCGAGCATGGCATAACGCCTGAGACGGTCAGGAAGCGCGTGCACGAGGTGATAAGGAGCCAGATCACGTCCTCGTCCGAAGATGGCGCGCCGCCTCCGCTGGCACCGTGGGAGCGCGAACTCGCGATGGACGACGTCCGTCAGGAGCTTGCACTGCTGGAAAACGAGATGTGGCAGGCATCCGAGGACCTTGACTTCGAGAAGGCCGCCGCGCTGCGCGACGGAATCCGTGAGCTGGAGGCGAAGCTCAAGGGCCACGACATCAACATCCCCATGCTTCCCGGCAGTGAGCCGCGTTCGGCGCGGGCGCGGCAACGCAGCCTGCGCGGCTGAACAGCGGCGTGTTAGGCTCGAGCCGTGAACTTCCAGGTTGGTGACCTAGTGGTCTATCCGCCCCAGGGCGGCGGAACCATCGCAGAGATCGTCGAGCGCGAGGTGCTTGGCGCCCCGCAGTCGTACCTGAAGGTAGGCTTCGTCCGGGGCGACATGGAGGTGCTCGTTCCGCTGGAGCGCGCCCTCGAAGTCGGCCTGCGGCGCACGCTGCCCGTGTCGGAGTTCGAAAGGCTGGCCGAAGAGGCCGGGATGGGCGAGATCGAGCTTCCGGCCCAGTGGCCGCCGCGCTTCCGGGCGGAGCAGGACATACTGGCCCGGGGCGATGCGTTCGAGCTGGCCCGGCTCGTGAGCACCCTGACAAGGCGGGACACCGAGCGCGGCCTGGCCTCCACGGAGCGCGAGGTGCTCGAGAACGCCCGGACGCTGCTGGCCAGCGAGTACGCGGTGGTGCACGACCGGTCACTTGCCGACGGCGAAGCCTGGATCGACGAAGCGCTCCGAGAGGGCTCGCTGGCGGATTGACTCGCCCGCTGACCTCTCCTTCCCGCGTCGCGGAACTGCTGAAAACTCACGGGCTTAGGCCCGACAGGTCCTTCGGCCAGAACTTCCTGGTTGATGCCTCGGCGCTCGCAGCCATCTCGGCGGCAGCCGGGCTTGACCGGGATGCAACGGTGGTGGAGTTCGGCCCGGGCCTCGGAGTGCTTACCGTCGAGCTGGCCGCGCACGCGGGCCACGTCCTCGCCGTCGAGCTCGACGGCCGCCTGCTGCCCGCCCTCGGCGAGACGACTGCGTCGCTGGACAACGTCACGATCCTGCACCAGGACGCGCTGAAGTTCGACTATTCGGTGCTTCCCGAGGGTTCGGCCCTCGTCGCGAACCTGCCCTACAACGTTGCCACGCCCCTGATAATGAACGCTGTCGAGAGTGGGCGCATCTCGCGTCTGGTCGTGATGGTGCAGCGCGAGGTGGCGCAGCGCATGCAGGCGTCCGTGGGTGACGCGGGATACGGCGCGTGGAGCGTGATTCTGGGATATCATGCAGAAGCTGAAATCGTCCGGGACGTAGCCCCTGGCTGTTTCTTTCCTCCGCCTGAGGTGACCAGTTCGATCGTCAGGCTGGATGTCCGGGCCGGAGTTGAGCCGGACAGGCAACTGTTTGCGCTTGTTCATGATGCCTTCAGGCATCGACGCAAGACCCTCCGGAACAACCTGGGCCGGGCGGGCCACGCCGGCAAGCTGGTAGATATTGCACTGGCGCGCATGGGGCTCGACTCCCGCATCCGGGCTGAGGAGCTGTCTTTGAAGCAGTTTCAGGAGCTGCTGGGGGAATTGCGGTCTGTGGATGATTCAGCCATGGGGTGATTGGGGTATGATCGCAGCACATTCAATTGATGCTGTACTCCATCACGCGGGAGTGGGTTGATGTCGAGGTTTTTTGTAGTTGGAGACGTTACTGTCGACCAGATGTACTTTGTCAGTGAGCTGCCGGAAGCCGGAGGCGAGATCACCGCGACACGTGCATTGATGGAACCGGGCGGTGCCGGAGGCACCGCCGCCACCGTGCTGGCACGCCTCGGCAATGACGTCAGGATCGCCACGCGTGTCGGTACCGGGCCTTTCGCCACACTAGCGCTCAGGAACGTCGAGGCTGCCGGTGTCGATACGAGTCTGGTCCAGCGGGACGAACGCCTGCAGACTTCCAGCATCACATTGTTGATCACGCCTGATACGCAGCGGACGATGCTGTCCGCCACGGGCGCGAGCCGCTACCTGGACTCCGCCGAGCTGCGGCGTGAAGACATCAAGGCATGCGAAGCCCTCGTGATGAGCGCATACAGTCTGGTAAGCGGTAAACAGAGGGAGTACGCCGTGAAGGCACTCGAACTCGCACGCCAGGAGGGCCTAACCACCTTCATCGACATGGGCACGGGCGCGGTCAACGCGCTGGGTGCCCGCCTGATCGGGCTCATCCGCGGCGTCGACTACCTGTTCATGAACGAGCACGAGCTGTACTCACTGACCGGCGAGAGCACCATCTCGGAAGCCGTCGCCTGGCTCAGGGACGAAGGCATGCAGAAAGTGATCGTGAAGGTGGGAGAGATGGGTTCCATCGTCATCACGCCGGAGCTGAACGAGCTGGTCGAGGCCTTCCAGATCGATGACGTGGTCGACAGCACCGGCGCGGGCGACTACTACACGGCCGCGTTCGCGCACGGCGTGATGAAGGGCTATGACCTGCTGCACGCCGCCAGGCTTGGCAACGTCGCCGGCGCCCTGAACACGTCCGTCGTCGGCGCCCAGGGCTACCGGATCGAGCCCGGCGTGCTGGACCGGCTGGCCGAGGAGATGGAAGCGGTCGGTTCGTGAGGCGCTTTTTTCCGCTGCTGCTCGTCGCGCTGCTCGCTGCCGCACCGGCCCTCGCCGAGTCGGACTTCACGGCAAGGTTCGAGACGCTCTGGACGCTGATCGACGACCGTTACTGGGACCTGAACGAGATCGCGGCCGACTGGGACGAGGTGGGAGAGCGTTACCGGGAGCAGGTCGAACAGGCAGGGAGCGAGGATGAGTACTTCGCGCTGATGCAGCAGATGTACGCTGAGATAGGCGACGACCACTCAGTCTTCGTACCGCCCTCGAGGGTGCAGGAGATCCGGCAGCTTTACGGCGATCTTCCCTGCCTCGCACTGCTCGGCCAGGCACAGCTCCAGAACCGGATCGGCACGATCTCCTACGAGCTGGTACAGCTCGACAGCGGCCACTCGGCCGGGCTCGTCCGCGTACCGGACCTGGCCAGCGACTTCGTTAACCGCGACCTGCGCTCGGCCGTCGCTGCACTCGTCTCCGAAGGCGCAGCCGGTTTCGTGCTGGACCTGCGCGGCAACCCGGGGGGGCGCCTGATCACGATGATGCAGGCGGCCGGCGTCTTCACCACCGGTTTCCTGTGGCGCACCGTGACCACGTGGAGCCTGCCGATCCCCTACCCCGCCATCGGTGTGCCTGAGACAGGTGCACCCCTCGCGGTACTCATAGACGGCGACGTGCATTCGGCCGGCGAGGGCCTTGCGGGCGCGCTGCGCCAGAGCGGCAGGGCGGTAACGGTGGGAACTCCCACGGCAGGGAACGTCGAGGCGGTGCTGCCCTTCTGCCTGCGCGACGGTTCGCAGGCCTGGGTTGCCAGCGGCGTGCTTGCCCCGATCTTCGGAATGACGTGGCAGGGTGACGGCGTGCAGCCGGACGTCAGCGCGGCCCCGGGCACGGAGCTTGCCGCATCGCTCGACTGGCTCTCAGGCCAGCTGACCGGACAGCAGTGAAGCCCTGAAGGCCGCCTCATCCGGCGCCAGCGGAACCGCAGGAGTCGTTCTGTCCGCCAGCGCGGTGAGCGCCTCGCTCACCGGCTCGACCCCTTCTACGGCCTGCCTGATCACCTCTGGGAACTTTGCCGGATGCGCTGTTGCCAGCACGATTCCGGGCGCCTTTCCACCGGCAGCGACGTACTGATCGAGCGCGTGCAGGCCCACCGCGGTGTGGGGACAGGCGAGGTAACCGAACGAAGCATGCACGTCCTGAATCGTCTGCAGCGTCTGTGCGTCGCTCACGCGCGCCGGGTTCACCATCGCACGCACGTCACTCTCGATATGCAGCAGACGCTCGAAGTTGCTGGGAGCGCCGACGTCCATCGCGTTGGACAGCGTCTGCACTGTGTGCCCGAAGTCGAACGGCTCTGCCTCATGCGCGAGCCAGCGCGGGAAGAAGTCGTTGGCGTTGTGCGCCGCGATGAAGCCCGCGGGCCTGCCGCCCGAAAGTGCGGCGTGCACACCGGCAGTAAGGTTGCCCAGGTTCCCGCTTGGAACCACCATCACGGGGGGCTTCCTGATGCCGTGCTCCCGTTCGAGCTGGATCAGGGCCCACAGGTAGTAGAGCTGCTGCGGCAGCAGGCGCCCCACGTTGATGGAGTTCGCGCTTGTGAGGTTCAGGTCGGCAAGCGCGGGGTCCGCCAGGGCGGACTTCACCAGGCGCTGGCAGTCGTCGAAGCTGCCCTTGACCCTGTGCGCGCGGACGGAGGGCCGCGTCGCCGTCAGCTGGAGCTCCTGGAGCGGGCTGACGCCTCCCTCGGGATACAGCAGCACGACTTCGATGGACTCCCTGCCGGCGAATCCGTCCGCGACGGCACTGCCCGTGTCGCCCGAAGTGGCGACCAGGACGGTTGCACGCTGGCCGCGCCCGGTGAGGACACGGTCAAGCATCCGCCCCATGAAGCGGCCGCCGAAATCCTTGAAGGCCAGGGTCGGACCGTGAAACAGCTCGAGGATGAACCGGCCGTCGGCAAGTGGCCTGAGCGGTACGGGGAAGTCGAAGGCCTCGCCGATCAGCCCTTCGAGCCCTGCTGCGTCCTCCCCCAGCCACGTCCCGAGCACCGTACGCGCCAGCTCCGTGAAGCTGGCGGCGTCGCGCCAGCCACGCGGAAGCGCGGGGATCGCCACGGGGACGTAAAGTCCTCCGTCGGGGGCAAGGCCAGTCAGCAGCGCCTGCTCGAAACCGACCGGCTCGCCGTTCGCACTGCGCGTACTGACGTAATGCACGCTCATGAACGCAGCAGCTCTCCCAGTTCCTCGGGAACGTAGTCAGGATCGATCGCGGCTGCACGCTCCAGCGGGGCCGGCCCCGGCCTGCCGGCCATTAGCTGCAACAGGTCCGCCAGTACGGCGCTGGCAGTCGTGGCGCCACCCGCGCCCGGGCCAAGCAGCATCACTTCGCCGCTGTCACGCCCGCGGAACAGCAGACCGTTGCGGCTGCCGTCGATCACGCGCAGCGCGTGGTCTGCCGGCAGGTAGACGGGCCTGACGGCCGCGTTCCAGCGCCCGCCGCCAGACGTGATGCTGCCGAGCAGGACGACCGAACCTCCATCCTCCATCGCCTCGTGAACGATCGCCGGTGTCAGGTGGGATATTCCCTGCGTGCCCGCGAGCACGTCCTCCCACCGCAGTTCGGGGTCGAAGGCCATGCGGGCCAGGATCGCCAGCTTATGCGCGGCGTCGATGCCGCCGATGTCGAGCGTCGGATCCGCCTCGGCGTACCCCAGCCGCTGCGCCTCGGCGAGCGCGGTGTCGAATGCCTCGCCCTGCTCGAGCCTGGTGAGCATGAAGCTGCACGTGCCGTTCAGGATCGCGTGAAGCTCAAGCGGCGCTCCGGCCCGCAGTACCGTGCCGAGCGCTGCCACAGCCGGCGTGCCGGCCATCACGGACGCTTCGAAGTGGACCATGCCAAGCCTGATGAAGGGCAGGAACTCGGCCCATCTCTCTGCCAGGACGGCCTTGTTCGCGGTGACTACCGGCTTGCCCTCAGAGAGCGCCTGGAGCATGAGATCGCCAGCCTGATCCGTTCCGCCCATCAGTTCCACGATCACGTCGCTCGCTTCAAGCACGGCCCCGGGGTCGTTCGAAAGGAGCGCCTGTTCGACCGGACGGCTCCGCTCCAGGTCCCGGACCAGCACTCCGGCCACCTTCAGCCGCGGCCAGTCGTTCAGACGTTCGAGCAGCGCACTGCCCACGGTTCCGGCCCCAAGTATTCCAAGCCGCATCACGGCGCCTGCAGTTTCGCTCATGGCCGCGAGAATAACACGGTGCCATGCTGTTATGATCCTTGGCCGGAGGCACCACTTTTCATGCTCGGAATCGGTATCGTAGGGCTGCCCAACGTGGGCAAGAGCACTCTTTTCAACGCGATCACGAAGGCGGGAGCACTTGCCGCCAACTATCCCTTCGCGACCATCGACAAGAACGTCGGAGTGGTTGCCGTACCCGACGAGCGGCTGGACGCGCTGAAGGACCTTTACACCCGTGACGGTCGCATCCCGCCGGTGGTTCCCACCAGCGTCGAGTTCGTCGACATCGCCGGACTCGTCAAGGGCGCGAGCCAGGGCGAAGGGCTGGGCAACCAGTTCCTGGCGAACATCCGGGAGGTCGCCGTCATCGCTCACGTCGTGCGCTGCTTCGAGGATGACAACGTCGTCCATGTGTCCGGAGCCGTCGATCCGCTGGCCGACATCGAGACGATCAACACCGAGCTGGCCCTGTCGGACATAGGCACGCTTGAACGCAGGATCGAGCGGCTGAGGCGGAGCGCGAAGTCGAACAAGGAGGACGCCGGGCTGGTCGAGACCGCCAACCGGCTGCTGGAACACCTCGGCACCGGCTCCCCGGCGCGCGCGGCAGGCATCGACGTGCCCCAGGAGCTCGGACTCCTGACGGCGAAGCCTGTCATATACGTCTGCAACGTCAGCGAGGAAGATGTCGTCACCGGCAACGAGCACGTTCAGCGCGTGCGGGAGCGGGCGGCGGCGGAAGGCAGCGAATGCGTGGTCATCTCGGCCCGCATCGAACAGGAGCTGGGCGAGCTTCCCGAGGAGGAGGCGGCCGAGTTCCTGGCCGAGCTGGGGCTTCAGGACTCGGGACTGGAGCGGCTGATCCGGACCGGGTACAGGACGCTCGGCCTGATCACCTTCCTTACGTCAGGCGAGAAGGAGGTGCGCGCGTGGACCGTCACGGAAGGCACGCGCGCGCCTCAGGCGGCGGGCGTGATCCACACTGACTTCGAGCGCGGCTTCATCCGCGCCGAGGTGATCGCATGGGACCGCCTGATCGAAGCCGGCAACCTGGCGAACGCACGCAGCAAGGGCTGGATCAGGACTGAAGGCAAGGAGTACGTCGTCCAGGACGGCGACGTGATCCACTTCCTCTTCAACGTCTGAGCCTGCAGATGCGCAACGCGAAGGGGCCGGACACGACAATGTCCGGCCCCGGCTTCACAGGAAAGCCCATGGATAGCGACCTCAGAAGACCGTGCCTACCCTGAACCTGAACTCACCGGACGGATGGCGCTCGCTGAAGGCGTAGTCGAAGCGCAGGGCCGGCAGCAGCACCCCGCCGAAGCCCAGGTTGACCTGCACGCCCAGGCCCGCGCCGGCGAAGACCGGGGCGGCGTACTCGGCGAACCCGGTGGCGCTCGAGGCGTAACCGAGGTCAGCGAACAGGATGCCGATCACCGTCTGCGTGGCGAAGGTGTCAAGGCCGAAGTCGTAACGGTACTCCAGTGAACTGGTCAGATAGGTGCGCGAGAGCCCGAAGTCGGCGGCCTGGTAGCCGCGGATGGCGGCGGCCTCGTTGTTGGTCTTGCCAACCGTGAAACGCCGGTTCAGCGGGTAGTGACCGCCGAACTGGTGGCCGAAATTCACGCGGAACGCCAGCACGTGGTTGTCGTTCATGCCGCTGAAGACGCGGTTCATCTGCAGGTACGCCCGGGCACCGAGCTCCAGCTGCTGGTAGCGGTAGCCGGCCTGCAGCCCGGTGTCGGGGTGGCGGAAGTCGTTACCGAATCCGAAACCAAGGAGCGCGTTGAGCCTGAGGCCGCGCCTGGGGAACTCCGCAGAGTCCCTCGAGTCGTAGACCAGTGTGGCTGAGTGGAACGAGCTTGTACCGCCCTGCGGCAGGTACTGGCTGGCCTCGTCCCAGGGAAGCGAGCAGCGGTCTCCGTTTTCGATCGCGCCGGAGTCATCGAAGGTGCATTGCACTCCGGGCTCCTGGATGTAGCTGGTGTACACGACCCTGGAGTTCAGGCCCAGCACCGTATCCGTGAAGACCGGCCGGTTGATCGAAATGCTGAAGCCCGACTCCCTTGAGGTGTACTCTCCGACGTTCACGAGGTTCGACTCGGTCGCCGGCCGGCCCGGGTACGGCACCCTGAACTCGGTGCCGGCAGTCATCACCTGATTGGTGGTCGCGAGGCTGAAGACCGCCACGCTGAGCCCGGTCGGAACCTCCTGCAGGTCGAGGAAGTCCAGGTAGAGCCAGGGGATGCTGTAACGGATCGAGCCGCTGAAGAGCAGGCCTATCTGGGACGTCTGCGCCCCGACCTCGATGCCGGCGTTGTGGGCCCTGCCCCAGAGGTTGCTCTCCGTGTAGCTGAGCGACAGGCTGAAGCCGGTGTCGGTCGAGTACTGCGCACTGGGCGTGAACACACCCGTCGACGCCTTGCGGACGATCGCGTTGACGATCACCTCGTCAGGTTCGTCGGTCGCGAGCAGGTGCACGTTGACCGGTTCGACCGCACCGAGCGCCTGCATCTGCATGAGCGACACCCTGAGGTCGTTCTGATTGACGACGTTGCCGATGGGTGGCAGGTAGCGGGTGATCACGAAGTCCTGCGTGCGGCCGCGTTCTCCCTCGAAGGTCACTTCGTATCCGGCGACCGTGACCTCGTGGATCCGGTGCACGTACGTGCCCTCGATCCAGTTGAAGTCGGGCGTACTGATGATGATGTAGCCCTCGGACTCGTACAGTTCCAGGATGCGGCGGAAGTCTTCCTCGGCCAGCGTCGAAGTGAACGTGTCGCCGGGCCGCAGCTCAAGAACCTCGTAAATCTCGTCTGCCGGAATGACGGTGTTGCCCTCGATGACGGTTTCGGTGATCACACCTGCCGTCTCGGGCGGTCCGACCTCGAACGTGACGCGGACGCCACCCGCGCCGATCGCCTGGGTCACGAGGCGGATATCGCTGCTGGCGCCACTGGAGATGCGCCTGACATCATCCAGCAGCGTGTCGTAGTTGAAGAGGTCGCCGACGCCGAGGCTGAGATCGCTTGCCTCGAGCTGCACCGCGCTGGTGTCCACCGCGGTGATGCGACGCTCGACGACGGGGATGTTGAGGATGCCTGCTTCGAGGCTGACAGTCGTGAGGTCGACACCGCTGAGGCGGTAGCCCATGTCGGCGTAGTGGTTCTCGACGCTCATGACCGCAGTCCGGTACAGGCCGAGGTCGAACTCACCGGTGACCACCAGCGGGTTGAAGAATCCCTCGATCGCAGCCTGATCGCCGACTCCTGCCCCGGTGACGACGACCTCCTCAACGGCAAGATTCTCATCAACCACGTACTCGATGATCACCTCCTGCTCGCCATCCTCACCGACGGTGCTCAACAGCTCGAGCGTGACCGGAACCGTGAACGGGTAACCCTGCTGGCGATAAATCGCCTGGACGGTCCTGATCCCCTCCTGCGCGCGTGCGGTGTTGAGGACGCGCCCGGGCGAGAGTATGTTCTCGGCCTCGACCACGCCGGCCAGCAGCTCCGGGTCAACGATGGTGACGCCCTCGAACCGGAGGTCGCTGATCAGCGGGTTCTCCTGCACCGTGACGACAAGCATCGGCTGTCCGCCGCGCGTCTGCAGGTTCACGCTCACGGAGGCGAACGATCCCAGCGCGTAAACCCGGTTCCGCTCGGCTTCGAGATCGATGTCCGCGACGGGGGTTCCTGCGCGTGCGTTGAGCACTACCCGGACGATATCGGCGAAACCGGTGGTTCCCTCGACCACTACCGTGGAAACACGGCTTTCAGACGCAGGCTGTGCGACTGTCAGGCCGAAGGGCACAACGAACAGAAAGACGACGACAAGCCTCTTCAGTAGCATGCGCGTAGTCTAACTGAGGGTTCGTGAGAACAACCGCAGCCCACCGCATTATCATGGACCCATGGAGAACGACAACGCCGCCGCTGCAGACGCCCTTCTTGAAGACGCCCTGAGGGCTGTTCGCACCCGGACCGGGTTCAGGCCCGATATTGCGCTCATCCTGGGCTCCGGCCTGGGGCCGCTTGCCGATTCGATACGGGATTCGACCGTGATCCGCTACGAGGACCTGCCGGGCTTCACTCCCAGCACTGCCCCGGGCCACGCCGGCGAACTGCACCTTGGCACCCTGGCGGGCAGGCCGGTGGCGGCCCTGAAGGGACGCATGCATTACTACGACGGTGTCAGCGCCGCGGGCACGGCCTTCCCCGTCCGCCTCCTGCATGCCCTGGGAGCCCGCAGCCTGGTCGTATCGAACGCGTGCGGCGGCCTGACTGCAGGCTGGAACGCCGGCGACCTCATGCTTCAGCTCGACTACATCAACGCACAGAACGACAACCCGCTCATCGGTCCGTGGTACCAGGGCGAGCGCTTCCCGGTGATGTTCGACGCCTACGATCCCGGATACATCGACGTGGCCCGCGCCGCGGCAAGAAGACTGGACATCACGCTGCGTGAGGGCGTCTACCTGGCGATCAGCGGGCCGACCTATTCCACCAGGGCCGAGCTCCGCGCGTTCCGCACGCTCGGAGCGGACGCGGTTGGCATGTCCACCGTGTTCGAAGTGATGATGGCCCGCCAACTCGGCTTGCGTGTGCTCGGGCTGTCCTGCGTGACCGATCTGGCGATTCCCGACAGGAGCGAACACGCTTCGGGAGCCGACGTCGTCAGGGTCGCCGAGCTGGCCGGCGCTGCGTTCCGCAGGCTTGTCCTCGCGTGCCTGCCCGAACTGTAGACCGGCCGAACCGCCCGCGTGGTAAGCTTCTGCGTACATGGCTCTGAGTCCGCTCGACATTCAGCACATGGAGTTCCCCACCGCCCTGAACGGTTATCCAAAGCGTCAGGTGCGGGAGTTCCTCGAGCGCGTCTCGGCTGAACTCGAGGGCGTCCTCAAGGAGAACCAGTCGCTGCGTGACGAGATGAAGCGGCGCGACACCCAGATCAGCGAGCTCCAGGGCTCGGAGGCCGAGCTGAAGCGGGTGGTCATTGCCGCCGAACGCATCGCGAACGAGATCAGGGGCAACGCCAAGCGCGAGGCGGAACTGACTGTTCAGGACGCCGCGCAACAGCGTGACAAGCTGTTGTCCGATGCGAGTGTGCGCAGCGAGCGGCTGCTGAACGAGGCCGAACAGAAGCGCGACGGCATCCTTTCCGAGGCCGAGAACCGCATCCGGGAGGCGCGCGCCGAACTGCTCCGGCTCGAGCGTGAGCAGAGGCTGTTTCGTGAGCAGTTTCGCGCTCTGCTGCAGGCTTTCGCCCGCAACCTCGACTCGGGGCCGCTGGCACCGTCGCAGCGGCGTCAGCCCGCCCAGGCAGGCAGTACGGCCGGGGATCCGGGCGGGGAGCCAGGCTGATCCGGTGCGATGCAGCTCCGGACCCTTGCACAGCTGAATTTCAGGAACCTTTCCACTGAGCGACTTGCCTTCGAACCCGGGCTGACGGTCGTTGTCGGCGGCAACGGTGCCGGCAAGTCGAACCTGCTGGCGGCGTGTCATCTGGTGCTGAGCGCCGAACTGCCGTTCGGGCGCATCGCCGATGCGATCCGGCACGGAGAGGAAGCCGCCTATGTCGCCGGACGCTTCGAACACGAGGATGGCGAGAGCCAGGTCGAGATCGGGCTGCGGCCCGGCAGGCGCAGCGTGCAGCTGGACGGCAACCCGGTGCGCAGCGAACAGCTCGCGACGAGCGCCGCCGTGGTGATGATGACTCCGGCGGACACCGAGATAGTGCACGGCAGTCCGTCGCGCCGGCGCGCCTGGCTCGACTCCCTGCTGGGCCGTCTCTCGCTGCGTTACGCGAAACTGACCACCGAGTACTCCCGCGTCCTGACACAGCGCAACTCAATGCTCCGGCAGGGCTGGTTCGACGCGAGCCTCGACACCTGGAGCGAGCGGCTCGTGGTCGTTGGCGTCGAGATCGAGCAGCTGAGGGCCCGGGCGATCGCCCGAATAAGGCAGATCGCTTCGGAAGCGTACTCCGAGGTGGCTGCTGCGGACGAAAGCAGGCTCCTCGGGCTCGCCCTGCAGAGCGCTGACCGCGTGCCGCTCGGTGAGGCCCTGGAGCAGAGCCGGGCAGAGGAACGCGCGCGTGGAGTAACAGTCGTGGGGCCACACCGCGACGACCTCGTGCTGACGCTGAATGGTCGCTCGGTGCAGGCCTTCGGCTCGCGCGGTGAGGCGCGCACCGTTGCGCTTGCCCTGAAGGTCGCCGAGTTCCAGCTGCTGCTGGCAAGGCACGGGGAGGAACCGGTGCTGCTGCTCGATGACTTCACGGCTGAGCTCGATCCGCACAGGAGGTCGTACCTTCTCGACCTCGCCAGCAAGACACGGCAGACGATCGCAACGGGCACCGAGCCACCTGCGGACACGCACGGGGCACGGTTGCTGCACATCAGCGGGGGTATCGTCGGTCATGGCTAGGGAGAAACCTGTCTCCGTCGTTCTTGACGAGGTGTTCCGCCGCGGCGGAATGAAGCGCAGCCTGAAGCGGGCGCAGGTCGTGGTGCTCTGGACCCGCGTCGCCGGTCGCGAACTGAGCCGCTTCACCAGGGCCCGCGCGTTCCGTGACGGCGTGCTTTTCGTCGACACCTCGGACTCGGAGACCGCCATGCACCTGAGCATGCAGCGGCTGCGCTTCATCGAGGGGTTCACGGAGCTGGGCCATCCACAGGTGCGCGAGATCCGTTTCCAGCCTGGGCGCGGGACGCTCGAGCCGGCCGAGGACGAGCCCTTGCCCGGCGTCAAAGCCGATCCGGGCGAGCTTGCCCGGCTTCATGCCGCCCTCGCCAGACTGCCGTCTGATCTCGCCCAGCCGGCCCTTCAGGCTGCCGGTGGAATCGCGCTCGCACGCGCCCGCCAGCGTCAGCTCGGCTGGCTGCCTTGCCGGGTGTGCGGCTCTCTGTGCGAAGGGGGCGACCTCTGCCTCAGTTGCGCCAGGTACAGGGCCAGCCCCGCGGTGCAGCGGGCGGTCCGCATCCTCATGGTCGAGCCTGCCGATCCGGTCGGCTTCCTGACTGACGGCCAGCGGGCTGTCGCGGCCTGGATCGCGGCACGCGCGCTCGAGACGGAGATGACCGCGCACCTGCCGGCGGTGCTGGCTGATGATTCCGAACGCGACCGGCTCGAGCTGCTCGCCGTCCGCTTCCTGGTGCTCGACACCGGCCGGCCCGAGGCCGAACTGACCGACATGGACTGGCTCAGGCTCCCAACGGCCGTCGGCCGGATCCTGGGCCGCACCTGAGCCCGGCTGCGCATACGCTGGGCGCGATTGTACAATCGTGCCATGTTGCCTCCCTCCGGCCCATTGGCCCTGATCATCCTCGACGGCTTCGGTCTCGCCGAACCGGGACCCGGTAACGCCGTTCACCTGGCGCGCACGCCGAACTTCGACCGCTACTGGAGCGAACAGCCCCGGACGAAGCTCATCGCTTCGGGAACAGACGTGGGTCTGCCCGAGGGCCAGATCGGCAACTCCGAGGTAGGGCACCTCAACATCGGGCTCGGCCGCGTCGTCGTGCAGAGCCTGACGCATGTGGACAACCTCATCTCGTCCGGTGAGTTCTTCGACAACCAGGTGCTGAAGGACGCCCTGAACACCGGCCCGGACGGCACCGTCCATCTGATCGGACTAGTCTCGCACGGCGGCGTGCACTCCAGCCTCGAGCACCTGCTGGCGCTGCTGGAACTGGCGGCCAGGGAGGGTGCGCGCAACGTCGCCGTGCACGTGATCACCGACGGTCGTGACACCCCACCGGACTCAGGACTGGTCTGCGTCCTCGAGCTGCAGGCAGCCCTCGAGCGCCTGAGCATCCCGGCCCGGATCGCGAGCGTCACGGGCCGCTACTGGGCCATGGACCGGGACCGCCGCTGGGACCGGACGAAGCGCGCGTACGATGCCATCGTCTGCGGTCGCGCTCCGCTCAACGCCAGCTCGGCCGCGAACGCGGTCCAGGACTCCTACAAGCGGGGCACGACCGACGAGTTCATCGAGCCGACCACGATCGGTGAGCCTCAGGTGATGCAGCCAGGCGACCAGGTCGTCTTCTTCAACTTCCGGGCCGACCGTGCCCGCCAGCTTTCGCACGCACTCACGAGCGGCAGCGAGTGGAAGCAGTTCGAGCGCTGCAGCGCGGTCAGGCCACAGCTGACCACCTTCATGGACTACGGCAGCGCGCTGAGCGCCCGGCACGCCTTTGCGCTGCCGCCCCTGGACATGCCACTGGCACAGGTCATCAGCCTGGCCGGCCTTTCCCAGTTCCACGCGGCAGAGACCGAGAAGTACGCGCATGTCACCTACTTCTTCAATGCTCAGCGTGAGGAGCCGTTCGATGGCGAGGAGCGCCGCCTGGTGCCCTCGCCGAAGGTCCCGACCTACGACCTGCAACCCGAGATGAGCGCCTTCGAGCTGACCGACGCGGTGGTCACACGCCTGAAGACGCACGGTGACGCGTTCCTGCTCGTGAACTTCGCGAACCCCGACATGGTGGGTCACACGGGTGTTCTCGACGCGGCGATCAGGGCCTGCGAGGCGAGCGACGAGGGCCTGGGACGTATCGTTGAGGCAGTCACCGCCAAGGGCGGCGTTGCAGTCGTCCTGGCGGACCACGGCAACGCGGAGCGGATGCTGGCTGCAGACGGAGAATCGCCCCATACCGCGCACACCACGAACCCCGTGCCGTTCATCGTGATCGGGGCCGGCGCGCGCGTGCTTCGTGAAGGCGGCCGGCTGGCGGACGTCGCCCCGACCGTACTGCAGTTGCTGGGGCTCGAGCAGCCTGCCCAGATGACGGGCAGGAGTCTGCTGGCTGGCCGCTAGGCGACCGCTCAGTCCACCTCGGTGAGGACCAGGTCGGCGGGTTCCTCCCGCCGCCGCGCGAGCCGCGCCACTCCGCCTGACACGACGACCTCGGCCGGCCGCAGGCTCGAAGCGTAGTTGGAAGCCATCCCAAATCCGTATGCACCGGCGTGGCCGACGGCGAGCAGGTCCCCCCTGGCCGGCGACGCCAGCAGCACGTCACGGCCGAGCCGGTCGGCGTTCTCGCAGAGCGGGCCGTCCAAGTCCACGAGGACAGGCTCGCGCGCTCCGGCCGCCACGACGCGCAGCGGATGACTGGCACCGTAAAGCGCGGGACGGAGCAGGTCGGCCATGCCGGCGTCCGCGATGACGTGCGTGACCTCGCCCTCCTTGACGTGCAGCACCCTGGTAAGCAGCACTCCCGCCTCGGCGACAAGGTAGCGTCCCGGCTCGATGATCAGCCTGAGTCCGCGGGACCCTGTGAAGTCACTGATCAGACTGGCGTACTCGGCAAGCGGGAAGTCAGGCACGCGGTAACCACCACCGATGTCGAGGGTTGGCCCGGGTTGGGCGTCGTAGAGCGGACCGAGTGCTGCAAGTACGGCCCGGAACACGCCCAGGTCCCCGATCTGTGAGCCGGCGTGCACATGGTAACCCTCGAAGAGGCCTGCGCCCGCCAGCTCGCGGGCCAGCGCAAGGGCGACCTCCGGCGCCATGCCGAACTTGGAATCGCCGCTGCCGGTGGCCAGGTGTTCGTGGGTACGCGGATCAAGCGCGGGGTTGACCCGCACGAGGAAGCGTGGCGCGCTGAACCTTCCGGCAGCCAGGTCCCGCTGCCAGTCGCGCCACTGGGAGACGCTGTCCAGGCTCACGGTGCCGGCACCGTGAGCAACCGCTGCTTCCCGCATGGAATCACCCTGGGCGGGTCCTCCGATCAGTATCCGTGCTGCGGGGACACCTGCCTTCAGCGCCCGCGTGAGCTCGCCGAGCGTGATCGCCTCGACCCCTGCCCCGTCGGCCGCAAGTGCGGACAGGACCGCGGCTGAGGCGTTGGCCTTGACGGCGTACCTAATCCGGGCATCGGGCATAACCTCTTGCAGGCGGCGCAACCTTCCGGTCACCGCGTCCAGGTCGTAAACGTAGGTTGGTGTGCCGAACTCTGCGGCGATGGCTGTCAGCTGCTGGTCGTTGTCGAACAATTTTGCCGGTCTCCTCTGTGGCGCATGCTGGTGGCCTGAATGGCCAGATGAAGCAGTCTAACCAAAGAGGGCCGGGCCGGAACTTGCGTCCCGGCCCGGCCCTGAGAATGCTGTGGGTACGAACCTAGAAGTCCATGCCGCCCATGTCGGGGGCGCCGCCGGGCATGCCGCCCATCGGCTGGTCCTTCTCGGGCTGGTCGGCGATGACGACCTCCGTGGTCAGCAGCAGGCCGCCGATCGAAGCCGCGTTCTGCAGCGCGGTGCGCGTGACCTTGGCCGGGTCGACGATGCCGGCTGCGAACATGTCATCGACGTACTCGTCGCTCAGGGCGTTGTAGCCGAAGCGGCCGTCGGGGTTGCCCTGGATCCGGTTGACGACGACGCTGCCTTCTGCGCCGGCGTTCGCGGCGATCTGGCGTGCGGGCTCCTCAAGAGCGCGCTGCAGGATCTGGGCGCCGGTGCGCTCGTCACCATCGAGCGTCTCCGCGATGTCGCGGACGCTCCTGATCGCGTGGATGAGCGTGACGCCACCGCCGGCGACGATGCCTTCCTCGACCGCGGAGCGGGCGGTGGAAAGTGCGTCCTCGAAGCGGTGCTTCTTCTCCTTGAGCTCGGTCTCGGTCGCGGCACCGACGCGGATGACGGCTACGCCACCGGACAGCTTGGCGAGGCGCTCCTGGAGCTTCTCACGTGCGTAGTCGCTGTCGGTGTTCTCGACTTCGGTCTTGATGGACTTGACGCGTGCCTCGATGACGGCGGCGTCTCCCTGACCCTCGATGATCGTGGTCTCGTCCTTGCTGATGCGGATGCGCTTGGCGGTGCCGAGCTGCTCCAGGCGGGTGTTCTCGAGCTTGTGGCCGAGCTCCTCGCTGATGACTTCTCCGCCGGTGATGGCGGCGATGTCCTTGAGCATCTCCTTGCGGCGGTCGCCGAAGCCGGGTGCCTTGACGGCGGCGATGTTGAGCGTGCCGCGCAGCCTGTTGACGACCAGGGTGGCGAGCGCTTCGCCTTCGATGTCCTCGGCGATGATCAGGAGCGGCTTGCCGGACTGTACGACCTGCTCGAGTACGGGCAGGAGGTCCTTGAGGGCCGAGATCTTCTTCTCGACGATCAGCAGGTAGGCGTCCTCCAGGACGGCTTCCTGTGCATCGGCATCGGTGATGAAGTAGGCGCTGAGGTAGCCCTTGTCGAACTGCATGCCTTCGACGACGTCGAGTTCGGTGTCGAGCGATTTGCTCTCTTCGACGGTGATGACGCCGTCGCGGCCGACCTTGTCCATCGCGTCTGCGATGAGCTGGCCGACTGCCGGTTCGTTGGCGCTGATCGAGGCGACTTCGGCGACCGCCTTGCTGTCCTCGATGGGCTTGGCCATCGCATGGATGCTGGCAACCGCGCTTTCGACGGCCTTGTCGATGCCGCGCTTGAGCGCGAGCGGGCTGGCGCCGGCTGCGACGTTGCGGAGGCCCTCACGGACGATGGCCTGGCCGAGCACGGTGGCGGTGGTCGTGCCGTCACCCGTGATGTCGTTGGTCTTGGTGGCGATCTCGATCAGGAGCTTCGCGCCGATGTTCTCGAGGCTGTCTGACAGCTCGATGTCCTTGGCTACGGTGACTCCGTCCTTCGTGATGGTGGGCGAGCCGAACTTCTTCTCGAGCACCACGTTGCGGCCCTTGGGCCCAAGCGTCACTTTGACGGCGTTAGCTACGGCATTGACGCCGCGCTCGAGCCCGCGGCGGGCTTCTTCCTTGAAAATCAGGTCCTTGGCCATGTTTGTATCAGTCTCCTATTTTGTTATTTGGGGTGAGGCGTGCTGGTATCAGTCAGTGACGATTGCGTGGATGTCGCGGAAGCTCAGGATCATGAGCTCGCGGCCACCCGTGCTGAGCTCGGTGCCGCCGTACTTCGCGTAGAGGACGGTGTCTCCTACCGAGACCTCGACCGGTTCGCGCTCGCCGTTGTCAAGCACCTTGCCACTGCCGACAGCAAGGACCTTGCCACGCTGGCTCTTCTCCTTGGCCGTGTCAGGCAGGACGAGACCACTCGCAGTGGTCTGTGGCTCGTCGATGATCTCGACGATGACCTTGTCACCAAGGGGCCTGAGTTTGAGATCGCTATTGGACATGCTTAGCCTCCGTTGTACAGATGGGGTTCTCCCGGATTTCTTAGCACTCAGCAAAGGCGAGTGCTAACTGACGCAATGCTATCCCAGCCGCAGAATTCTGTCAACTACTTTGAGTGCATCGCACTCACATATGCTGTGAGCCTATCGCTGCGGTAGCCTGACTGCTCAGCCTCGCCGCAACCCGATGATCAGGCCGGGCACGAAAGCTGCCGCGAACGTCAGGTTGAACGTCAGCAGGTCAACCAGCCTGCGCCAGGCGGAGTTCAGCGACTCAGGCTCAAGCAGTGGATCGACGTGGCCCTGAACCACGCCCCAGTCAACCTGGATCACCCCGTAGTACGCCAGCAGCTGCAGCGCGATGAAAAGCAGCCCGATGCCGACAGCAACGAACTTGCCGACCTTCTTGAGGGCATAACCCGCCGCGAACCCGGCCAGCGCGCCGAAAGAAAGCTGCTGCAGGTACGGTGCGATCGTCTGAAGGTCGATCCCCTCCATTATCGAGTGAATCTTAGCACTGGACCGTGATGGCAAGACTCATGAAGGCGTGCGCTATCATTGGCTCTGTGAACCCGAGCCTCGCACCGCGAATCCAGGAGGCACTCGAGTCCGGCCGTCCGGTAGTGGCCCTCGAGTCCACCGTAATCACCCACGGACTGCCGCGCCCCAGGAACCTGGAGCTTGCCCGGCTGCTTGAAGACACGATCCGGGAGCAGGGCGCCGAGCCCGCGACAATCGGAGTGATCGGGGGCCGGATCGTCGTCGGCCTCAGCGAAGAGGAAACCATCCGGCTGGCGGACGAGGACGGCGTCGACAAGGCCACCCTGTGGAACCTGGCCGCGATCGCGGCCCAGGGCCGCTCGGCAGGCACTACGGTCGCCACCACGCAGCACATCGCGCTCGCCGCAGGCATCCACGTTTTCTCCACCGGCGGCATCGGCGGGGTCCATCCGGCCGAGTTCGACGAATCCACTGACCTGATCGCCTGTGCCCGCTATCAGATGATCACTGTCTGTGCCGGCCCGAAGAGCATCCTGAACGTTCCCGCCACTTTCGAGCGGCTCGAGACGCTTGGCGTGCCTGTCGTCGCATACCGCTCAGACACCTTCGCCGGCTTTCACGTTCCCCTGACAGACCTCAGGGCACCAGCCAGGGCAGACAGCCCGGCAGAGATAGCCTCGGTCTGGCGGGCGCACCAGCAGCTGGGACTCACTACCGGCATGATCGTCACCAATCCTGTGAGCGAGGGCCTGGACGCCGCGACGCTCGCATCCTGGAAAGCGCAGGCCGAGGCGGACGCGCTCGCGGCAGGCATAAAGGGCAAGGAAACCACACCCTACATGCTGGGCCGCCTGGCAGAGATATCGGACGGCAGGACCGTGGACGTCAATATCCGCCTGCTGAAGGAGAACGCCGCGCTGGCCGCCCGCATCGCCCTGGCCGTGACCGGGCGCGGCAGAGAGGACTGAGCGGATGACGGATGCCGACAACAGCGCTTCCGAAGCATCACCGATACCTGCGACCCTGTCGGAGGCGTTGCGCGGCGCCAGGGAAGCACGAGGACTCGACCTGACGGCGGTCGCGCGGCTGACCAGCGTGAGGAAGGACTACCTGGAAGCGCTCGAGGAGGACCGGCACGCCGACCTGCCCGAGAGCGTGTACGTGCGCAACTTCGTGAAGCTTTTCGCCCAGGCGGTCGGGCTCGATGGCCGGACCGCACTGGACATGTATGCCAACGAACGCCACGCGCGGAGCGAACCGGGCACGGCAGCGGGGACGGCCCAGGCTGCCCCCGCCCGCGGTCGCAGCCGTGCGGGTGCCGCGGCCTCTGCGGACACCGCAGGCGGCCCTCCGCAAGTGCTGCGCGAGGACGCTGCACCAAGGCGCACTCAGGCGCCGGACTACGTGAGCACGGGGCGCGGTCAGGGCGGCAGGCGTCCGGTGTTCGCCACCTGGCTGCCCAGCGTTCTGATGATCGCAGTCGTCGTGGGCCTCGCCGTCTGGGGTTTCAACAGCACGCTCTTCCGGTCGGGGACCGACGCCGGGGCCGGAAACGGCAGCCAGACTGCCGGATCGGCAGACTCGCCTGCGGCCGTCCCGGACGAGGATTCGACGGAAGACGGCACCCTGGCCGGCTTCGTCGGTACGACCAGGCTTTCGATCATCACCGAGCCACCCGGCGCACGCGTCCTCATCGATGCGTTCCCGCTCGAAGGCGTGACGCCCATCAGCAGCGCGCCGGTGACCGCCCTGGACAACCGGGCGATCCGGGTCGAGCTCGAAGGGTATGAGCCGTTCGAGTCCGAGTTCGACCTGACGTTCAACCGCAACCTCAGCTTCGTGCTCGCCCCCGCGAGCGCGGTGCCGGTCGAGCAGGACGAGGACACCGAGGCAGACGCCGACGCGGGCACGGACCAGACGGCCACCCCTTCGGGACGCATCCGCATCGCGGTCACGGACGAAAGCTGGCTGGAGATCTACCCCGGCACCACCCGCAGCGGGACGCCGCTGGTGTACACCGTAGCGGCGGCCGGCCAGAGTTTCGAGTATGATCTTCCGATATATGTCCATGTGGGCAATGCCGCTGGCATCAACGTGAGCATCGCGGGAAGCCCCGCCTTCACGCTTGGGTCCGCCGGCGAGGTTCTGGGCCGGGTCTTCACGGACCAGGACTGAACCTTCCCGTCCCCGGGATTCACCGAAACGGAGGCAGCTTGTGCGCAGCTTCATCGCAGTTCTGCTTGCCCTGCTACTGACGGGCCTGGCCACCGCACGCATGGAGTGGCAGGATGTCGAGCAGGTGGTCACCATCAGGGCGGACGGAACCGTCCATGTCACCGACACGCGTACCCTGCGCGCGTACGGTGACGATGACTTCCGCGAGGTGTTCATCTGCCTCGATCACGACGCCGGTACCAGCATAGAGATGCTCCCGGGAACCCGCGCGCTGACCAACGTCGGCGGCTTCCGGGTTAGGTCGTACACGCAGGCGTGCGAGGACAATCCCCTCGGCACCGAGCTCGTCATCCGTAACGAGAACCGGCGGATCACGCAGCAGCGTGTCGTATTCGAGTACGAGATCAGGGGGAGCATCACCTTCTACAGCGACCTGGCCGACTGGTACTGGGGCATCTACGGCAACCGCAACGTAGATGCCGTGGGCTACAGCCTCACAGTTCACGCTCCGGGACCCATGGAGCATCCGTACGATTCGATCGTCTACCGCTTCGGCAACCGCGACCTGCCGGTCGTCAGGCAGAGCGAGGACCGCTCGCGTCTCGACGTCACGTTCAACTCGATTCCCGAGGGCATGGGCGTTGAGATCCGCTGGTTCATGGACCCCGCCCTGTTCACCGTCAGCGGCTCAGGGCAGGGACTCGAAAGCGCCCTCAGCGAAGCTGCCGCCCTGGAGAACATCCTGGTACCGGGCGCCCCGATCCTGCATGACTTCGAGACTCCCCGGTACGTGGCCAACAACTCCGAGAGCGTGCGTGTCAGCGGCCGTGTCACCGCAGGAGAAGACCGCGTGGTGGCCGTGCGCGGCAGCGCCGGCAGCGACATCAACGAACTGTGCCAGGGCATCGATCCGTGGGAGTGCGAGATCCACGGCCTGGTTCAGGGCGACAACCGCATAACCATCCAGGCGCAGGACGAGGCAGGGCGGATCGGCTCGGTCACCTTCAACGTTCCGCGCCTCACCGTGTTGGACACCGTGCGCCGCAGCCCCTTCCTGCTCATCCCGGGCGCCCTGCTGGCGGTCGCAGCCTTCATGCGCCTGGGGCGCGAACGCCGCAGGTACAGGGACCCACAACCCGACGGCATGCTCTATCCGTTCGAACCGCCGGCCGACCTGCCGCCCGCGGCGGTGCCGGTACTGCTTACGAAGCCGTACGGCGCTCCCGGGCACAACGGCTTCTCCGCCACCGTGATGGACCTGGCCAGGCGGGGCTACGCGCGTTTCACGGGCACCAGGCGGAAGTTCAGCATGGAAGTGGACATGCAGGCCAGCATGGACGGGCTGCTGCCCTTCGAGTCGAGCGTGCTCGCCTTCCTGCGGGGTGCAGCCCGGCGGGCCCGCACAGGCGCCGTGGCGGAGGACGGGTTCGTGCGCATCACGAACAGGGAACTGCGGGCCCAGGGTCAGTCGCAGAGCACCTTCGTGACCAAGTGGGCGAAGAGCGTTCAGGACTACACGAAGGCGCTCTACACGACGGGCGCGTTCGCCGATCCCGCCCAGCCACCGGTCGGGCGTGCCAGGCCGGCCCTGATCACCAGGGAGAGCGGCCGTGCGTCCGGGCGCGTGGTGCTCACGGCACTGGCCGTGGTGGGCTTCAACGGCTTCATGGCGCTGCTTACCTTGGAGGTCCCCCAGATCGGATCGTTCGTCATTATCCTGGCGATGGTCGTCCTCATGTTCATGGCCGCGACCGTGCGTCAATGGAAGCCCAACGTGGCCCCCCACACGTACGGGTTCCGGGGCTTCAAGCGCACGCTGCAGGACTACACGGTCATGAAGGATGCCCCCGACGACTTCTTCGTGCTCTGGGACAAGTACTTCGTCTACGCTGCTGCCCTCGGCGTCTCCAGGTCGTACCTGAAGAACATCGAGAAGCTGGCGGCGGAGCGCAACATGGATCCGCAGGCGATGACCACGCACGCAGTGTGGCTGGGCGTTCACCATGGCGGGCTCTCCAGCATCGGCAGCCTCAGCACCACCGTGAGCGCGGTGTCCAGCTCGCTGTCCAGCGCCCTGTCGTCCTCCGGTGTGTCCAGTTCCAGCGGCGGCTCATCCGGCGGGGGTGGCGGCGGCGGGGGTGGTGGCGGCGGCGGCGGTCGCTGAACGCCTGGCTCCGGGCGCCCGTCCGACTTATAGTCAGGTAATGTCCCCACGTACCTCAATCGCTGTCGGAGCCACGCTGGCCGCGCTGGCCGTCGCCCTGGGCGCGTTCGGCGCCCATGCACTCGCCGGCACGGTCACGGAAGGCCGGCTGGCAACCTTCGAGACCGGTGTCCGCTACCTCATGTATCACGGCATCGGGCTCGTGCTTGTCGGTCTCGCCCGGCCCGTGAACCGGCTGATCGCTCCCCTGATGCTTGCGGGCAGCCTGATATTCTCGCTGAGCCTGTACCTGCTCGTACTGACCGACACCGGCTGGCTCGGCGCAGTCGCCCCGATCGGCGGTGCGCTGATGATCGCCTCATGGCTGATGTTCGCGTACAGCACCTACAGGACCAGGCCAACCTGAGTACCCTGGCCGAAAAGCCACCCGTACCCATCACGCTGGTGCTAATCGCCGTGGTCCTGGCGCTGAGCGTCGGCTCGATCCTCGTGCGCATGGCGGACGCCCCGGGAGTCGTCGTCTCGTTCTACCGCCTGCTGTTCGCGAGCGTGATCTTCCTGCCACTCACGATCCGCGAGCTGCGGCGCAGTCGGGTCACACCACGGGGCATCATCCTGAGCCTGCTGGCCGGCGTCCTGCTGGCGGGACACTTCGCCACGTGGATCAGCTCGCTCAGCTACACCACGGTGGCGGCGAGCGTGTCGCTGGTCTCGACCAATCCCCTATGGCTCGTGCTGATGCTGTGGGTGATTCACCGATCACCACCGAATCGGCGCGTGCTCGGCGGCGTGCTCCTGGCTGTGACGGGGGCTTTGCTGATCGGGTTGGACGGCGCCTCAGGTACCGCTTCCAACGCGCCGTTCGGCAACGCACTCGCGGTCACGGGTGCGGTGTTCGTTTCGGGTTACATGCTGCTGGGACGGGCTGCACAACGCAGTGGTCTGACTGTAGGTGCCTACGCCGGGCTCGCCTACCTGGCAGGAGCACTTGCCCTGGCACCCCTGCCTGCGCTGTTCGGACAGGCCTACTTCCCTTATCCGGCCGCCACATTCGGCTGGCTGCTGCTGCTTGCCCTGGTGCCGCAGCTGGTGGGCCACACGGGCATCAACTTCGCCATCCGCTACCTCGATCCGACGGTCGTCTCCACCGTCGTGCTGCTCGAGCCGGTCGGTGCAGGGCTGCTGGCGCTGCTGGTGTTCGGCGAGGCCCCCGGTGGCCTGACGCTTGCGGGTGCGGTCGTCCTGCTGGCCGGCGTGGTGACAGTGAACCGGTTCGCCCACAGGTAGTCCGGGCGGTCGCTTTTGAGCCCCGAATGTGCTAATATTACCGCTGTGATGGTATTTTCGGGCGTATACAGGAAACTGAGCAAACGCCCGAACCCTCCAGTTTTCATGCTAACCGGCACTGTACACACAGGCCCAGTTCAATAGGGGCTTGCAGGCCTTTCTGGTTCGGCTCAGACCCGTGCCAAGCCTCCACAGTGCTGTTCGAAGGGAGAAGGCAACTTGAAGGAATCAATGAACGCGTTCAAGGACGGTGACCAGGTCGTCCTGCCTCCTTACGGTGTAGGGATCGTCTCAGGCACCGTAGTCAAGAGCGTCGCGGGAATGGACCACCAGTACTACACGGTGGACTTCCCGAACGGAACCTCCCGCGCCTACGTGCCGGTGAAGGCCCCCCAGGAGGCCGGACTGCGCCCTGCGCTTACCACCGAAGAGGTCCAGAACGTGCTTGAACGGCTCGAGGAAGGCCGCATCACGCTGCCCAAGCAGTGGGCTGCGCGTCACCGCCGCGTGAGCGACATCCTCACGAGTGGTGACCCGTACCAGATCGCTACGCTCGCGAGCGAGCTCAGGCGCTGGGATCAGGAGCGCGGCCTGCCCGACCTCGACCGTCAGGCGTACAGGCGCGCGCTCAAGCTGCTGGCTGGCGAGATCAGCGCAGTGAAGGGCATCACGGCTCCCGAAGCCCGGGCGATGCTTGGCGTCGGTGAGGACGAGGGCCTGAACTGACGGTGGATCCCGCATCGCTGCGGAATCTTCATCAATCATGGTTTCTTCGCTGGCTGCCTCAACCTTGTACCTGGGACAGCCAGCGAAGTGCCAGTGCCCAGGCGGCGTAGCCGTCAAGGTCGCGGGGCTGCGGCCTGAGTGAGGCCGGCAGCAGCCGCAGCGGCCAGCCAGGCGGGTTCACCCGCCAGTACAGGTCGCGCGCCGCGAGCGTCGTACCGCGCTCGTCAACAACAAGCGGCTCGAGCCCCCGCCTGCGCAGCCCGGCGACCAGGTCCGTGCTGCCGGTACCGTCACCCGCGATAACAGCCGTCCCAGGCTCTACGTCTGCCTCGACCGCTTCCGCCAGCGTGACCGTCCGCACCGACAGCAGCTCCCCGTCTGCTGCGACCAGCGCCACCCCGACGTTGCGGCCGGGGTCGAAAGCCAGAACCTGACGGACCTCCTGCACACGGCCATTGTCGCACTCCCAAGTGGCTACGGCGCGTCACCCTGCCATTCCGGCGGACGCTCGCGTCCTCCCTGAGCCAGGGCTTCACGGCTGCAGCGGGTATCCTGAGGCTCAGGAGGTAGCGAAATGACGACACCGACGGTAGAGATCCATTACTGCGTACCCTGCGGGCACCTGCCCCGCGCGATGGACATCCAGAAGGCGATCCTTGAGAAGTTCGGACAGCGGGTCCGGAGTGTCTCCCTGAGAACCGGTGACAGCGGCATCTTCAAGGTTCATCTGGACGGCGAAGAAGTCTACTCCAAGCCTGCCGAGTTCGATCTCGAGGCTATCCTGGGCATGATCGAAGATCGGGCTGCAGCGAGCGTCTGAGGCGTCGTGCCGAAAGTGGTCGGCCCCGGGAGGATACCCCGGGGCCGACCACTTGCACGCAGGGGCAGTCACTCCACGCGGATGCCCACGTGCAGGACCGTCGCGCTTGAATCGCCCGCGACGTAGCGGAGCTCGTAGTCCCCCGGCTCATCCGGTGCGATGAGGGTAACGGGACTTCCGTCGGTGGTGTAGGCGTAATCCAGGTACGAGCCTGCGGAAGCCCCTGCGGGAACGATGGTCAGGTAGTCAGACGCGCCGTCGGGACCGGACCAGGCCACGGTGAACGTCGCCCCGGCCGCAACGGCTGCGGGAGCCTGCAGCGACACTTCGGCTTCGGTGATGGTTATCGGCCTGCTGGCGAGCGTGCTTCCGTCCTGATCGGTCACATAGCGGAGCTCAAACTCGCCGGCTTCCGGCGGCATGCGCAGCGTGATCGGATTCTCGGTCCGGACGTACTCGTAGGCAGTGTATGAGCCCACGGGTGCGCCTGCAGGGACGACCGTGAGGTAATCCCCTTCGTGCGCGGGACCCGTCCAGTGGATCTGGACCATCGTTGAAGCTGCGGCGCTGTCTGCAGCCTGGAGGGCGTACTCGGCGAGCGTAAGGGTGATTGCGCGGCTCGCCAGCACGAGGGTGTCGGTGGTGTCGCTCATGTAGCGCAGCTCGTAATCCCCGGGTTCTGCCGGCGCCAGCAGGCTGACAGGGTTCCCCTGCCTCGTGTACTCGTAGTTCAGGTACGTACCGGGTGGTGAGAGCGCGGGCACGATCGTGATGTAGTCGTGACGCCCGCCCGGACCAGCCCAGGCAACGTCGAACGTGCTGCCTGCGATCACTTCTTCGGGAGCTGTCAGCCAGACCTCGGGCCTGTACGTCTCGAAGGGCATGCTGCGCCCGATCACGCGCGATCCGCCTTCCGGCAGGTCGAGGTGGAAGCGGGCTTCGAACTCACCCTCGTCGCCACCCACGCTCAGCGAGACGCTGCCACTCTCGGTCCGCGCGTACTCGTAACGGGCGTACGCGTTGTCGGCGGCGTCCGACCTGACGATGGTCAGCCAGTTCCGGTCGTTGGCGGGCGCACCGCTCCACTGGATGCTCACGATCGAACCGATCGCAGCCGGCACAGGGCTGACGCTGACAGTGACCTCGTGTTCCAGCGCGAGCTCGAAGGCATACGTGTTCGTCACGTCCGGCAGGACGGTCAGACCGGCCACCGACATCGCCTCCGATGAGAAGGCGTCCATCAGCGTGGCCGAGTACGCGCCGGCAGGCAACTGCGCCTGGAGCTGACCGTCCGCCACAAGGCTGAAGACGGTCTCCTCTCCCGACACATCGGATTCGAACGTCACGCGGACCCCGTCCTCCGCCGGCTCCCCGTCGCGAGTCACCGTGACCGTGACCGGATAAGTCATTGCCGCGCGCGGTGCGGCTACGTCTTCGACGGCACGGCCGAGCGCCGCTGCGAGTTCCTCCGTACTGCGCGCGTTCTCGAACCTGCCCACACCCTCGAAGGTTCGTGCCGCCGACTCGCTGAGGTCGAAGCCGATGATCCGGAGGTCAATGTCGATGCCTCGTGCGGCAAGGTCGTTCATGACTTGCCCGATGTCGCCCCCGCACGACTCTTCCCCGTCGGTCACCAGCACGATCATGTAGCTGCCCGGCTCCGTGAAGTCGTTACCGGCCTGCTCAAGGGACCAGGCGATCGGAGTGGCGCCGCGCGCCAGCACCTCGTCGACCTTGCCGAGCAGAGCGGCCCGGTCGACGCCTGCCATGGGTACGTACAGCCGGCTGTCCGTGCACGAGTCCGGGTCCAGTGCCTGGAGTTCGGAGCCATAGACCCTCAGGCCGACATGCAGGTCCTCACCGTCAGGCAGATTGGTTATGAAGTCGGTCAGCACGCTCTTGGCGGCCACGAGCCTGTAGCGGCCATCTTCGAGCTGGCTGTACATCGATCCCGAGGCATCCAGAATCAGCTGAACATACGTCTGGGCCAGGCCTGACCCGGCCAGCCCCACTGAAGCCAGTACTGCAAGGAAACGCAAGGCACTGCGGATGGCCATCTCCATGTCCTCTCTGAGGAGCCGGCTCCTGACGGGCGGCCGGGCGGCCATCCATCCTTGCGGGCCCCATATCCTGTCGGATCAGTCTGACGGGATGATACACGCTTTTTCCCGGGGAGGGACCGGAATCGCAGCTGGCGGCTCAGCCCTTCCCTGTCAGCCGCTCCAGAATCGCCTGAACATGGTCGATCTCGTCCTGGTTCACTGCGTGCGCGAAGTTCGGGTAGATCCGCTTCGTGACCGAGGCTCCGAGCCGCTCCATGATCTCTGCCGTCTCGTGCACACGCTCGACCGGGATGTGATAGTCGACGTCGCTGCATCCCAGGAACACCTCGGTTCCGTCCAGGCTGCCGGCATAGTTCCGGTCCGTGTCGTCCGGGCCGATCACTCCGCCCGAGAGTATGGCGAGGCCCCCGTAGCGCTCAGGGTTGCGCGCGGCGAACTCACTGACCAGGCACGCTCCCTGGGAGAACCCGAGCAGCATGGTGCGCTCGGCGGCGATACCCGCAGCCTCAACGGCTGAGAGCACGCTTCCAACGGCCTCCAGCGCCGAGTCGAGCCATGGCTGATTCAGCGCAAGCGGCTCCAGGAACGAGTGGGGATACCAGGTGCTGTGCATGGCTTCCGGTGCGACGAAGGCGGTTGCGGAAGCCTCCAGCGCCGCAGCCAGGCCCAGGATCCCGGCTGCACTGTCACCCCGCCCGTGGATCATGATCACGGCCGAGCTCGCGTCCTCAAGCGGCGTTCCGTAGCTGGCCCGGATGGTTCCGTCGTGCAGTTCGTTCATATCACTGCCTCCATGAACTCCCATTGTCGCGCAAGACCCTGCGCTCGTACCGTTTTGGGCACACAGTCGCTGCTGGATCAGGCTGAGAGCACTGAAGAACTCAAGCGGCCCGGATGCTGATCAGCATCCGGGCCGCTTGAGTGACTCAGGTTGTCAGGATCGGGCCTGACTCAGGCTTCGACGCCTCCGCTGATGGGCTCGGGCATCTGCGTGTCCGCGGTGCGCCTGGCTGCCACGCCGGCGTCCTGCTCACCGAGGCGCTTCAGGAGTGACTCGTCGGCAACGCGGACGTTGCGGATCACATCGAGGCCGGTTCCGGCCGGGATGAGCCTGCCGAGGATGACGTTCTCCTTGAGGCCAACGAGCGCGTCAGACTTGCCGCTGACAGCCGCTTCGGTAAGCACGTGCGTGGTGTGCTGGAACGATGCGGCGGACAGCCACGACTTCGTCGTCAGGCTGGCCTTGGTGATTCCGAGCAGCACGGGCTTCCAGCTCGCGGGCTGCTTGCCGTCGGCCATGAGCTGCTCGTTGACATCCTCGACATCGAAGCGTTCGATCACCTGGCCTTCCAGGAAGGTGCTGTCGCCAGACTCCTGGATCTCGACGTACTTGAGCATCTGGCGCACGATCACTTCGATGTGCTTGTCGTGCACGCTCACGCCCTGTTCGCGGTAAACGTGCTGGATCTCGTCGACGATGTACTGCTGTACTTTGCCGGGGCCCTGGGCCTCGAGCAGGTCGTGCGGGTTGATCGCACCGCGGGTCAGCTGTTCGCCGGCCACCACACTGTCGCCGTTGCGCACGGTCAGCCGCATGTACCGGTCCAGCCTGTACGTCTTCGAGAACTCGCCGTCCTCGCTCGTGACGGTGAGGCGGCTGCGGTCGTCGTCCTCATCGAAGCTGACGATGCCGTCCAGCTCGCTGATGATCGCCTTGACCTTGGGCTTGCGGGCCTCGACCAGCTCGATCACGCGCGGCAGGCCCTGGGTAACGTCCGGACCGGAGGCGACGCCACCGGTGTGGAACGTGCGCATGGTCAGCTGCGTGCCCGGCTCACCGATGGACTCGGCGGCGATGACGCCGACTGCCTCACCCAGCGAGACCGGATGCATGGTCGACATGTCGAGCCCATAGCACTTGCGGCAGACGCCGGCCCGTGTCTGGCAGGCGAGCGGAGAGTGAACATCGATCTCGCGCAGGCCGGGGTTCGAAAGGAGCGAGTCGTAGATGTGCCCCACGTCCTCACGCATCAGGATAGTGCCGGCGGGGAACGCCCGGTTGTTGACCTCGAAGTCGATGGCGACCTGAAGGCCGTACAGGCTCATCTCGACGTGGTTGCGCGAGCGCACGCGACCTTCGGAGCTGTACAGAGGCACGGTCGTGAAGTCCACGGTCCCGCAATCGTCCTCGCGGACCACAAGCTCGTGGGCCACGTCGACCAGCTTGCGTGTCAGGTAGCCCGAGTCGGCCGTGCGGAGCGCAGTGTCGGCACCGCCCTTACGGGCGCCGTGCGTGGAGCTGAAGTACTCCAGAACGGTGAGGCCCTCGCGGAAGTTGGCGCGGATTGGCAGCTCGATCTTCTCGCCGCTCGGCTTGGCCATCAGGCCACGCATTCCGGCCAGCTGCACGATCTGCTGAGGGCTGCCCCTTGCGCCCGACTGGGCCATCACGAAGAGCGGGTTGAACGGAGTGTTCTTCTCGAAGTTGGCGAACACGGCCCTCTTGACCTGCTCCGTGCACTCCTCCCAGAGGCGGATCACGGCGTTGAAGCGCTCAAGCTCGGTGATGAAGCCGAGCTCGAACTCCGACTCGATGTGCTCCAGCCGAACCTGGGCTGCGGCGACGAGTTCCTGCTTCTCGGGCGGGATCGCAACGTCATCGATGCCGATGGTGAGTCCGCTCGTGGTCGCGAGCTCGAAGCCGGCGGTCTTGAGGCCGTCCAGCAGTCTGGCGGTGCGCTCGACACCGAGCATCTTGAAGGAGTCGACCACGAGGTTGCGGAGGGCGTTCTTCTCGTACGTGGTGTCGTAGCGGATCATGGCTTCCGGCACATCCACGCCGTCCTCGCCGACAGTCTCGCGGACGAGGCGGGCGAAGTAGACGCGGCCGGGGCTCGTGCGCACCAGCTTGCCGTCGATCCGGATGGTGACGACGTCCTGCATGTCGATCTCGGCCCGGTCGACCGCCATCAGGGCCTCGTCAGCGTTGCCGAACGTGTACTTGAGGCAGCCAACCGTAAGGTCCTCCCCGTCGACCACGATGGGAGTGTTCAGATCGATCTTGCCGGACTCCAGCGCGCTCAGGGCCGCGTTCGCGTCCTTGAACTTCTTGCCGGCGCCCTTGACGCTGCGATGCAGCTGGGTGAGGACGTAGAGACCGAGGATGATGTCGCGGCTCGCCTGGACGTTCGGGTTGCCGTGCGCGGGCGACAGCAGGTTGTTGCTCGAGAGCATCTGCAGGCGCGCTTCGGACTGGGCGAAAACCGAGAGCGGCACGTGAATCGCCATCTGGTCACCGTCGAAGTCGGCGTTGAACGCCTCACAGACGAGAGGGTGCAGCTGGATGGCCTGGCCCTCGACCAGAACGGGCTCGAAGGCCTGGATGCCGAGGCGGTGCAGCGTCGGCGCGCGGTTGAGCAGCACGACGCGGTCCTGGATGACCGTCTCGAGGGCGTCCCAGATGTCGTCGCGCGTGTCGCGGTAGCGCTCGAGCAGCTTGCGCGCGCTCTTGATGTTGTTCGCGATGCCGCGCTTCTCGAGTTCCTTGAACAGGAACGGTTTGAAGAGCTCGAGGGCCATGCGCTTGGGCACGCCGCACTGGTGAAGCTTCAGCTGCGGCCCGACCACGATGACGGAGCGTCCGGAGTAGTCAACGCGCTTTCCGAGCAGGTTCTGCCGGAAGCGGCCCTGCTTGCCGCCGAGCAGGTCGGTGAGGCTGCGAAGCGCCCTGTCACTGCCGGGATGCACGACCGCGCTGCCACGCCGGCCGTTGTCGATCAGCGCGTCCACGGCTTCCTGCAGCATGCGCTTCTCGTTGCGGATGATCATCTCGGGAGCGCCCTGCTGCATCAGCTTCTTGAGGCGGTTGTTCCTGTTGATCAGCCGGCGGTAGAGGTCGTTCAGGTCGCTCGTTGCGAAGCGGCCACCCTCGACCTGCACCATCGGACGCAGGTCCGGAGGCATGATCGGCACGACATCAAGGATCATCCACGCGGGTTCATTGCCGCTCTGGATGAAGTTGCGGACGATCTCGAGGCGCTTGCGGGCCTTGGCGCGCTTGTGGCGGCTCGGGCTCTCCATCTCGGCGACGAGTTCCTGCTCAAGCACGCTCAGGTCGATGCCCGCCAGCAATCCACGGATCGCCTCGGCGCCCATCTGGGCCTCGAAGTCGTAGCTTTCGATCAGGCGAACCTGACGGCGCACCAGGTCGATCTCCACGCGCCCGGAGATGTCGGCCTTCACTCCGCCCTCGTCCGCGAGCTCGTCACCCGGGACGACTCGGTCGCCGTTGACGACGATCGGCTCGTCCTGGTAAGGGTAGATCTTCGCACGTGACACGATGATGCTGGCGGGCTCGCTCAGGTGGATCGTGCCGTCCGCCGCCGCGGTGATCTCGGCCGCGGCGTCGATCGCGCCGACCACCTTCTCGCCGGCAGCAACGGTTGCGCCGTCGCCGACAAGCACGTGCATCGTCGGGTTGATCTCGTGAATCTCGCGGCGTTCCCAGTCCACGGTCAGGGTGACCGTGACCTCGGTGCTGCGGACCTTGGTCGCGCGGACGCGGGCGGTCGCGGCCTGCGGCATGAGCAGCTGCGTACCCGCGCTGGCCTTGCCGAGCTCGTCTCCGGCCTCGATCAGGTCGCCGCCGCCGACGCTCACTTCGATGCCGGCCGGCAGGAGGTACGACTCGAGGATGTTCTCGTCGTCCTCTTCGTCACGGATGTTGACTACTCCGCCATCGGCTCCGATGGGGAGCAGCTCGACGATGCCGCCTTCGGCGGCCTTGATGCTCAGATCGGTGGTCAGTTCGGCAAGCGGCTGGCCGGCTGCGAACTCTTCCTCCTCGATCCAGCTGTCGGATGGGAGGACGATGCGGACATCGCGGCTCTCGGTGTACTCGAACGTGACCTTGCGCGGGAAGCGGTACTGGGCGACGCCCGTGAGCTTGCTCTTGACGCCCTTGGCCAGCTGCTGGCCGGTCTCGACTGCCTCACCGTCGCGCACGACAGCGTCCTCGCCCTGGGAGACCGTGTAGGTCTCCTGGTGGCCGTAGCGGAGCTGGCGGTACTCGTCGTCGGTGAGGAGGTCGCCACGCTTGAGCGGACGTCCTTCCTTGAGTGCGCCCTGCGGATCCGTAACGATGTACTTGCCGAAGTAGAGCACCTGCTCGAGCTGGCTGGTGGACAGGTTGAGCAGCGAGCCTACCTTGCTGGGGATGTCCTTGACGTACCAGATGTGCGCGCACGGGGTGGCCAGCTCGATGTGGCCCATGCGGTAGCGGCGCACGGTCGAACGGGTGACCTCGACGCCGCAGCGCTCGCAGACCTTGCCGGCGAAGCGCTGGCCGCGGTACTTGCCGCAGGCGCACTCCCAGTCCTTCTCGGGACCGAAGACGCGCTCGTCGAAGAGCCCGTCGCGCTCCGGCTTCAGCGTGCGGTAGTTGATGGTCTCGGGCTTCGTAATCTCGCCGTAGCTCCAGCTGCGGATCCGCTCAGGCGAGGCAATCTGGATCTGGACGCTGGTGAATTCCCTGATTTCCTTCATGCGGTTCCTTTCACGTGGCCTGCCACTGCGTTACCAGTGCCTGCCGGCTTCATCGAAGATCGTGACGGGCTTCTTGTCATCATCCAGCACGCGCACGTCGAGGCCCAGGGAGTGAAGCTCCTTGACGAGGACCTTGAACGATTCCGGGATGGTGGGCTCGATGACATCGTTGCCCTTTACGATCGCTTCGTACGCGGCGTTGCGGCCGTCGATATCGTCTGACTTGATGGTGAGCATCTCCTGCAGCGTGTGTGCAGCGCCGTGGGCCTGGAGTGCCCAGCACTCCATCTCGCCCAGACGCTGGCCGCCGAACTGGGCCTTGCCGCCCAGCGGCTGCTGCGTGATGAGCGAGTAGGGACCGGTCGAGCGCGCGTGCATCTTGTCCTCGACCATGTGGTAGAGCTTCAGGATGTACATGATGCCGACGACGATGGGAGCATCGATGGCCTCACCGGTACGGCCGTCGTAGAGCACGGTCTTCCCGGAGCGCGCGAGCGCCACTTCCGCTTCCGTGCTGTCCAGTCCTTCCGGGATCACTCCCAGCTTGGCTGCGCGCCTCAGCACGCCGCGGTCGCGCATGTCGGGCTCGAAGCCATCCTGGCTCCGCCGTTCCAGTTCGAGACGCGCGGCGTCCTCCAGGAGCTGCTTGATCTCGCCCTCGTCCGCGCCGTCGAAGACGGGGGTCTCGAACGAAACGCCGGTCTTGTAGGCGGCCATGCCCAGGTGGGTCTCGAGGATCTGACCCAGGTTCATTCGTGACGGGACGCCGAGCGGGTTGAAGACCAGGTCGACGGGGGTGCCGTCCTCGAGGTAAGGCATGTCTTCCGGGGGCAGGATCTTGGCGACCACGCCCTTGTTTCCGTGGCGGTTGGCGAGCTTGTCGCCCTCGATGAGGCGGCGCTTCTGTGCGACGTAGACGCGCACCATCTCCTGCACGCCGGGCCTGAGCTCGACGCCGGGATCGCCACGGCGGAAGCGGACGGTACGGAGGACGATGCCGCCGTCGCCGGGCGGAACGCGCAGTGACGTGTCCTTGACCTCGCGCGCCTTCTCGCCGAAGATGCTGCGCAGCAGGCGCTCTTCGGGAGTGGGGTCCTTCTCGCCCTTGAAGCTGGTGTGACCGACGAGGATGTCGCCCTGCTTCACCTCGGCTCCGATGCGGACGACGCCGTCCTCATCCAGGTCGCGCAGCGCGGCCTCGGACAGTCCGGGGATGTCGCGGCTGATCTTCTCGGGCCCGAGCTTGGTGTCGCGGGCTTCCTTCTCGAACTTCTCGATGTGGATGCTCGTGTAGACGTCGTCGCGCACCAGCGATTCGGACAGGACGATCGCGTCCTCGAAGTTGTATCCTCCGAACGGCATGAGCGCCATCAGGATGTTCTTGCCGAGGGCAAGGCGTCCGTTCTCGGAAGCCGGACCGTCGGCGATGACCTGCCCGACACTGATCTTGTCGCCGAGCTTGACGATCGGCACCTGGTCGACGTTCGTGTTCTGGTTCGAGCGCTGGAAACGCACCATGTTGTAGGTGTGATCGATGCCCTTGGCGGCGGTGACGACGATGCGGCGTGCATCGACGTGCGTGACCGTGCCCTCGTGTTCGGAGATCACGACGGTGCCCGAGTCGCGGCTTACGCGCGCCTCGACACCGGTGCCGACGAACGGGGCCTCGGCACGTACCAGCGGCACGGCCTGGGACTGCATGTTCGAACCCATGAGCGCACGCGTGGCATCGTCGTGCTCGAGGAAGGGGATGAGTGCGGTGGGAACGGACACTACCTGCTTGGGCGAGACGTCCATGAAGTCGACCTCGGAGGGATCGACGAACACGGGGTCACCAAGCTTGCGGGCGATCACTGATTCGGTGTCGAACGTGCCGTCATCCTTGAGCGGCGTGTTCGCCTGCGCGATGATGAACTGGTCTTCCTCGTGAGCCGTCTGGTACACGACTTCCTCGGTCACGCGTCCCTTGACCACCTTGCGGTAGGGCGCCTGGATGAAGCCGCGTTCGTTGACGCGGGCGTACGAGGCAAGCGAGGTGATCAGGCCGATGTTTGCGCCCTCCGGCGTCTCGATGGGACAGATGCGGCCGTAGTGCGTGCGGTGCACGTCACGTACATCGAAGCCCGCTCGCTCACGTGTAAGCCCACCGGGCCCGAGGGCGGAGATGCGCCGCTTGTGCCGCAGCTCGGAGAGCGGGTTGACCTGATCCTTGAACTGGCTGAGCTGGCTGCGGCCAAAGAACTCGCGCAGCGCGGCCACGATCGGGCGGTTGTTCACCAGCTTCTGAGGCGTAGCCGCATCGGGGTTGCCCAGCAGCATGCGCTCGCGGACGCCCCTGGCCATGCGGCCCAGGCCCACGCGGATCTGGTCGGCGACAAGCTCGCCCACCGTGCGGATGCGGCGGTTGCCGAGGTGGTCGATGTCGTCTTCCGAGTAGCCTTCGGCACCGGCCTGAAGGTTGATCAGGTACTTGATGGTGTCGACCAGGCCGAAGTCCTTGAAGCGGCCGTCCTCGAAGCCGAGCAGCGTGTGCTGCTCGAAGTCAAGCTCGAGCTTCGCGTTCATCTTGTAGCGGCCGGCGTTGCCCAGGTCGTACCGGCGCGGGTCGGCAAGCAGGCTGTGCAGGTAATTGCTGGCCTTGTCGACCTTCGGGGGATCGCCCGGGCGCAGCACCGTGAACAGGCGCAGCAGAGCCTCGTCCGAGCCGAGTCCGACAGCCTCGTCGTGCTTGAGGCTGGGCTCAAGCAGGCTCTCGTTGCCCGCGAACAGCTTCGCGATGTCCTCGTCACCGTAGCCAAGCACGCGCAGGATGAGGGTGAAGGGGAACTTGCGCTTGTTCACCTTCATCCACAGTGCGTCACTGTTGTCGAACTCAAGCTCGATCCAGGGGCCGCGCTTGGGCATCGGGATGATGCTGGCCGTCGGCTTGGTGCCCGCACCGGGTCCGCCCGTGAAATAAACGCCGGGGGAGCGGTGGATCTGGGAGACGATCACCCTGTCGGCTCCGTTGATCACGAAGCTGCCGTCCTCGGTCATCAGGGGAAGGTCGCCGAGGAACACCTGGTCCTCCTTGATGAGGCCGGTGTCCTTGTGTACGAGCTGCAGCTTCGTGAAGAGGCCGGCCTGGTAGCTCAGGTCCTTCTCGCGGCACTCCTCGGGAGTGAACTCGGGTTCCAGCAGCGTGTACTCAAGGAAGTCGAGCACGAGGCCGGTCTGGCGGCCGCGCTCGGTCTCGTCGATCGGGAAGACCTCGCGGAACGCCGCCTGCAGCCCGCTGTGCTCGCGCAGCTGCGGAGCGGTGTCGCGCTGCAGGAACTGTTCGTAAGACTTGATCTGGATGTTCGTCAGGTTCGGCAGCTCGATTACTTCCTTGATCCTGCCGAACTTCTTGATTTCGCGCATCTTCACCCCTTTTGTGAGAGACTGCCAGTTGCATGCGGTAGATAATGATTTGCTAAGATAGGCACGTGGGTGATTGAGAAGTACCCTGCGCGTGCGGAAATGCCAGGGTCAGACGGTTCAGGCGAGGTTTGGACCGAGCGTTTGACGGCCGCGAAAAACGCGGGGACCGGTGCATAAAAGCACGCCCCGATGGTCGGAAATATATCCATGCTGACCCCAATCCCAAGAAAGTCCGCCTTCATTTACTGCTGTTCAAGCTTGTGCTCCCGTCACGGCCTGGTTCGCCTCAAACTACAAACCTAACACATGAAGGGAGGGGCGGGAGTGGGGACGGCTACAGCCGCCCCAGCTCCTGCCTTTGCATCCGGTGCGAATCCGCGTTACTTGACTTCTACGGTTGCGCCAGCGGCTTCGAGCTTCGACTTGATGTCGTCGGCCTCGTCCTTGGCAACGCCTTCCTTGACGACTCCGCCTGCTTCGACGAGGTCCTTGGCTTCCTTGAGCCCGAGCTCGGTGATGGCACGGACTTCCTTGATGACCTGCAGCTTCTTGTCACCGGCACTCGTGATGGAGACGGTGAACTCGGTCTGCTCCTCGGCAGCTGCGGCCTCGGCGGGTGCAGCACCACCGGCGAACCCGCCCATGGGCATGGCCGCGGCGGCCTCGACACCCCAGGACTCCTTGAGTGCGTCAACCAGGTCGACGAGTTCCAGAACGGTCAGGCCGCTCAGCTGCTCAACTATTGCTTGCTTGTCAAATGCCATTACTTTCCTCCAGCTTGTTCTTGTGGTTGGTGATTACTGATACGAGATTGCGCTGCGGCCCTTCGAGTACGCCGACGAGCTGCTGCAGCGGTGCCAGCAGGACTCCGACAAGCTCACTCTGCACTTGCTCACGGCCGGGCAGCTTGGAGATTCTCTCCAGCGTTTCCGGACCGACTTGCGAGCCTTGCAGGTAGCCGCCTTTCGGGCTGGGAAGTTCCCGGGCATGGTCCTTGGCGAAGTCCACTACGGCCTTCACGGCAGGAACCGGGTCCTCCCCGGTCAGGAGCAGAGCGGTCGGACCGCGCAGCGTGTCGTCGAACCCCTCGACGCCGTTCTCGGTGAGAACGACATTGATGAGGGTGTTCTTCGCCACGAGCAGACGGCCACCGCCGGCCCTGACCTTCGCCCTGAGGGCGTTCAGGTCAGCCGAGCTCAACCCCTGGTAGTCGACGAGGAAGAACGAGTCCTGTCCAGCGAGCAGTTCCCGCAGTTCCTTGACCGCCGCCACATTCTTTGGGTTGGCCATTTCTACCTTTCGATGAAAGAACGTTCCGTGTAACTGAGCGGAACAACCGCGAAGCGTAGCAACGCCTCGGCAGGATCTTTAAGCCTGGCGGCCCCTGCTGTCTCTAACGCCAGTGGTGCTGTGGTGCATGCACCGCTACGCACCGGGATGCCTGTCGGGATGACTCAGACGTTGACCCGAACCGAGGGGCCCATCGTCGAAGTCAGATAAAGAGTGCGCATGTACGTGCCGCGGGCGGCATCGGGCCTGGCAGCCTCGACAGCGCCACGCAGGGCCTCGAGGTTCTCGCCGAGCTGCTCCGCGGAGAAGCTCGCCTTGCCGATCGGCGCATGTACCACGCCGGTCTTGTCGCTGCGGAACTCGATCTGGCCCGCCTTGAGTGCGGTCACGATCTGGCCGATGTTGGGGCCGACAGTGCCGGCCTTCGGGTTCGGCAGCAGTCCGCGCGGTCCGAGCACACGGCCGAGCTTCGAGCCGACCGCGGCCATCATGGAAGGAGTCGAGACGACGGCGTCGAAGTCGAACCAGCCGCCCTGGATGCGCTCGATCAGGTCGTCGGCGCCGACGAAGTCGGCTCCGGCCGCCTCGGCGGCAGCTGCGTCGTCGCCCTGGGCGAAAGCGAGGATGCTGATTGTGCGACCGGTTCCGTGCGGCAGCGCGACCGTGCCACGCACGTTCTGGTCGCTCTTGCGGGGATCGACTCCAAGGCGGAAGTGCGCCTCGACGGTCTCGTCGAACTTCGCAGTTGCGAGTTGCCGAACCAGGTCAACCGCCTCGGACGTTTCGTACAGCTTCTTGCGGTCGACCTTGCCGACCAGCTCGCGGTAACGCTTTCCTCCGGCCATTACTGCGGCGCTCCTTCCACGGTCACGCCAAGCGAGCGTGCGGTGCCCTTGATGATGTGTGCGGCTGCAACCTCATCGTTGGCGTTCAGGTCGCTCATCTTCTGGCGACCGATCTCGAGGCACTGGTCCCACGTGAGCTTGCCGACCTTCTCCTTGTTGGGTGCGCCGGAGCCCTTGTCGATGCCGGCGGCCTTCTTGATCAGGTAGCTTGCGGGCGGGGTCTTGGTGATGAACGTGAACGAACGGTCGGCATAGATGGTGATCTCGACCGGGATGATCGCACCGCTCTGGGCTGCCGTCAGGGCGTTGTACTCCTTGACGAAGCCCATGATGTTTGCGCCGTACTGTCCCAGGGCGGGACCGACCGGCGGGGCCGGGGTCGCGCCACCGGCGGGCAGCTGCAGCTTGACTATTCCTGCGATTTTCTTTGCCATGATTCCTCCTTAAGCTCCCCCTGTGGCCATGGCGGGCCGGCGGGGTGCAAGCGCTTCCTGCGAAGTGCGTGAATTTTCAGGCCCTGATGACCTGCGAGAAGTCCAGTTCCACCGGCGTCTCCCGGCCAAAGATCGATACGAGCACCTTCACCTTGCCGCGCTCAGGGTTGGATTCGGACACGACACCGTTGAAGTCCGCGAACGGACCCGAGGTGACCTGCACGGTGTCACCGACGTTGAAGTTGATGCGTACCTTCGGCGTCTCCTTCGATCCGGTGATGCCGATGGTGCTGAGCATGCGGACCTCTTCGTCGACCGTCAGCGGAACTGCCCGCGTGGCAGTGCCCACGAAACCGGTCACGCCGGGCGTGTAGCGGACGACTTCCCAGGCCTCGTTGGGCTCATCGGGATTGTCCCCAAGGTCCATCTGAACGAAGATGTAACCGGGAAAGAGCTTGCGCTTGACGACTTCCTTCTTGCCACCCCGCCCGTGCTCCACAGTCTCTTCGGTCGGAACGACGACCTGATAGATGGAGTCAGCAATCCCGAGCGAGCGGGCGCGGTTCTGGATGTTCTCGCGCACCTTCTCCTCGTGACCGACGTAGGTATGGATGGCGTACCACTCGATGCTCATCTGGCGTCCTCCTTCCTCCTGGCGCTGCTGGTGAACAGGCCGCTCACCCGCCGATGATCAGTTCGATCAGGGCGCCGAGCGTGGTGTCAGCGATGAGCAGGAAGATGCTCGTGATGAGCACGAAGACAAGGGTCGCCTGCGTGGCCTGGATGACCTCGGGCCGGGTGGGCCAGGTCACGCGCTTCAGTTCGGCGCGTGAGTTGCGCAGGTATGTGATGAACTTGTCGAACACCCTTAGACCTTGACTTCGCGGTGAACGGTGTGTTTGCGGTCCCAGCGGCAGTACTTCCTGAGTTCAAGCTTCGCCTGAGTGTTGCGGCGGTTCTTGTTGGTGGTGTAGTTGCGCCGTTTGCACTCGGTGCACTCCAGCTGCAGTTTGATTCTGACGTCGCTTGCCATGGTTAACTCCCAATCGGGTGAGGATAGCACGAAGGGCGTGTGCGGCCTGTAGCCGGTGAGCCCGGATGCGGCGCTCACGCCCGCGTGCCGGCACCCGTCCTACCCGCAAGGATGCCGGCACGCAGATCTTGGACTATGGACTTACTTGGTTACCTTCGTGACAACGCCCGCACCAACAGTACGACCACCCTCACGA
>CAZBVI010000013.1:0-78215 GCA_964495325.1 uncultured bacterium
AGCACGCAACACACAACAAAAACAACAACCCAAACAACTTGTCAAAATACCCGCCACTCTCTCGAGCGGCAAAGAGTAGTGTAAGCCTCCTGGCCACAGTTTGTCAAGCCGAAGGCAAACAACACTCCCTCCGTAAACCTGGCGCCGAACCCGCCTTGGGTCAATCGCGCAAGCGACCTAGCGCAGCACACCTTCCCGGGTCAGCTCGCCTTCGACCTGGGCGACCGCGGCGGCGGCGATCTCGACCACCTCGTCGACCTCCTCGCGGGTGATAACCAGGGGCGGGGAGAACCCGAGGATGTCGCCCTGCGGCAGTGCACGGGCGATCAGCCCGCGGTCACGGGCGTAGGCCGCGATACGCGCACCGACCTTGAGGGCGGGATCGAAGTACCGCTGGCGGGACCCGTCGGGCGCGAACTCGACGGCGGCCATCAGGCCCACGCCGCGGACCTCGCCGACGAGCGGCGACTCGTCGAAGGCCGCGTGCAGACACTCCATCAGGTAGCCGCCGACGTCGCGCGCCCTGCCGGGCAGGTCCTCGCCCTCTACGATGTCCAGCACGGCGTTCGCCGCCGCGGCCCCGAGCGGGTGTCCGCTGTACGTATAACCGTGCGAGAACGGCCCGACGCGCGGGGCGGCGTCTTCCATGACCTGATACATCTTCTCGCCCACGATCGCGCCGGACAGCGGCGCATAGGCCGCCGTGAGTCCCTTGGCTACCGTGATCAGGTCCGGCTCGATGCCGTACGTGTGCGAGCCGAACATCGCGCCCGTGCGGCCGAAGCCGGTTATCACCTCGTCGGCGATGAGCAGCACGTCGTACTTGCGCAGCACCGCCTGGATCGCCTCCCAGTAGCCCTCGGGTGGCGGGGTGAGGCCGCCGGTGCCGAGGACGGGCTCGCCGATGAAGGCGCCCACGGTATCGGGGCCTTCGCGCAGGATCAGCTCCTCGAGTTCCGCTGCGCGCCGCCGCGAGAAGTCGGCCTCCGTCTCGTCCGGCTCGGCCCCGCGCCAGTAGTGCGGCACGCCCGTGTGCCTGATGAGTCCCATCGGCAGGTCCATGTGGTCGTGATAGAACGACAGGCCGGTCATCGAGCCCGAGACAACGCTGCTGCCGTGATAACCGCGTTCGCGCGCGATGATCTTCTTCTTTTCCGGCTTGCCGATCAGGTTGTGGTAGTACCAGACCAGCTTCGCCTGAGTCTCGTTGGCGTCCGAGCCGGAGAGCCCGTAGAAGACGCGGCTCATGCGGCCCGGCGCCATGGCGACCAGGCGCGAGGAGAGCCTGGCCAGCTGCTCGGTCGTGTGACCCGCATACGAGTGGTAGTACGCGAGCTGATGCGCCTGGCGGGCGATCGCATCGGCCACCTCGGTGCGGCCGTAGCCGATGTTCACGCAGTACAGGCCCGCGAACGCATCAAGGTAGGTGCGGCCAGCGTCGTCCTGGATCCGTACTCCCTTGCCGCCGGTCACGACAGTGGTCGGCGCCGACCCGCTGCTGATGTCCTGGAGCTGCGTGAACGGGTGCAGGGTAGCCGTGGGAACCCTGGTGCCTGTGGCCTTCGTCTCTGGTGAGGTGGCGACTTCGCGTGTGGACATTGGCGTTGCTCCTTCTTGCCGGGACTGGATGGGCCTGCCCCGCGCAGGCTGGTGCGCGGCAGATGCTCGGGGCCTGAGAGTTTCCTGAAACTAACATTGTCAGCCCACTTGGGGGCCTAAGTCGCCGGAAACCAAGAGCATCATTCATCCACAAGAACAGTCTCACCGGCACTCATGTGCCGGCGAGACTGAAGATCAATTGTGTGACTGGAGGTTTCTTACTCGGCCTCTACGATGAAGACGCCGTGCATGCCGCCCTCGAAGTGGCCGGGCAGGTTGCAGATGTACTGGAACTCACCGGCTTCCGTCACTTCGAACACGACGCGGGTCTCGGTGCCGGGGCCCATTACGATGTCGCTCTCGACGCCGAGCTCTTCGATCAGGAAGTTGTGCTCCATGCCGTCAACGCCGATCACGAGGATGACCTCGACGATGTCGCCGACCTTGACGCGGATCTCGGGGTTGTCGACCCCATCGAAGTCGGGGTTGCCTTCATCGACGCCGAGGAAGGCGAAGGGGCCCTGTGCATAGCCGCCGAGCGCGGTGGTCAGCGTGAAGGAGACGGTGGGCTCAAGCTCGTCCTGCGCGGAGGCAAAGGAGAGCATTCCGAAGATCAGGGCGGTCGCAAGCGCGGCAAGCCTCATAAATTTGGACATTCTTGTCACCTTTCGAGGAGCGTCAACAGATGCCCCTCCGTGAATTTGGATGATCGGGAAAACGCCAGCTTCGGCCCGCGGCCTTCCCGTCCGTCAGTCCAAACTAGCACCGGGAGGCAGGGACATTTGTAACAGCGCCCTTAATGAAACGTTGAACTACCGATCATCGGCGACCGCCGCGCCGTTTTACCTGTCCGAGGCTCGCACGCCTACACAAACAGCCTTCATGGTGCGATGCTTTGAACATGTCAATCCAAGAAGATCTGCAGGGAATACTGGGGAAACTGGACGGCTACACCGGCGTGTACGCCAGGGAGCTGTCCGGAGGCGAGGCGATCGAGTCGCATGCGGAGCGCAGCTACGCGCTCGCCAGCGTCGTCAAGCTGCCGCTGCTCGTCCATCTGCTCAGGCTGGTGGACCAGGGCAAGCTCAGCCTGGACCAGCGCATCACATTGCGCGAGTCCGATCGAGTGGCGGGCAGCGGGGTGATCCAGTTCCTGGACCCCGGCCTGCAGCCGACCGTGCACGACCTGATGCGGCTGATGATGATCGTGAGCGACAACGAGGCGACCGACCTGCTGCTGGCCCTGACCACCAAGTCAGCGGTCGAACAGGACATGCATGCGCTTGGCTACGCGAGCTTCTTCATGCCGCATTCGATCCGCGAGATGCTCGCCTCGTTCCTGGTGGGCGGCGAGGACGCGACGTACGAAGAGACTCGCGCAGCGTTCAGGAACCCTGACCGGGACCTTCCGGATGACCCGGCGGGGAACTCGATCGAGCGCGGCGACCGCGCCACGCCCCGCGACCTGGCCGCACTTCTTTCCGACCTGCACGACGGCAAGATCGCCAGCCCGGAATCGACCGAGGTGGGGATGCAGATCCTCAAGGACTGCCAGACGAACAGCAGGCTGCCCGCGCAGCTGCCCAAGGGAACCGTCGTGGCCCACAAGACCGGCACGCTCAACCGCCGCACCAATGACGTCGGCATCGTGTTCGGACCCAATGGGCCTTATGTGGTGGCCCTGATGAACCACGGTGAGGAGGACGAATCCAAAGCGAGCGCCGCGCTCGCCGAGGCATCGCTCGCGATATACGACCACTTCGCGCAGCGGGACTGAAACCGGCAGCGCCTGAGTACACAGGCCGTGTACTCAGGCGCAAAGAAGAGGGCTGCGCATTGCGCACCTGCGTGGTAAGTTTGTGCCACCAGTCCACCTTGCTGGTAAGTTGTTATCAAAAAACAGGACATGGAGGCATACGTGAACAGTACCCCCCGAACTTCACGCCGTACACCCAGAGCCCGAGGCTTGCTGGCAGCCCTGCTGCTGAGCGGAGTTGCCGCGGCCTTCAGCAGCGCGTTGGCACAGGACACCCTGCGCATCGCGATGCCCAGCGAGCCTCCGTCCCTGGACGTTCACGTAACCTCGTCCGCCACCGGCTTCCTGCACGGGATGATCAACGCCACGCTCGTGGCCCGCGACCCGTACACCGGCGACTTCGTACCGTGGCTCGCCGAGTCCTGGGAAGTGCTCGACGGCGGCACGTCCATCCGCTTCGACCTGCGTGATGATGTTTACTTCCACGACGGCACCAACATGACCGCCGAGGACGTGAAGGTCACCTTCGAACGCATGATGGATCCCGAGATGGCCGCGCCGGCAGCAAGCAACGCAGGCTCCTTGTCCGGAGTGACCGTGGTCGATGATTACACCGCGATCGTGCATTACGACGAGCCCTTCGCGCCCGCCATGCTCAACATGACCAACGCTTACTTCGGCATCCTGTCGTCTGCCGCCATCGAGTCGATGGGCGACGGCTTCAGCCAGGCACCGGTCGGAGCGGGACCGTTCAAGATCGGTCGCGTCGTCCCCGGTGACCGCGTCGAGCTCGAGCGCTACGACGATTACGCGTGGGCCCCGCCGTTCTACGAGAACCAGGGCGCCGCGCTTGTCGATGGCATCACCGTGATGTTCATCCCCGACGATGCCACCCAGCTCCTGCTGATCCAGACTGACGGCCTCGACCTGGCCGGCGCCCCGCCCCGCGACGTGCTGCGCATGACCGAGAGCGGCGACGTCGGCGAGGGTGCGGACCTGCAGAGCTACGCCTACCTGTTCGCCGGCGTGCACTACCTGGGCCTGACCACCTGCTGCGAGCGCGTCACCGACGAACAGGCGGTCCGCGTCGCCATCGCTCACGCGATCGACCGCGAGGAGATCGTCGACGCCGCCCTTGAGGGCCTCGCGATCCCGATCACCGGCCTGTACTCCCCAGCCACCTGGGGCTACGACCCCGAGATGACCGGCTATGCCTTCGACCTGGAAGCCTCGGCTGCCGTGCTTGAAGAGGCCGGCTTCACCCGTGGCTCGAACGGCAACTTCCAGCGCGACGGCCAGGACCTGAGCTTCACGGTCTGGACGTACAACACGCCTGAATCCGTGCGCGTTGCGCAGATCGTCCAGGCTCAGCTTGCCGATGCCGGCATCGACATGCAGATCCAGCAGATGGAATCAGCAGCCCTGCTCGGCAGCACCCAGCTGGGTGAGCACGACGCACTGCTGATCAACTACGGCTGGACCGACGGCGGCATCCTCACCTACTTCTTCCACACAAATCGCCTCGAGACCACGAACCGCGTGCACTTCTCGGACCCCGAGGTTGACCGCCTGCTCGAGAAGGGCGAGAGCACCGTCGACGTGGACGAGCGCTTCGCCGTGTACCAGGAGCTCCAGACCAGGCTGCTCGAGCTGTCCCCATGGATTCCGCTGTACACGCCCGAGATCACGTACCTTGCCCGCTCCGACGTGCAGGGCCTGATCGTCAACCACTACTCCGGCGGCTTCAACTTCCATGACGTCTACTTCGGTGACCAGGACTGAGTTGTCCGCATCTCAACTGAACGGAGTCGGGACGCATCAGTCCCGACTCCTTATTTAAGGGGATGCCGGCCTATCTCGTAAGGCGGATCCTGTCGGTCGTGATCGTGATGCTCGGAGCGTCGCTGTTCGTCTTCGTGATCAGCCAGCTCACCCCGGGCGACGCCGTGTCCGTGCGCTACGGCGACACCGGAACGCCGGAGCAGCGCGAGATGCTGAGAAGACAGCTCGGCCTGGACCAGTCGCTGCCCGTGCAGTACTTCCGCTTCGTGGGCAACGCGATCCGGGGCGACCTGGGCGTTTCGCACCGCAGCGGCCGCCCGGTCACGCAGGAGATCTTGAGCCGCCTGCCGGTCACGCTGCAGCTGGCCTCGGCCACACTGCTGATCGCCATCATCGTGGGCGTCAGCGCCGGCATCATCGCGGCGGTGAAACAGAACACGATCCTGGATGTGGGCATGATCACGATCGCGCTGCTGGGCGTGTCCATCCCGAGCTTCTGGCTGGGCCTCATGCTCCAGGTGGTGTTCGGCTACCAGCTGGGTTGGCTGCCTGTGGCCGGCTCGGGCGACTGGCGCTACTACATCCTGCCGGCGCTCAGCCTCGGCTCCAGCGCGGCCGGCGGGCTTGCCCGCTACACGCGCAGCGCCATGCTCGAGGTGATCAGGCTCGACTACATCAGGACAGCGCAGGCAAAGGGCCTGGACAGCCGAAAGGTCATGCTCAAGCACGCGCTGCGCAACGCGCTGATTCCGGTCACGTCCATCCTGGGCCTGCAGTTCGCCGGCCTGATGGGTGGCGCGATCATCACGGAGTCGATCTTCGCGCTGCCCGGCGTCGGCCGCCTCTCGATCGAAGCGCTCGCCTCGCGCGACGTGCCGCTGGTGCAGGGAGTCGTCCTGATGGCCGCCGCGATCATCGTGCTGGCCAACCTGATCGTCGACCTCTTCTACACCGTCATCGACCCAAGGATCCGCTATGACTGAAGGCGCACCGGCAATCACCACACCGATCCGCCGCGGCGTGCTGCTTCGACTGCTCGGCTACACTAACGCCCGCATCGGCCTCGCGATCATCCTGCTGATCGTCCTGCTTGCGATCTTCGCGCCCTGGCTGACGGAGTTCGATCCGATCAGGCAGAACCTGCGGGGACGTTTCCTGCCGCCTTCGGCGACGAACTGGTTCGGCACGGACGAGTTCGGCCGCGACATCTTCACCCGCGTCGCCTACGGAGCGCGCATCAGCCTGCAGATCGGCGCGAGCGTCGTGCTGATCAGCATCACCGGCGGAGCCCTCCTGGGACTGCTGGCCGGCTACTTCCGCGGCTGGGTCGACACGATCCTGCAGCAGCTGATGGAGATCTGGATCGCCTTTCCCAGCCTGCTGCTCGCCCTGGCGATCTTCTCGGCGTTCGAGCAGAACCTGACGACGCTGATAATCATCGTCGGCATCGGCGGCATCCCCAGCGACTTCCGGATCGTACGGGCGGTGACGCTGAGCCTGCGCGAGACCGAGTTCGTCGAGGCGTCCCAGGCGATGGGGGCAAGGACGCCCCGGCTTCTGCTTCGCCACGTGCTGCCCGGCGTGCTTTCGCCGCTGATCGTGAGTGCCACCCTCAGCTTCCCGGGCGCGATCCTGGCCACCGCAGCGCTTTCATTCATCGGCTTCGGCGCCCAGCCACCCACGCCCGAGTGGGGCGCGATCATCGCCGGCGGCCGCGCCTACCTGCGTGCCGAGTGGTGGATCGCTACGCTGCCCGGCCTCACCCTTGCCCTGACCGTGCTCGGCCTGAACCTGTTCGGCGACGGCCTGCGCGACCTTCTCGACCCACGCATGCGCTCACGCAAGTGAGCGCATATCAGAAAGGCCTTCAATGAGCATCACAGAACGAGTCGCGGAAGCGCTTTCGGGCCTGACCGGCCACACCGGCGTCTACTCCCGCGCCCTTGAGGGCGGCGACGCCATCGAGCTGCACGCGGACACGCCCTTCACGCTCGCCAGCGTCGTGAAGCTGCCGATGCTGATCCACACGCTGCGCAAGGTGCAGCAAGGCGAGCTGGACCTTGATACCCGCATCGAGCAGGGGGAGGCCGACCGGCTGCCCGGCAGCGGCGTGATCGTTCACTTCCGCCCCGGCCTGAACCCGACGCTGCACGACCTGCTTTACCTGATGATGATCGTCAGCGACAACCAGGCGACCGACGCCGTCTTGGGCACCAGCAGCAAGGAGGCCGTCCAGGCCGACATGCACGCGCTGGGTTACACGGACTTCCACATGCCGCACAGCGTGCGCGAGGTGCTCTACAGCCTGGTCCCCAACCTGCCGCTGGACGCGAGCTTCGATGAGGTGATGGCGGAATTCCAGAGCCCCGGTTACGAGCGCCGGGACGACGCAGCCGGAGGCTCGGCCGAGATCGGCAACCGCTGCACGCCCCGCACGATCGCCGCCATGCTCACCGACCTCGAGGCCGGCAAGCTGCTCGACGAGGAGCACACGCGCCTGGCGCTGGATATCCTCATCGCCTGCCAGACGAACAGCCGCATCCCCCAGGGCGTGCCGTTCGGCACCAGGGTGGCCCACAAGACCGGCACGTTCAACAGCCGGACGAACGACGCCGGCATCGTCTTCGGCCCCGAGACCGCGTACTCGCTCGTCATCTTCAACCACGGCGAGCCCGACGAGCGCAAGGCCAGCCGGGCGTTCGCCGACGTGTCTGAGCTGCTTTATGGGCATTATAGCTGAGGAGAACCGAGGCGTCTGGACACAAAACCCTAAATGTGCTACAACGCAATAACCTAACCGGGACACAAGGGCGTGGGGAGGATGAGCGTGTGGCAACTCCACAGGAAAAACTTGCCGAATCTCTGGACGTGTTGAAGGCGCTGCAGGATGCGGGCACCGTTGCCATACGTTCGTCCGACCTGTCACGCACACACCGGGAGCGCCTTCTGAGGAACGGCTTCCTGCGGCCGGTAGTCAAGGGCTGGTACATCGCCGGCCACCCTGATGAACCTGCCGGTGAAAGCACGATCTGGTATTCCGCGTTCTGGCCGTTCTGCGCAGGCTATCTCGCGGAGCGCTTTGGCGAGCGGTGGTGCCTGTCGCCAGAACAGTCACTTGCACTTCATGTCGGCAACCAGACGGTGCCACACCAGCTCACAGTTCGTGCACCCGAGGGCGGGAACAAGCCCACGGTGCTCCCGTTCGACACATCGCTTTTCGATGTCAGAGCCCGGCTGCCCCCAACCCGAAGCATGGTCGAGATGGACAATCTGCGCCTCTACTCGTTGCCAGCAGCACTGATCGAGGTGCCGCCTACCTACTTCCAGCGCAGCGCCATCGATGCACGCGCCGCACTCGCAAGCATCCGGGATGCTTCTGAGGTACTCGGCCTGCTCCTCGAAGGCGGTCATAGCACCATCGCGGGGCGGCTTGCAGGCGCCTTCCGTAACATCGGCAGAATCCGAATCGCCGAGGACATCCTGTCTGCAATGCGGTCAGCCGACTTCGACGTGCGCGAACACGATCCGTTCGCAACAAGCCCGGTGGCCGGGGTGTCACATCGCGGCGTATCACCATTCACAAGTCGCCTCAGCCTCATGTGGAGCACGATGCGCAATGAGGTCATCGACCTGTTTCCGGTGGCGCCAGGCAGGCCAAACGACACCGATGCTTACTTGAAGAAGGTGTCTGATACCTATGCAACGGACGCGTATCACTCGCTCTCAATCGAGGGATACCGCGTCTCACCAGCACTGATAAACCGGGTCAGGAGCGGAGAATGGAATCCGGAAACGGACGCGCAAGACCGCGTGCTACAGGACGCATTGGCGGCTCGCGGCTACTGGCTTGCACATCAGGCAGTGCTGAATGGCCTGAAAGCAGTCCTGGCTGGAGAGAATCCTGGCATCCTCGTCGAACACGAACACGGATCGTGGTATCGCGAACTGTTCGCACCAAGCGTGGCGGCAGGAATCTTGCGTCCGAGCGACCTTGCCGGGTATCGCTCCGGCCCTGTCTTCATTCGTCGATCGAAACACGTGCCACCCTCGCCACGGGCAGTACGTGACGCGATGCCAGTCCTATTCGGGCTGCTCTCGGAAGAAGCCGATCCGGCGGTACGAGCTGTGCTCGGCCACTTTGTTTTTGTCTACATACACCCGTACCCGGATGGAAACGGGCGCTTGGGGCGACTCTTGATGAACGTGATGCTCGCTTCAGGGGGCTATCCCTGGACCGTCGTGCCCGTGGACATGCGCAGTGCTTACATGGATGCGCTGGAGCAGGCGAGCGCAAGGCAGGAAATTGCACCGTTTGCTGCCTTTCTCGGCGAGCTTGTAAGGACCTCGCTGATCGGCAAGCAGCAGGCCCGACTTCCGGAATGAGTCGCGCTTTCAGTTAACCGGGGAGCTCCGCGACTATGGGCACCTCACCTTTATCTTTGAGAATCAGTGCAACGGCGCGATCTCTGCCCCGCAGCCCTACCGCAGCGGCAACCCGGCCTTGGGCAGGCGCCTCTCCAGCACCCGTACCAGCCAGGCGGCGAAGAGCGAGAGGAGCAGGAAGAGCCCGCCGACCATCGTCAGTGGCACGAAGTAGCGGAACGTGCGGTCGCCGATCAGCGTTGCGACGCCCATCATCTCCAGCACGGTCACGACCGACAGGAGCGGGGTGTCCTTCAGCATCGACACGAGGTAGTTGCCGAGCGCGGGGATGATCCGCGGGATCGCCTGCGGGATGATCACGTCCCGGAACGCGAGCCAGCCCGGCAGGTTGAGTGCGATCGCCGCCTCGTGCTGGCCCTCCTCGACGGCCTGGAGGCCGGCACGGTACACCTCGGCCGTGTAAGCGCTGTACTGCACGCCCAGCGCGATCGCCCCGGTCAGGAACGCCGGCAGCAGGATGCCGAAGTCGGGCAGCACGAAGTACAGGAAGTACAGCTGCACCAGCAGCGGCGTGTTGCGCACGAACTCGAGGAAGAAGCTTACGGGCAGCGAGACGAGCCTGTTCGGCACCATCTTCAGCAGGGCGAGCACCAGCCCGAGCGCCAGGGCGATGCCCATGCCGAGCAGGGTCGCCTGGATGGTGACGACCATGCCGCGCAGCAGCATCGGCATGATGGACCAGGCGAAGGCCCAGTCAGTCGTGAGGTCCCATTCATATCCGAACAGCATCAGCTTCTGGCTCCGTTTATCGGCGCGCCGGTTCGGCGGCGGATAAGGTTCTCCAGCAGGCGCATCAGCCCGATCAGGATGAGTGCCATCAGGAAGTACAGGACGAGCGTGATCGTGTAGATCGGTACCGTCTCGAAGGTGATGGTGCGCAGGTTCTGGGCGGCGAACGTCAGGTCGGTGAGGGTGATCAGCGAGACGAGTGCCGTGTTCTTGAGGTTCTGGACGACCAGGTTGCCGAAGGGCGGCATCATCTCGGGCAGCGCCTGCGGCAGATAGATGCGCCACAGTGCGTGCCTGTCGTCGAAGTTGAGGGCCGTGACCGCCTCGCGCTGCTCGGCCGGTACCGCCTGGAGCGAACCGCGGATCACCTCGGCGCCGTACGCGCCGATATTGAGCGAGAGCGCAAGCACTCCCGCATGCATCGGTTCGAGCCTGACCCCAAGGAGCGGCAGGGCGAAGAAGAGCCAGAACATCTGCACCAGCAGCGAGGTTCCGCGGAAGATCTCGATGTAGCCAATGCTGATCATGCGGACGAAGCCGTTGCGCGACATCTTGCCGATACCGCTGCTGAATGCCAGCACCGCACCAAGCAAGGTCGAATACAGCGCAAGCTGCAGGGTCATGCCCGCTCCACGCAGCAGACCCGGCAACAGTTCAAATATCAGTTCCATGAAAAGAGGGGTGGGGCGCCTTTACGGCGCCCCGAAATGAGAGTGCTTCTTAGTGGACGGCTTCGCAGAGTGCGACGGTGTCGGCGGCAAGCGCCTCGTCAACGTCGACGTCACTGAGTCCGTAGCCGGTCAGGATCTCGCGGTACTCGTCGGTCTGCTGGAACTCGACGAGCGCTTCGTTGAATGCGTCACGAAGCTCTTCGTTCTCGAGCTTGAAGGTGAAGCCACCCCAGCTGCGGACGGGGCCGTCACCGATGATCGGCGTCTCGAAGCCCTCAGCCGCCTCGACGCGGGCGGAGTTCTCGGCCAGGTTCGCAACGGTCAGGCCAGTGGCGGCGTACGCGTGCACGCGGCCGGCCTCGACCGCAGAGAGCGCGTCGGTGTTCGTGGCGATCATGACGAGCTGGTTCTCGGGGATGCCGTAGGCCTGCGCGAAGTCGAGCTGGTCGGCGCCGGACATGATGCCCATCAGCAGCTCGGGGTTGTCGACGAAGTCGTCGTAGCGGGTGATGCCCATCGGGTTGCCGGCCGGGACGAGCATGCCCTCGCCGTAGCTGGAGCTGGGTGTGGAGAAGAGCACCTGGCTGCAGCGGTCAGGCAGGATCGCCTGCTCGGCGGCGACCATGTCGAAGCGATCGGCCATCAGGCCGGGGATGAGCGAACCGAACTGGGTCACGACCCACTGGACATCCGTTACGCCAAGGCTCTCAAGCACCGCAGTCGCGACGTCAGGCGCGATGCCTTCGGCCTCACCGGCGGCGTTGACGAAGCCGTAAGGCACTTCGTTGGCCGTGGCGATCTGGATGTAGCCGCGCTCGACAATGTCGTCCAGCGTGGTCTGGGCGGCGGCGATGCCACCGAAGCCGATGGCGAATGCCGCCGCGGCTGTCAGGCTTTTCTTGAGGATGCTGTTCATATTTGCTGTACCTCCAGGGTACTGTCTTGGGGCTTCGGCGACGCACCCGCTGCGCATCGCCTCGTTTGTGGCGCGGGAATCGCCTGGTGGCGATGGCCCCGCAGCCGTGCGCGGATCGGTTGGCGCGAGCATCTTCTCAGCCGTCGCCGAGCACTGCGCGCAGGAACTCCTGCGTGCGCGGATTCTCCGGTTCAGTGAAGATCTTCTTTGGCGCGCCTTCCTCCGCTACGCTGCCGGCGTCGAAGAAGACGACCCGGTCGGCCACGTCCTTGGCGAAGCGCATCTCGTGCGTCACGAACAGCATCGTCATCTGCGTGTCACGCGCGAGTTTGCGGAGGATCGAAAGGACCTCGCCCACCAGTTCCGGGTCGAGCGCCGAGGTGACCTCGTCAAAAAGCATCACGTCCGGCTCCAGCGCGAGCGCCCTGGCGATGGCGACCCTCTGCTTCTGCCCGCCCGAGAGCTGCGCAGGGAAGCTGTCGGCCTTGTCGGCCAGGCCGACCATGTCGAGCAGCTCGAGCGCCTGCTCCCTGGCCTCCGACCTGGACTTCTTCTGCACGTGGACGGGGGCTTCGGTGACGTTGCGCAGCACGTTCATGTTGTTGAAGAGGTTGAAGTGCTGGAACACCATGCCGATGCGGCTGCGGGCCTTGCGCAGGTGCCGCGCGTTGGCCGGCCGCGCCTTGCCGCCCGGGGTGTCCTCCATGTGCCACAGGGGTTCATCGCCCACATAGATCCGGCCAGAGTCGGGCTTGGTCAGGGTCATCAGCACCCGCAGGATCGTGGTCTTGCCACTCCCGCTGGGTCCGATGATCGCCAGCTTCTCGTTCTCGGCGACCTCGAAATCAAGGCCGTCGAGTACGGTAACATCACCGTACGATTTCCTTACTTTTTCGAATCGAATGAACGGCCGGGAAGTTGCTCCCGGCGTGAGCGTGTCGGGCTCTGTGACTTGGTTGGTAATCGGTTGCCTCCGTTGGGCTGGCGTCGGGCTGCGTGTGTGATCCTGCGCTTGCTCACGCTTGAGTCTTGACGGTTGGGCACTTCCGAATGTACAGAAGCTGGGCGTGCGTTCCGTGGTTTTTCAGAACGCTTGGTTTTTGGGCCAGCACTGCTGGTATGCAGCAGCTTTCGGAATACTTCCGGTTCTGGCACCGAAGTCGGACTAGAACATGCTGTTAACACGATGCGAACATCGTGCATGCCTTTATACCTTAGTGGGATTTGGATTGTGTGTCAAGTCGAGTATGGGGTTAGCTGAGTAGTCGCAAGCCCCAAACTAGTGAACCGTGGACTCGTGGGAGGGATGCTTCCATATCAGCCCACCACATATGTGCAGGGCGCCCCGCTTAGCGGGGAGCCCTGCACATAAATTAGACGGTAGCCCTAAACTACTGACTACTCGATCCTACTTCCAACCACCGCTGCCCCATCGGGGAAAGTGTTGTTGTCCCGAATCTCCTTCAGATCACTGTTGCCCGCGTAGCGTTCCACATACACAGTGTTGCCAGCTTCGAACATGTTATCCGCCACGGTGATGTCGTCTCCAGCGAGACCTATGCCCTCAGTGTTGTCTCGGAACGTATTACCGATTATAACCCCGCCTCCGGCATCGTTGGCGCTACCTGCGGTGTTGTCATCAAACAGGTTGCCGGTGATGGTGAAGGTTGCACCCGGATTTGCAAACACGCCAGCCGTCAGATTCCCGAAAGTGTTGCCCGAGATCGTGGCGCTAGCAGTTGCACCCGTTGCGTTGATAACCCCGCGGCTTGTACCTTCACTGCCCGTGACGATGTTGTTCTTAATCTCCAAGTTTGCCGTTCCGACCTGCAGATAGAACGGTGTCGTCTCGCTCAAATACGTGCCAGGTTCAATGAACTCGAAGCCTGCTACCGTTACATCCGCCGCAGCAACCCTAAATCCCCCGCCCGTGATGCGGGTTTCTTGATTACGGGTGTCCGTAGATACAACAGCAGAGTTGGACCCAAGCAGCTCCACACCCGCCGTGTCCAGCAGAATGTGACTCGTAAGATCGTAACTGCCTTGCCTGACATGGATGAAATCATTAGCCGCAGCATCAGCGACAGCGTTGCTCAGATTGGTGGTGTTCACGACGTAGTGATTGCCGGGCACAAAGATCACCGGGCCAAAAATCGTGGGACCATCCAGCCTGTGGAACGTATTCTGCTCCAGGACGAACATGTCAGCAACCGGCGTGCTGGCATCGGCTGTCACGCCATTGATAGAATTCGAGCCGAAATCCACCGTCAGGCCAGTGGCACGGTTGATTATGGTCCAGCGGTTACCGCTGAAGGCGTTGTTGGTAAGTACAACAGTTCCTGTCCCACCCTCGAAGCTGATGGCCGACTTGTTGTCGCTAAACGTTGAATCACTGAGAGTAAGCTTGCCCCCGTAGTAGATCAGACCAAGTGCATTCCAGTCCTTTTCCGGATCCGGGTCAGTTGAAATGTAGTTGAAGCCGGAGATGTCAGCATTTCGAATGTTCGCCGCTCCGCTCGAGAGGATGATGCCATTCTGGGCTGGTTGACCGGTGGTTGTATCGCTTGCCGTAATCGTCAGCCCATCGGCGCTGAACTCAGAGTCGACTCCCTCGACCCAGATCCCGTTCTTTCCGCTTGTAGCCAGAGCAATGGAGACATTGTTGATACTCGCCTCGCCAGCTCCACCACCGTAAACGTCCCCAATGTTAAGGCCGTACGCACGGGAGCAGTAGCTGCCGGTAGCAGTGCCTACGTTGACGATTGCGGAATCGGTAAGCTCCAATGAAGCGTCGCCAATCACCGTGATGCCCAGGCCGGGGTTCGCGTCACAATCCACGGTCATCGCTGCATTGACTGTAACGCCGGTGATGCTGACATCCGCCCCGTCCGCAACCTCGATTATCGAGTAGGCTTCGTTGGTTCCGACATCCATGGAAGATGGCGCCTGAATCGTTACGAGACCGACGCCATCACCAACAAGGGAGTGAGCTTCCTTCATCACCAGCTGTTCAGTGTAGGTTCCGGCTGCAACATTGATTGTTGCATCACCGTTTACGCGGGAAGACTCTAAAGCTGCGACGATCGTCGGGAACGGATTGAAGATGGTGCCCACCTCCCAGTTGACGTCTGCGGGATCCGTCCAGTTTCCGACATAGACTTCCATGGGGTCGAGCGCATTCCCCGGCTCCAAGACCGTAATCAATACGGACGCAGTCACGTCCGTATCCTGAACGCTGGTGGCGGTTACCGTCACCTCTCCGTCCGCGCGTGCCTCAAAGCCAACGGGGGCACCACTCAAGCTTGTTGATGCATTAAGATCCAACGCAGCACCAGGAGCGAAGCTCCACTCAAGGCCAAGGTTCGCATCAGCGAAAGTGTTACCAAGCGTTCCAGTAACAGTACCCCCGTACTCGATTCCAGGGACCTCGAACACGTAGCTGACGTCAAGCGTCATCGCCGTCACTGTGACCGTGATAGAAGCGTGCGCATCGGAGTCAGCCACGCTGGTGGCCGTGATAGTCGAAGTACCGACACCAACCGCCTTCAACATCGCCCGGGCATCACCCGTGGGTGATACTTCGACCACACTGGAATCACTTGAATACCAGGTGACTCGACCGGTTGTGTCACCCTCGACATCGGCTTCGGCCTCGATGCCCGTGGTCTGGGTGCGAACCATGTTTATGGAGCCCGAACTCAGCACGACGCGCCCGTCACCAGGATCTTCAGCACCGGGTTCTTCACCATCGCCAGGCTCTTCACCATCGCCAGGCTCTTCACCATCACCGGGTTCTTCGCCGTCTCCAGGCTCTTCACCATCACCCGGTTCCTCGCCATCACCGGGCTCCTCACCATCACCCGGATCCTCTTCAGCAGCAACAGTAATGCTGGACGAACCGGACATGGCCGCATCAGCGGTCGAGGTCGCCGTCACTGTTGCCGTGCCTTCGGCGACCGCAGTAACTAGACCATCCTCGGACACGGTCGCGACGTCCGCGTCGCTTGAGGCCCAGGACACATCCGCGGGCGTGGTCCTGCCGGACTCGTATTCGAGAACGGCAACCAGCTGCTGGGTCTCGCCTACGTCAAGCGAAGCTTCGGCCGGAGTTACAGCCAGTCCGGTGATCGGATCGGAATCAGCACCGCGCTGCTGACACGCAGCGAGTACCAAAACCAAGGACGCAGCCAGCAGCAGCATCCGTGAAACAATGTTAGTCTTCATCTTCCTCCCAAGGTATTCACGCATCTGTCGAGCGAGCCGGCCCCGAGACAACCAGCTTCGATATCACGTTCCCGCCGAACGCCTCGGACCAACATGAGCCTCAACAGCGACCCGTACGAAACCGTTGACTGCACAACCGACGCAGTCGCCACAGGACAGGTTTGGCCTCCTTTATGTCCGCCTATTTTCCCCCGGAGGTAACTACCTGCCATGTAAACTGCAGGCTCATTACTGGAATTGTACCTCTTGATGACAAGATAGCATAGTGTGTACGCACAATGCTCCGGGTTGCACACAATACACCGAGGACCACCGGGACAGACGCCGACAGCAGCCGGCTGGCACGTGCTTTCAAACTAGCGAGCCACCCTGCAGCCTTCATCGGCGGCCCGTTACGCAGATGGTCTCATCGGCCGCTGAATTCTGACCCAGCCGCCGTGCACTCCCCTCTCGCTGCCGGGTCGTAGCCCATCACGGCGGCAAGCCTCCCCCGGCACGCAAAGCTCGGCGCCTGACCCCCACAAGGACCAGGCGCCGAGCCATGACACGGAAGCTCCAGAACCCCGACTACTCGAACTGACCCCCGGTAACAAGGTCGAGCCTCAGGTACAGCCCGCCGCGGGTATCGGCGGTCAGGCCCTGGTACCCGCCGAAGGTGTAGCCCACGCCGAGCCAGACCTCGCGAACGAGGCGCGCCTGCACCTCGGCGCTGAAGCCGTATGAGCTGGCGCCGAGCGCTGGCATGAACAGGTAGTGCGCTCCGCCACCGAGGCCGAGGACGAAGTCCGAGCCACCAAGGCGGGGCTGCAGGTACCAGATCGCGAAGAGCGAGGCCTGGTAGGCGTTGCCATCGGGATCGTCGAGCAGCATGCGGTAGGCCAGGTTGGGGCGCAGCTGCAGGCGGTTGGCGAAGTTCAGGGTCGGGGCGACCTCGCCCTCCAGCACCGAGCCGGCCGCGCGGTTCAGCAGGCGGTGGTAGGTGAGGAAGTTGAGCGGGCCGCGCTTGAGGGCGTAGGCGACCGAGAGGCGGCCTTCGAGGGTGGGCACGACCTGGTAGTTCGCGTCGAAGGACAGCGTCTGGTCGGCGCTCAGCTGGCCGGCCGCGCCGGCGCGGAGCACTACCTTGAAGCCAGAGCTGCCGTGGGCGACCTCGGTGCCGAGCGTGGCGCGCAGGTTGTCGCTCGAGTAGCGGAGGGCGGCACCCGCGGCAAGGTCGGTGTCGCCGCCGGAGAGCTGGCGGGTGATGCCGCCGTGCAGGTCGAGGTAGACGTTGTCGCTCAGCTGGAACGGTGTTCTGACGCCGAAGCGGGCGAGGTTGCCGCCACCCGAGACGGTGGGAAGCTGGTACGACAGCTCGAGGACGCTGTTGCCGACACGCTGCTCGAGCCCGAGCACGCCGTTGAACGAGTTGCCCCAGACCAGCTCGAAGGCCGCGCGGGCGCTCAGGTTCGGGTTGATCCGGTAGGCGACGGAAGCCGTGCTGGTCGAGCGCGCGTCGGTGCCGAAGGCCTGCTCGTGGCCCAGGCCGACGGTGAAGCTGCCGGCTGCGAGCTCGGCGTTGGCCCGGCCATAGACGTTGCGGGCCTCCCAGGCGTAGCGCACGCCGACGCTGGCGGTGATCTGCCGGTCGGCATCGGCCGAGCCGAAGCGGTGCGAGTACGAAACGGTGGTGCTGTTGACGTTGCCGGGCGCGCCGGTCGTGTGGAGCAGTTCGACGCGGCCGGCGTCAGTCACGGCGTAACGGATGCTTGCCCGGCCGGACAGGGATGGATCGTCCTCGAAGGCGAGGCCGTAGCGCAGGTCGATGCCGAGGCGATCGGCCGTCCAGGCGACGCCGACGCCGAGGCGCAGGTGCGCGTGATGTGCGGCGCCGACCTCGAGGGTGAGGCTGTCGCGCTGATAGCGGACGCCGACGCCGCCGGCGACCTGATCGCGGGCCGCGCCGTCGGGCGCGTAGTCCACGACGAGGCGGACCTCTTCCATGTCGGAGCTGAAAGCCCAGAGCGGACGCACCAGGTTCACGACGCCGAGCACCTCATCGAGCGTGTAGTCGACGAAGCGCACCAGTTCGCGGTCCTCGAGTCCCGTGCGGACGTAGACGGTCTCACTGCCACGCACGGAGGACTCGCCGAGGCTGTAACGGCGCGTGCCGTCGGGCACGATCACCTGACGCCTCATGTCGCCGGCGATCATCGCGGCGTAGCCCTGGATGGTGACGCTCTCGCCCAGCTCGGCGCGGGCGTGCAGGCCGGTGGTGCCGGGCAGGCCACTAACGGCGGGCACCGTGCTGGCGGACTCAAGGTAGCCGACGCGCAGGCCGGGCGCGGTGTAAAGCGCCGCGACGCCATCGCTGGAACGCAGGGCGGGCGTGGCTTCGGAGCCGGCGCCGGTCAGCGGGAAGCGGTCGGTCGGATCGGGACGCTGCGAGAGCGAGCGGTCCAGGTCGAGTCCGGCGCTGTCAGCACCCACATCGACGGCCGCCTGAAGCGTGCCGGCGCCGACCGGAAGCTCGGCGTAACCGCGGGCGAGGCCGCTGAGCTCGAAGCCGCCGACGAAGCTGGCGGTAACGCTCACCTGCGCCTGATACAGGCCGGTGCGGGTGCCAAGCACCTCCAGGTCGGATGAGGCCTGCAGGTCATCCAGGCCGTCGACGTGCGCGAGGGCCTCGACATGCAGCGTGAAGGGCGTGGGCACGGGCTCGAGCACGACGGTCGCGAGGCCGTCGACCAGCTCAACCTGGTAGCCACTCAGCGAGTCGGTGGCGTCCGGGCCGGACAGGGCGGAGTTGGCGGCGATGCTTAACCAGCCATCACCGAACGGGTTGCCTTCCTCATCGCGCAGGACGATGTCGACCACCAGTGGGCTGCGGCCGTCGGCGACCAGGCTGACGGGCTCGAAGCTGAGCCCGGCCTCGCCGGCAGCGAGCTCCGCTGCTGGGTCGCGCGGGAAGGATGAGAAGGGCACGGTGCCGGCGAGCTGGTGCTCGCGGTCGCCGATGCCGAGGGTCAGGGTCGGCTCGCTCAGGGCGTCGAGCGCGTCCTCGTGAGTGATCACGTAGCTGAGCGTGCCCACCGTGCGGTAGGGCACGCGCCACAGGAGCAGCTCGGGCTCGGCGGAGCCCACGACACGCGGGTCGGGCAGCTGCTCGCCGTCCAGGCGGGCGCTGCCGGGGACGAACCCGGCGCCGGCGGGCAGTTCATGGCTGATCAGGAGCTCCTCGCCGACCATCGCGGTGACGCCGCAGGCGGCCGTGGCGGGAAGACCCGTGCCGAGCGGCAGCGGCACGAGCACGAAGGCGTCATCGACGGTGTCGCCGGTGTTGTTGCGCACCTGGACGCGGATGTCGACGGTGTCTCCATCGCGCTCGGCACTCGCGACGTGCACGCTGACGCCGTCCGGCGAGGCGGCCGGCAGGATCAGGGCCGGGCTGTAGAGCGCGTCGTCCGTGATGCTGGCGATCAGGCCGAGGCTGCTCGCAGCGCCGGCCTCCAGCGAGCCGAGTTCGCATCTGGCGATGTGGCCCGCCTGAAAGTCCAGGAATACCGTCGAGGTGCGCTCGACATCAAAGACGGGGAGCGGCTCAGGCTCGGGCTCGACGACCACGGGCTCGGGCTCCGGCTCGACGCTCGGCTCGGGTTCGGGTTCCGGCTCGACGACCACGGGCTCCGGCTCCGGCTCAACCACCGGCTCGGGCTCCGGAACGACAGGCTCGGGGATGATCACGACGGGCTCGGGCGCGGGCGCGCCAAGGCGGAAGTGCGCCCGGGCGTGCTCGCCTTCCTCGACCGTCACACTCGCAGGCCCCTGGATGGTCCAGCCTTCGGGCACGACCGGGTTCATGAAGAAGATGCCGGGGGTGACGGCCCAGGTGCCACGGCCGTCATCGCCAAGCTGGACGGGCTCGTTGTTGAGGGTGAGTTCGAGCGGCCAGGCCTCGGTGCCGTCCGGCATGTCGGCCAGCGCGGTGATGGTCAGCAGCGTGGGAGCACGCTCCGCACGGCGGGCGACGAAGACGGCCTGGCCGCCCTGCGCGCCGAAGACGACACGCTCGGGCGACTCGATGAATCCGCCGGTGGTCTCCGTGTCGACCAGGAACCAGTCGTCCGGCAGTCCGGTCAGGATCGCGGTGCGCAGCTGGCCTTCCGTGTCGATCCGGTACGTGCCCGGCACGGCGATGCCCGCCTCGTCGATGATGCGGACGCTTACGGGCGCGGCGCGCGTGACGCGCAGAGCCTCGGGCGTGTACTGCAGGCGCACGTCCGTGCTTATGCCGATGGTGTTGGAGTGCTGGTAGGCGTCCTCCGGCTGGTAGAAGCTGAAGGTGAACGTGCCGGCCTGGCCGAGCGTGACGTAGGCCCACTCGAGGTCGCCTGAGATCGGCAGCTCGATCGGCCCGGACGGGGTGTCAAGACGGCCGCGCAGTTCCTCGCGTCCGTCACCGTCGTAGATGCCGAAGCGAACGGGCACGTCCTGCTCTTCGAGCTCGACGATCAGCACGGGCTGCAGCTCACTGCCGCGCACGTTGAAGAGCATGGTGGCGTCCGCGTCGAAGAAGACGTCGGCGTCCGGGTCGGACTCGAGGGTGTAGACGAACGTGTTCTTGCCCAGGCCCTCGAAGCTGGAGGTGAGATGGTACTCGCCGGCGGGCAGTTCGCCCTCGAAGAGCACGTTGCTGGCGTGCGGCGCGACGCCAAACTCGCGTTCGAGCATGACGGCGCCGCCGCGGCTGAGCGTGAAGAACGACCGCACGTCGCCCGCGCCGCCGTCGTAGCGTTCGTCGCCAAGTTCGGTCCGGCCCTCGAGCGAGGCGCGGTAGTCATCCGGGTCGAAGGCTGGTGAGTACACCTCGAGGCGCACGTAGCCGGGCTGGGCGAGCGAGACGATCACGTTGAGCTCGTCGGTTTCCCAGCCGAGCAAATCACCGGGCACCGTCGCCTGGACGGTCGGGCGGCCCTGGCTGTCGTCCTGGGGCAGGATCGCGTCGTTCGCGAAGCCCGATGCCAAGGCGCTCAGGAGCAGGGTGAGAATTAAGGCTGCGAGTCTGTTCATTGCACGCTCCACTCGACGTCTGGATCGGTGAGTTGGCTGCCCAACGGCAGGTCATGGGTGATGACCTGCGGCTCGCCGGTCGGGTGCACCTCGAAGACGTGGGCGTCGCCGCCCGGCACCGGGTCGGTGATCAGGATCGGTGGCTGCGGCGCGTCGCTGTCCACCTCAAAGACGACGCGGACTGCGTCGGGCAGGTAGACGAGGTACTTGTGAATGGTGATCGGGCCGTAGCTCACGGTGGTCTCGCGGCGCTGGTCGGTCAGGCCGGTGAGCGCCTCGAACGGGAAGTCGCTGACGGTCACGCCCTGGACCCGGACGATGTGCTGGCGCGGGTCGCGCAGCATCTCGGGATGCGGTGCGGGCGTGTACGGGGCGGTGACGCGGTCGACCTGGACGGTCCAGGTGCCGGACTCGAGTTCGCGGAAAGCATAGTTGCCCTGCTCGTCGGTCAGCGCCTGCCAGCCGTTGCTGAGGATGACGCGGGCGCCCGCGAGCGGCACGTCCACGCCCTCGGTGTAGGTCGAGTTGCCGTCTACGTCGAGGTAGACGCGGCCGATCAGGGTGCTGGTGCTCAGGTCGAAGACGCCTTCCTCCAGGTGCACCCTCGCGGTCGCCTCGGCCCTGACGCCCGCTCCGTCCGTGCTTTCGCCTTCGGCGATGACGGTGTTGGTGAGCGGATCAGCGGCGCCGGGCAGGATGCGCAGGTCGTAGGTGACGCTGACCTGTTCGCCGGCGGGCAGGACCACGGTGCGCCAGGCGAGCTGGCCCGCCTCGTCCTGCCTGGGCTCACTGCCGGCGGCCGGAGTGCGCGCCTCGGGCGTGAAGGCGGCCGTGCCGTCCACGTACTGCGTGGCGGGCGGCGTGTGGTCGGTGAGGTTGATGACGAGCGCGATGTCATTCGGGTTGGCGAGCGTCACGGTGTAGCTGACGCGATCACCGATCGTGTAGGGCCCGGGCGCGGCATGCTTGTCGATCAGCGTGGCGGTGAGTTCCGCGAAGTTGATCGGCGTCGGCTCGCTGTGATACTGCGGGCCGCTGCCGTCCGGATCGGGGTCCTTGCCGTTCTGCGACGTGTCGGTAACCTCGCGCCCGTCCGGCGTGGTGCCGGCCGCGAACGCCTGGTTGTCCAGGCGGGTGACGCCCTCGTTCGGCGTGACGCCGCTCAGGGTCACGGTGACGGTCACGTCCTGGCCGACCGCGAGCATGTTGCCGGGGGCGAGCAGCTCGATGTCGTCACGGCCGTCGTAGCTTGCGTTGACCTCATATACGCCGGAGCTGACCGAGACCATGGCCGGCGTGAGGTCGGTGTTCGCGTAGAACTGGTCCAGCGGGTCGGTGATGCTCAGGTTGTGCACCGCCGTGTCGCCGTAGTTACGCAGGAGCAGGGTGAAGACCACGTCGAAGGCGCCGCCGTCGAGCATCGTGGTCGAGGCCGTCTTGGCCAGGCCGATCAGGGCCTCTCCACCGATCCTCACGGGCGTGGGTGTGTTGTTGTTGCCCGGGTCGCCGTCGCCGTCGGGGTCGGGATCGTCCCCGTCCGTCGAGCGGTCCGGCAGGACCGGTCTGCCGGTCGGATCGTCCGCGGTGCCGATGGCGGTGTTGAGCACGTCGACCTCTTCGGTGGGACTCAGTCCTGCCAGCACCAGCGTGACGGTGCCGGACTCGCCCAGGCCGAGGCTGTTGCCCGTGGGCGTGAGCAGGCGCGGGTCGCCGCGGCCGTCGAATCCGTTATTGACGGTGAAGTCCGCAGACGAGACCGTGATGTGGCTCGCCGCGAGGTCGGTCACCGCGTAGAGCGCCGTGAGGTCGTCCCTGAGCTGGATGTTGTTCAGGACGGTGTTGCCGTAGTTGCCGACGGTGAACGTGAAGTTGACGTCGAAGGTGCCGTCGTCGTTCGCGCTCACGTCTGCCTTCTTGGCCACGCCGATCGCTCCCCTTGGCTCGAGCACGATCGGGGTCGGGACTTCCTCGTCCGGTATGCCGTCGTCGTTCGGGTCCGGGTCGGGTCCGTCGGTGGAACGGTCGGTGACCGGAGGTCCTCCGGGCGGGGTGCCACTGCCGAGCGCCGAGTTGGTGAAGTGGGTCTGCGTTATCGGGTTGACCGGGTCGAGCGTGATCGTAACGACCGCATCGGCCCCGACCGCGAGCGTTCCGCCGGTCAGGAGGGCGTGCGTGACGCTTTGACCGTCGTAGGCCGGGTTGGCCGGCAGCGTGGCCGAGGCGACGCTCACCGCGTCCGGCGTCAGGTCGGTGTGCGTGTAGAACTCGGTGAGTTCGTCCTCCACCTGCATGTCGCTCAGGGGCGTGTTGCCCATGTTGACCAGGCGGATGTCGATCTCGATGCGGTAGCTGGCGTCAGCGTTGACGCTCACGCGGGCGAGCTTGGCCGTGCCGAGCAGCGGCCGCGGCTCGAGGACCACCGGCGTGGGGACTTCCTCGTCGGGTACGCCGTCACCGTTCGGATCCGGGTCGGGCCCGTCGGTCGACTTCTCCGGCGGCGTGGGCGTGCCGCCCGGTCCGGTGCCGGTGCCGTCGGCCTGGTTCTCGAAGTGCGTGCGCGTTGAGACTCTCATCCCGGTCAGCGCGACGGTCACACTGCCGGACTCACCGATGTCGAGGCTGGCGCCCGCGCCGAGCAGCTCGGTGTCGGACTGACCGTTGAAGGCCGCGTTTACCGGCAGGTCTGCGGAGCTGACGCTCACGTTCGTGCTGCTGAGTCCGGCGTCTGAGTAGAAGTCCGCGAGGTCGTCGGTCAGGCTCAGGTTGGTGAGCGGCACGTTGCCGTAGTTGCGCAGGATGAAGTCGAAGGTGACGTCGAACGTGCCGTCTGTCGCCACCGTTACGGAGGCGGCCTTGGCGACGCCCAGGAGCGGGTCCTCGCGCAGGTCTACCAGCGTGGGCACGTCCGTGCCGGGCTCGGGCTCGGGACCGTCGTTCGAGCGGTCCTCGGTGGGCGTGCCGCTCGGGCTGCTGCCCGTGGCGAGCGCCGAGTTGGCGATCACCGTTTCGGCTCCCGTGACGCTGATGCCTGCGAGCGTGACCGTGAGGTTCGCGCTTTCGCCGATGGCGAGCGTGTCGAGGCCGGTGAGCAGCTCGCCGTCTGCACGGCCGTCATAGCCCGCGTTGAGCGAGAGCGTGCTGCTGGCCGTGCTGATTCCGGCCGGGGTGAGGTCGGTAAGCGAGTAGTACTCGGCCAGGTCGTCTGCGACCTGCACGCCGATGAGCGGCGTGTTGCCGGTGTTGGCGACGTTCAGCGTGAACGTGACCGTAAAGCTCTCATCGTCAAGCATGACCAGGCTGGCCCGCTTGGACAGGGCGATCTGCGGCACTTCCGTCAGTTCGATCGGCGTGGGCACGTCTTCCTCCGGCTCCGGATCGAAGCCGTCGTTCGAGCGGTCCTCGACCGGTGTGCCGTGGCGCGAGCTTCCTGTGGCCAGCGCGGTGTTGGTCATGCTGGTCAAACCGGTCGGGCTGATGCCCGCCAGGCGGATGCTGATGCTCTTCTGCGCGTCCACGGCAAGCGTGTCGGTGCCGCGCAGCAGGTTGGCGTCGGTCTGGCCGTCGAACGCGATGTTGTAGGAAAGGTCGCCACCCAGCGAGACGATGCTGTCAGGTGTCAGCGTCGTGTTCGCGTAGATATCGTCCAGCGGGTCGCTGATCTGCACGCTCTGGAGCGGCACGTCACCCGTGTTGCGCACCGTGAAGGTGAGCGCCACGTCGAACGTTCCATCCGCGTTGGTCGTGACCGCAGCGGACTTCGCCAGCGCGATCTGCGGGTCTTCGGCGAAGACCACCGGGGTGGGGTCGTCGTTGTTCGTCGGGTCATCGTCACCGTCGGGGTCCGGGTCCGGGCCGTTTTGGGAGTCATCGGTGACTGGCGTGCCGCTCGGGCTGTTGCCGTCGACAGTGGCGGTGTTCAGGTACGTTCCGAGTGCCGCAGGATCAACGCGCACGCTGAGCATGACGCTGGCTGACTGTCCGACGCCGAGCACGTCCGTGCCCAGCAGCAGCCCGGTGTGCGTTTCGCCGTCGTACGCCGTCGCCACATCGGGATCGGGCGCTACCGCATGCACGGTGAGTGTCGGGCTGTAGATGCTTTGTGGGAGCGTCGTACCGGCGCCGAAGGTTGCGGCCAGATCATCACTCAGCTGGAGCCTGCGCACCTCGACGTTGCCGTAGTTGGTGATTACGAAGGTGAACTCGACGTCGTATGTGCCGTCGCCGAGCGCTGTGACGGCCGCCTCCTTGGCAACGCCTATCATCGGCTCTTCGGTCAGGTCGATGATCGTGGGCACGTCCTCGCCGGCTTCGGGTTCGTCTCCATCGTTGCTGGTGTCGGTGACCGTGTTCCGGCCGGGGCTTGTGCCGCTGGCAAGTGCAGTGTTCTCGAAAGGTCCGTCGAGGATGCGCTCACCCGGCGTCACGATCAGTGCCAGGCTTACGGTCGCACTTTCGCCAACGGCAAGCGTGCTGTTCGATGCATCGAGCAGGTCTCCGCTGGTAAGGGCGGTGGCCAGATCGGTTGCCGCCGCGAGCGGCGGTTCGGCCGTGAGCTCGATGATGCTCAGCGGCGAGTCCCTGAAGGCTGCGACGAGGTCGTCCTCCAGCTGCACGCCGGTCAGGAGCACATCTCCCTGGTTCTCTATCGTGAAGACGAAGTCCACGCGGTAGTCACCATCGCCTAAGTTCTCGAACGAGGCAAGGCGCTTGGCGAGCGCGATCACAGGCGATTCGTTAAGGACGATCGTGGTCGGACCGTCGTTGTTGGTCGGGTCTTCGTCGCCATCGAAGTCGGGGTTGTCCTCGTTCGGCTGTCCAACGTCGGGGTTGGTGCCCTCGTTGGAGTCGTCCGTAACTTCCTCACCGCCTGGGCTGATGCCGGCTGCAACAGCTTCGTTCTCAAGGACGAGCACGCCGCTGTTGAGCGCTGCGCCCGGGCGCAGGGTAACGATCACGCCCACGGTTTCGGCTGTTGCGAGGAAGTCGCCGGCCAGGTACGCGTCCTCGTCGAAGCTGAGGCTCTGGTCAGGCATGAGGATATTCAAATCGGCATTGCCGTCATAAGCGGGGTTCGCTAAGAGACTTCCATCGACTGCTGTGACAGTGACGGGGTTGCCCTCGTCGAGCTGATCAAGCAGCGGATCGGTAAGCGTCAAGTCGCTGAGCTCCACGTCCCCGTAGTTGACGATCGTGAAGATGTAGCCGACCAGGTAGTCGCCGTTGCCGACGTTGTACGGGTTCTCAACCGCGCCGCTGCCGAAGTCAAACGTGGCCGGCGCGACCTTGGAGACTCCGATTATCGGGGTCTCGAACGTGAAGGGGGTCGGGTCATCGTTGTTCGTCGGATCTTCGTCGCCGTCAGGATCAGGGTCCGGACCATCCTGGGATTCATCATCAACCGGCGGCGGTGTCGAGCCGTCCCGGTCCGGAGGCGTGCCACCGCCAGCTGCCTGGTTGAAGTACTCCTTGCCCGGATCTTCTGGAGTCACGCGCAGCGTGACCGTGACCTCACCCGTGTCGGGCAGGAACGCATCAAGCTCGTCACTCAGTTGCGCCTGCGCCGCAGTACCGAGTTGGCTTTCGTCCGGATCGAGCAGGCTATCACCGAGGCTCCAGGTGGCAGCGTCCGCCGCAGTGAGTGGCGAACCGTCCGGGACAGTGATGGTAGTCACTTCCCACTCGTCCTGGTCCCCGAACATCTCGGCGGCCTCGAAGTCGTCGAAGAGAGTGACGCCGGTGAGTGGCACGTTGCCGTAGTTGCGGAGCACGAAGGTGAAGTCAATTTCGAACGTGCCGCGCTCGCCTTCAACCGCGCGCAGGTCAGTGAATGCCTTGGCGACGCCAATGATCGGGTCCTGGTCGTCTGCGACCGGGGTCGGCCCAGGCTCGTCATCGTCACCCGGGGGCGTGCCGTCGACGAAGCAGTCGTTGATGGAGTCGGCGTTGACGATGCCGTCGTCATCGGGTCCGGTCACGATCGGGCTGCGGCCTTGGGCGGTCGCCGCGACCAGGAAGCTCGTGTCGCCCGCGGTCACGAGGCTGAAGGTCACTGTGATCAGCCCAAACTCGCGAAGCCCTTCGTCCAGGCCGGCCTGGTAAGCGGTGTAGAGGATGGTTTCATCGGCCAGCAGCCCAGTTACCGTGTCGCCGTCGTAGTCCTCGTTGACCGGCAGGTCATCGCTGGTGATGACCAGGTCGCTGATGTGGGCAGGCGAAGGCAGGGCCGCCGCGAGGTCCAGGTGCGCCTGGGTGTCGAGCAGCTGGATGTCGCCGACGTTCCAGACCCGGACCTCAAGCGTTACTTCAAACAGGCCGCGGGTCGTACTGCTCTCGACGAAGCCGCCCGCGGGCAGGCAGAGCGCGACGGCGATCTCGGGGTCGGCTTCGAACGTGTGCTCGACCGTGGAGTCATCCTCCGCCGGCTGTCCGACGGGGCTGTTCCCGCTGACCTCCGCGGTGTTCTCGTAATCCTCGTCCGTGAACTCGGGTGAGGCCGTCAGCGAGATCAGGATCGTCTGGGACTCGCCCGGGGAGAGCCAGCTGGTGGCGTCAAGCAGCTCGGTGACGGTGATGCCGTTGTAGCCCGCGTTCAGGACGACGGCGCTGTTCGCCGCCTCGGGCTCACCGTGCGAGGTGGTGACGTCGCGGATGCGCGAGGCCGGGTCCGCCACGTCGTAGGTGCCGGCGCCGTACAGCCCGTCGAGGTCGTCCTCCAGGCTCAGGCCGAGTAGCGGCACCTCGCCCGTATTCTCGATCTCGATCATGTAGGTGACGCTGAACGTGCCGTCCTCGTTGGCGGAAATCTCCGGGTGGTTCTTCGTGACGCTGACGTCGACGATCTCAGCGAACGTGATCTCCGTACTATCGGTGTCGTCCTCGGCCTCGATCCCGCCGGGCGTGCTGCCGCTGGCGGTCGCGAGGTTCGTGTATGAGCCAACGAGCGGGTTCCAGGTCTCTTCGTCCGCCTCGTCGTCCACCACGATCTCGGGCAGCTGGACTGTGACATCGAGCGTGACGATCACGCTCTGGCCGACGCCGAGGTAGACGCCGGGAGCCAGCAGGTCAACTTCGCGGTCGCCGCCGGTGACCGTGTTGTTGTAGTCGCCGTTGGCGTGGTAATCCGTGAGGCAGTCATCCTCGTCGACGTCGTCGCAGTCGGCCGGGGCGCCATCTGTTGTATCGAAGCGGATGACGGAGCTGACGGTCGCCTCCTGGATCGTGACGTCCGGACGGCCCGCAGCGGTGAAGGCAGCGTGCAGGTCGTCTTGGATCATCACGCCCGCTAGTGGGATGTCGCCATCGTTGTCGGCGATGAAGGTGAACGTCATGCCGTAGCGGCGGTCAAAGACGGGGTCGTCCTCATCGCCGAGGCCGGTTTCCGGGCCGCTGGTGAGCGCCTTGGCGAGCGACAGCTCGGGCTCGGCCAGGGTCACCTGGGCCGTGTCGTCATCGTCGTACTCCTTCGGATCACCGGGGACGGAACCGGTCGTGTTTTCGCTCGGTTCGACATCCGGATCGAGGCTGTAGCCTGTTGCCCCGGCGACGTTGTCGATCTCACTGCCCGCGATGAGGCCGGTGGCGACGCTGACCGTGTAGGTAATCCGGACCTCTTCACCCGGTTCGAGCGAGCCTAGTTCCAGGCTGATCACGTCGGCGGTCAGGCTGAAGGTCACAGGGTCGCTTGCGCCCGGCAGGAGGTACTCACCCGATTCGAACGTGTAGCTGCTCTCGAGCTCGTCCTCGAAGACCACATCGTAGAGCGCCGAGACGTCGCGGTCAGCGGCCGTCGGGTTGCCGACTGTGACGCTGAACGTGACCAGGTCGATGCCGTCGACGTTGCTGGCGTTACCTTCTTCAATGATCGCCCAGTCGGCAGGGTCGACCCCGGTAACGGCCTTGGTCACCTGCAGGTTCGGCTCGACGACCGTGACGGTCGCCTCGGCCTCGTCCATCGGCTCGCCGTTCGCCGCGCCCGTGACCGTGTTGGTCTGGCTGGCAGCACTGTGGGAAGCCGTACCATTCACGAACGCGTTGTACTCGATCACCACGCAGGCGGGTGAGTCATCGCGCGCGTCGTTCGTCAGGTCGCCCAGGTTGAATGTGAGCGTGTTGCCCACGGGTGTGGCGAAGACGGTCTGCCCGGGTGCAAGGGCAACCAGGCTGAGCTCTTCGATTAAGCAGGTTTCCGCGTCTCCCGGGTTGTTCGCTTCCGGGAGGAAGTCGTTGCTGGCCTCCAGGTCATTGCCGACGAGCGCGAAGCGCACCTGGTCGTCCGTTCCGCCCACGTCGACGTAGCTCAGGCCCGCCGGGAGCGCGTCGGTCAAAGTGAAGCCCGCGTTGACACCCTCGGGGATCTGCGCGATCACGCGGTAGCGGACGACCTCGCCGATGGCGACGTCTGTGCCCTCCGTCGCCACCTCGGAGGTCGCGACCACTTCCTTCTCAAGGGCGATGGCCAGCGTCGTGAAGGTGGCCGATCCTTCCGTCGCATAGTCGCGTTCACCGCAGTCGGCGCACGTAGCGTCGTCCTGCTCCGGCGTGTTCGCACCGGTCGGGTTGCCGGTTGGATTCTCTTCGTGGTCCGTGCCGTCGCCGGGCAGGCTACTCGCCTCAGTGAGCCGCGCAGTGTTGGTTACGTCCGTGTTCGAGGGAACAGTGCTGTCGAGCGTAACGTCGAACGTGAGCGTGATCGTTTCGCCAGCAGGGAGCGAGCCGGCCGTGACGATGTACGTGCCCTTGCCGGTCATCTCACCGGGGGCGCCGTCGTCAGCGAACGCCCACGCTGCGCTGGTCGGCGTCAGCACCTCGCTGTCTGCAACCCGTGTGACGTGCGGCGGGAGCTCGTCCTCGAGCTTGAGGTCGAATGCGGTCGCGCCGCCGGTATTGGTGATCTCGATCGTGTACTGGACCGTTGCGCCTGCGTCCACCACGTTGTCCAGGTCGTCATGCTCCTTGCTGACGGTCAGGGCCGGTTCCTCGACCTGCGCCGTAACCGTATTGGACGTCTGGCCCGCGCGGGTGTCGCCCACGCCGGCGGTGACGGTGAAGCGATTGGACTTGGTCCGGGCTGCGTCACCCACCTCCGCGGCGCCACTGTTGGCGCTGCTGTCGAGCACCAGGGCGTTGAACTCGATGATGATCTGCTCGCGCTGTGCATCACTGGCCCCGTTGATGACATTCCCGAGGGAGAAGGTCAGGGGCGATGTCGAAGTGACCATGGCGTCCGGAAGCAGGAAACTGTCTCCTGAATCGCCGTTCAGAAGGGCCGGCACCGCAGCTGCGTCTGCATACCTGGGCACCCCGACGATCGACGTCGGGCCGAAGGCTATCGAGGCGTCCGGTTCCACGACGTACGCGATCCGCGTGTTGCCTGGCAGGTACTGCAGGCCGCCCGGCAGCGCGTCCGTGATCACCATGTTCGTGGCCTGGCCCTCGGGGATCGTGACCGCGAGCCGGTAACGGATGATCTCGCCGATGGCGAGCGGCGTGGAAACTTCTTCGCTATCCGTGTGCGGCTCGGAGGTCGCGACGATCGACTTGACGGGGTCGGGTCCGATGATTGTCACGTAAACGTTGTCGGTAACGAGTCCCGGGCCGGTCAAGTTCCGGCCATTCGCCTGGGCCGTGTAATGGGGCACGTGGGAGATGGTCGTGAACTCGGTGTGGATCTCGGCGTCTGCGGGCAGCTCGGCCTGGTACGTGAAGTAGAGGAGGTTCGTGCCGTCGTCCACCCGTGTCTCCGGGTGGGACTCCAGGTAGGCACGGCCGAGCACCGCGGTGGTCTCACCATCGACGACGGGGTTGGCGATGGTGTATCCAGCGCTGCCGCCTTGGCCGAAGAGCGCCTCCCAGTCCTCATCGCTGGAAATGGTGGCGAGAAGGAGCCCGTCACCCCGACGTATCTCCAGGGGCGTGTCCCGCTGAATGGCCCCGTAGGGGAGCTCAGGCGGCAGCGCCTCGCGGAGTCTGACGTCCCAGGCGCCCTTCCTGCCGAGTCCTTCGTTCTCGACGATCACGAGGTAGGTGACCAGGTCGCGTGCGTCCAGACCCTCCTCGTTCCTGTTGAACTGCTCCAGCCGGTCGCCCTCACCACCGGGACCGTTGACTGCTTGGGAAGTGACCGGGTCTGGCAGCGATACAGGGAGGTAGCCCGCCGGAGGCAGCGAGCTGTCCCCGGTGATGTTGATCACGCCGTTGCTGATGTTCAGGACGGGACGCGTGTACTGCAGCTGGACGATGTTCTGGTCGATCGCCTCGGTGGTGGCGGTGTTCCTCTCGGTCACGCGCAGCAGGTTGGTGACGTAGAGGCCGTCGGCGAGCTGTGCGTCCACGACGGGCACGGCGAGCATGATCTCGATCGCCGCCGCCGCGCTGCTGTCCGTCAGATGCGTGTAGCTGCCGAGGTCGATCTGAACCTTGTTGGTGGCTGCAACCATCGATGCACTCACCTGGGCGAGGGGTATCCCGCCAGCATCGGTGACGCGGTCAGCCGTGCCGGGTCCAAACCACGCAGTGTACGCATCGGGCGTGTCCCAGTCCCCGGTCGGTGACGCGATGAAGCCAACCGGGCCGTCCGAAAGAATATCGAACACCGGCAGCGGCAGGAAGTCTTCCAGCACCAGGTCCTTGAACGAGAGTTCGCCAAGGTCGAGGCGGAGGGCGAAGGTGACTACGTCGCCCGCCGTGATCATCGGCACGCCGGTGGCATCGGGATCGCGTAGCTCGTCGTTGATGGCGTGGATGCGTTTTGAGGCCAGGGCGCTTTTGATGCGGACGGTGGCTTCGTCGCCGTCGGTATCCGTGAATTCGGTGACAGGGAAGTCGCTGCCGGGTCCGTGGATCTTGCCCGTCACAGTGGCCTCGTTCACCAGCTCGTCGTTCTGCACGACGCTCCCGAAGGCCGTGTTGCGGTAGTTGCGAAGCACCTCAGCCGTGTAGGTGATCTGACCGCGCAGCGACTGAGACGCGGCAACTTCCTCACAGTCGGGTTCACCCCCGTCCGGGGGTACGCAGGCGCCGATGAGCAGGCCGCCTCCAACCTGGGCGGTCACATCGAAGGTGAGCGTCTGCTCCGTGGTGGTGGCGACGACGGGAGTAATCGGGGCGCCGTTTACTATCTCGGTGCCATGCCGCCAGACAGTCAGTTCGGCTGATCCCTCGTTGAACTCCAGACCGTCGGGCAGCACGTCTATGATGACGACGTCGCCGAACACGGACGGGTCGGACACCTGGAAGTCGAGTATGAACGTGACATTGTCCATGATCGCGGCCGTGGCGGACGACTCGCCAGCACTACCTACCCACTTCTGCAGGCGGATCGTGCCGTTGGAGAATTCATCGTGCTTCTCGTTGTCGTTGATCAGCGTCAGCTGATCGAAGTCCGAAAGGTCCAGGGCAGGGGTACGACCAGAGAGGGACGCCCCGTCACGCTGCCAGGTCCCATCGACAGTGGCGGTGTTGTAGCCCTGGTCGTCCTCCCTCGAACCGGTGTGATTATCATGCGCGTCCAGCAGGTCGATATAGAAGTCGAACCGGAACGTCACGCGGCCCGGTGCGGTGGCCGTCTCGTCGATGGTGACATTGCCGTCAACGGTGATTACGAGGTTAGTTCCGTCGCAAGGGCCGATGTCGACACCAGTGTCGATTGGTTCGCCTGCGCAGGTTCCCCCATCGTGCTCGAATCCAGCCACGAACCCCAGATCGCCGTCCGGGCCGGTCACCGAGATGCTGCTGGCCAGGTACACGACGGAGGTAGGCAGACTGTCGACGACCTGCAGCCCGCTGATCGTCTGTCCCGGTGCTATGTCGACGGTGATCTCGTACGTGTGCCTGAACGTCGGGCCGATCGGCGTGTCGTGGTCAGGTGCGAGGACGCTCTTGTTCACCTCGATAAGCTGCGGGCTGACGTTACCGTGGTTCGGTGACGACTGACGGAGTGGTGGATCTCCATCCACGTCATTTTCATCCAGTGGTGGATTGTCGAGCGCATCCATACCGAACCGGAATCCGCCGAAGACACCTAGCTCATGAACCTCGGCTATCGAGGCAGCCGGGCTGAGGTCGAACTCGAGATCGACATCTATCGTTGGCTGTCCAGGGATGATCGAGCCAAAGGGGAGCTCGAGGATTATCACCGTATCGCCAGGGTTCAGACCGTCGACTGCCCCGTGATAAGGGTGGTCGATGGTTCCGTCCTCTCTGACAGTCCTGGTCGCCTCCGGCTCGAGGTTCGCGCCCAGGTAGGACGCCCCCGTGAACGCAAGCGGCGAGCCGTTCGGCACGATCACGTCGAGGTATGGGCCATAGCCGACCTCAGCACCCGAGTTGATAAAGCTCGCCGGCACTGTGACGCTGGTCCCGATGAACGCCTCACCATTACCAAGCGTGGCCACCGGCACCGCAGCCAACCCCTGCGCCCCAAACACCAAGGCCAACAGCACCAGTGCGCTCATCAGCCTGCTTCGCAATCCACTCACCACAAGTAACCCTCCTGTTTGCCGGGACCGGCAATAATGCAGATAGAACTGTTCTGTATGCCGAATTCAGATACGGTGCCACGAGGCACAGTGAAAATAGGAATAACCGTTGCCCTGCCGCTGTCCAGCGGCAAGCCTGTTAAAGGCCGGCTCAAGAGAGCCGGCCTGTTGGCACGACATCAAAGAAAGCCCGTTTGAACCGGGCGTGGCAGTATGAGACTGTTGTCACTTTCATTTCCTCCCCCGGAAGAAGCATCCGGTCGATACGTCCGCGTCAGGTAACGACGCCGAGATGACGTGCCGGATTCAGCGCCTATGCTTCACATGCGCGGCACATCCCCAACACACGAAACAGTATGTCATTTGTGACGACCTTGTGCTTGTGACATTTGTACCTTTGTCGCAAACAGATACGTAATCGCTGACCGAAACAGGTGTAATCCCAGCCAGTCTCGCCTGATGAGTGATACCGATATCATGAGAGCGGCGCCATCCGGACTTAAGGACGGCGCCAGCGAGAGCTAACCGAAGTACTCCGGAGTTCAGCCCAACGCAGACAACCCGGTAAGCTCCCGCCCCACGATCAGCGTATGGATGTCATACGTCCCCTCGTAGGTATCGACGGTCTCGAGGTTCAGCATGTGCCGGATCGCGTGGTACTCGAGCGTGATGCCGTTGGCGCCGAGGATCTCGCGGGCATCTCGGGCTGCCACGAGGGCGGCGCGCACGTTGTTGCGCTTGGCCATCGACACCTGGGAGTGGTGCAGCTTGCCTTCGTCCTTCAGCTTGGACAGGCGCCAGGAGAGCAGCAGGCCGGTGGAGTGGGCGGTGGCCATCTGGACCAGCTTGTGCTGCACCAGCTGGCGCGAGCCGATGGGCGCGCCGAAAGTGATGCGTGACTCGGCGAAGTCGCGGCTCTCCTCGAACACCGCCTCGAGTGCGCCGAGTGCGCCCCAGCTGATGCCGTAGCGCGCCTGGGTGAGGCAGCCGAGGGGGGCCTTGAGCCCGTGGCCGTCCGGCAGCAGGGCCGAGGCGGGCAGGCGCACGTCCTCGAGCACGAGTTCGCTGGTCTCGGAGGCGCGCAGGCTGAACTTGTTCTTGACCTTGTTGGCGCTGAAGCCCTTGGCGTCAGTCGGCACGACGAAGCCGCGGATGACGCCCTCGTCATCCGCCGCCCACACGATCGCGACCTGGGCGATGTGCCCGTTGGTGATCCACATCTTGGAACCGTTCAGGATCCAGTCGTCGCCGTCGCGGCGGGCGCGGGTGCGCATGGCGCCGGGGTCGGAGCCGCCGTCGTGCTCGGTGAGGCCGAAGCAGCCGATCGCCTCGCCCGTGGCCAGCTTGGGCAGCCATTCGCGCTTCTGTTCCTCGCTGCCGTAGGCGTAGATCGGGTACATGACGAGCGCGCTCTGGACGCTCACGAAGCTGCGCAGGCCGCTGTCGGCACGCTCCATCTCGTACATCATCAGGCCGTAGGCCGTGTTGTTCAGGCCGGCGCCGCCGTACTCCTCGGGCAGGTTCGCGCCCATCAGCCCGAGCTCGCCGAACTGGCGGACCAGGTGCTGCGGCAGCGTCTCTTCCTCCCACCATTGCGCGATGTGGGGCAGGACCTCCCTGTCAACGAACCGGCGGATGCTCTCGCGCACCTGCCGTTCCTCGGCACTGAACAGACCCTCGACCTTTACGAAATCCAGCATTGCTCACCTCGGTTGATTCGGGTGGCAGCCCACCCGGGACTTCCCTGACTCAACTGCCCACCATACCGCGTGTCACGGGCTCACGGCCGCGCACGTTCTAGACTGGTGAACAATGAGCAAGGCCGTAGCCCTGATCGCGCACGACGAACGCAAGGAAGCCCTGGTCGACTTCGTGCGCTCGCACGTTTCCGTACTTGAGAACTATCCGCTGATCGCGACGCGCACCACCGGGACGCGGCTGCGCGAGGAGCTCGGCCTGGACGTGGAACTGGTCCAGTCGGGCCCGCAGGGGGGCGACCTCCAGGTCGGCGCACGCATCGCGGAGGACGGCGTGCTGGCCGTCATCTTCTTCCGGGATCCGCTGACGAGCCAGCCGCACGAACCGGACGTGACCGCGCTCCTGCGCATCTGCGACGTGCACCACGTGCCGCTCGCCACTAACGACGGCAGCGCCACCGCGCTCATCGCCTGGCTCAACGACCTGATCCACAGGGACTCGGCCCCGTGACTGACGACGAGGCCCAGATCCGCGCGTTCCTCGAACAGATGAAGGACGCCCACAAGGACCAGGTCGAAGGCGTGCAACTGCCCGACGGCACGGTCGAGCACGTGGAGGCACTGATCAGGGATGGCGACGCCGACACGATCGTCTTCATGCTCAAGCTCGGCTACCTGATGGGCCTGCAGGCCGGCTTCGCCATCGCGCAGGGCGAAGACGACGGGGACGCGGGCCCAGACCCAAGCGGGCCGCTCGAAGCGTGACGCCTAGTCCGCTGAGCCCTCCAGCACCACTTCGAAACTGATCTCGGCCTTCAGGCTGGCCGCCACCGAGCAGTAACGCGTCATGCCCAGCTCCACGAACCGCTCCGCCTGCTCCTGCTTCAGCCCGGGCGCGTTCAGATGGTGCACCGCGTGGATGTGGGTGAAGTACGCCGGGACGCCGTCGAACCGCTCGCCGGTGAGTTCGACGCGGTAGTCGACGATCTCGAGCCTGCGCTTCTTGATCATCTCCACGATGTCGTAAGCCGCGCAGGCACCGACCGCGTTGAGCACGATCTGCATGGGCCGCATGCCTGTCTGCGCCTCGGATTCGCCGTCCATCGGCAGGCGCATTCCGTCCGGGGTGATGCCGATGAACCGCTTGTCCACCAGGTGGTGGACGGTGGTCGTCTGCGGCGCGGGGGCCGCCTGCTCCTGGTTGTCCTGCTGGTCGCTCATGCTCCATTATCGCCGCTGCCCGCCCGGGCAGCTGTAGCGCATGCGGGGAGCCAGCCTACAGTCGCGCCGGGGACCCGGACAATATCCTTGCCACAGCGGGGGATCCGACCCGCGGAAGGAGGGGGCAAGATGAACCGCGACAGACTCGAAGGTAACTGGAAGCAGCTCAAAGGGAGGGTCCGCTCCAAATGGGGCGAGATCACTGACGACGAGGTCCAGCAGCTCAAGGGAAACTACGAGGAGCTGCAGGGCGTCATCCAGGAGCGCTACGGCTACACGCGCGAGCGGGCCGAGCAGGAGCTGAACGACTGGCTGGACACAGAGCAGGCCTGAGCCCGCGCCGGCCTTGCCCGCGCTAGATTGGGGCATGGCGGCTACGACAACGCAGGATGACAAGCGGCGCCTGCGTGCCTGGACGCACGCGCAACGCGCAACGCTTGCACGGGAATCCGCCGGATGGCTGAACTTGGGAGCCGTCCGGCGGGCCCTGTCTGGCCACGAATGCGTGCTCCTGTACCTGCCCACGCCGTTCGAGCCCGACCTCACACCGCTGCTCGGCATGCCCGGCTACCGCTTCGCCGTCACCCGCACGCCTCGGACCGGCCACCAGCTGACCCTGCACGAACTCACGCACGAGACCACGCTGGAAGGGCACCGCTACGGCTTCCTGCAGCCCACCGCGGACTCCCCGCCGGTCGATCCCGCCGCTGTCGACATCGCGTTCGTGCCCGGCCTGGCCTTCGACGCGTACGGCGGGCGCCTCGGCCACGGAGCGGGCTGGTACGACCGGCTGCTGCCCAGTCTGCCGGCCGCCGCGACGCTCGTGGGCGTGACGTGGGACGAGCTGGTGCTGGACAGGGTTCCGGTCGAGCCGCACGACGTGCGCATGACGCACCTGTTGACCCAATCGGGCTTCAGGGCCGCCAGGGCAGACGCAGGGACCGCAGGGTGAGCGCGTACGAACCGAGCAGCGCCCGGGTGGCCCAGGAGTTCGGCTCGCTGATCCCGCGCAGGAACACCCACGCGAGCGCGCGGCCGACGCCACTGAGGATGAACAGCATCCAGTAGCCGCCGGCTGCGAAGCCGCTCAGGCTTGTGAACCAGACGAGCAGCGGACCCGAGAGCGCGCCGCCCAGGAAGCCGGCCGCGCCGGTCGCCAGCGAGTACATGCCCATGTAGGCCAGGCGGCTGGCGGGGGCGGCGCTGCCCAGCGCCAGGTTGAAGATGGCCGGACCGATCGCGCCCCACGCGACCGCGTCGAAGACGGCTCCGACCCAGATGAAGCCGAGCCGCCCGGTCACGCCCGCCAGTATCCACGAGGTCGGCAGCGCGGCGCCGGCAAGGAAGGTGCCGATGGCCAGCACGGGCTTGTTGCCCACGCGGTCCGCAGTCCTGCCCCAGTAGATGGCGGTGCCCAGGCCGCAGCTCGCGGCGATCGCCGTCCAGACGGCCACCTGGGTGAAGGTCATGCCGAGCTCGTCCAGGAAGTAGGGCAGCACGAAGGGCGCGGCCAGCATCACCGTGAACTGCCAGTAGACGGCAAAGATCAGGAAGCGGCGGAAGTTGGCGTCCTTTACCGGCGTGCTCAGGATCCTGGCGAACGTCACGCGGGGCTGCTCGACCGGCGGGTCGTAATGGAACAGGTAGAGGATGACGCACGCGACCCCGCAGGCGACGGCCGTGAAGAGCACGACCTGGAACCCGACGGGCTCGACCATCCGGTCCAGCAGCGCACCTGCAGCCAGGTTCGTGACCATGCCGAAGAGCCCCATGATGCCGGTGCGCGGCCCGAAGTACGCCCCGCGCCGGTCGGCCGGCACGACGTCCGCCATCCAGGAGCTCCAGATCGTGCCGTTGCACGCCAGGAAGACGCTCGAGATCAGCACGATCCCGAGGAGGAAGGCGGGTTCGCTGCCTGCGGGCAGCCCGAGCTGGGGCGTCAGGGCGGCAAGCACCCAGAGCGTCCGGCCGAGCGAGGCGCAGACGATCGCCATCAGCTTGCGCCTGCCGAAACGCGAGACCATCCAGGCAGCCAGCGGGCTCGCCGCCTGAGCCAGCAGTGGAAGGCTGGCCACCATGGCCAGCTGCGTCGGCGTTGCGCCCAGGTGCAGCATGTAGCCGATCAGGACGCTGCCGGTGGTCCAGTTCAGGACGGCCTGGGCCAGCGATCCCTCGACTATCGACAGGCGCATGGTGCGCGCGACTTCGGGAGGAAGCTGCTCTCGTGGAATCCTTGTTTTCAGGGGGCGGCGAAACCAGCGCACAGCCACACTCTATAGCGTCCCGCTCAGCCCCGTGAGGCGGGTTCAGTCAGCCCGGTAGAGCGGGTTCGCGGCTGCCTCCCGAACGGCGTCGGGAACGCGTACAGGCCGCTGTTGTGCGTAGTCGAAAGCCACGACCACCGCCTCGATTTCGGCCGCAAGGACGCCGTCGGCCAGAACGCGCTGCTTCACCTCGATGCTGCTGTTGCCGATCCGGCTCACGCCGCTAAGCACCTCGACCTTCTGGCCCAGCCGGATCTGGCTCCGGAAATCGATCGCGATGCGCGCGAGGATGAAGCCGCCGGTCTCGCCGGCTTCGGTGTACATGCCCAGCGCGGCCCGGAAGAGGTCGATGCGCCCGTACTCGGCGTAGGTCGCGTAAACGGCGTTGTTGATGTGGCCCAGCGCGTCGGTGTCCCCGTAGCGCACCTGGATCTCGGTTCGGTGCATGAGCCGAACTTACAACGAAGGCTGGCAGTGCGGGCAGTGGTGCGTGCCGCGCCCGCCCAGCACCGTCCTGCGGATCGGGTGACCGCAGCGGCCGCACGGCTGTTCCGCGCGGCCGTAAACCGCGAGGCTGTCCTGGAAGGATCCGGTCGCCCCTGTCACCGTGCGGTAGTCGCTGAACGTTGTGCCCTCGCGGGCGATGCTCTCGGCCAGCACCGCGCGGATCGCGTCCCGCAGTGGCCCGATCTGGGCCGCCGGGACGTCGCGGGCCGGCGTCGCGGGGTTCACGCCCGCGCGCCAGAGCGCCTCGTCTGCGTAGATGTTGCCCACGCCGGCGACCGGCCGCTGACTGAGCAGGTACGTCTTGACGGCCGTGACCGAGCGGGCGAGCGCCGTCGCGAACGCCTCCGCCGTGAAGCCTTCCCCGAGCGGCTCGGGACCCATCGCCTGCAGGGTCGGCAGCGAGGAGTGATCCCCGGCCGGGGTGAGCAGGAAGCGGCCGAAGCGCCTGGCGTCGGTGAAGTGCAGCCCGAGCCCGCCGTCCAGCCCGAGCAGCACGCGCAGGTGCTGCGGCCGGGGCGGGGGGACCAGGCTCAGCACGCCGGTCATGCCGAGGTGGATGATGAGGTCGTTGAGCCTCTCTCCGTTCCTGAGCAGCGGCACGACCAGGAACTTGCCGCGGCGTGTGACGCGTTCAAGCACCTGGCCCGTGAGCAGGTCCAGGCCACGGTAGCGCGGGCCCGGCTCCGCCTCTGCAAGGCGGGCGTCCAGGACAATGCGTCCGGTCAGCATGGGCTCCAGCTCCCGCCGGACGGTCTCGACCTCAGGCAGTTCTGGGATAGGTGATCTTGCCTTCGTAGAGCGCGCGGCCGACGATGGCGCCGTCCAGGCCCAGGCTGGCGTACAGGTCGAGGTCGGCATTCGAGCCAACGCCGCCGCCGGCCAGCAGCGTGTGCGGGAACGCCTCGCGCATGCGCCGCACCGGCTCGGCGTTCACGCCCTTCATGGTGCCGTCGCGCGTGACGTCGGTGTAGATGAGCGTGGTGACACCCTGATCGGCCACCTTCCGCGCCATCTCGAAGGCATCCGCCTGGCTAGTCTCCTGCCAGCCGCGGATGGCGACGAGTCCGTCGCGCGCATCGAGGGAGACGACGACCCGCTCGGGCCCGAACTCGCCTACCAACGCGTCGGTCAGGCCGGGATCGGTGATCGCGGCGGTGCCCAGGATGACGCGTTCGACATGTCCGAGCCAGTCCCGGGCTGTCTCAAGTTCCCGGATCCCGCCGCCAAGCTCGAAGCGGGCGCCCGGCAGCGTGGCGATCTCCCTGATGACCGAGGCGTTGTCGCCGCGGCCCAGGGCGGCGTCGAGGTCGACCAGGTGCACCAGCCCGGCCCCCAGCGTCACCCAGTGACGGGCCGCCTCAAGGGGACTTTCGAAATAGACGGTCTCGCGGTCGGGATCGCCCTCGTAGAGGCGCACCGCTTTGCCCTGCTGGATGTCGACACATGGGATCACCTGGAACATGAGTAGTGAGTATACCGCCGGAACGGTCCGCCTCAGGAATCGAGCCAGGCCTCGAGGCGCGCCCGTGCGGCCTCCTCTTCGGCGTCGCCGCTGGCGCGGGCGACCGCCTCCTCGAGCAGGGAAAGGAAGAGGTTCTCCAGGTGCGAGCGGTGGATCTCTATCCAGGGTCCCTCGAAGCCGGGCAGGAACTCGCCGGGGTACAGCTTGATGCCGCTCTCGATCCGGTTCATGCCTTCGTGCGAAAGCGCCTCCTGGACGCCTTCCTCGAACAGCTGGGCGTCCCACGCCACCGGCTGGTGCATGTCCAGCTGCACCGTCTGGTTGCTGACCTTGAGCTCGCCCACGCCCTGGAGCGTGCGCCTGGCGCGGTTCAGCAGCACGCGCAGCGTGTTGTCGTTCACGGGCTCGGACCAGAGCGCTTCGGCCACGTCCCTGAGCGGCGCGCTGCGGCCGTGCGCCAGCAGGTAAACGATCAGCACGACGACCTTGCCTGCCTCCCACTGGAGGCGCTTCTCGCCGAACACCATCCCGGCGCCCCCCAGCGTGTGGACGCTCAGGCGCTGCGGCAACTGCTCGCGCAGGTCGTCCGCCCGCGCCAGGCGGATGCGGATCGCGTCGCGCAGCTCCCCGGCCTTGAACGGCTTCGTGATGTAATCGTCGGCACCCTGGCTCATGCCGCGGCGCACCTGGACGCGGTCGCTCATCGCGGACAGGAACACGAACGGCACCGACCGCATCTGCGGGATGCGCCGCGTCAGCTCGTGCAGCTCGAAGCCGATCATGTAAGGCATCATCACGTCACTCACCACGAGGTCCGGCACGAAACCGCCCTCGAACTCGGCGAGTGCCGCCCTCGGGTCCTCGAACGCCCTCACCTCGAACTCGTCCTCGAGTGCGAGTGTGACCAGGCGAAGCATGGCCGGGTCATCATCGATCGCCGCGATGCTTGCCTTTTGCTGCCCCTTACCTGACACCTGCCGTCTCCTCCGGGATTACTGCCTGCTGTGCCGAGTATATTGCACGAGCTCAGGGTATCGGGTGTCCTTGACAGCACCCCGGTGCGTACCTATACTCTCAAAGGATGGCTCAGAAACAGGACGTAACAGTAAATTTGGCACGCCTGCTGAGCAACGACCCGCACGCAGAGGGCGAAGTTGAAGCACAGGGCGAGTTCACGCCGCTGCCCGAATGGCACTCTGCTGACTACAGCATCGAGCAGCCCTTGGGGTACGATATACAGGTTCGCGCGGTGGGAGACTACGAGTTCCTGCTGAGCGGGTCCGTCAGCGGCCAGGCGATGACGCCGTGCAGGCGCTGCCTCAAGCCGGTCGCGGTCGAAGGGCGCTCGGACTTCATCTACCCGATGGAGTACAGCCAGGGCGTCGAGGAGCTGAGCATCCGGCGCGACGAGGATGACGAAGAGGTGCTGGTGTTCGGCCAGCCCCAGGTTGACTTCGCCATTCTGCTCGCCGAAGTGTTCTCCGTGGACCTGCCGATAACGGCAGCCTGCGCAGACGCGAACGAGTGCCAGGATCTCGTCGCCGCCTACGGCACGGATCAGGACAACGACCGGGGTGGACGTTCAGCGTTCGCCTCGCTGAAAGACCTCGACCTGGGGTCTCAGAAGGAGTAAGAGAAATGGCGAAGCATCCGGTTCCCAAGAAGCGCACCTCGCGCGCGAAGCGCGACTCGCGCCGCGCACATGATTTCCTGACCGCACCGACGCTGGTCGCCTGCAAGAACTGCGGCGCCTCGCGCGTGCCCCATACCGTCTGCGCCTCATGCGGCCAGTACGGTGGCCGCCAGGTCCTGTCAGTCGACTGAGCCTCAGAAGTAGCGCCCCAGGGCGCATGCTAGGCTTGCTCCCATGACAAACAAGCGTGCGGGCATCACCGCGCTCGGCGCGTACGCGCCGCCAGGCATCCTGAGCAACCAGGACCTGGAAAAGATGATGGATACCAGTGACGAGTGGATCGTTTCCCGCACCGGCATCCGGCGCCGTCACGTGGCCGCCGAGGACGAGTACACTTCCGATCTTGCGATCGCGGCAGTGGACGACCTCGTCCGTCGCCATGGTCCCGGCGCGCTGTCCGGCGTCGACATGGTCATCGTCGCCACCAACACTCCGGACGCGTACTTCCCGTCCACCGCCGCGCTCGTTCAGCACCACTTCGGACTCAAGGCCGCCGCGTTCGACCTGCTCGCAGCCTGCCCCGGCTGGATCTACGGCCTGAGCGTTGCCTCCGGCCTGGTCGAGTCCGGCCGGCACCGGCGGGTGCTCGTGATCGGCGCCGAGTCCCTTACGAAGATCGTCGACTGGAACGACCGCTCGACCGCCGTCCTGTTCGGCGACGGTGCCGGCGCGGCGATAGTCGAGCTGGTGGACGGGCGCTTCGGCTTCCGTTCCATCGTCACCGGCGCGGACGGCGGTGGGGCCCACCAACTGCACATGCGCGCCACCGGCGATACCCTGCCCGACGGCACCAAGCTGGCCGAAAAGCTCTACATGAACGGCCGCGAGGTGTTCAAGTTCGCGGTCCGCGTGATGAACACCTCGACCGTCGAGGCGGTCGAGAAGGCCGGCATGACGCCCGATGACATCAGCCTCTTCGTGCCGCACCAGGCGAACCTGCGCATCATCGAGGCGGCCCGCGAGCGCCTGAAGCTGCCGCCCGAGCGCGTGGTGGTGACCGTCGACGAGTTCGGCAACAACTCCACGGCCTCGATCCCGCTGGCACTCGCGACCGCGCTGGACGACGGCCGCATCGATGAAGGCGACAACGTGCTTCTGGTCACGTTCGGCGCCGGCCTCACCTGGGCAGCGTCCGTGCTGACCTGGGGCGGCCTCAAGTGAGCTTCACCGCTCTCTTCCCCGGCCAGGGCTCCCAGGCCGTCGGCATGGCGGGCGCGCTCGCGGAGCACTCCCCGGCCGCGCGGGCCGTGCTGGACGAGGCCGAGGCCACCCTGCCCGGCCTGACCGGCCTGATGCAGGACGGCCCGATCGAAGAACTGACCCTGACCGCCAACCAGCAGCCCGCGCTCGTCACCGCTGGCATCGCCGCGTGGCGCGCCTGGCTCGAGGCAGGCGGCCCTCAGCCCGTCGCGGCGGCGGGACACAGCCTGGGCGAGTTCAGCGCGCTCGTCGCCAGCGGCGCGCTCTCGCTTGTAGACGCGCTCCGCCTGGTGCGGAGCCGCGGCGAGTTCATGCAGGAAGCCGTGCCGGAAGGCACCGGCGCGATGGCGGCCGTCATGAAGCTGGATCCGGCCGCGATCGAGCGGGTGCTTGAGCAGGTCACAGGAATCGTCGCGATCGCCAACCTGAACTCCCCCGCCCAGACCGTGATTTCGGGTGAGTCCGTCGCTGTCGCCAGCGCAAACGAGGCGCTCAAGGCGGCGGGCGCCCGCGTGATCCCGCTCAAGGTGTCCGCCCCGTTCCACTGCCCCCTGATGCAGGACGCAGCCGACCGGCTCGCGCCGCTGCTGGAGGCAACCGGCTTCAAGGACCCGGCGTTCCCGGTCATCAGCAACGTCACCGCCCGCGCGGCTGCGCGGGCCGAGCTGCCCTCGCTGCTCACGCAGCAGGTCACGGGCCGGGTGCGCTGGGTCGAGACCATGACCAACCTGGCCGACAGCCCGGTCGACACGTTCATAGAGTTCGGCAGCGGCCAGGTGCTCTCCGGGCTCGTGACCCGCACGCTCAGCGGAGTTCGGGTCGCCTCCGTCACCGACCCGGCCAGCCTGCGGGCTGCACTGGCTATGGTGAACGCATGAAGACAGCACTCGTAACAGGTTCAAGCCGCGGCCTCGGCCGCTCGATGGCCGAACGCCTCGCGGCCGACGGCTGGGCCGTGGCCGTCCACTACGTCGCCTCGGCCGCACCCGCCGAGGAGGTCGCGGCCGCGATCAACGCCGCCGGCGGCCGTGCCGCGACCGTCCAGGCCGACGTTGCCGACGCCGACGCCTGCGCGCAGCTGATCAAGGACGTCACCGGCTCGCTCGGCGCGCCCTCCCTGCTGGTCAACAACGCCGGCATCACCCGCGACACCCTCGTGCTGCGCATGAAGGAGGCCGACTGGCAGGCTGTGCTGGACACCAACCTGTCCGCGGCGTTCCACCTGTCGAAGTCCGCCCTGCGCGGCATGCTGAGGGCCGAGTTCGGCCGCATCATCAACATCAGCTCCGTGGTCGGCCTGATGGGCAACGTCGGCCAGGCGAACTACGTGGCCGCCAAGGCCGGCCTGATCGGGCTGACCAAGGCGATGGCGCAGGAGTACGCCGGCAAGGGCATCACCGTCAACGCCGTCGCACCCGGCTTCATCGAGTCGGACATGACGGAATCACTGGCCGAGGACCTGCGGGAGCAGTACCTGTCCCGGATTCCCGCCAGGCGGTTCGGCAGGGCCTCCGAAGTGGCCAGCCTCGTCGCGTTCCTCGCCGGCGAGGAAGCGGCCTACATCAACGGCCAGACGATCGCCGTGGACGGCGGCATGGTCATGCGGTAGGCCATGCACCCGCCTTCTGCCGGCGTAGTACAATTCGCGCAGGCTGGGCGGGCACACCGCGGAATCATCCCGGGCACGGATTACGGTGCGTGCCCTTTATTCAATACAGGAGGAAAAATGGACGAGCAGGCAATCATTGAGAAGATCAAGGACGTAGTCGCCGAGAAGCTTGATTCGAATCGCGACGAAATCACCCTCGAGGCTTCATTCATCGAAGACCTGAGCGCAGACAGCCTCGACGTCGTCGAACTGATCATGGGACTCGAAGACGAGTTCGGCATCGAGATCAGCGACGAGCAGGCCGAAGGCATCCTTACGGTGGGCGACGCCGTCACTTTCATCACCTCGCGCCAGTAGAATCACTTTCCGGCCCGGCGGACCGTAACCCTGGGGGACACCGCCGGGACGGGCAAGCGGCTAAGATTGCTATATATGAAACGTGTTGTTGTCACTGGACTCGGCCCCGTAACCCCGATTGGTCTTGGAGCCGACGAGTTCCTCAAGGCGCAGCACGAGGTTCGTAACGGGATAGGCCCCATCACACTGTTCGACGCAAGCGAGCTGAGCGTCCGCTTCGCAGGCGAGGTTGATGTCGACATGGGCGACTACCTGGAACGCAAGGAAGCCAGGAGGCTCGACCGGTTCGTGCAGCTCGCGATCGTAGGCGCCGACCTGGCGCTGAAGCATTCCGGACTGAGCGAGGAAGAAGTAGCCGGCGAGCGCACCGGCACGTGCATCGGCTCAGGCATCGGCGGCCTCGGCACGTGGGAAGACCAGTCCTTCATCCGGGTCGAACGCGGCGCCATGCGCATCTCTCCCTTCTTCATCCCGATGATAATCGCCAACATGGCCAGCGGCCACGTAGCGATGAGGTACCACCTGCTTGGCCCGTCCACCACCGTGGTCACTGCCTGCGCTACTGGCACTGGCAGCATCAGCGACGCGTACCGCATCATCCAGCGCGGCGAGGCCGACATCATGTTCACCGGCGGCAGCGAGGCCGCCATCAACCCCATGGGGGTCGGTGGCTTCTCGGTCATGAAGGCGCTCTCGACCCGCAACGACAGCCCCGAGACCGCCAGCCGGCCGTTCACGGCCAGCCGCGACGGCTTCGTGATTGGCGAGGGCTCAGGAGTACTGATCCTCGAGGAGCTCGAGCACGCCCTCGCGCGCGACGCGACCATCCATGCAGAGATCGTCGGCTCGGCCATCAGTGCCGACGCCCACCACATCACCGCCCCCGCCCCCGGCGGCGTCGGCGCGGTCAGGTGCATCCGTTGGGCCCTGAACTCGGCCGGACTAAACCCCGAGGCCATCGGCTACGTCAACGCGCACGGCACCAGCACGGAAGCGAACGACCTGAACGAGACACTCGCCTACAAGGAGATCTTCGGCGGCCGCGAGAACGTCCCGCCAATCTCGTCCACGAAGTCGATGACCGGCCACATGCTCGGCGCCGCCGGCGCCGTCGAGGCGATCGCCTCGATCCAGGCACTCACTACCGGCGTGCTTCCGCCCACGCGGAACTACATGGACCCCGATCCCGAACTCGACCTGGACTACATCCCCAACGAACCCCGCGAGCAGCAGGTCGATTATGCCCTGTCGACCAACTTCGCCTTCGGCGGGCAGAACGCCGCGGTGATCTTCAAGCGGTTCGTCGGCTGATTGATGCATCACCGCTGCTGGTTCATCGGGTTGCGCGCAAGCTGGACGTGCTGTACGCGACGAGCAGCACAGTGGTCGCCGAGTTCATCATCGGAGCCATGCAGCAGTTCGAGGACACACGGCCATTACGAGAGCTGCAGGCGAAACAGACACGCAGAATCTTTGAATCGGTGGGCCATGGCCGGAAGTGAGCTGGATTGAGAGGCCTCATCCTGCCTCGGCCATGATCTTCGCGGCCACGTCAGGCTCCAGCTCGAAGCCCTCGGCCACCACGCGTCCGTCCTCCGAGACTCCCCGCAGGACGATTCTCACCCCCGGCCGGACCCCGAGCCCGTCGAGCCAGATGAGCGTGTCGACCGGCAGCCGGGCGATGCGCGTGAGCACGTACTCGCCGGGCGGCAACTCGGCAAGCGGCCGGCCGCTGACCGCCGGCACCTGACCCTCGCGGTCAGGGATCGGGTCCCCGTGCGGGTCGTGCGAAGGATGCCCGAGCGCCTCGGCGATCCGGTCCTCGAACTCCTCGCTGATGTGGTGCTCCAGCTTCTCCGCCTCGTCATGCACGGCGTACCACGAGTAGCCGAGCGCCTCCTTCAGGTACGTCTCGAGCAGCCGGTGGTGCCGGATCGTCTCCAGCGCCATCATGCGACCCGCAGGGGTCAGGCTGGCCCCCCGGTAACGCTCGTACTCGACCAGTCGCAGGCCGGCAAGCCGGCGCAGCATCCCGGTCACGCTGGCGGGACTGACCTCGAGCAGGCCGGCCAGCTCGACCGTGCCGACGTCGGAACCGCCAAGCTCGAAGATGGCCTTGAGGTAGTCCTCCGCGGCACTCGACAGCGAGGGTCCCTGATGGCCGCCAGGGCCTGATGACTCGTCCACCCGGCCAGCCTACCAAGTCGCCGGGTTGTGCTATCCTCCGGCCAGAAAATGAAGCTGTCGGTAACCGGGAAGCTCGGCGCGCTGCTGGGCGTGTTCCTGCTGCTGCCCGGCCTCGCGGCCTCGGCGCAGCCGGTCACAGACCAGAGTGCGGCGCTCGACTTCCGAAGTGAAGCGCTGAGCGAAAGCGCCGCCGGGATAGACGCCATCATCCGTGAGGGCGACCCCTGGGAGCTGCTCGACTGGAGCGTGACGGTGCGTCCGTCACTGCTGTACCGCGAGTACCTGGAGGGCAGGCGCGACCAGGTCCTGAACCCGCGCGTGAGCGCGATAATGCAGGTCCGGTTCGGCGAGCGTCCGCTCGCGACCGCCCAGCGCGCGATAAAACTCGAGCGCGCCATCGCGGCCCATGCGGTGTCCGAGAAGCGCGGCGTGCGCGACGCCCTCCTTGCGCACGCCGAACTGTTGCTCGCCCAGGACGCGTTCGCGGCGGCTCAGGACGCGTCCGCCGCCCTGGACGCCGCCGAGCTGGCCGGCCGCGAGGGCATCGTTCCCGAACTGCTCGCGCTCGAACGAGCGGCGTGGGGCCTGGAGCAGGCGCAGTCAGCCGCTCTGGCCCACGGACTCGCTGACGAGGCGACTTACGCGAGCATCCGCTTCGCGATTCCCGGGATCGAGCTGCCCGAACACCCTGACGTGCGCATGCAGCAGCTCCGCGCCGCCGAGGCTGAGGCGCGCCTGCTGCAGGCCGGTCCGGCCAGCGCGTTGCGGGACTTCCGGCTGGGTGGCAGCTGGCGCAACGAGAACCTTGACGTCGACCTTGAGACCGGCCTGATGGCCGGCCGGCCGGGCTTCCGGTTCGCGCTGATCAACCCGGGCGGGCGCGCCCGGCTCGAGTTCCGACTGAGCGCCGAGTTCGTTTTCGGAAGCGGCACGGACGGCGCCGCCCTGCAGGCGGACCTGGCAGCCGCGCTCGAAGAGGTGCAGGCGGTGGCCGACGCGCTGGTCGACGCCGCCCGGATCGCGCAGGTCGACGCGGGCTTCGCCGAGGACGAGCTCACGCTGGCCGAGCAGGAGCTGGCAGCCGCGCAGGCTCACCTTGTACAGGTGACAGCGGCGCTGGCAGCGGCCGACGGCGAAGCGCTGGACGTTCGCGACCTGACCCGGCTCGAGACGGACGTGACGCGGGCCGAGCGCGAGGTCAACCGGCTCACCACCCGCGTGTATCGCGCCTGGATCACCTACGTGCGGCGTACTTACGACCTGATCATCGCCACCGGCGGCGGCTGGCGGATCCGCTAGCGCCTGAAGCGTGCCGGAAGCGGCATGCCGCGCACCCGCAGCAGCAGGCAAAGCGAAAGGTAAGCGACTGCGAACAGCGGCAGGGCTGCAGCGAGCCAGCCCAGCTGGCCCCACCATGAGGCGGGCGGTGGAACGAGGCCGCCCAGCCAGCTCAGCAGCAGGCCGGAGGCCAAGGCCGCCGCGACGATCCGGGCACAGTCGACCAGCAGGGCGGCAGCGCCGAACCGCTCGGCGCGCGCGACCAGCACGAGCATCACGCCGAGCTGCAGGGTGGAGGCGATGACGACCGCCCAGGAGACGCCAGCCAGGCCGAGGCTGCGCGACAGGACGACGTAGAGCGCGCCCTGCAGCGTCAGGGTGGCCAGGGTGACCAGCACGGGCAGCCAGACGCGCTGGCGGATGTAGAACGTCCTGACCAGCAGGTTGGTGAGCCCGATGGGGAACACCGCCAGTCCGAGCGGCGCGGTGGCCAGGGCGCTGAGCTGCAGGCGCCCGTCGGTGACCGGGTCGCCCAGCAGCGCCCGCCAGTTGAAGACGATCTCGACCGCCGGCTGGGCGAACAGGTAGAGCGCGGCGCCGGCCGGGACCGTCAGGAACGCGATCAGGCCCAGGCCGCGCGCCAGCGTCCCGGCGAAAGCAGCGGGCTCGTCAGCGGCGAGGCGCGACAGGCGCGAGTAGTAGGACAGCGCCGGCGAGATGCTGAAGAGCCCGAGCGCCAGGCTCAGGAACAGGTCCGCGTTGTAGAACGCCGTCTGCGCGCCGGCGGCGATGCCGGTGATCACGCCCGAGGCCACGACGTTGAGCACCTGCCGGCCGCTGCTCGTGACCGCGAACGGGATCATCAGCAGCAGCACGGAGGCGAGCGCGGGGTGCCAGAGGCGGATGCGGCCGGGCAGGAGGCCGTGCCGGATCAGCGCGGGCAACTGGACCAGCAACTGCGCCAGGCCGCCCAGCACGTGTGCCACGGCCAGCGGCACGGCCAGGCCGGGGAAGGCGATCATCATCGCCACCGTCACAACGTTCAGCGCCACGGGTGCCCAAGCGGGTGCCAGGAAGCGCTCGCTGGCGTTGAGGACGCCCATCGCCAGGGCCGAGAGCGAGATGCCCAGCAGGAAGGGGAAGACGATGCGGATTAGCTGAGTGGTCAGCTCGACGTCGACCAGCGACGGGTCCCCGATCAGGACCCGGGCGAGCCAGGGCGCGGTGAGCCAGCCGAGCAGCAGGAGCAGGCCGTTGGCGACCAGGAGTACGCCAAGGAGGGCGCCGGCCATGCTTGCACCGTCACGCCTGGAAAGCCTGGCGTACACGGGCACGAACGAGTTGGTCAGCGCGCCCTCGGCCAGCAGCTCGCGGAACAGGTTGGGCACGCGGAAGGCCGTCACGAAGGCGTCGCTGATGCCCGCGCCGAACAGCTGCGTGAGCAGCGAGTTGCGCAGCAGGCCGGTGATCCGGCTCGCCAGCGTACCGCCCATCATGATGAAAGCGCCGCGGTTGGCGCTCACAGGCCGTGACTCTTCAGGCATCAGCCCTTGACGCCGGTAAGGACGACACCCTCGACGATCTGTTTCTGGAAGATTATGAAGATGATCAGTACCGGAACGATCGCGAGCGCGCTGGCGGCCATGATCAGGTTGTAGGCCGTGGCGGCCTCGCCGGAGAACAGCGCGGTACCCACGGGAATCGTGCGCATCGAGCGGTTGGTCACGACGATCAGGGGCCACAGGAAGGCGTTCCAGTTTCCGATGAAGGTGAATATCCCGAGAGCCGCGAGCCCGGGCCGCACCAGCGGCATGCCGACGCGCCAGAAGAGGCCGAACTCGCTCAGGCCGTCCAGCCGGCCGGCGTCGAACAGGTCGAGCGGCAGGGTAGAGAAGAACTGACGCATCAGGAACACGCCGAACCCGGTGATCAGGCCGGGGAAGGCGATGCCCCAGTACGTGTTCGTCCAGCCGTACTCGGCCGACATCACGAACCAGGGGATGACGAGCATCTCGGTCGGGATCATCATCGTCGAGAGGATCAGGACGAAGACGATCTCCTTGCCCGGGAAGCGCAGGCGCGCCAGCGTGTAGCCGACCAGCGCGCAGAAGAAGAGCACGCTGACCGTGGTCACCGAAGCGACTATGAAGCTGTTGAGGAACCAGCGGGGAAACTCGGTCTGGAACAGCACTTCCTGGTAGTTGGCCAGTGTCCACACCTGCGGGAGGAATCCGGGCCTGAATATCTCGCGGATGCTCTTGAACGAGGTGAGCAGCATCCAGACGAACGGGAAGGCCATGGCCACGCCCAGCACGCTGAGGGCGAGGTAGGAAAGCGCGACTCTCGGCCGGAAGCGGCGCCCCGGGACGCGACCGACCGCCATCAGTACTCCACCCTGCGGTTGAGGAAGCGGATCTGGATCAGCGTGATCACGAGGATGATGACGAAGAGCAGCACGGTCACCGCGGCTGCGTAGCCGAGGCGCGCCCGCTCAAACGCTTCCAGGTACATGTAGACGGCCACCGTCAGGGTGCTGCCGAGCGGCCCGCCCTGGTCGGTGAAGTTGATGTTGATCACCTGGTCGAACAGCTGGAGCGACGCGATGGTCGAGATGACGATGGAGAAGAGCAGCACGGGGTTGAGCAGCGGCAGGGTGATGCTCCAGAATACCTGCCAGGCGTTGGCGCCGTCGATGCGCGCCGCCTCGTAGAAGGAGCGCGGGATGCCCAGCAGGCCCGCCAGGAAGATGACCACCTGGAACCCGAGGCCCTGCCAGATCACGACCGCGGCCACCGAGACCAGCGCCTGGCGCGGGCTCTGCAGGAACGGCTGGATCTCGAAGCTGAGCCAGGTGAGGCCGAGCGCCGCCGCCCAGTCGTCAAGCTGGATGATGAAGGCGTTGAAGATGCCGTTGTTGACGTTGTACATCCAGCCCCACACCCACGCGACCGCCACGCCGGGCGTGATGTAGGGCGCGAAGAAGATCGCGCGGAACAGCCCGCGGAACCGCTCGACCGACGTGAGCAGCAGAGCCATCACCAGGCCGATCACCAGCTGGGTCGGCACGCTGATGAGCGTATAGAGCAGGGTGTTGCCCAGCGCCTGGTGCAGGCGGGGAGTGTTCAGCATCTCGCGGTAGTACTGCAGCCCCACGAAGTTGCGCATGTCCGGGTTGACGTGCCAGGTCTGCAGCGAGAGCAGGAACGACTGTACGGCCGGCCAGAGCCGCAGGCCGAGGAAAAAGGCGAGCGGGACCAGCAGAAACACATACGCCCAGATCGCCTCGCGGCTCGCGAGCCGCAGGGGGCGCCGGCGGCGGGGTGCAGTCGCCATGGCTAGGAGTACCGGGAGTCAGTCAAGAGGTTCCTGGTTGTAACGGGGGTGCCCGGGATCCGGTATCAGCAGATCCCGGGCACCCCACAGGACTCAGCGCTCGGCTGCGTCCAGGAAGGCCTGATCTTCAGCGGCGGCCTCGGACCAGGCCGTGGCCGGGTCGACGCCACTGAGGACGACCTTGTTGATCGCGTCCAGCATCACGTCGCGCTGTCCGCCCTCGTCGAAGAACACCTCGGAGGTCGCGTACTCGAACGCACGGATGAACGGGCCGTAGACGGGGTCCTCGGCCAGCGCGGGATCCGCGATCAGCGTGCGGCTCGCGGGCAGCTCGCCGACGATCTCCATCCAGAGCAGCTGGGCTTCGTCCGACGTCACGAACTTCAGGAAGCGCGAGGAGGCCTCGAGGGTCGCCTCGTCAGCGAACGCGTTGGGCGAGAGGCCGTTCATGAAGAACGACGCGTAGTTCGACTGCACGCCGCCCTCTTCGAACACGGGCAGCTCGGTGACGCCCCAGTTGAACTCGGCAAGGCGCTCAACGTCGCCGATGGCGAAGGAGCCGTCGATGATCATCGCGATGTTCTCGAGCAGGCGGAAGCCGTCGCGATAGCCGTTGTTGCCCTGGACGAACTCGATCACGCCGACCTCGTGCTCCGTGATCAGCCCGGTGTAGAACTCGAAGGCGGCGAGGCCGGCCTCGTTGTCGTAAAGGACCTCGGTGTAGTCCTCGTTGTAAGGCTCGGTACCCATCTGGCGTGTCAGGACGGTGCGCAGGACGTGGTGGTCCTGGCCGGCCGGCGAGACGCCGAAGCCGATCTCGGTCAGGCGCTGGCCGTCACGGTGCGTCATGGCCTGGGCCATCTCGATGAACTCGTCCCACGTGACTGGCGGACCGTCGAACCCTGCGGCGTTGAGCTTGTCCAGGTTGTAGAAGAGCGCGAGGCTGCGGACAGCGGTGGGCAGGCCGTAGTACTGGCCCTGGTGCATGGCGGCGTCCACCAGAGGTGCGAAGTTGGCCGCGATCTCGTCTGCGTCGAAGTGCTCGGCGGGGAGCGGCTCGACGTAGCCGGCGGGCGCCCAGGCGGGCAGCCAGCCGTAGAAGAGCTGGACGACGTCGGGGCCGTCGCCCGCGGCGAGCGCCGTGGCCACGCGGGCCGGGTACGCGTCGTAAGCGAACGTCTCGTGCTCGACCCTGATGTCGGGGTTCTCGGCCTCGAACATCTCGATCAGCTGGTCCATGGCGTCCATGCGCGTCTGGAACTCGTACTGCCAGTAGGTGATGGTGGTCTGGGCGCTTGCCGCGCCGACAAACAGGACCAGACCCAGGATCAGACCGGCTACCTTCTTCATTCTCTCTCCTCCTTGTGCGCACACAGGATGTCGCGCGCCGTTCTCAGGCCTGCCTCGAACTCGGCGAGGCGGGCCTCAAGTGCCTCCAGCTTACGGCCTGCGTCCTTCAGGTGCACGGCCATGACTGCAGGGGCCGGACCGCCGTGACCGGCGCGCCGCGCAATGAACGCCGCGGGACTGAGCGCGTCGCTCAGCTCCGCCTGGTCCAGCGCGGGACCGCCCATGTCCTTCAGGTCCTCGCCCGTGAGGTCCTGCAAGGCTACCCCGCGCGTGCGGGCGCTCGCGACAGCCCGGGCTACCAGCGCGTGCGCCTCCTGGAACGCTACCCCGTGGTGCCTCACCAGCTCGTCGGCCAGCTCGGTCGCCGTGGTGTCGGTGGCCCTGGCCTGCCGGGAAAGCGCCTCACGCACGAAGTCGCCGTCGTCCAGGCAGGCGATCAGCAGCTCGATGCCGCCGTGCAGCTGCACGTGCTGCTGGCGCAGCGCACCCTGGATGTCGGGGCCCACGTCGTTCAGGTCGCCGAACGGGATGTTGTGGCTGGAGTAAAGCACCTGGCCGGTGCTGCCGACCGCGCGGCTGAAGCGCGTGCGCGCGTGCTCGAGCGAGACCGGGTTGCGCTTCTGCGGCATGATGCTCGAGCCCTGCACCAGGGAATCGGAGAGCCGGTAGGTGCCCCCGGCCGACCAAGCAAGCAGGTCGCAGGTGAAGCGCGAGAGGTTCAGCGCGAGCCCGGCCGCCGCGTTCGCGATCTCGATCTGCCAGTCGCTGGAGGAGACCGCGTCGTAGGTGTTGGCCACCGGCTTGGCGAAGCCGAGCAGGCTCGCCGTCAGGTGGCGGTCCAGCGGGTGGCTGCTGCCGGCCAGCGCCGCCGCACCCAGCGGACACGTGTTGAGGCGGTGCAGCGCACCCTCCAGCCGCTCCGCGTCGCGCTCCAGCATCGCGCCGACGCCAGCCAGGTAGTGGGCGACCGAGGTCGGCTGGCCCGGCTGGTGGTGCGTGTGGGCGATCATGACGGTGTCCAGGTGCGCGCTGGCCTTGGAAATCAGCGCGGAGCGCAGGCGCTGGAGCTGGTTGAGCAGGATCAGCAGGCGCTCGCGTGCCGCGAGCTTGTAGATGGTCATGTCCAGGTCGTTGCGGCTGAGGCCGGTGCGCAGGAAGCTGACCGTGTCCGCGCCCAGGGCCGCCTCGAGCTCGCGGTTGATCGCGAAGTAGGCGTCGGGTACGTCGTCCGCCCGGGGCGGCAGGCGCCGACCGTGGCTGCTCCTGAGGGTGGTGAGCAGTGCGTCCGTGGCCGCCGCGGCTTCCGCGTCCCCGGCCACGCGCGGAAGTGCGGCTACGGTCATCACGTGGGCGATCAGCGCGTCGCGCAGGTGGGGCAGCAGGTTCTCGTCGGCGAAGCGGTAGTCCGGCGCGAGTACCTGATCGACGTATACGGGGTGCCAGCTCATGCGCTTCAGTACGCGGCCGAATACTCGCGGTGAGCCGCGACTCCCCGGATGAGTTCTTCCATCCGGTCGGCTGCGAACTTCTCGAGCAGCGCTCCCGCCAGTACAAGCGAGACCATCGACTGCAGGACGATGGACGCGGCGGGCACGGCGGTGACGTCCGAGCGTTCCCTGGAAGCCTCGACCTTCTCGTGTGACACGACGTCGACGGTATCCAGCGGTTTCATCAGCGTGGCGATCGGTTTCATCGCGGTCCGGACGACGAGTTCCTCGCCGTTGGTCATCCCGCCCTCGAGCCCGCCGGACCTGTTCTGCTGGCGGTACCATCCCCCAGCGCCGCGGTAGATGGGATCGTGAACCTTGCTGCCTGGCCTGTGCGCGTTCTCCCAGCCGTCGCCGATCTCGAAGCCCTTCATCGCCTGGATGCTCATCGCCGCCTGTGCGAGCCGGCCATCCAGCCTGCGGTCCCACTGCGCAACGCTGCCAAGGCCGATCGGCACGCCCCGGAAGCGGGCCTCGATGACACCGCCGATAGTGTCGCCCGCCTCGCGGGCATCGTCCACCCGGCTCATGATCTCATCCTCGGCGGCCTGGTCGAAGGTGCGAAGTGGGCTCTCGTCCAGCGCTTCCAGCCGATCCCAGTCCATGCCTCCGTCGCAGGCGACTCCCGCCATGCTCACCACCCGGCAGCAGGCCTGCAGGCCGACGCCCTCCAGCAGCTTGAGCGCGACCGCGCCGGCCGCGACCCGGGCGGCAGTCTCACGGGCCGAAGCGCGCTCCAGCACGTCGCGCAGGTCCTTGTGGCCGTACTTGATCCCTCCGGCAAGATCCGCGTGACCCGGGCGTGCCTCGGTGAGCGCCTTGGCGCGAGGCTCACCCCCCGCTTCCGGATCCATGATCTCGAGCCAGTTCGCGTTGTCCCGGTTGACTATCTTCATCACGAGCGGCGCTCCGGTGGTCCTGCCCGCGCGGACCCCGGCGGTGAACGCCGCGGTGTCGGTCTCGATCACCATGCGGCGGCCGCGGCCGTAGCCGCTCTGGCGGCGGCCGAGCCAGGGGTCGACGTCGCGGGCGGCCGACAGTTCGAGGCCGGACGGAAGGCCGTCAAGGATTGCAGTGAGTTCGGGACCGTGTGACTCGCCGGCTGAGAGGAACCTGAGCATCCGTCAATACTACCATCGGCAGGATGGGACCACTTTTCCGTTGGGCGGCACCCGTTGGCCGCTGAGTATGTATACAATCATCTGCGTGAGCAGAAGCACCCCGCTATACCAGCAAGTGCGAGAGCGCCTGCTTGAACGGATCAGATCGGGCGAACTGGCTGTCGGCGACCGCCTGGAACCCGAGGTGGAACTGGCGCTCGAGTACGACGTCAGCCGCGCCACCATGCGCAACGCGATCCGCGACCTCGTACAGGACGGCCTGCTCACGCGCAGGCCGGGCGTTGGAACGATGGTCGTCCGTTCAGCTCCGGAGGTAAGGAGCGCCCGCCTCGACGCGCTCATAGAGACCGTCAACGAAGGCGCGGATGACGCTCAGCTGCTCGTCCTGGACAGCAGCCTCGCGACCGGACCGGCCGAGGTCACAGAAGCGCTCGGGCTCGCGCCCGGCGACAGGCTGCTGAAAGTGCTGAGGCTCTGCAAGTCCGCGGGCGAACCGATCGGGCTGGCCACAGCCTGGATCCCCTCCAGCCTGGGCATCTCCGCGGCCGAGGCGCTGGTCGCGCCGGTGTACGACCTGATCGAGCGCACGTACCGCACGCCGATCAGCTTCGGCACGGACAGTGTCGGGGCGCTCGCGGCGGCCGGCACCACCGCCAAACTGCTCGACGTGAAGTCGGGCACGCCGCTTGTCAGCGTCGATCGCGTCGCCTATGCCGGAAACGACGAGCCCGTCCTTGTCTGTCAGGCGCTCTTCCGCGCCGACCGCTACCGCTACGCAGTCACTCTGCCCCGGATGATCGAGGCGGCCTGATTCAGGCCCAGCCCGGCGCGACCCGGCTCAGCGCCCGGTCGAGTCCCTCGAGTCCTGAATCGATCTCGTCATCGGTGATGATCAACGGCGGTGTGATGAGCAGCAGGTTGTAACGGCCGAACGCGTACACACCCTCTTCGCGCAGAGCGGCGCCCAACTGGGCCATCGGCGCGTTCCTGCCCCCGTACCAGGGCACGAGCGGCTCGCGCGTCTCGCGGTCAGCGACGAACTCGAGGCCGAACATGGCGCCCTCGCCGCGCACGTCGCCGATCACCCGGTGCCGCTGCGCGAGTTCCTCCAGGCCGCTGCGCAGCTTGCCTTCCAGCTCATGCGCGCGGTGCAGCACGCCTTCGTCCCGCATCGCGCGCAGGTTGGCAAGGCCGGCCGCCACGGCGACCGGATGCCCTGCGTAGGTGTGGCCCAGGATGAGCGGGTTGTCGTCGAAGTGGCTTGCTACCGATTCGCGCACCAGGGCCCCGCCCAGCGGCACGTAGGCCGAGGACACGCCCTTCGCGAATGTGATCATGTCCGGCTCGACGCCGTAGCGGGTGGCGGCGAACCACTCCCCGAGGCGACCGAAACCGGTCATCACTTCGTCGAAGATGAGCAGGATGCCGTGCTGCTCGGTGATCCGGCGCAGCCCGGCGAGGTAGCCGGCCGGGTACGAGATCACGCCGTTGGAGCCGACCAGCGGCTCGATCAGCAGGGCGGCCACGTTGTGCGGCCCCTCGAACGTCAGGATCTGCTCGATGTGATCGAGGGCGCGCTCGGTCTCCATCGCCGGATCGGTAGTGTGGAACGGGCTGCGATAAGGGTAGGGCGCGAAGAAGCGGACCACTCCCGGCATGCCCGGCTCGTTGGGCCAGCGCCGGTCTTCGCCCGTGAGGCTGCCGGCGCCGGGCGTGCCGCCGTGAAAGCTGCGGTACGCGCTCATCACCTTGTGGCGGCCCGTGACCATGCGCGCCATCTTGACCGCGTCCTCGTTGCCCTCGGCTCCAGCCGTGCTGAAGGCGGTGCGGCCGCCCTCGGCCCACGGCGAGATCTCGGACAGCATCGCCGCCAGGCTCTCGCGGGTGTCGTTGCCAAGTGAGGGCGCCGCGTACGCGAGCGTGCCCACCTGCTTCGCGATCGCCTCGGTGATGCCGGGATGGGCGTGGCCCATGTTCACCGCCACGAGGCCGGCCGAGAAGTCCAGGTAACGCCTGCCCTGGTCATCGAAGATGTGGCTCCCCTGTCCCCTGGTGATCACAGGCGCGTTCACCTGTGCCTGCGCGCTCCAGGGAGTCAGGACAGTGCTCGAACCCCGTTCTTTCGCTATCGTCTCCATTCGCACACTATAAGCAGGAACGAATGATTACGGCAGCCCGTCCCGGTGAGGCTCACGTTCCGTTGGCTGCGGCGGCGTCCTGCACTTGTCGGGCGGCCTCTGTCAGGCGCGCCGCGAACTCCGAAAGGGTCTCCTCCCCGAAGCGGGTGGTCGGGCCGGCGACTGACATGGCTGCGACGACCTCGCCCTTGGGGTCGCGGATCGGCACGCCGATCGCCGAGACACCCTGTTCAAGCTCGCTGTGTTCGCAAGCATAGCCCTTCTCGGCGACTTCGGTGAGGCTCTCGATCAGTGCGTCGGGGCGCAGGATGGTCGAGTCTGTGAACGCCTCCAGCGGGCCGGCGCCAACCAGGCCACGGATCTCGTCCTCGCCGCGCCATGCGAGCAGTACCTTGCCCACGCTTGAGGCGTGCAGCGGGGCGGTGGTGCCGATCCTGACGGACATGCGGATAAGGCTGCGCCCTTCCACCTGATGCACGTACACCGCCTCGGTGCCGTCCAGCACGCACAGGCTCACCGATTCGCCGAGGCTTGCGGCGAGTTCCTTCATCGAGGCGTTGGCAAGGTGCTGCCACAGGCGGCGGGGCACGAAGCCCGAGCCGACCTGGAACGCCTTCAGCCCGACCGCGTACGTGCCGCTGGTCGCATCCTGATACACGTGCTGCCTGCGGCGCAGCGTCTCAAGGATGCGGTACGTCGTGCTGTACGCGAGACCCGTCCTTCTTGACACTTCGGTCAGCGAAACGCCCTGTCCGGCCGCCGCGAGCACCTCGAGCACGTCGAGTCCACGCTCGACGCTCCGGACAGTGGATGTGGACGGGTCCGGAGCCCTGGGTCTTCCACGCTTCTTGATATGCACACCTCCGGCAAACAGCCTGCGTGCCCCCACACGGCGTATGCAACACCCCCTGATTTCGCAGTACACGTTGAGCCTAACATTACTTTGCAATGCTTGTTACAACACCTGCGACTCCACCCTCCAGCCCGCGCAGGTCTATCATTCAGTCAGCGAACCGGGGTCTGAGCTGACCCGGCGCTTCCGCACCGAGTGGAGGAACGCACGCATGAAGACCATCACCAGATCAACAGTGTCGCTGCTGGCCAGCCTTCTCCTGCTGAGCGCAGGGGCCCAGGAGCTGCGCGCCGGGGTGGCCGCCCAGCCCGAGACGCTCGACCCGCAGGCCACCTCGGCCACGTCGTCCTTCCAGACGACCAAGTCGATCTACGACACCCTGGTCGAGGTCGACCGGGACGGCAACATCGTGCCCTCGTTGGCCACCGGCTGGGAGATATCCGCGGACAGCCTCACGTGGACGTTCGCGCTGAACTCGGGCGTGGCCTTCCACAACGGGGACATCATGACCGCCGAAGACGTGATCAGCACGTTTGAACGCATCCTTGACGAGGACTTCGCCTCGCCCAAGTACGCCGAGTTCGAGAACATCGCCTCGGTCACCGCGCCGGACCCGCACACGGTCGTGTTCACGCTCGGCGAGCCCACGCCCGCGCTGCTCTCGGCACTCGCGTCTGGCTGGGGAGCGATCCTGCCGGCCAGCCTGATCGAAAACGGGCACGACTTCGGCAACGACCCGGTCGGCAGCGGGCCCTTCCGCTTCGTGCAGTGGGTGCGGGACAGCCATCTGACGCTCGAGCGCTTCGACGACTACTTCCGGGGGCCTGCGGGCGTCGACAGCCTGCGCCTCGTGTTCGTGTCCGACTCGGCCATCCAGCTGCAGGGGCTGATCACCGGCCAGTTCCACATCATCGACCTGCCGGCCGCCGCGGACATCCCCCAGATCGAGGCGCACCCCGACCTGGTCACATCAACCGGCCCCTCCGGCCTGGTGATCGTCGCTGCGCTCAACGGCCGCCACCCGCCGCTGGACGATGTCCTGGTGCGGCAGGCGCTCAACCACGCGGTGGACAAGGAAGTCATCATGGAGGTCGCCTACGGGGGCGGGAACCCGGTGGGCACCTTCATGGAGTACGGCAGCCCCTGGCTGCCCGCGGACGTCGCGCCGTACCGGTACGATCCGGAGCGCGCACGCGAGCTGCTGGCCGAGGCCGGTTTCGCTTCCGGCCTCGAGCTCCGCATGCTCCTGCCCCAGCTGTACCCGCCGCACGTGCTGGCGGGCCAGATCATCCAGGCCCAGCTGGCCGAGGTCGGCGTCACCGCCCGCATCGAGATCGTCGAGTGGGGGGTCTGGCTCAGCGAGGTCTACTCCGACCCGTATGACTTCGACATCACCGTCGTCGGGCACACCGGCAAGCTCGATCCGACCGGCCGCCTGGGCGGCTACGACACCGACACCAACTACGTGGCGTTCGAAGACCCGGAGCTGACCGCGCTGCTGCACGAGGCGGCCGTCAGCCCCGACTGGGACCATCGCGCCAGCCTGTACGCCGACGCGCTGCGGATACTGCACGACCAGGCACCCTGGATATACCTGGGCACGCCCGACAACCGCGTCACGCACCGCGCAGAGGTCGAGGGCTTCTGGGTCACGCCGCTGATCGACACCTGGGATTTCCGCAGCGTGAGCATCAACTGACGCCCCGGCCCGGCAGGCGCGGCCTTATGATCGGCTCCTGAATGCTGCGCTACCTGCTAAGCCAGTCGGCCTCGCTGCTGATCACGATGCTGCTGGTCATCGCGATGGTGTTCTTCGGCATGAGGCTGCTGCCCGGCGACCCGGCCCAGATCCGGGCCGGGCTGGACGCGACGCCGCAACAGGTCGAGAGCACGCGCCGGGCGCTGGGCCTCGACCGGCCGCTGGCCGGGCAGTTCGTGGCGTACCTCGGCGGACTGCTGCAGGGTGACCTGGGCCGTTCGTGGCGGCAGAACCAGCCGGTCACCGTGATCATCGCCTCGCGGCTGCCCGTCACACTGCTGCTGGCGGGCTGCGCCTACCTGCTGTCGCTCCTGCTCGGCTTCGGCCTCGGCATCCTGGCCGGCAGCCTGCCCGGCAGCGGCTGGGACCGGCTCGTGCGCGGCTACACGACCGTCGGCCTGTCGTTCCCCGAGTTCTGGATCGCATTCCTGCTCATCCTGGTTTTCTCGGTCAACCTGGGCTGGTTCCCCCTCCTGGGCTATCCGGCCGACGCGCCCCTGCCCACCAGGCTGATGCACCTCGCCCTGCCCGCACTCACGCTGGCGCTGCCCCGCTCGGCGCAGCTCGCCCGCCTTACCCGGGCGCTGCTGATCGGCGAGCGGACGGCTGACTACGTTCGGACGGCGCGCTCCAAGGGGCTGAGCGTGCTGGCGGTCACCCGCCACATCACCGTCAACACGCTGCCGGGCACCTTTCCGCTGGCGGCGCTCGAGCTGGGCGGCCTGCTGACCGGCGTGATCATCGCGGAGCAGGTGTTCTCGCTGCCGGGGCTGGGGCAGCTGCTGCTCGGCGCGATCGGCGCGCGCGACTATGCGATCGTCCAGGGCATCACGCTCCTCGCCATCCTGGTCTTCACGGCCGTCAACTGGCTGGCCGACCTGGCGCAGGCGGCGGCTGACCCGCGGATCCGCTACTCGTGAGGCGACTGCCCTGGCTCGGCATCGGCCTGCTCCTGCTGATGGCGCTGGCCGCCGCGCTCGGCCCGGAGCTGTGGAGCCAGGACGCGTACCGCCAGAACTACGCCCGGCTCTATGCGGCGCCGAGCCCCGAGAACCCGCTGGGCACGGACAACCTGGGCCGGGACGTGCTGGCTCGCGTGCTGCTGGGCGGGCGCATCTCGCTCGGAATCGCGCTGGCGGCCACGCTTGGGGCGCTCGCGCTCGGCCTGGTGGGCGGCCTCGTCTCGGGGGGACGCGGCAGCGTCGCCGACCTCGTCCTCACGCGCCTGTCCGACGCGCTGCTGGCTTTCCCCGGCTTCCTGCTCGTGCTGCTCGTGGTGGTCATCCTCGGCAACGGGGCGCTGCAGACGATCGCGGCCCTGGCCATCAGCGGCACCCCGTTGTTTTTCCGCCTGACAAGAGGTTACGCGCGCTCGATCCTGGCGACCGAGTACGTGACCGCAGCCGCCGCACTCGGCGCGACGCGCGCCCGCATACTGCCGCGGCACGTGCTGCCCAACCTGTTCGGTCCGCTGCTCGTCCAGGCCGCCAGCGTCTGCGCCGCGTTCCTGCTGGTCGAGGCGTCACTCAGCTTCCTGGGCCTGGGCGTCGCCCCGCCGACCCCGACCTGGGGAAACGTACTGCAGGACGCGCGCGCGATGCTCACGCGCCAGCCCTGGGCGGCGCTCGGGCCGGGCCTCGTGCTGGGCATCACCGCGCTGGGCCTGCAGCTGGTCTCGGATGGGCTGCGGGACCGCTTCGACCCCCGGGCACGCTAGATTGGTGGCATGACCCACTTCGAACGCGAGATCTTCGATCAGCCCCGGATACTCACCGGGCTGCTCCGCTCCGACGGGATCCTCGAGGCAGCGAACGCGCTGAAAGGGCGCGACGTGCGCTTCGTCAGCACCGTCGCGAGAGGATCCTCGGGCAATGCGGCAACCTTCTTCGCCTACCTCGTTTCCTCCGTGCTCGGCCTCCCCACCGGCACCGTCGCGCCCAGCCTGCACAGCGTCCACGGCGTCACGCCACGCGCGAACGGCGGCCTCGCCGTCGGGGTGAGCCAGTCCGGCCGGAGCGAGGACGTGCTGCTCGCGCTGAGGGCGTACCGGGAGGGCGGGGCCGCGACGCTGGCTGTCAGCAACGACAAGGAGAGCCCGCTGGCTGCCGCTTCAGACTGGCACCTTGCCCAGGGTGCCGGCGAGGAACTGGCGGTGGCCGCCACCAAGACGTTCACCACCCAGATGATGGCGCTGGCGCTGCTGGTCGCGCACTGGTCGGAGTCGGCCGAGCTGCAGGCCGCGCTCGAGGCCGTGCCCGCTGCGATGTCCGCGCTGCTTGAGCGGCACGACGACCTGGCCGGCCCCGCCGTGCGCCTGACGCACGCGACCGACCTGTGGGTGCTGGCACGCGGCCTGAACTACGTGAGCGCCGCGGAGGCCGCCCTCAAGGTGAAGGAGACGAGCTACGTCGAAACCCAGACGTACTCGACGGCCGAGGTGCTGCACGGGCCCGTCGCCGCGATCGAGCTCAACACTCCGGTGCTGCTCTTCGGCCTGGCCGACGCCACCCGCGAGTCGAACCTGGTGACCGCCCGGCGCGTACGGGAGCTCGGGGCCGACCTGACGGTTGTCTCGAGCGACAAGGAGCTGCTCGGCCTGGCCACCACGGCGGTACCGCTGCCCGCGGGACTGCATCCGGCCACCGAGACCTTCCTGCACGTGCTCGCCGGACAGCTGCTCGCCCTGCGGCTCGTGGGCGAGCGCGGTTACGACCCGGACGCGCCCCGCAACCTGTCCAAGGTCACGCACACGGTCTGATCCGATGGAGAGACTGAGCGGCCTCGTGGTCACACAGCAGGGTGCGGCGCCCGGCACCGTCAGCTTCGACAGCCTCATCCGGAGCGTGGACGGTGAGCCGGGTGCTGACGACGCCGGCCGGATCATCCTGCCCGGCTTCGTGGACGCGCACGTGCACGGCGGCGGTGGCGCCGACACGATGGACGGTGCCGACGGCGTGCGCACGCTGGCCCGCTTCCACCTGGAGCACGGCACGACCACCATCGTGCCCACCACCATGACCAACCCCTGGGAAAGGATCATGGACGCGCTCCTGGGCGTGGCGCGCGTGCGGTCCGAGGCCGATCCGGACCTGCCCGACATCCCCGGCGCGCACATGGAGGGGCCGTTCATCAGCCGTAATCGCCTGGGGGCCCAGCCGGATCACGTGCTGGTGCCCGATCCGCAGCTGGTCGACCAGGCGCTCGCTTCCGGCGTGCTCAAGGTGGTCACGCTCGCCCCGGAGGTGAGGGGCACGACCGCGGCGGCCCGGGCGTTCGCGCGCGCCGGCGCATGCGTCAGCCTGGGCCACAGCACCGCGGATCCCGACGAGGCCGCCGAGGTGCTCCACGCGGTGAGCCTTGCGGGCGGCACCGCGGGCTTCACCCACCTGTACAACGCCATGGGCGGCTTGGCAGCCCGCCAGCCCGGACTCGTCGGCAGCGCCCTCACCAGCCCCGGCGTGTTCGCCGAGGTGATCGCGGACCTGCAGCACGTGCACCCCGTCGCCATCCGCCTGGCGCACGCGGTGCTCGGCACGCAGCTGATGTTCGTCACCGACGCGATGCGCGCGACCGGCACGAGTGAGGGCGAGAGCGAGCTCGGCGGCCAGGCCGTCTTCGTCAGCGGGGGCCGGGCCAGCCTCGCCGACGGCACGCTGGCGGGAAGCATCCTCACGATGGACCAGGCCGTGCGCAACGCGCGCAGCATGGGCTTCACCTGGCCACAGGTGGCCTCGGCCGTGAGCGGCGCGCCCGCCAGATACCTGGGACTGGGCGACCGCGGCGCGCTCGCGCCCGGCCTCCGGTCGGACCTGGTGGTGCTGAACAGCGACCTGAGCGTGGCCGAGGTCTGGCTGGGCGGCCGCCGCGTGCACGCCACCGCGTAGTAGTCTGGCCTGCAATGACCGAGACGTCTGCTGCCGCCGCCGAACTCGGCGGACTCCTGGCGCGCATCCACTCGAGCCCGGTCCAGCTCGTCCTCGAGTTCACCGGCGCGGGCTCCCAGGCGCTCGCCTGGCTTCACTCGATCGGCGGCTCGTCGCGCACCGTCATCGAGGCGTCGGACCGCTACGCACCGGCGTCCCTGATCAGCGTAACGGGCTTCGCACCCGAGCGCTTCACCAGCGCCGAGGTATCCCGGGCCCTGGCCGCCGCGGCGTACCGGCGCGCCAAGGCACTCGCTCCGGACGGCACGCCGGTCATCGGCATCGGCTCGAGCTCCACCATCGCCACGGACCGCACCAAGCGGGGCGATCACCGCACCATCACCGCCCTGCACGGGCCGTTCGGCTCCAACACCTTCGAGCTGACCCTGGAGAAGGGCGAGCGGGACCGCGCGGGCGAGGAGGAGCTGGTGAGCCGCCTCATCCTGCTGGCGATCACCGACGGCAGCGGCCTGATGCAACGCCCACACATCCCCCTGCTCGGGACCGAGGCGATCTCCGAGTCCTTCGAACCCGCTCCGGGCTTCAGACCGTTCAGCGAAGGCGAGGTTCCCGCTGCCCTGCTGACGAAGTCGGGAACCCCGACCACCGCGCCTCTGGGCGAACCGATGGTGCTGTTGAGCGGCTCGTTCAACCCGGTTCACGAAGGTCATCTGGGGCTCGCGGCGGCCGCGGAGGCCAGGCTTGGCCGGCCGGTCACCTTCGAGCTGCCGCTCGTGAACGCGGACAAGCCGGGCCTGGACCTGCTCCAGGCGCAGCGGCGCGCCGCGCAGTTCCACGGGCGCTCGCCCGTGCTCCTGAGCCGCGCGCCGCTCTTCGTTGAGAAGGCGCGGCTGTTCCCGGGCAGCACCTTCATCATCGGGGCGGACACGGCCGCACGCCTGCTCGACCCGCGCTTCTACCCGGACGCTGACGGCGTGGGCGGGGCGCTGGACGAGCTCGCGAGCCTTTCCGCCAGCTTCGTCGTCGCCGGCCGCAGCCGGTCCGGCGGCGACTTCGTGACCCTGGACGGCCTCACCATCCCCGCTGGTCACGCGGACATGTTCACGGGCATCGACTTCAGGCTGGACGTGTCCTCGACCGAGCTGCGCGAGCGGAGGGCCGCGTGAGCGCGCCCGCCGCGGAACGCCCCGTCTCGCTTGCGCTGATCGGCGCGGGCAACCGGGGCGCGAGCGTCTACGCCCGCCACGCCGCCGCGCAGGGGGCGCGCTTCACGGCCGTCGCCGAGGCAGATCCGGTGAGGCGCGACGCCTTCGCCGCGCTGCACGGAGTCCCGCCAGAGCGCGCGTTCGCACACTGGCGCGACCTCCTTGGCGCCGGCAGGCTGGCCGATGGCCTCATCATCGCGACGCCGGACGTGCAGCATGTGGAGCCAGCGCTGGCCGCGCTCGACCTCGAGTACAGGATCCTGCTCGAGAAGCCGATCGCACCAGACGCGGACGGCGTGCTCGCGCTTGCCGCTCACGCGGCCGCCACAGGCGGCAGCATCACGGTCGCTCACGTGCTGCGGCACTCACCGTTCTTCAGCGAGCTGAAGCGGCTGGTGGCGGGCGGCGCGATCGGCGACCTGATGAGCGTGCAGCACACGGAGAACATCGGCTGGTGGCACTTCGCGCACTCGTTCGTGCGGGGCAACTGGCGCCGCGAGGCGGACGCGAGCCCGATGATCCTGGCCAAGGCGTGCCACGACCTCGACCTGCTGCGCTGGCTGGTGGACGCCGACTGCGTCTCGGTGAGCTCGGTCGGAGGGCTGTCCCACTTCACGCCCGGGAATGCGCCCGCAGGCTCGACGGATCGCTGTACGGGTGGCTGCGCGGTGGAGAGGTCATGCCCGTACTCGGCCATCCGGATATACGAGGAGGCCTTCGGTGGGGCGCGCGGCTGGCCGATATCGGTGTTAAGCCCCGACCCGTCGCGCGAGGCCGTCCGCGCGGCGCTCGAGACGGGCCCGTACGGGCGCTGCGTCTACAGGTCGGACAACGACGTCGCGGACCATCAGGTGGTCGCCATGCTCTTCGCCAACGGCGTGAGCGCCAGCCTGAGCGTCAGTGCCTTCACCAGGAGCGTGACGCGCGACGTCCACCTGATGGGTTCGCACGGCGAGATGCGGGGCAACATGGGCAGCGGCGAGATCACGCTCTTCGACTTCCGTACGCGCACTGAGCAGCTGATCCGGACCGAGGCGGCCGGCGACGGCCACGCCGGGGCGGATCAGGCCCTGCTGGCCGACTTCATCGCCCGGCTGCGCGGCGAAGTCACGAGCCCGGCCCTGACGGGCCTGGACGTGTCGGTCGAGAGCCACCTGATGGCGTTCGCCGCCGAGCGCTCGCGCCGGACGGGCGGGATGCTCAGCCCGGGTTCGCTCCGGCCGCAGCAAGCGCCTTCCTGACGTTGTTCCCGGCTGCGTCAAGCAGCTCGCGCGCGCGTGCGGACCCCACCTGAGCCCTGATCATGACGATCGCTGTCCTGATGTCCCAGCCGGCCTCCTCGAGCCGGGCTCCCGCCAGCTCGGGCGTCGCGCCTGTCGCCTCGGCGATGATCGAGGCGGCCCTGATCCGCAGCTTCTCGTTCGCGGGTTTCATGCCCACCATCAGGTTGCCGTAGGCTCCGCCCAGCCGGGTGAGCACGGTGGTGGAGAGGGCGCCGAGGGCGACCTTCTGTGCGGTGCCGGCACCAAGGCGGGTCGAGCCCGCGAGCACCTCGGGTCCGGTGGCGAGCAGAACGGGCACCTCGGCCGCCTCGAGCAGCGCGCTGCCCTCGTTGTTGGCGATGCCGATCGTCAACGCACCGAGCTCGCGGGCCAGCTGGGTGCCGGCCACGGTGTAGGGCGTGCGGCCGCTGGCGGCGAGGCCGATGACGCTGTCGCCGGGGCCTATGCCCGCCGCGCGGATCTCGCTCCTGGCCATGGCGGCGTCGTCCTCGGCGCCCTCGCGGGCGCGCTCGCCCGCGCTGCTGCCGCCGGCCATCAGCACGACCGTGCGGTCGAAGCCGAAGGTGGGCGGGAGCTCGGCGGCGTCCTGCATCGCCAGGCGCCCGCTGGTGCCGGCGCCCAGGTAGACGATCCGGCCGCCGCGCCCGACCAGCTCGGTCATCCGGTCTGCCGCTTCGGTCAGCGCGGGCAGCGCGCGCTCGACGGCCTCTATCGCGGCCCGGTTCGAGTCCGTGATGGCGGCCAGGATGCGCGCCGAGGGCCACTGGTCCAGGTCGCGGTACTCGGGATTGACGCTCTCGGTCTTCATGATGCCCTCAGGTCCAGCGCCAGCCGGTAAAGGTCCCCACGGTACGCGCTGCGGACGTACTCGAACGGCTTGCCGTCCGAGTCGAACGTGGTGCGCTCCAGGGCGAGCACGGGGTTGTCGCGGGCGACGCTCAGCAGGTCCATCTCGGTGTCAGTGGGCAGGCGGGCGCTGATCGTCTGCCTGGCCCGGGCCGGCTGGCGGCCGAACTCCTGGGCGATCGCCCGGTAGAGGCTGCCGAGCCTCTCGAGCGTTTCCAGCGAGAGGCCCCGCAGTTCGGGTGCAAGGTGCGCGACCTGAATGGCGACGGGCTGGTCGCTGGCCGTGCGCAGCCTTGTCACCACCAGCAGCGGCTCGCTGGCGTTCACCAGGAGCGCCGCGGAAGCGGCCGGCCCGGCGGGCTTCAGCGAGACGTCGAGCTGGCGCGCACCGGGCTCCAGGCCGAGCTGGCGCATCTCCTCGGTGAAGCCCGCGAGGCGGTCGATCGTCTGTTCCAGCGGGCGCCCCCGCACGTAGGTGCCGGAACCCTGGCGCTGCACCACGAGTCCGTCGGCCACGAGCGCCTCGAAGGCGTGGCGCACCGTCATGCGCGACAGACCGAGGGATTCGGCAAGCTGCCGTTCGCTGTTGAGCGCCTGGCCCGGCCGGAGCTCGCCGGCGCGGATTCCGCGCGCGAGGTGCTCCTTGAGCTGCAGGTACGCCGGCGTCGGCAGGTTCTTGTCGACCTTCACGGGCTGTGCCGCCTGTGCAACGGCTCAGGGTCAGTCATGGTGGGGATGATACCACTGTCCGGCCACTACTAGACCAGTTAATGCCCGTTGGCCCGCCGCGACCGGAACAACCTGGTATGAAGGTGGTATGCTCAGTGGCATGATCCTGTCCGCAAAGGCGAGGGAGCTGCTCACCGGCACCGCCGAGCAGGGGCGCATCCCCGGCGGCACCGCCGCCAGCGGCACGCTCGCTAACGATGCGCCCGTCTTCGCGTTCGGAAAAACCAGCCCGGGTGGCGCCCGCGTCACGCCGGAAACGCGCTACGACCTGGCGTCACTCACCAAGGTGACGGCCACCCTGCCGTCCGTCCTGCGGCTCGTCGCCGAGGGCGAGCTCGACCTGGACCGGGAACTGGACGCGTACTTCAGCAACATCGGCTGGTTCCGCACGCCCTCGCTGGCGGGCGCGACGCCGCGGCAGCTGCTGGCGCACAACTCCGGCCTGCCCGGCTGGGCGCGCCTCTTCGCGATCACCACCGACCGCCTGGTCGCCCTGGGTGCCACGCAGCAGACCCCGCTTCAGTCCGCGCCCGGCGGCGCGGCCGTGTACTCCGACCTGGGCTTCATGCTGCTTGGCGCGCTGGTGGAGCGCGTCAGCCGGCTGCGCCTGGACGAGTTCGCGGCCCGGCACGTGTTCGGCCCCCTCGGCATGGGCGCAACCGGCTTCCGGCCGCGCGGCACGCCCATCGAGCCGGGCGTCACCTACGCCCCGACCGAGGACTGCGGCTGGCGCAACCGCGTGCTGGTGGGCGAGGTTCACGACGAGAACTGCTACGCCTGGGAGGGCGTGGCCGGCCACGCCGGACTGTTCGGCACGGCGCGCGACCTCGCGGCCTACTGCCGCGCCTGGCTCGAGCTTGACAGCCGCCTCGGACCCGAGGAGCTGCTGCTCGAGTGCCTGAAGCCGCACGCCGAGACCGCCACGGGCGAGCGCCGCGGGCTCGGCTGGATCACGGGGCCCGACGGCATGCCGGGCGGCCTGCCCGGCTTCGGCCACACCGGCTTCACGGGCACCTCGCTCTGGATCGACCCCTCGGCCGAGCGTTACGCCGTGCTGCTCACCAACCGCGTGCACCCCGACCGGAACCGCGACAGCGGCATCGTGAACCTTCGCAAGGACTTCCACCGCGCCGTCTGGGAGGACGCATGAACCTTCCTGAGATGCACGTGCTCAGCGTAATGTCGGGCACCTCCATGGACGGCGCGGACTGCGTGCTCGCCCGCTTCAGCCTCCGGGAGGACAGCCTCGGCTTCGACATGGTCGACCGCGCCTCGAGTCCCTACCCTGCCCCGCTGCGCTCGCGCCTGCAGGCAAGCCTCAACCCCGGGACGTCCGACGTGCTCACCCTCACCGAGCTGCACCACGAGATCGGCCTCCACTACGCCGAGCTCTGCGCCGCCGTGGCCGCGCGCCAACCCGTCGACCTGGTCGCGCTGTCCGGCCAGACGGTCTATCACATCCCCCGGGTGGAGCCGGAGCGCGGCTGGAGCACGCGCTCTACCCTCCAGCTGGGCGAGGCCGCGTACGTGCTCGAGCGCCTGGGCGTCCCGGTCGTCTGCGACTTCAGGCAGAGCGACTTCGCCGCCGGCGGCGACGGCGCCCCGATGGTCAGCTTCGGCGACCTCAAGCTGTTCGGCGCGGCCGGCCGGGCCAGAAGCATCCACAACCTCGGCGGCATCAGCAACCTCACGCTGCTGCCTGCCGACCTCGACCCTGACCGCGTCATCGCCTTCGACACCGGACCGGCCAACTGCCTGATCGACGAGGCCGCCGAGCGCCTGCTGGGCGTGAAGTACGACGAGGACGGCCGCATCGCGGCCCGGGGCAGCGTGGACCACGACCTGCTCGCCCGGCTGCTCCGGCACCCCTACCTGGGGATGCGCCCGCCCAAGACGACGGGTCGCGAGGTGTTCACGCTCGACGCCTTGCTGCAGGAGACCGGCGGCGCGGAGCCCGCCGCCAGGCTGAGCCCGGAAGACCTGGTGATGACGCTGACCGCCTTCACCGCCGAGTCCGTGGCGCGCGCGTACCGCGAGCTGCTGCCGTACCGGCCCCAGGAGGCGCTCTTCGCCGGAGGCGGGGCGCACAACCCGGTCCTCATGCGCGAGCTTGCCGCCCGCATGGACGTGAGGGTGGGGCAGCTGGCGGAAACCGGCGTGAGCGCGACCGACCGGGAGGCCCTTGCGTTCGCGGTCATGGGCTACTACGCTGTGCATGAACGAACCAACACGTTGCCCGGCGCCACCGGCGCCAGACACGCGGTTGTGGCCGGAAAGCTGCTCAGGCCCCCGCTTCCGCCCGAGAAGCGGCACGAGGGCAGCCCGAGAGGAGGCTGATGAGCCTGCAGGACCTTCAGTAGCCGTACCAGCCCCGAACAAGCGCACTTTCCAGGATCAGGAGAACAATCATGAAGAAACTAACCAAAGGCCTGCTGGCCGCGGCCACACTCCTTGCCGGCAGCGCGCTGGCGCAGGACGAGGTCGTCAGCTACCCCTCCCTGGGCATCGAGCCCGGCCAGTCGGGCGGCACGCTCCGCCTGGCCGTCGCGTCGGCGCCTCCCACCTTCTTCTACTACGGGGACCTCAGCAACGACATCAAGCTCTTCTCCCAGCAGATCTTCGACACGCTGGTCGAGTTCGACCTCGAGAACTACGAGCTCGTTGCCGGCCTGGCCACCAGCTGGGACATCAGCGAGGACGGACTCGTCTACACGCTCCACCTGCGCCAGGGAGTGACCTGGCACGACGGCGAGCCGTTCACGGCTGATGACGTAGTCTTCACGCTCAACGAGATCGTCGCCAACCCCGAGACCCGCGCCGGCGACGCCGCCGTCTTCGTCCAGACCGTCGACGGCGAGAGCGTGCCCGTCGAGGTGGTCGCGCTCGATGACCACACGGTCCAGATCACCCTCGGCGCGCCCTCGGCCGCGTTCCTGACGCAGCTGCGCGCCTTCTTCATCATGCCGAAGCACGCGCTGCTCGACTTCAGCCAGGAAGGCGGCGCCGACGCCAGCGCGATCAACGACGCCTGGCCCACCACCGGCGCCCCCTCAGACGTCATCGGCACCGGACCATACCGCCTGACCGGCTACGTGGCCGGCCAGATGGTCGAGCTTCAGCGCTCTGACAGCTACTGGAAGGTCGACGAGGCCGGCACGCGCCTGCCCTACATCGACACCCTGCAGTACCTCGTCATCACCGGCACAGAGGCGCAGACCGCCCAGTTCCTGGCCGGCAACCTTGACCAGCTCAACATCTCGGGCGGCCAGTTCCCCGACTTCAAGAGCCGCGAGGTCGCGGGTGAGCCCTTCAGCGTCATCGTCAGCGAGGCCCTCTTCGGCTCGCCGCCCCACCTGGCCTTCAACATGAGCGCCGCCGACCCGGACCTGCAGGCGGTCTTCTCCGACGCCGCGTTCCGCCGCGCCATGGAGTACGCCGTCAACCGCGACCGCATCATCGATGACGTCTATAACGGCCTCGCCACCTGGCCCGGCACGCCGACCGCGCCGGTCAACGGCGCCTTCTACGAGGACACGACCGAGATCATGCACGGCTTCGACCTCGACGCCGCGGCCGCCGCGCTGGACGAACTCGGCCTGACCGACACCGACGGCGACGGCATCCGCAACATCAGCGCGGACCGCGAACTCGAGTTCACCCTCACGTACGGCAACGACTCGGCCACCTGGACCGACATCGCCACCATCCTGCAGAACGACTTCGAGCAGATCGGCGTGCGCGTCAACCTCCAGGGCATACAGAGCGCCAACCTGCTCGGCCAGGGCATGTCGGGCGACTTCGAGGCGATCATCGTCGCCATCGGCAACCAGCCCGACCCGGAGCTGCGCAAGCCGATCTGGCAGCCCGGCGGCTCGCTGTACTACTGGCACGGCGCCACGCAGCCCGATGACCCGGCCGACCCGCCGAACTTCGACGCCTTCTTCGACTTCGAGCACCGCCTGTACGAGATCTTCGAGCTCGGCAGCACGCTGGCCGACCAGGAGCAGCGCGCGGAGCTGTACCGCGAGTGGCAGCGCATCAACGCCGAGCAGGCGCTCGTCATCATGATCGCCAAGCCCGCCAACATCGCCGCCACCTACAACAACGTCCATAACTTCGTGTACAGCCTGGGCGTCATCCCCGGCTACAACCCCGTTCCCTTCTACTACCTGGCCGACTGAGGCCGCTGCGGGCCCGCTTCCCGTCAGGGGGCGGGCCCGAACTATCTGACCATGCTCATATTTCTCGTCCGCCGCGTATTCATCATGATCCCGACACTGTTCCTGGTGTCGGTCCTGTGCTTCACCGTTATCACGATCCAGCCCGGCAGCTTCCTCAACCGCTACCTGGAGGATCCCCGCGTCAGCCCCCAGACGGTCGCGCGCATCACGTCCGAGATGGGCCTGGACCGCACGCCCGTCGAGCAGTACCTGTACTGGATCTGGGGCATCGTCAGCCGCGGCGACTTCGGCCATTCCTTCAGCGGCATGCGGCCCGTCTCGACCGTCATCGGCGAGCTGATCGGCTGGACCGTCCTGGTCGCGGGCCTGACCATGCTGTTCGCGTGGCTCGTGGCCGTGCCCCTGGGCATAATCACGGCACTCAAGCGCAACGGCTTCACCGACTTCATCGCGAGCTTCTTCGGTTACATCGGCCTGGCCGTGCCGGACTTCCTGATCGCGCTGCTGCTCGTCGCGGCCGTCCTGAACGCCGGCGGCACCCAGGTGGGCGGGCTGTTCAGCCCCGAGTTCATCGGCCGGCCGTGGAGCTGGGCGCGCTTCGTCGACCTGCTGGGACACCTGTGGATCCCCATCATCGCGATCGGCACGAACAGCGTCGCCACGATAATGCGGCAGATGCGCGCCAACCTGCTCGACGTACTCAACGCCGACTACGTACGGACCGCACGCTCGAAGGGCCTGCCCGAGCGCCGCGTCATCAACCGCCACGCCGTGCGCACCGCCATCAACCCGCTCGTGTCGCTCGCCGGCCTGAGCCTGCCAGAGCTGATCAACGGCACCATAATCGCCAGCATCGTGCTCAACCTTCCCACCATCGGGCCCCTGCTGTACGAGTCGCTGCTGAACAAGGACCAGTACGTCAGCATGGCGCTGCTGCTGTTCTCCAGCATCCTGCTGATGGCCGGAAACCTGCTGGCCGACCTGGCGCTGGCCTGGGTGGACCCCAGGATCCGCTATGCCTGACGCCCTGCCGGAACACAAGGCAGCGCGCCCGCAGGCCCGCTCCGCCTCTCAGCTCGCCTGGCACCGCTTCCGGCAGTCGCGCGTCGGCGTGGTCGGCATGGCCATCCTCATCGTCCTCTACCTGATCACCGTGTTCGCGCCCTTCATCGCGCCTTACGGCATCACCCGCCAGGACAGCGGCAACGCGTACAAACCGCCGCAGCGCATCCGCGTCATGCACGAGGGCCAGCTCATGCGGCCCTTCGTGTACGCCAGCACGCAGGAGCGTGACCCCGTCACGTTCCGCCGGGTGTTCACGGAGGATACCGACACGCCCCTGCCGCTGCGCTTCTTCGTGCAGGGCGAGCCCTACCGCCTGCTGGGCGTGATCCCCATGCGCACGCACCTGTTCGGCGTCGACCAGGGCCGCGCCTTCCTGCTCGGCTCCGACCGTTTCGGCCGCGACCTGTTCTCGCGCGTGATCATGGGCTCGCAGGTATCGCTCACGGTCGGGCTGATCGGGATCGTCATCTCGTTCAGCATCGGCATCCTCGTGGGCGGGATCAGCGGCTTCTACGGCGGCTGGCTCGACAACGCGCTCCAGCGGCTGGTCGAGGTCCTGCTTTCCTTCCCCCGCCTGCCCATCCTGCTGGCGCTGGCGACCGTCATACCGGCATCATGGCCCTCCTCGTGGGTGTATCTTGGCATCGTGGCTGTGCTTGCTCTCATCGGCTGGGCGGGTTTGGCCCGCGTCATCCGCGGCCAGGTGCTGGCGTTGCGGCAGGTGGATTACGTCAACGCCGCCCAGGCGATCGGCGCCCGTGACCTGCGCGTGATCGTCAGGCACCTGCTCCCCAACCTGACCTCGTACCTGATCATCGCCGCGACCCTGGCGCTGCCCGGCTATATCCTGGGCGAAAGCGCCCTGTCGTTCCTCGGCCTGGGCGTCAAGGAACCGATGACTTCGTGGGGGCTGCTGCTGGCGGACGCCCAGAACTTCGAGTCGCTGCGCCTGTACCCCTGGCTGCTCGCGCCGGGCGCGCTCATCGTCGTGTCCGTGCTCGCTTTCAACTTCGTGGGCGACGCGCTCAGGGACGCGTTCGACGTGCAGACACGGTGAGCCGCACAGCAAAGGTGGTCCTCGCCGACCACACGACGCTCGGGGTTGGTGGCCCCGCGGGCCGCTTCGTGCGGGCCGCGGGCGCCTCGGACCTGATCGGGCTGATCGCCGCAGCCGACACCGAGGGCACCCAGGTGCTGATAATCGGCGCCGGCTCCAACCTGCTCATCAGTGACGAAGGCTTCCCGGGATTGGTCATCAGGACCGGCTACAGCGACGGCACCGTCACGGAGCTGGCCGACGGCCGCGTCCTGCTCGACTACGGCGCGGGCCAGGACTTCGATGAGCTCGTCACGCTCAGCGTGGAGTCCGGCTGGAGCGGCATCGAGGCGCTCGCCGGCATCCCCGGTACGCTCGGCGCGGCGCCGATGCAGAACATCGGCGCGTACGGCCAGGAGATCCGGGAGACCGTGCGAAGCGTGAGCGTCTACGACCGCCAGCTCAGGCGAACCAGGCAGTTCGGACCCGAGGACTGCGGCTTCGCCTACCGCGACAGCATCTTCAAGGGCACCGACCGCTACGCGATCCTGTCCGTGCAGCTCTGCCTGCGGCGGTCTGCGCTCTCCCAGCCCGTGCGTTACGCGGAGCTCGCCGCGCGCCTCGGCGTGCAGGCGGGGGAAAGCGCGCCGCTGAAGGACGTCCGCGAGGCCGTCCTCGAGCTTCGCCGCGGCAAAGGGATGGTGCTGGACCCCGGCGACCCGGACACGCGCAGTGCGGGCTCGTTCTTCCTGAACCCCGTGCTGCCGGCCGAGGCGGCCCACAGCCTTCCGGACGCAGCGCCCCGCTGGCCCGCCGGTGACGGCAACGTCAAGCTTAGTGCCGCGTGGCTGATAGAACAGGCGGGCTTCACCAGGGGCTGGTCGGGCAACCACCTTAACGTGAGCCTCTCGAACAAGCACACGCTGGCGATCACCAACCGCGGCGGCGCGAAGGCCAGCGACATCATCGGGCTCGCCTCGGAGATCGCTGGCGGCGTGCTGGACAGGTTCGGCGTGCGGCTGACACCGGAGCCGCGCCTGGTCGGCCTCGAGCTGCCCAGCCTGGAGCGGGTTACATGAGCGCCAGCAGGCTGGTGATGATCGACCTTTCCGGGCAGGTGATCACGCCGGACGAGCGCGAGATGCTCGCCAGTCGCCGCTTCGGCGGCCTGTGCGTCTTCGGCCGCAACATCGCGGACCGCCACCAGCTGGGCGACCTGATCGCATCCGTCCGCGAGCTCGCCGGCCCCGACTTCGTGGTCGCGATCGACCAGGAGGGCGGCGGCGTACTGCGCCTCTTCGACGTTCCCTACCCGCCCTCAGCGATGGCGCTCGGCGCCGCGGACGATCCAGAACTTACCTTCGACGTCGCCCTGGCCACGGCCCGGGGCCTGCGCTCCGTCGGCGTGAACGTCGACTTCGCGCCCGTCGCCGACGTCAACGTCAACCCGCTCAACCCCGTCATCGCCGACCGTTCCTTCGGCTCGGATCCCGCCGCGGTGGGAGCCCACGTCGCGGCGTTCACCCGCGGGCTGCAGGAGGGCGGCGTCGCCGCCACGCTGAAGCACTTCCCCGGTCACGGCGACACGGACCTTGACTCACACGTCGCCCTGCCCACGCTCAATCGGGGCCTGGACGCGTTGCGCGCGCTCGAGCTGCCGCCCTTCCGGGCCGGGATCGAGGCCGGCGCGGCGGCCGTGATGACCGCCCACATCGTCTTCCCGGAGCTGGACCGCGAACTGCCGGCCACCCTGTCGCCGTTCGTGCTGAAGAGCGTGCTGCGTGACGGGCTCGGCTTCGGCGGCGTCGTCTTCAGCGACGCGCTCGACATGAAGGCGATCGCCGACAGGTGGCCACCCGAGCGCGCCAACGTGCTCGCCTTGCAGGCCGGCGTGGACATGGCGTGCAACATCGGGCCGGTCCCGCAGCACATGGCTGTCGCCGACGCGCTCGACGTGGCCGTCGCCGCCGGTGAGTACGACCCGGCGGCCTCCCTGGAGCGACTGGGCCGGCTGGCGTCCAGCTTCCCCGCCGCGGCGCCCGACGCGCAGTCCGCGTGGAACGAGGGCGACAGGGAGCTGCTCGAGCGGGCCGCCGCGGCCGGGCTGACAGCGCTCGGCGAGCTGCCCCGCCTGGAGCCGGGAGTACCCGTCACGGTCGTCGCGTCGCACGGTGTCTGGGTCAACTCGGCACAGCAGCAGCAGGTGAGCCCGGGCCGGGACTTCGCCGCCGAGCTCGAACGCGCCGGCGTGCCGGTGCGCCTCCTTACCTTTCAGACCGATCGCCTCGGTGAAACGGGCTACCCGGACGGCCTCATCGCCGCGCTCGGCGCTGGCACGGTCGTGTTCGTCACCTCGCGGCGCACACCGCTGTCCGAAGACGAGGTCGCCCTGGCGGTCAGGCTGCGCGACGAGGCCGGCAGCCGCTACGTTCATGTCGCGCTCTGGAACCCCTATCACGCGCTCAGGGTGCCGGGCCCGACCCTGCTCACCTACGGCTTCAGGCCCGCCACCCTCACAGCCGCAGTCTGGGCGCTGCTCGGGGCGCCGGTCACCGGCCGGCTGCCCTTCGACGCTGCGGCCTAACCGGGCACCGGCCTCCTCGCCAGCTCGAGCGCCATCTTCGCGGCGCCGAGCACGGGCTCGTCCGTCACCGTCTGAAACGGCGTTCCTTCCGGCAGCCTCGCCCTGAGCGCGTCCAGCAGCACGGGCCCCTGCCGGCTCACCCCGCCCGCGACGGCGACCGGCAGGATCATGCCCAGCCGGGCCAGGGCGACGTTGGCCAGCCGGGCAAGCTCCTCGCCCGCCTCGCGCTTGATCGCGAGGG
>CAZBVI010000014.1:0-77350 GCA_964495325.1 uncultured bacterium
TGTCCCTGACGGCATTACTCTGGCCTTTGTGTGCCCACCAGCTGTCGAATGCCAGACAGAAGGGCGGGTTCCAGCTGAAAGCAGCTGGAACCCGCCCTGGGAAAAGTTCCCGTGTTTACTCTGCGGGTGGCAGGATCACTGCGTCGATCACGTGGACAACACCGTTGCCGGCGGCCAGGTCGGTGGCCACTACGCTGGCGGAACCGTTCAGCATCACGACGCCGTCTACAACGGTGACGGTGATTTCGGCACCGTTGACGGTGGTGACGCTCAGCTCACCATTGCTGGCTTCCACGGCTGCCAGGACGTCCTCGGCAAACAGTGCGGAAGGCACCACGTGATAGGTCAGGATGGCGCCCAGGTCCGGGCTGGCCAGGAGTTCTTCGGCACTGAGCCCGAGTGCTTCAAGGGCAGCTTCGAAAGCTGCATCAGTCGGGGCGAAGACAGTGAACGGGCCTTCTGAGGACAGGGTTTCGACCAAGTCGGCGGCCTGGACGGCTGCGACGAGGATGGAGAAGTCAGGGTTGCTGACGGCGATCTCCACGACCGTAGCGGGGGCGGCGGCTTCCTGGGCCGTGGCGATCAGGGGGATGGCGGCGAGGCTGAGGGCGAGTGCTGCGAGGTACTTTTTCATTGCGGTAAACCTTTCAGGTCCCGGATTGCAGCTTCAACATAACCTATCTCACAGCTGTTACAGAGATACTACAGACCTTGACCGTGCGAAACGTGAGTGACTCACGGCCGCTGTCCAGTCGCAGAGTTAAGGCGTGCTATAACAGCGTAGAAGGTGACTAAGGCTTGAATTATCTATGGGCGATAACGTTGGCAAGTTCACAGTTCGAGAAGTAGAGGAACGCACAGGCGTACCCTCCAGCTCCCTGCGGCAATGGGAACGCCGGTACGGCTTCCCTGCTCCACAGCGTTCGGCGAGCGGGTACAGGTACTACAGCGAGAATGACTTGGCTGCGGTTATCGGAATGCGGGATCTGGTTGCCGACGGAGTGCCGCCATCCCGGGCTTCATCGATGGTCAGGGAGGCGGCGGCTGAGCAGCCGGGGGCCAGATCGCCAGAGGATCTGTCCCGCGAACTGAGCGATGCGCTGCTCAACCTCCAGTCAGACCGGGCAGAACGCGTGCTCTCTGAAGCACTGGGCCTGCACCCGCTTGACACAGTTTTGCTGGAGGTGATGCAGCCCGCCCTGGTCCAGATCGGTGACGGCTGGCATGCCGGCGAGGTCAGCGTCGCCACAGAACACTTTGCCAGCAACCTGCTGCAGGGTCGCCTGCGCGGATTGTTGCGCATGATGGGCAGCGCCGGGGCCGGCCCTTCGGCGGTGGTTGCATGCGTGCCGGGAGAACGGCATGAGATAGGCAGCCTGGTGTTGGCCATCATGCTGCGGCGGGCAGGCTTCCAGGTCATCTTCCTTGGCGCGGATACTCCGCTGCCGGACCTTGTTCAGCTCGCGGAAGTGCAGCAGGCAGACCTGGTGATGATTTCAGTGACCGGTCGCGAGAACCTTGGCGAACTGGTGCGTGCGGGTGCTGAAGTGCGAGATCTGCAGGGGCTCCTTGTGCTGGGCGGGCAGGCGGTCGCAGCGCAGCCGGCAGCTGCTGCCGAGCTGGGCGGCGTGTTTCTGGGCAACGACGTCCGCAAAGTGATTCCCGAACTGACGGCACTGCTGGGCCGCTCCCGCAGCCGCTAGCGGCTGCCTGACAGCACGAAGGGGGCGGTGGTCGATTCGACCACCGCCCCCCAACAGTTAACTCGTTTGAGGAGCTCAGCTGATGTGCCGGCCTGGGGCCTTGGTGGCAACTGCGGGGCTGAACAAGGACGGGATGAGCGCGATGCCCGCCAGGCCAACCAGCGAGTAGACAACGCTGGAGAGCAGGTTCTTTTCGCCGAAGCTGTTGCCGGTGATCGCCGCCACCAGATCGAAGCTGAACAGTCCGACGAGCAGCCAGTTGAGGGCTCCAACGATTACCAGTGTTAATGCGATAGGCCTGATGCTTTCCATGGGTAAACTCCCTTTCAATTCAACCTTTGTCTAAGGTTTGTCTAAGGTTACAGCCCTCGAGCCCTGCTGTCAACCCCTCGGTACATCCCGAGACCACAGCGACCGAATCGGCTGTGTTAACCTCCTTTTCAGGGTGTGGCCTTCTGGGCCACAGGATTTGAGCAGGTCGGGCCGCCTCTCTTTTTTATCGGGAGGGGCAGGCGCATGCTTTTCATCGCAGACAACTCTGTCAACTGTCATATCGCCAGTGCAGCCGTGATCGGCGGGCAGCCGCAACGATGCGGTTGACCGCTGCAGGGATCGCCGTCGCCTCATTCCTGATGGTGATCGCGGCATGGATGGTCGCGCGATGAGCCTGGCGGTTCTGCTGGTCGTCGCGCTGCTCGGCCCGCTGCTCTCCTGGTGGCTGACCATGGCGGGCAGTCGCTACAGCGCCGCATTGGCAGCCTTGCTGCCCACGGGTCTGTTCGTGTGTTTTCTTTCGTTCCTGAGCGGGGTCACTGGTGGCGCGGCGGTCAGTGAAATGGTGTCTTGGGCGCCCTCGCTGGGAGTGGCTCTGGACCTTCGACTGGATGGTTTCGCGCTTCTGTTCGCGCTGCTGATCACGGGCGTGGGCGCACTGGTCACGGTTTACGCCTCGTCTTATTACGCGGAGGCGCAGGCGCAGACCAGGGCGCGGTTCCTGCTGCTGGTCCAGCTGTTCATGGCGGCGATGCTTGGAACGGTGCTGTCTGACAACCTGATTTCCATGTTCCTGTTCTGGGAATGGACAAGCCTGATGTCGTTCCTCCTGATCGGCTTCGAGCGCCACCGGCAACAGGCGCGTGCCGCCGCGTGGCAGTCACTCCTCATCACGGCGGGTGGCGGACTGGCACTGTTCGCAGGCATACTCCTGCTGGGCCTGGACTTGGGCACGTTCTCTATCGCCGAGATCGTCTCCCGGCCCGCAGACGTGGCAGCTGCGCCGCACCTGGCCTCCATCATTCCCCTGTTGCTGCTGGGCGCGTTCACGAAATCGGCACAGGCGCCTTTCCACTTCTGGCTCCCACGGGCAATGGCAGCTCCAACGCCGGCTTCAGCGTTCCTGCACTCAGCCACCATGGTGAAGCTGGGCATTTACCTGGTTGGACGCATGGCGGGAGCGTTCGAGCTGGTACCGGCGTATTCCTCGGTTCTGGTCGTCACCGGCCTGGTAACGGCAGTGATTGCTTCCGTGAACCTGCTGCGTTCCCGGGAGCTGAAGGAGCTGCTCGCGCACTCCACCGTGGCGTCGCTTGGCTTGCTCGTACTGCTGGCCGGAGTCGGCGGTGAAGCCGGCATGCTGGCGCTCGTGGTGTTCCTGCTCGCCCACGCGCTTTACAAGGCCGCGCTGTTCTTCGTGGCCGGTGGCGTGATCAGCGCGACGGGCGAGACAAGGCTCGACCGGTTGCGGGGCCTGGGGTCGGGATTACCGCTGACCGCTGCGGCTGCACTGGTGGCAGCCCTGTCGATGGCGGGCATCCCTCCGCTTTTCGGGTTCCTGGCAAAGGAGCAACTGCTTGAGTCCCTGCTGAGCAGCGCAAGCGGCTGGCTGGCAGTAGCGGGTGTGGTGCTGGTCAGCGCGGTGCTGGTGGCGGCAGCCTACCTCGTCGGAATAAGGCCCTTTCTGAGGTCGGCCGTTTCAACACCATGGCGCGTCACGCGGGAATCCCGTGGCATGGCATGGCCGCCCCTTGCCCTGGCTCTTGCGGGAGCGCTGCTCGGAGTGACGGCCGGCTGGCCTGCCGGGGGACTGATCGGCGCTGCAGCCTCCAGCCTGGCGGGTGGGACGGTCACGGCGGACATGTCCCTGTGGCACGGATTCACGGCCGCCCTCGGCCTGAGCGCGCTCGCCCTCACGGCCGGAGCCGTACTGAGCTGGCGTTGGCACGCAATCGCAGCCCGCGCGTCAGGTTGGCAAGTACCTGTTGTGCTGACTGCCGAGCGCTGGTACCACATGACTCTGGACGGCATACTGGCGCTGGCCGGCTGGAGCACGAGGCTGTTGCAGAACGGTGACCAGCGGCGTTACACCCTCACCGTGCTGCTGGCGGTACTGGGCATGTGCGCCTTCGCCTTCTACCAGGGTGGCGCGTTCCAGCTGCCCGCAGACCTGGGCGAGCCATCCCTGATTGCGGTGGGGCTGCTGGTGCTGGTGGTGGTGGGCAGTGCCGCTGCGAGCGGCTCCCTGTCGCTTGTCGCTGCCCTGATCGGCGTTGGCGTGGTCGGTTACTCTTCCGCACTTTTGTTTCTCAGCCACGGAGCGCCCGATCTGGCCCTGACGCAGTTCGCTGTCGAGACCCTCGTGCTGGTGGTGCTGATGGCAGTGCTGCTCCGATTGCCGGTGCAGGTTGCAAGTACCCGCTCGCGTGGGGAACGGCGCGTTGACGCGATGCTTGCGCTTGCGTTCGCCGTTCTGGTGTTCACAGCGCTGGTCGGGATGATGAGCACTGAGTTCAGCCCGCACCTCTCTGCTTTCTTTGCTCAGAACAGTTACCCCGAGGCGCTGGGGCGGAACGTGGTCAACGTGATCATCGTCGACTTCCGCTCGCTCGATACACTCGGCGAGATAGCGGTCGTGGGATTCGCGACCCTGGCTGTCTGGGTCCTGCTTCGTCGCAGGCGACGGAGCAGCAGGGACGGGCGTTCATGAACTCGGTCATCTTCTCGACCGTGGCAAGGCCCCTGTTCTGGCTGATGCTCGGCGTATCCGTCTTCATCCTGTTTCGCGGCCACGACGAGCCGGGCGGCGGCTTTGTGGGTGGGCTCGTGGCTGCGCTTGCCGTCACGATCGTTGCTCTGGCCGATGGCGTACCCGCTGCAAGGCACCGGTTGCGCGCCCACCCGGTGGTCATGATCGGATCCGGCATAGCGCTGGCCGCGCTCAGCGGCGTGCCGGGCCTGTTCATCGACGGGTCCTTCCTGGCGCATCAGTGGCTGCATCTGGGCAGTGACTTCAAGCTCGGCACCACCATGATCTACGACCTGGGAGTTTACCTGGTCGTGATGGGCGGCATGCTGGCTCTGGTGTTCCGCCTGTACGAGGAGGAGTCATGAGCCTGATCTATGCCGCCGCGGTTGCCGCGGCCTTCGGTTGCGGCGTGTACCTGCTCCTGTCGCGCCACCTGATGCGCATGACTTTCGGGATAATGCTGATCTCGGCTGCAGTGAACCTCGTGATCTTCCTGGCCGGCCGCCTCGAGTCGCAGCAGCCGCCGGTCATCTCCGCCGGTGAGACCGAGCTGCAGCAGGCAGCGGCAAACCCGCTGCCGCAGGCACTGGTGTTGACTGCGATCGTCATCGGGTTCTCGCTGGTCGCCTTTCTGGCGTCACTGGCGTTGCGGGCATATCGGGATACCGGTGCTGCAAGCACCCGTCAGCTCACACAGGCCGAAGACCTGGGCTCGCCTGAAGAACAGCCGGGGCGCGGGTCATGACCGGCCTCCTGCTTGAACAGGCGGCCATGCTGCCGGTAGCCCTGCCGCTGCTTACTGCAGCATTGACGGCCCTGCTGTGGTCATGGCCCCGTGCGCAACGGGCAGTGAGTCTGATGGGCCTGGTGCTCACGGCAGCTGCGGGCGTGAGCCTTCTGTTGCGGGTGCTCGACACCGGCATCCAGGTTATCGAGTTCGGTGGCTGGGCCCCGCCGTTCGGGATCAGCTTCGCAGCGGACCGCCTGAGCGCTGTCCTGGTCCTGATCAGCGGCGTGCTGGGCGTAGCGGTCGGTCTGTACGGACTTGTCAGCGTGGGTGACCGGCAGGCAAGGGCCGGCTACTACGTACTGCTGCACGGACTGCTGGCAGCGGTGAACGGAGCGTTCCTGACTGGCGACCTGTTCAACCTCTACGTTTGGTTCGAGATCATGCTCATCACCGCGATGGGGCTGCTTGCGCTGAACCGGACTCGCGCCCAGATCGATGGAACAATCAGGTACGCCGTCCTCAACCTGCTGAGCACCCTGCTGTTCCTGCTGGCCGTCGCGCTCGTGTACGGCGTTACCGGCTCGCTCAACATGGCGGACATCGCCGCTTCACTCACGGGCGCGGAAACGCCGCCGGTCATGGTGCTCGCAGCAGCGCTGCTGTTCGCTGCCTTCGGGATCAAGGCGGGCTATTTTCCGCTGTTCTTCTGGCTACCGGCCTCCTACCACACGGCCAGTATCGCGGTTTCCGCCCTGTTCGCCGGATTGCTGACCAAGGTGGGCGTCTACGCCTGTTTCCGTGTCTTCACCCTGCTGTTCGACGTCAGCTTCGGCGGTGTCCGTGAACTCGCAGTCCTGCTGGCCGCCGCGACCATGGTGTTCGGCGTGTTTGGCGCAGCGGTGCAGTGGGACGTGCGGCGCATCCTGTCGTTCCACATCGTCAGCCAGATCGGCTATATGCTCCTCGGCCTGGCACTCGCTACGCCCTTGGCCATGGCAGCGGCTGTTTTCTACATCGTTCACCACATCATCGTCAAGGCGAACCTGTTCCTCGTTGCGGGCGCCATGCAGCGAGCCAGCGGCACGTTCGACCTGCGACGCAGCGGCGGACTCGCCAGGCAGAGTCCACTGCTGGCGCTTCTGTTCCTGATACCGGCGATGTCGCTGGCTGGCATCCCGCCGCTGTCGGGCTTCTGGGCGAAGTTCACGATCATTGATGCCTCGTTCCGGGCTGAGGCCGGCTGGCTCGCGGCCCTTGGTCTCTTCGTGGGCCTGATGACCCTCTACTCGATGAGCAAGATCTGGATTCACGCTTTCTGGAAGCCAGCCAGGATCGACAGGACTGCTCCCCGCCGCGTGCCCGTACCGATGGTTGCGGCGATCCTTGGCCTGGGGCTGATCACTGTCGTGATAGGCCTTCAGCCTGATCCGCTGTACCGGTTCGCGCTGGACGCGGCCGCCGAGCTGGCGGACCGGGGCGGATACATCGAAGCGGTGCTCGGCTTCGTTCCCCTGTTGCAGGAGGCGCAATGAGCCAGCCACCACCACCGCTGCACAGGCGCATGTTCGCCGTTGTCGTTCTGGCACTGCTGTTCCTCCGGGAGCTGGTCATGTCCTCGGTCAGCGTCGCGCGGAGCGCGCTGGCGCGTGACATCAGTCTGACGCCCGCCATAATCCGCGTTCCACTCGAGCTTCGAAGCGACCTCGGAGTGACAGTCGTCGCGAACCTCGTTTCACTGACTCCGGGCACGACGACTCTGCATGTGAGTGACGACCGCCGGCATCTGTACGTTCACTGTCTGGACGCACCGGCCCAGGAGGCAGTAGTGCGCAGCATCAGATCAACGTTCGAACGCTGGGTCAGGGAGGCCGGCGGATGAGCACGCTCACGCTCGTACTTCTTGCCACGCTGTTGCTGCCCCTGGCCGTGACCGTCGCGCGCATGTTGAAGGGCCCCGGCATGGCCGACCGGTTCGTTGCCCTGGACATGCTTACGGGCATAGCCGTTGCCGCCGCCGCGCTGACCGCGGTGCTCACGGGTCGACGTGAGTTCCTGGACGTGGGCCTGGGGCTGGCGGTCTTCGGGTTCGTTGGCACTACCGCCCTTGCTGCATTCCTGACGCGGAAAGGCAAGGCGTAGCCATGAGCATCGCCGAGATCGCGGGAGCATTTTTCCTGGTCGTCGGCATGTTCTTCATCGGTGTGGCCGCGCTGGGGCTGCTCCGTTTCCGTGATGCCCTGCAGCGCATGCACGCCTCGACTAAGGCTGGCACATTGGGCTCAGGGCTCAGCGTCCTTGGTGCTGTTCTGATCCTGGCCGAACCTGGTGCGACTGCCATCGGTCTTGTCACCGTAGCGTTCCTGCTGCTCACGGTCCCGATAGCCGGGCACCTGCTGGGCCGGGCAGCCTACATGTCCGGAGCCGAACTCTCCGATGTCAACAAGCGCGACGAGCTGAAGGGCGTACTGGAACGAGAGGAGCAACCGCTGGAACGCCGGGGCGGCCTGGAGGAGCAGAGGTAACATCCGCGGCGTTTGGTTATGCTCTGCACCAGACCGTTCGAGGCCACCGAGCCGTCCGATTAGGGAGCTCCGCCGTGTACATCCCAAACCGATACCTCGACACTGACCAGGAGCGCGTTCTCACGTTCATGCGCCGTAATTCCTTCGCCACCGTCGTGTCGGTCCGGGATGGTTCGCCCGTGGCGTCGCACTTGCCGCTCAGCGTGTCAGGCGATCCGGGCGAGATCACTATCCGCGCACACTTCGCGAAAGCGAACCCCCACTGGCAGGTGGTGATCGAGTCAGAGTGCATGATCATCTTCACCGGTCCCCACACCTACATCAGCCCCAAGCTGTACGACCGGCATGAGAGCGTGCCGACCTGGAACTACGTGAGCGTCCACGCCTATGGCACCGCGCGACTAACGGACGACGCCGAGACTTTGGCCGGGCTGCACGGGCTGTTCGAACAGAACGACGGCGCGTACCGGGAGCAATGGGACAGCCTGAGTGATGCCTACCGCGAAGGCATGCTGCGCGGCATCGTCGGCTTCGAGGTCCGCGTCACCCGAGTCGAGGGCGCGGCCAAGCTGAGCCAGAACAGGACGGCATCTGAGCAGGTGCGTATCGCGGACCACCTGCTCGCGAGCAACGAGCAGAGTGAGCGTGAGACGGGAGCGGAGATGAAGGAGCGAATGTAGATGGGCTCTCGGGGCCGCTACCGCACGGCATCGAACGCGTCACTGAAACTCACGCTGCCTACCGGGACTTCATCCTGGAAGGAGAGCACCTGGAAGTACTCGGACGCGACGCCATCGAGCGTGACGTCCGCAACTTCCTCGAAGCCAAAGCGGCCATAGTAGGCGGGATCGCCCAGCACAACACAGCCGGCAGCACCCAGCCGACGCAACTCGTCCAGGGCCGCGTTAATCAATGCTGAACCGATTCCCTGACGCTGACGTGATGGCCAGACGGAGATAGGCCCCAGGCCGTACCAGCCAGCAGCATCCGGAGTTACCCTTACCGGCGAGACAGCGACGTGGCCAAGAACCTCATCCTCTTCGACCGCTACCATGGAGACCGTCAGCTGTCCCTTTCGGCGCAGTGCGTTCACGATGAAATGCTCAGTGCCACTCGCGAAGACTTCCCCTTCGAATGCGGTCTCGGTCAGGCGGATGATGGTACCGATATCGGCCGCCACTTCATTGCGTACCGTCATGCTCACGCTCATACTCCTGCAGTCGTCAAGAAGGAAGGTGGATACGGTCGCGGGCGCGGTGCTCACGGCGAGCGGCCTCGGCTAGGGTATGCCCAAGGGTGGTTCGCCTACCCAATCCTGTCACCGTCAGCCTACCCATCCGCAGCCGGAGGGTGCCATTCGACCTGCGTCTCATACCACATGCCCGTTCACCCAAACCCGCAGCAAAGTAACCTGACGACGACTGCGGGGCCGACCACACGTCGTGACCAGCCCCTGACAGCTGCTTCAGGGCTGAAGAATCAGAACGTGGCTACGACTGCCCCTTCATAGGTGCTGATGATGAACTCGCGGACATGCTCGGACTGCAGCGCATCGATCAGAGCAGCGACGACTTCCTCGTGCTCGCGACCGGTCTGAACGACGACCACGTTCACGTACGGCGACTCGGCTCCCTCAAGTGCAAGCGCGTCCTGGACGGGGTTGAGTCCGGCTTCGAGGGCATAGTTCGTATTGATCACGGCCAGGCCGACATCAGCGAGTGAGCGGGGCAACTGTGCAGCCTCGAGCTCGATGAAGCGCAGTCCGTGCGGGTTGTCGGTGATGTCGAGGGACGTGGCGGAAAGCCCCGCATCGTCAGCAAGTCCGATGAGGCCAGCAGCTTCGAGCAGCAGCAGTGCGCGGCCGCTGTTGGAGGGATCATTGGGGATGGCGACCTGGGTGCCTTGCGGCAGCCCCTCAAGAGTTGTGAGGTTCTGCGAGTACAGCCCGATCGGCTCGACGTGTACGCCACCGACCACGGTCAGGTCCAGGCCGTGATCTGCCGAGAACTGCTCCAAGTAGGGAACGTGCTGGAAGTAGTTGGCGTCCAGCTCACCTTCGGCCAGTGCCAGGTTGGGCAGCACGTAGTCCGTGAAGACGACGATCTCGAGGTCGATGCCCTGCGCAGCCAGGATCGGCTGAATCAGTTCGAGGATCTCGGAATGCGGAACGGGCGAAGCGCCGACCCTGAGGCTGGTCTGGGCACTGGCGACTCCAGAGGCGAGGATGAGGGCGACTACTGCCGTGAGGGCGATGCGGGTGAATCGGTTCATTGATTAGACTCCTGTCAAGGAAATGGGCTTGGGGTCAACGCCGGTCGAGCCGGCGGGCGAGGAACTCGCCGCTGAACTGGATGAGCTGGACGATGATCACGAGGATGATGACTGTGGCGAGCATGATGTCGCCCTGGAAACGCTGGTAACCGTAGGTGATCGCCACGTTGCGGAGTCCGCCGCCGCCGACTGCGCCGGCCATGGCCGAGTAACCTACGATGCTGATGGCTGTCGTGGTCGCCGCGCGGAGCAGCGCGGGCACCGCCTCGGGAAGGTAAACCTTCGTGACCACCTGCCAGGCTGTCGCTCCCATGGCAGCGATAGCCTCGACCACCGAGTTGTCAACTTCCTTAAGGGCGGCCTCGACCAGGCGGGCCACGAACGGCACGGCCGCCACTACAAGCGGCACGGTGGCGGCAACCGTTCCAATGGAGGTACCAACCAGCCAGCGGGTGAACGGGATGATGGCGACGAGAAGGATGATGAACGGGACGCTGCGGGTGATGTCGACGATCGGTGAAAGCAGGCCGTACAGGGGCCGCGACCGCAGAATTCCGGTCGGGGCAGTCAGGATGAGCAGCACGCCGACCGCCAGGCCGAGCAGCACCGAAAATGCAGTTGCCGCGCCGACCATGCCAAGGGTTTCGAAGGTGGCGTTCACGAGGAGCGACACCCTCGCCTCGCTGAATCCGAACATCACACGCTCCCCTGGAGCAGGCGCCTGGCTGCGTCGCTGCGCGGATCGTCGAACACCGCGGCCGTGGGGCCTTCCTCGACGACCTTGCCGGCGTCAAGCACGGCGACGCGCTCGCAAATCGCCTGCACGGCGGGCAGTTCGTGGGTGATGAGCAACACGGTCAGTTTGAGTTCGTCCCGGACCCGTCGGAGCAGCCTGAGGATCGAGGAGGTCGTCTCGGCATCGAGGGCCGACATCGGCTCGTCGCAAAGCAGAACTGAAGGCCGGGGAGCCAGCGCCCTGGCTATCGCGACGCGCTGGCGCTGCCCGCCGGACAGCTGCGCGGGGTAGCTGCCCTCGCGACCGCTTAGGCCGACCCAGTCGAGCAGCTCCAGGGCACGCTCGCTGCGCTGGCTCCAACCGACGCCGGCCAGCTCGAGCGGCAGGGCTACGTTGGCAGCTGCGGTACGGCTGCCCAACAGCTGAAAACCCTGGTAGATCGTGCCGATGCCGCGCCTGGCCTCGCGCAGCTCGCGGCCGAGCAGCCTTGCCAGGTCAACGCCGCCGATCCGGACGCGACCCTCGTCAGGCCGCTCCAGCGCCGTGAGGCAGCGGACGAGCGTCGACTTGCCCGCCCCGCTGAAACCGATGACGCCCTGGATGACGCCGCGGGGCACGCTCAGGTCAACGCCGTCCAGGGCCACGATGCGCCCACCCCTGGTTCGGTATCTCTTGACGACCCCATCCAGATGCAGGACGGCGTCAGTGACAGGTCGGCTTTGCGGTTCATGCAGAACGCTCACGGCAATACTTCCGAGTTCAGAACGAAACTGATCGAAACAATCTGGATGTGATCAGGGTATGCGCCGTGTCCTGCTGTTTGCCGGCCGTGAACGACTCACGGGCTTACGGGCACAGTTGTGATGAACACGAGCGCCATAACATTCGTCCGGTCATTCGCATGCCGGTGACGAAGCTGGATTGCGCCCGAAGTGTGCTCATCCGGAAACGAGCCTAACCAAGTCCCTGAGCGTTGTCAACTTCAATGCAGAGGGGCGATCCAGGCTGCAGAGTGGTCTCCGGTCATCAGGGCACCCCACCCGCGCATCCAAGCAACTCTTCCCGAAAAATCACCGACGCCTCCCGCATCACCCAATGCCCGCACCCGGGCACCACCCTCAGGTGCGCGCCCGGGATCCGTTCACTGGCCCGGGCCGCCTTGCGCCACGGCACCACCCTGTCATTACGCCCATGGAGCAGCAACGTCGGCACCGCCACCTCAGCAAGGTGAGGCTCGTACGAGGTGCCGAAGCCGAACGGCCGTATCTCGCTGCGCAGCCAGGCGACGAAGCTGCGCTCCGCCTCGGGCGCCTTCAGCTGCTCGTGCACCGCCGCCACCAGTTCATCAGTCACGAGCCGCGGGTCGGAAAACACGATCCTGGTCAGCACCAGCCTGGTGAGGAGCCGGCTGCGGCGCATGCCCCAACTGACTGTGGCGCTGAGCCGAGGGGCGCGCATGGCTATGTACGGCAGCAGCGGCACAGGCGCCCTGGCGTCGAGTCCGTAGCTGCCGATCAGGGTCAGCGTCTCGAAGCGTTCTGGTGCCTGCAACGCCAGCCCCAGCGCGACAGCCCCTCCCATCGAGAAGCCAGCCAGATGCGCCTTCTCCAGGCCGATGGCCTCCAAAAAGTCCGTCAGCAGCGTGACGAAATCCGCCATGGTCATCTCGACCCCCGGCCGCTCACTCAACCCGTAACCCGGCCAGTCGAGCGCGATGACAGTGTGGTGCTGAGCCAGCGCGGGGAGGCTCGGGCCGTAGCTCAGGGTCGCCGAGTCGATGGCAGTGCCGTGCAGCAGGACAAGCGGTGGCCCGTTGCCCGCCCGCAGGTAGTGGTGCCGGACACCATCGACCAGCACGTGGTGGCTCTCGACCTCGGTCGATGAGCGGGCGGGCAGGTGCATGGCAGCGGGTATCCCCATCACCTCATCCTGCGTGAATCAGCGCGCCAGCACCGGAGCGCGGGCGACCTTCGCGTCCTCACCCGCATCTTGTTCGGTGGCGCGTTGAGTACGTTCGCTGTATACCGTCCGGGGCGGGTGTCGGGGCTTGGTTCGGCCGACCCCTTACTGCCCGCTGAGCCGCGGATCCAGCGCGTCCCGGAGCCAGTCGCCGACAAGGATCAGGGACAGGCACAGCATCGTGATGAACACTCCGGGGAAGGTAGCGAGCCACCAGGCGGTGGCGACGTAGTTGCGGCCATCGGCCAGCATCCGCCCCCACGTGACGGTCGGTGGCTGCACGCCGAGCCCGAGGAACGACAGCGACGCCTCGAGGATGACGACGGTGGCCAGGTTCAGCGTGGCTACGACGATGATGGGCCCGCCGATGTTCGGCAGGATGTGCCGCAACAGGACCAGGTGGGTGCGCTGGCCGCTCGCGTGGGAAGCCTCGACGTACTCCCTTCGCTTGATCGACAGGACCTCCGCACGCACCACGCGGGCAAAGGTGGTCCAGTTGACCAGGCCGATGACGGTGATGAGGATGCCGAAGCTCGGGCCGAAGACGCCCAGGACGGTCAGGTAAAGCAGCACGTTGGGGATCGAGATGAGGGTGTCGACCAGCCGCATGATGGCGGTGTCGACGATACCGCCGAAGTAGCCCGAGACCAGGCCCAGGACGATGCCGATGACGGCGGCGATGAGTACGCCGGCGAAGCCGACGGCAAGCGCGATCCGGCTGCCGTACAGCAGGCGGCTCAGCATGTCGCGGCCCAGGTGGTCGGTGCCCAGCGCGTAAGAACTGTCGCCGCCGAACCAGGCGGGCGGCGAGAGGCGGTCGAGCAGGAACGCCTCGGCGGGGCCGTGGGGCGCCAGCCAGGGCGCCAGGGCGGCGATGAGCATGAAGATGACGAGCCCTGCGGAGCCGACGATCACGGGCACGCTCAGGCGACGGCCGAGGACCTTCACGAGTACTGGATCCGCGGATCGATGACCGCATAGAGAACGTCCACGATCAGGTTTGTGACCATGACGATCAGGGACGAGATGATGACGATGGCCTGCAGGATCGCCATGTCGCGGGAGTGGATCGCCTGGATGGCCAGCAGCCCGATGCCCGGCCAGGCGAATACCTGTTCGGTCACCACGGAGCCCGCCATGAGCGAAGCCACCTGGAGGCCAACGACCGTCAGATAGGCCAGCAGCGCGTTGCGGATCGCATGCTTGAACAGCACGAACCTTGGATGCAGGCCCTTTGCACGCGCGGTCCTGATGTAATCCTGGCCCAGCACCTCGATGAGGCTGGAGCGCATCAGCCTGGTCAGGACGGCGGCGAGCCCGGCACCCAGGGTGACGGCGGGCAGCAGCAGGTTCCTGAGGCTGCCCTGGCCCGAGACCGGCAGCACCTGCAGTTGAACCGAGAAGACGAGGATGAGCATGATGCCCAGCCAGAAGTTCGGCATCGCCTCGCCGAGCACGGAGAACACCGTGGCGACATGGTCGGGCCAGCGCCCACGGTGCAGGGCCGCCACGATTCCTGCCGAAAGGGAGATGATCAGCGCAACCGCCATGGCCGCCGCGGACAGCTGGAGTGTGGCGGGCAGTCGCTCGGCGACGATGCTGAGTACCGGCTGGTTGCCGTAGCGGATGGAGCGGCCGAAGTCTCCCCTGACGAGGTTGCCCAGGAAGATCACGTACTGCTCCGGGAGCGGCCGGTCAAGGCCCAGGCTCTGGCGCAGGGTGTCGATCTGGGACTGTGGGGCGTCCTCGGGCAGCATGAGCGTGACCGGGTCGCCGGAGACGCGCAGCAGCACGAAGATGATCAGGGTGATGCCGATGACTGCGGGCACCATCTGCAACAGTCGGCGCAGGATGAACATGATCATGCTTCTGTTTGAAACCTGCTCCTTCTCGACCGGTCGAAGATCCGGTTGTCGGCTGCCTCGCGTCCCGTTGCTTCAGTTGCCCCCGCGACCTTCAACTCTACGTTAGTCGCGGGGGCGAACCAGACTACCGGGCCTGGTCAGTTGGCCGGCTGTGCCTCGAACATCCAGAGGTACTCGTCCTGCCGCGGAGTCCAGTCGACATCCTCCGAGATGCCCACCAGGTTCTGCTGCTGGAACAGCGTGATCCACGGGCGTTCCTGGGCGACGATGTGGGTTGCTTCGTGCAGCAGGGCTGCCCGCGCCTCGGGATCGACCTCGACCTCGGCGGCGTACATGACCTCGTCGAAGCGCTCGTTGCACCAGCCGACGCGGTCCTGGTAGGTGCCCTCACAGAGGAGCGCCCGCATGGCGAAGATGTTGTCCCCCATGGAGTTGCCCAGCCCGGTCACGACCAGGTGTTCGAACTCGGCGGCGTTCCAGATGCGGCTGCTGTAGGCGCTGAACTCCAGTACTTCGACTTCGGTGCTGATTCCCACCTGTTCCAGCATGGCTGCGATGATCTCTGTCTGTTCGGGAAGCAGCGGGTGGCGACCGGAGGAGCCGTAGAGCTTGATGGTCAGCTCTCCCGGTCCGTAACCCGCCTGTTCGAGCAGCGCAACGGCGGCTTCGGGGTCGTAGTCGTTGACGCCGAAGTACTCGTCGACCGGCGCGGCCGAGATTCCGGGGTTGAGCCGAGCGGCGGTGACCTCGCCCAGTCCACCCATCACGCCCTGGACCAGCAGCTCGCGGTCGATCGCCTTGTCGATCGCCTCGCGGACGAGCGGGTCGGCGGTCTCAGTGCCCTCGTTGACGTTGAACACGATCATGTTGATGAACCCACTGGGCTGCAGCGCGACTCGCGCGGTGCCGCTGTTCTCGATGCGCGCCTGGTCCTGAACGGGCACGTTCCCGGCAACATGGACTCCGCCCGTGATCAGTTCACCCACGCGCGTGGAGTCCTCGGGAATGGTGCGGTGCACCAGGCGGTCGTACGCGGGGCGGCCGCGCCAGTGATCGTCGAACGCCTCAAGGATCACGCGGTCGTCGCGGAGCCACTGGACCAGCCTGAACGGGCCGGTGCCGATGGGGTTGAGCGCGAACTCCTCCCAGCCGACCTCGTCCACGTAATGCTTGGGGGCGATTCCGGAGTTCAGGCGGCTGATGCGGTTGATGAGGATGGGATCGGGCCCATGCGTATGGATGATGATCTCGTAGTCACTCACAATCTCGACTTCGCGGATCTGCCGGTAGTTTTCGAACTCGGGCAGGCTCTCGTCGCGCGAGATGCGCTCCAGGGAGAACTTTGCGTCCTCGGCTGTGAACTCCTCACCGTCGTGGAAAAGGGCGCCCTGACGCAGGTCAAATCGCCATGCGTCATCCGCGATCGGCTCCCAGGAGGTCGCCAGGCCAGGGATGAAGTTGCCGTTCTCGTCGCGCCAGACCAGATAATCGAAGATGTTGACGAGCACGGATTCCACCGACGTGACGCTCGAGCCCGGCGAATGCACGTCGAACCCGGGGACGTCGATGCCCTGGGTGATTATGAGTTCCCTTTGCTGGGCACTGGCAACGCCGCCAAGCATCAGCGTCACGAGCAGTGCGTTTAACGTGTATCTCAATGATTTTTGCATTCTCTTCCTCCGGTACCCTCGAGTCGGTGCAGGTGCGTCATGCTGACGCTCTGTCGGTCAGTATCAGTTCGCCGTGGTCGACGAGCAGCTCGCCGTCGACGCGGACTGTCGGACGCAACAGCATCCCGTCTACATGCAGATCACTTTCAATACTCCCTCCCAGGCTGCGGCTGTCTCCCAGGGCAACGTGAGCCGAGCCGCGAACCTTTTTGTCTGTCGCAAGATTGCCGGTAAATCTGGCATTGGGGTTGGTGCCGATCGCGAACTCCGCGAGGTTGGTTGCGTTCTTGTCCGACTCGCCGAGCAACCGCCGCAGCTCCTCGGCTCCGCCGCCGCCCTGAACGGACGTGGCCCTGCCAGCCTCGATCAGGAGCGTTATGGGTGCGTCGAGCAGCCCGAGGTTGTCCATCGAGTGCTCAATCACGACAGTGCCGTTCGCGCTTCCTTCGACCGGAGCGATGGCGGCTTCGCCGGACCGCGGGCCGCCGAAGCGGCCGGGTGAGGTGCCGCCGGCAAGCGCGACTGCGTCGCGACCGCGCAGGCTCATGAGCAGGTCGGTGCCTGCCTCGGTCGTCACCCGAAGCTCGGAAGCGGCGCTGAGGCGGTCGGCGACGTTGCGCGTGACCCTGCGCAGTTCCGCCCAGTCCACGTTGATGATGTCGCTCAGCAGCATCTCCTCCGTCGCGCCGCGCAACACGAACACCTGCGCGTCCTGCGCCAGCGCGGCACGGGTCGCCGCGGTGTGCGTGAGGGCGTACTTCACGGCCTGGACGATCAGGTCCGCCTGCAGCATCGCGGCAGCGACCGTTCCGGGTGGCTCCTCGCCATGCTTCCTTCGCGTCTGCATCGTGATCATGCTGACCTCCGCCGCAAGCGCGCCCGCGGCGTTCGCGAAGAGCTCGCCGATGTGCCCGGTCTCTGCGTCAGTGACCACGAGGACGCGGTGGTGCGGTTCAAGGTGCGTCAGGTTCGTCAGGCAACTGTGCGCGACGCGGTAAAGATCGGGTTTCACGGCTTCGCCCCCGTGGCCTGCGCGAACTCGGCGCGCACTTGTGCGAGCAGCTCCGGTTCGCTGAGGAGGTCGATGCCGGTGAGTGCCAGGCAGCGGGCGGCCAGCATCATGCCCCGCAGGCCGCGTTCCGACGCGGCGGCCTCTGCGAACGCGGCGGTGTGGGCCGATATCCCGTCGTCCGCGATCGCGATATACGGGTGTATCGCCGGTACTTCCTGGCTGAGGTTGCCGTAATCTGACGAGCCGACTCCGCCTGATTTGAGCGGCTCCTTGACTTCCTCGCCGAACTGCTCGAGGTAAGTGCCGAACCGCGCCGCCATCGGCCCGTTGATGATCCGCTCCTTGTAGGTCACACCCTCTTCCAGCTCGACCCGGGCACCGACTGACGCGGCGGCATGCCGTGCCGCCGCGAACACCTTGTCCCGGACCTCCTGCATGTATCCGAAGCTGCGGTGCCGGATGCTGAACCTTGCCTCCGCGTAATCAGGCACGATATTGGGCGCCACGCCGCCGTGGGTGATTATGCCGTGGATGCGGGTCTCGTCGCGCAGGTGCTGCCGCAGCGCGTTGATCGCGTTGAACGTCTGGATGCAGGCATCCAGCGCGTTGACGCCCAGGTGGGGGAAGGACGCGGCATGTGCCGACTGGCCGTGGAACCGCATCGTCACCCTGGTCGCGGCGAGCGAACCGCGCGTCACCATCGTCCGGTTGCCGCCGTGAAACATCATGGCGGCGTCGACTCCCTTGAAGGCTCCGGCATCGAGCAGCTTGATCTTGCCGCCCCCGCCCTCCTCTGCCGGCGTTCCGATGACGAGCACCTCGCCCTGCACGCCGCTTCCGTCCAGGGCCCGGACGACAGCCGTGGCCGCAGCGATCGCCGCTGTGCAGATCAGGTTGTGTCCGCAGGCGTGCCCGATGCCGGGCAGCGCGTCGTACTCGGCTATGAAGGCGATGCGTGGTCCGTCGCGTCCGGCGGCCATGGGCCAGCGGGCCAGGAACGCCGTCTCCAGCCCTCCCAGGCTCCGCTCGACCTCGAACCCGTGGTTAGCAAGCCAGTCCGTGAGTCGGTCCGCCGCGTAGTGCTCCTCGAACGCCAGTTCCGGATTGGCATGGATGTCAAGGCTGAACCGCCTGAGTTCAGGCTCCAACCCATCCAGGACGGACAGTGCGTGGTCTTTCGGCGACTCAGCTATGGCCATGCTCCTTTACGGTCGTTCGGCCCGACGGTTCCGCGTCATGCCTCCCGGCTGCTGTGTTCTGCTGGACAGAACACCGTTCTACTTAGTAGGCTAATAGTAGACAGGAGTGAACCTGAATGTCAATCAACGAGGTTGAAGAGCACAAGGAACCCGAGCCGGAAGGCGGCGTGGCAGCGGTCGACAGGGCGCTGGCGATTCTGGACTCCTTCACTGAATCAGACCGCAGCCTCCCCCTGGCTGAACTGGCGCGACGCACCGGGTTCTACAAGAGCACGCTGCTGCGCCTGGCCACCTCGCTGGTCCGGGCCAGGTACCTGTTGCGACTCAAGGACGGGGAGTTCGCCCTTGGCCCGGCACTGCTGCGCCTTGGCGAGCTGTATCAGGCCTCGTTCGACATCGGGCAGGTCGTGCTGCCGTCGCTGCGCAGGCTGACCCGCGACACCGGCGAAAGCGCCGCATACTACGTCCGTGACGGACAGGACCGGGTCTGCCTCTTCCGCGTGGCCTCCACCGCCCACCGCGTGCTGCATTACGTGACTCCGGGAACCCGGTTCGCGCTCGATACGGGCGCCTCCGGCCGCGTCCTTCGCGCCTTCGGTCCCGAAGCCCCGACCGAAAACGAAGCCCTGACCGAGGTGCGCAACGAGCTGGTCGCCGTCTCCGTGCAGGACCGGCGAGCCGAGACCGCAGCTGTGGCAGCACCCGTTTTCGACGCCAGAAGCAAGGGCACGGCCGCCGGATCCCTGAGTCTCGCCGGACCCGTGAACCGCTTCACCGAAGAAGCGCTGCTATCCATGAAAGCGGCGATCCGCGACGAGGCACGCTACCTGACCGAAGCGCTCGGCGGGCGCTGGCCCGGTCAGTGAACGGCCGCGGCTACAGTCCGGTTGAAGTGGATGACCCTTGACGGCCGGGTCAAACGTTGGCCAGCAGCCTCTGCTGAGCCTCCAGAGCCGCACCAAGCGCTCCGGCTTCACTGCCCAGCAGAGCGGGTACCAGGTCGGGCATGTCAGGCCCAGCCAGACGGGCGAACTCATGCAGTGTCCACAGCATCGGCGCGAAGAGCAACTCACCCAGGCCCGCCAGTCCACCACCCACTACGATTCGCTCGACGGCCAGCAGGGTCACCGTGTTCGCGAGTACCACGCCAAGCGCCGCACCGGCCCGTTCGATCGCATCCTGGCAGGTGGCATCACCCTGAGCCGCGGCTTCAGCTATCAACTCCGGCGTGACAGAGGCCAGTTGGTTACCGGCCAGTTCGCAGAGCCTTACCGTGCTGCCCTGCAGGAAGCCACGCGTCACGCTGGCGATCAAGGCGGTTGCAGACGAGTAGGTCTCCAGACAGCCCCTGCTGCCACAGCCACACAGCGGACCGTAACGGTCAACGACCTGATGACCCAGTTCGCCTGCCTTGCCTGATCGACCCAGATAGAGCTTTCCGTCGAGCACCAGACCTCCGCCCACGCCTGTCCCGAGTGTGACTCCAAGCACCGACTGAGCTCCGGCAGCTGCACCAAAAGTGGCTTCGGCCAACGTGAACGCCCGCGCATCGTTGATAGTCACGGTGGGCAGCCCCGTGGCTGCCGAAAGCTCCGCTGCAACTGACACACCGTTCCAACCCGGCGCGAAATTCGGCAGAACTTCGATGTGCCCGCTTCGTGACATCGCAGCGGGCAGCCCCACTCCGATTCCACTGACACGCTGCCCGGAGCTCGCGGCATCCGCAGCGAGTTCTTGCGCGGCCGCCGCCAGGTCAGCCAGAACTTCTTGCCGAGGTCGATGTGCACGCGTAGGCATGCTCCGGAACAGCTCCAGGCTGTCATGCCGCGAAGTGAGCAAACCGAGCTTGATAGTGGTGCCACCCATGTCGATTCCGAGCACGGAGAATGACGGGTCTGCCGCGGAGCGTGCTGGACTGGAAAGGAGGCGGGAAGTGCGTGCTGGCGCCATGACTGTACAGCGAGTATACTGGTACAGACCAGTCGCTGTCGACCTTCGGCACGTCTGGAGCGGCCGTAAACGCCGTCTGCGGGAGCAGGCTGGAGGAAAGCATGGAGGATGCAAAGCTGCCGGAACTGGACTTTTCCGCGGGCGCGCCTCTTTATCAACAGGTTAAGGCGTGGCTGTTGAACGGCATTGAACAGGGATGGTGGCCAGTCACCGCCGCGATTCCGTCCGAACGAGTGCTGAGCGAACAGCTGCACATCTCACGAGCCACACTGCGACAGGCAGTTGACGAGCTCGAAAACGAAGGCTGGCTGGTGCGCCGTCAGGGACGCGGCACGTTTGTGGGCCAACCAAAGCTCGAGCAGCCACTGGATCAGTTGCGGGGATTCACCGAGAACATGCTCAGCCTCGGGGTGCAGCCTTCGACACTGGTGCTCGATGCGCGCCTGGAACCAGCAGAGCCGGAGGTGGCACGCGCCCTGGGCCTTCAGCAAGGCGAGGCGGTAGCAGCGATCAGACGATCGCGGCTGGTCGACGGCGTTCCGCTGATGGTTGAAGACTGCTACCTGAACTATGCACGCACGCTTGGAGTCCTCGACCGACAGCTGTCCGGATCCCTCTACAGCATCCTCGAGCAGGACTACGGCATAAGGCTGGTCCTGAGCTGGGAGACGCTCGAGGTGAGCCGTGCGGAAGCGTGGGCCGCGCGCGCGCTTGACTTGCCGGTTCGCAGCGATGCACTTTACACCGAGCGCCTGGCAGCCGATACACAGGGAACACAGATCGAGTTCACGCGACGTTACGCACGCGCTGACCGCTGCCGCTTCCGGATCGGTGGGGGGACTGGCGGCGATGTCACGCTCCGGGAACGATCCGCCACGGATCCAGCTGATTGATCTGACAAAGTCGCTCAGCCGATGAAAGCACGGCTGTGCCTCTCAATCTGACGCGAAGACACTGGCTGGCAGCGTACGGACCTGGCCGGGCCGGCAAGATCCACCACCATCGGCACTCGCTATGGCTGCGAAGCAAAGCTCGAGGCTCGCCAGATTCTCCCGGGCGGCGTGTTCAGGTTGCCTGTCCTCCTCGATGGCGCATAGAAGTTCACCCATTGCGCCCTGAAAGCCTTCACTGAACCAAGTGCCTTCAAGCACCGGCTGCTCGCGAGAGGCAGCGCGGTGGAGAGTCACCGCCTGGGTGTTCAGATCGGGCCCGGAACTGATGAGGGTTCCATCGGAACCACTCAGGACGGTCCGGTCACTCTGTCCCCAGCGTGTATCACCGTTGATTGTCAGCGTCGCCTGAACCGTCCCGTAATCCACGAGTGCATGTGCCAGGAGCGGCGGCCGGGCATGCTGGGAAACGGAGCGCTGCACCCGTGCCGTGACGCTTTCCGCGGGCCGGCGCACCAGAGACTGCATGAAGTCGAACCAGTGGATCGCGAAATCGTAGAGGACAAGGTGGTGGATCCGGTCGAACCGCGTCCCGGCGGTCCAGTTGTGGTCAAAGTGAAGCGAGAGGTCGATGGTTGCGAGCCGGCCGAGATGCCCCGCCCGAAGGGCATGGCGTGCATAGCTCAGATGCGGCGCCCAGCGGCCGTTCTGGTTGACCGCCAGCTTCAGGCCGCGTTCGTCGGCCAGGTCGGCCAGGCGCTCTCCCTGGGCAATATCCGTGACGAACGGCTTCTGGCTCAGTACATGCTTGCCGGCCAGTAAGGCTGCTTCGATCAGCGGCAGCCGATCAACGGGATGCGGAGTGAGATCGACCACTTGAACGCGCCCGTCAGCAAGCAGTGCCTTCGGATTGGTGTAGGCCGCTGCTGCAGGAAAGTACTCGCGCTGTCGCTCCGAAACTTTACTGGCGTTGCGGTCACACAGCGCCACGACCCGGAAGCCTGCGTCGCGATAAGCCTTCAGGTGGTGCGCAGCGATTCCACCGCAGCCAACCAGGCCGATTCCCCAGTCTGGATCACACGGAACCGGCGGCTGCCATGACACGGTGGAACCAGCTATACGGCTACGAAGCCGGTGATGACACGCTCGACGTCTTCGATCGATGACTGCTTCGGATCGATGTCATCGGCGATGACGCGGCCGCCGCGCAACACCACGATCCGGTCAACCACCTGAAACACATGGTGGATGTTGTGTGCGATGAATATGCTTGAGTGCCCCGTGTCACGGGCACGGCGAATGAAGCGCAACACCCCTTTTGTCTCGTCGACTCCAAGGTTGTTCGTAGGCTCATCCAGGACTATCAGGTCACTGTCGAAGTACAGCGCACGCGCGATCGATACTGCCTGGCGTTCGCCCCCGGACAACGAACTGACGGGCGTGTTCGCGGGAATATCCTTGGTGATGCCGATTTCGCGCAGCAAGTTGCCTGCCACCTCATTCATCCTGTCCTGATCCATGCGGTTCAGGAACCGCGGTCCTTTGAGCGGCTCGCGCCCAAGGAACAGGTTTCGCGCTATCGACAGCTGGGTCACGAGCGCCGAGTCCTGATGAATGGTTTCGATCCCATGTGCCATCGCGTCGGTCGCGTCGCGGATCACTACCCGCTCCCCGCGAATGTATATCTCGCCACTGCTTGCTCGGATACGGCCCGAGAGGATCTTGATGAGCGTGGATTTGCCGGCTCCGTTATCCCCGAGGAGACCGATGACTTCGTTCTCGTGCACGGTGAAATCGACGCTGTCCAGTGCGGTCACGGGACCGTAAGACTTGCTGACCCCTTTCATGTGGACCAGCGGCTTCACTGTCCTGCTCCCCGGCGGCGTGCCAGATAGGCATGCAAGGACATCATTCCAAGGATGGTGGCTCCGATGAAGATGTTGTACGCAAGCCCCGGCACGCCGACCATCACGATTCCGTTCCTCATCATGCGCAGGATGAATACCCCAAGCACGGTTCCGATGATCGTGCCCCGGCCGCCGGCAAGCGCTGTTCCACCGATGACGACCATCGCGATGACCTCAAGCTCGTACCCGGTACCGCTGTTCGGATTCGCAGCGGCCACACGGATCGAGCTTGTTATTCCCGCGTATGCGGACATGAGCGCCGTGAGCACGAACAGCCATGTCTTCGTGCTGCGTACGGGAACGCCGCGAGCCCGTGCGGACTCGGCGTTTCCGCCGGTAGCAAGGATCCAGTTCCCGAACCTGGATTTTGTGAGCACATAGCCGAGGATTACTGTAAAGAGAACGAACCATATGAGTGATGTGTAGACGCGAAACTCACCGATATAGAACGTCCCTGCCACGATATCGATCAGTGGTGAATCAGCGGACCAGGTTCGCTGCGGAAAGCCGCTGGTAGTGTAGAGCGCGGTGCCGCGCACGACCATCATCATGCCAAGCGTTACGAGGAAAGACGGGATGGCGAGCCGGGTCACGAACCAACCGTTTGCGAGTCCGATCAGCACTGCCACGCCGAGGGCGATCACGAAGCCTACCCCGAGTGACGTGACACCCTGGTTGTGCAGCGTCCACATGATGATCGGAGCGAGGCCGAACACGGCACCCACGGAAAGGTCAAACTCACCGGCGGTCATCAGCAGCGTCATCGCGAGTGCAATCATGCCGAGCTCGGTAGTGAACGTCAGCAAATTGCTGATGTTCGCGCTCGACAGGAACGTTGGTGACAGCACCGAGAACGCGATGATCTCGAGCACGATAAGGATGAGTGGCAGGAGCTCCGGCCTGGCTGTGATCCAGTTGCTGAATGGAAATGTACGGGTCATATCAATTGGAAGTCCTGTTGCCGAGCAACCGGGAGGAGCCGACGCCGGCCCCTCCCGGAGAGGATCGAACCTTTACACCGCTCCCCCGGAATGGAACCTACTCTCCGCCTTCCATGATGTCGAGGTAAAGCTGAGCTGTGTCGGCTTCGTACAGGGCGCCAACGAGGATGTCGAAAGCCGCCGGAATACCGGAGTTCGCCATGGCGACCAGTGAAAGTGCCATGTAGCTGGTAGCGTGCGGATCTTGCCACATCGCGGCCTGCACGTAGTTGTCCAGCACTTCCTGTGCGGTGTCCGCTGAATTGCCCCAGCCGACGACCGGTATTTCACCGGGACCGATACCGACCTGGTTGAACACGCGGGCAATGCTGCCTGTCACGAGGTCACCAAGACCGATGATCGCATCGATACGACTGCGGTTCGCGAGCAGATAGTCAGACATCCTGGTGATGATCTCGGCCTGATCGAGCGTCGCTTCGGTTACCTCGTAAGTGATTCCAAGGGGATCAAAAACGCTGGAGATACCCTCGGTTGCAAGCGTCTGATATGTCGCTCCGGGCACCTCAACCGGCAGCCAGACGAAGTCGCCGGCCTCCACATGCCCATTGTCAACCAGATACTGTGCCCAGCGTCGGCCAGTATCTGTCGTGTCGCCCCCAACGTACGCATCCCGGCCACTGGTGGCATCTTCGGTGTTGATGATCACGACAGTGATTCCTGCTTCATGCGCTTCGCTTATGACCTGATCAAGCGTACCGGGGTCCGGCGTAGTCGTAACGATGCCAGCGGCCCCAGCCGAGATGCCCGCGCGGACAGCTTCCTGATGCGAGGGTACGTCACCACTATGGAAAGAGGTCCGTACCTCATTACCCGTGTCAGCCGCCCAGGTCTCAGCACCCTGCAAGAAATACGTCCAGACCGGGTCGGCAGGGTCACCATGCGACACCCAGTAATAAACTGGTTCGGATGACTGCGCAAAGGCAGGAATCAACATCCCGACGAGGAGTATGGATGCGATCGCAATCTTAATCCTATTGAACACTTTTAAGCCTCCCATTGCATAAGTACGATACAACTATTAGAATACTGCGCTAGCGGTACTGCTCAGAAATGCTTCCTCATAAACGGCGCCCACCCATACATTGAGTGGTTGGCTAGGCGATCCCTGGATTGCCAAAAGCTAAATGTTGGATGATGCTAACCCCGTGTAGAGCAGGCTGTCAAGATACCGGTGCGTCCCTGAACCGCCAGGAACGGCTCCGAGGGCATTGCCTTCTGCAACCGAAGAGCTATAGTGGTCTGTACCATTGCCGGACCCTAGGAGGCCCCATGACTGCACAATCGACTTCTGACGATCTCGCCCTCACCTATCTTGATGAAGCATCGGGAATCCTGAACCGCGTGCGCACCACTCAGCTGGGCGCGATCCACGAGGCAGCCGACTGGTGCGCCAGCGCCATCGCAGCAAGCAGCCTCGTTCATCTGTTCGGTTCCGGCCACTCAAGGATCGCGGTCGAGGAGATGTTCCCCCGATATGGCAGCTTCCCCGGCTTTCACCCGATCGTCGAACTGTCGCTGACCAACCACCATCAGGTAGTAGGAGCCAACGGCCAGCGGCAGGCGATGGCTATCGAGCGCATGGAAGGTCTCGGTGAGCCGATACTTCGCAACTTTGTCTTCCATGACCAGGATGTGATGATGGTCTTCTCGACCTCAGGGAACAAGGGCGTGGTGATAGATGTCGCCATCGGAGCAAAAGAACGTGGTTTGAAGGTTATCGCCGTCCTGGCGACCGAATACTCAAGATTGATCGAGAGCGAGCACAGCTCAGGCAAGAAACTCACTGACATCGCGGACCTGGTGATCGACAACTGCGCGCTGCCGGGCGACAGCATGGTTCAGATCCCCGGTGTTGACGTGAAGGTAGGTCCGGGCTCGACCATCGGTAACGCCGCAGTTGTGAACTGCATCAAGGTTCTGGTTGCCGAGCGACTCGCCGGAGTGAAGCAACCGCCACTCGTACTTGCGTCAGGCTTCGAAATGGGCAGCAGCGAGGCCGCAGCAGCGAGGTTCGAGGAGGCGTACGACGACTACCGCCGCCGTGTGAAGGCCGTATATGGCTGACTTGACCGGACGCGTCGCGCTGATTACCGGCGCCTCGGGAATAGGCTTGGCCACAGCGACGCTGCTCGCAGCGAAAGGCGCTGCAATCTTCTCAGTTGACCGCGATCCCGCCCAGGTTTCAGCCCTGCGCACTCAGCTACCTGATGCGCGGGGAATGGCCGGTGACGTAAGCCACGATGAAACATGCGATGAAGCAGTGAGACAGGTGCTCGCAGAATTCGGCCAACTCGACATTCTCGTCAACGTCGCGGGACTCTCGGGCCGCCGTTTCGGAGACGGACCCGTACACGAGGCAACCGCGGCCGGCTGGGACACGGTAATGGACAACAATGCCCGCTCTACCTTCCTTATGTGCCGCGCCGCCCTGCATCCGATGATGGCAGCCAGATCAGGATCAATCGTGAACACGGCCTCTGTGCTTGCTTACGCTCCAGCCTCACGCCATTTCGCAACGCACGGCTATGCGGCTTCCAAGGGTGCGATCCTCGGCTTGACCCGCTCGATGGCGTCCTACTACGCAAGGTTCAAGATTCGCGTGAACGCAGTAGTGCCGGGATTGATTGCCACACCGATGAGTCAGCGTGCCCAACAGGATCCGGACGCGCTTGAGTACATCGGTCTGCGGCAGCCCCTCACAGGCGCTCCCGGCGCTCCGGAAGACGTGGCTGAAGCGGCGCTGTACCTGGCCTCGGATGCCGCTCGTTTCGTTACTGGCGTGAGCCTCGAAGTGGCCGGCGGCTGGAGCGTGTCGGGATGAGTGAAGTGGCACACGTGCCGGAACGCCATGAGATGCCGGCAGCAACTGAGGAGTCATGATGGCAGACCTGAAGTTCAGCATGAACATACCCGAAGCGTACGACTGCGACGTACTGGTCGTTGGTGGCGGCTCAGCTGGTTCGGCCGCCGCGATTGCAGCAGCCGAACAGGGCGCCAGCGTACTGCTTCTCGAGCGCTACGGCTTCCTGGGCGGTACCGGCGCCATGGTGCTTGACACCTTCTATGGCTTCTACACCCCGGGCACCGTCGAACGAAAAGTGGTCGGCGGCGTGCCCGATCGTGTAACCGACGGACTTGCCGCGCACGGCAAGCTGCTCAAGCGCCCGAACACGTACGGGGCGGGTTCCGGACTCACGTACGACCCCGATACCCTCAAGCTCGTCTGGGACGAGCTTACGCAGGCTGTTGGCGTGAACGTCCTGCATCACGTGTGGTTCGTTGATGTCATCAAGGATGGGCCACGAGTAACGGGCGCCGTGATCGCTACCAAGCAGGGCCTCAGGGCTGTGCGCGCCAGAGCAGTCGTCGATGCATCGGGCGACGCGGACGTGATCGCGCGGGCAGGCGGCTCGTTCGAGGATGCGGGACGCGATGGTACCGCGCAGTCGCTTACCACTACCTTCCGCATGATCAATGTGAACGTTGAGCGCGCCCAGTCTTTCCCGAAACAGGAACTGTGGGACCGCATGCAGGCTGCAGGCGAAGCTGGTGACTATGAACTGCCACGCCGGGAGGGTTCGTCGCACATCACCCCGTTTGCCGGCGTGATGCATACGAACATGACGCGCGTAGCAGGGATCGACGGCACCGATCCGGTTCAGCTGAGTCGAGCCGAACGGGAGGGCCGCAAGCAGGCTTTCGAGTACGCCCGCTTCCTGATCGACCGGATTCCTGGCTATGAAGATGCAGAGATGGGCGGCCTGGCCGTGCAGATTGGCGTTCGCGAGAGCCGAAGGATTCGTGGCGAGTACTGGCTGACGAGTGAGGATGTGCTTCGGGCAGCCAAGTTCCCCGATGCGATCGCGCAGTGTGGCGCTCCCATCGAGGAGCACCACTCTGGCGGCAACACGCGGTGGGAGTACCTGCCTGACGGTGAAACCTATGACATACCCTTTCGATCGCTGCTTCCTCGCGGCGTGAACGGCGTCGTGGTTGCGGGACGGTGCCTGTCCGCTTCACACGACGCGCATGCATCAGTCCGCTCGATCGGGCAGTGCCTGGCGATGGGCCAGGCAGCGGGAATCGCGGCCGCGTTGGCCGGCAGTGGCGAACCACGGGACGTGAGCGTGCCCCTGCTGCGTGAACGACTGCTCGACCTGGGTGCGGTCCTATGAGCTCCCGGCAAGGTGGTTCAGCTGCAGGTGCTGACCCGACTGCCGCGCAGCGCATCGTTCGAACGGTACTGGGCGACATCTCAGTCACAGCCCTGGGAACGACGCTCGGACATGAGCACCTGATCGCGCGTCCGCCAGCCTTTGTGACCGACGAGGACTTATGGCTCGACAGTGAGGCCGCCGCCCTGACGGAACTGAACGACTTCCGTTCCACGGGCGGCAGAGGTGTCGTGGAAATGACCACGGTCGATTACGGTCGCGATATCGCTGCACTCGTCCGGCTGTCTCAAGCGAGCGGTGTGCACCTCATCGCTGCCACGGGCTTCAACCAGGGCAAGTTTGCCGACGGGATCGTGGCGCGTCACAGCGATGAGCAGATCGTGGCATGGATGGTATCCGAGGTGTCAACCGGCGCACTTGACTACGGTGCATCTGAGCACTTCAACCTGGCAAGCGGCGACTCCATGGGACCAGGCCGACCCCGAGCCGGCGTGATCAAGGCCTCCAGTGGGCTCGACGGCCCGGGTGCGGGTGAGCAGCGCGTCCTCGAAGCCGCAGTTGAAGCCCAGCGCCTGACCCGTGCCCCGATAAGTACGCATACTGAAAGGGCAACCTGGGGACTTGAGCAGGCGCACTTCTTTTCCGCTGCCGGAGTTCCATCCTCCAGCGTGTTGATTGGTCACCTCGACTTCCGACCCGAGCTGCCTTATCTGCTCGAGGTAGCGGAAACAGGAGTGAACCTCGGCTTCGATCAGTTCTCGAAGCGCAAGTATCTGAGTGACCAGAAACGGGTTGAGCTGATTGTCGGACTCGCGGAGGCCGGTCACCTCGGTCAGGTGATCCTGAGCGGCGATCTTGCACGCCGCTCGTACTGGCCAGCTTACGGCAACGAGGCGGCAACCGGCTTCGCCTACATCCCCGGCAAGGTCAGGGAAATGCTGCTGGCAGCGGGTCTCGGCGTCGACGGCGTCGAACAGCTTCTCACGGGCAATCCTCAGAACTGGCTGGCGTTTGTGGCCTGAACGCCAGGTTCCTTCAGGCACTGACGCCTCCACTCGTGCCAGGCGGGGACCGCGCCGTGCCCGTACCGGTCGGCCGCACCATCCGAGTGGCTGACCGGGGCGACGGCCTTCGCCAACAACGAGACCGTCAGCCTGCGCGCTCCGGTATCCGCGCTTCTTGCGGCCGGGCATGAGCGAGCCCTTGAGCAACGTACTGAATCAGGAGCGTGTTCTGCGAAACACCCTCATTCAGTGCGCGTTGCGACAGTTGCGCATGCAGGCTCCTGGGGAGGCGGTCCCTGAACTCCCGCTCGGCAAGACGGTTGCCTCAGGTGGAGCAGGTTCAGGCAGTTCCCTCGCTGATTCCCTGAATGCTTCCATCGCCGTTTCGAGCTTCCGGCCAACCAGCGACTGCAGCACGTCCGCCTCGACGTTCGCACCGAACGCGGGCTCCCCTGGCTGCAGTCGACCCCCGGCCGCCAGGTCGCCGATCACCACGGGATCGAAGCCGAGCTCGTCAACGAGTGACGCCACAGCGGCCGCGTCCGCCCCGTCATCCGCGGCGATGGCGATGGCCTTCCGGCCAGGCGCGCCGGCAGGCCGCGCCTCGTTCTCCAGGTCGTGGTACCCCATGTGGTTCAGCGCCTTCACGACCCTGGCCCCTTCAAGGAACCCCTGGACGATCTCGCTGCTGGTCGTGACCGGGTCGACCAGGTCGTCGCGGATGCCGTCCGTCTCCCACCAGTAGTTCATCGAATCAATCACGAGCTTGCCCTGCAGCTCGCCTACCGGGATGGCATCGTACTTCCCGAGGGGCAGGGCAAGGATCACGATGTCGGCCTCCGCGGCCGCCTCGGCGGGCCACACGGCAGTCGCGCCCGGCGTGAGCACCTCGGTGGTCAGTGAGATCCGCTGTGGATCCCCGGATCCCGCGATCAGCACGGCATGGCCCGCCCTGAGCAGGAGTCGCGCGAGAACGGTGCCGAGCTTGCCCGCACCAAGGATGCCGACGGTCACTTGAGGGCCAGCTCCGGCACACCCTCCTCGGCGAGGAGCTCACGCACCATGGGGATCACCTTGCTGCCGAACAGTTCGACCGTGCGCAGCCGGGCGCTGGCCGGTACGGCGCCGCCGGTCGTGTAGATCAGATCGAAGCGGCGGACGTCCAGCGCCCTGATGGCGTTCGCGATCTTGCGGGCCACTGTCTCGGGCGAGCCGACGTACAGGGAGCCGTGCCTGACCTCGGACTCGAACTGTTCGCGGCGCTGCGGCGGCCAGCCGCGCTGCCTGCCGATCGCGTCCATCAGCTCCTTGTGCCCGGGATAGTAGACCTCCATCGCCTCCTCGTCGGTGTCGGCGATGAAGCCGGGTGAGTGCATCCCGACCGGGAGCGCTTCGGTGCCCAGTTCGGCCGCCGCGCGCCGGTAGAGGTCGACATAGGGCGCGAACCTGGCGGGTGCGCCGCCGATTATGGCCAGAATCAAGCCGAATCCGTAGCGGGCGGTGCGGATCACGGACTGGGGCGAGCCACCCACGCCTACCCAGGTGCGCAGGCGGCCGGATTCGGTCTTGGGAAACACGTCGGCGTCCACCAGCGGGGCGCGCGTGGTGCCTGACCAGGTGACGGGCTTCTCGTCCAGGAGCTTGTGGAACAGCTCGATCTTCTCGTCGAACAGCACTTCGTAATCGGCCAGGTCATAGCCGAAGAGCGGGAATGACTCGGTGAAGGAGCCGCGGCCGAGGATGACCTCTGCGCGTCCGTTGGAGAGCGCGTCGATTGTCGCGAAGCGCTGGAACACGCGGACGGGGTCGTCTGAGGAGAGAACCGTGACGCCCGAGGCCAGGCGGATCCGTTCAGTGCGGGTGGCGATGCCCGCCAGCACGGTCTCGGGAGTCGAGATCGAGAATTCGCGCCGGTGGTGCTCACCCAGGGCGATGATGTCGATGCCGACCTGGTCGGCGAGGACGGCCTCGTCCACGGTGGCGCGGATCGCCTGTGCGTACGAGACGATGTTGCCCTGGTCGTCCCTGGGCAGGTCGCCGAAACTGTCGATTCCGAACTCGATCTCGTTGCTTGAGTCGCTCTTGCTCATGGGTCAGGTCCTTTCGCTGCACGGTCGCCGCGACGCTGGGGTCGCGGCGGTAGTTGACATGTCCATCATGCACCGATATGATTGACGTGTCAACCAGGGAGGTATCATGCGATGACACAGCAAGGGAAAACAAGGGGCAAGAGGCGGTTGCCGACCAAGCAGCAGGTACGCGTGTGGCGGGACTACATCGAGACCGCCGATGCGTTGCGCTCCCTCTCGGCAAGCCGTCTGCAGAGCGCCGCGTCGCTCTCCGTGGGTGACTACCAGGTGCTGCTTGCGCTGACCGAGGCGGATGCGAGCCGCCTCCGCTCCTCCGAACTCGCTGCCCAGATCGGCTGGGAACGCAGCCGCCTGTCGCACCACCTGGGGCGCATGGAGAAGCGCGGCCTGATCCGGCGCGAGGAATGCGCCGACGACAGTCGCGGAGCCGAAGTGGTGCTGTCCGACGATGGCGCCCGCGCCTTCCGCACCGGTTCGATCCCGCACCTGGAGGCGGTACGGGAACTCTTCATCGACGCGTTGTCGCCTGCGCAGCTCACTCAGCTCGAGGAGCTGACGGCCTCGCTGCGCGCCCATGCCGGCCTGGATGAAGCCAGGGCCAGGGGCTAGCGAACGGCATGAACCGGTCCCTGCGACTCAGCACCGATATCGTCGTCATAGGTGCCGGACAGGCCGGCCTTTCGACCGCGTATCACCTGCAGCGCCTGGGACTTGAGCCGGTCAAGCAGTTCGTCGTCCTGGATGCAGCCGAGAAGCCCGGTGGCGCCTGGCTGCACCGTTGGCCCAGCCTGACGCTCAGCACGGTGAACCGCATTCACGACCTGCCCGGCATGCCCTTCGCCGACTCTGCAACCGAGGGCGCTTCCGAGGAACCGGCGAACGTGGTTGTACCCCGCTACTACGCGGAGTACGAGCAGAAGTTCGGCCTGCCCGTGTACCGCCCGGTCCGCACGCTGGCAGTCAGGGATCGCGGGGACCGCCTCCTGGTCGAGACCGACAGGGGCGAGCTAACAGCCCGCGGCATCGTGAACGCGACCGGCACCTGGGAGTCCCCGCACGTTCCGCACTACCCCGGCGCCGAACGGTTCAAGGGCGAGCACATGCACACCAAAGACTACCGAAGCGCCGATGCGTTCAAGGGCCGGCACGTGATCGTGGTCGGGGGCGGAATCTCTGCCATCCAGCTGCTGGACGAGATCTCACGGGTCACCAGTACCACGTGGGTCACGCGCAACCCACCCGACTTCCGCGAGGGCCCGTTCGACTCAAGCGCCGGCCGCCGCGCCGTCGCACAGGTCGAAGAGCGAGTCAGGCGTGGCCTGGTCCCGCTCTCGGTCGTTTCGGTGACCGGACTGCCGGTCACCCCCCGGATCGAGTCGATGCGGCAACGCGGCGTGCTGGAACGCTTGCCGATGTTCGAAGAGATCCTCGAGCACGGCGTGCGCTGGCCCGACGGCTCGGAACAGCAGGCTGACGTCATCCTGTGGAACACGGGCTTCCGCAGCTCGCTGGACCATCTGGATCCGCTGAACCTGCGGGGACCCGAGGGCGGCATCAAGGTGACCGGCCGGCTGGCGACGCAGGTGGAAAAGGACCCGAGGATCCACCTGGTCGGCTACGGCCCGTCGGCGTCGACCATAGGCGCGAATCGAGCCGGCGGGGCCGCCGCGCGGGAACTGACCGGATCCCTCGAACTTCGCGGGGCCCGGTATTCCGGTGTTGGCTGAATCCGTGGTCCTCCCAGGCTTCCCTCGAAAGCCTGAGGGCGAACCGATGGCGAACTATGTACCGGTTTGCTCTGCGCGCAGCGCTTGTTCCACGTAGCTCCGCAGCCCATCAAGGTCCGTGCTTTGACTGACCAGTGCGCTCCGGACAAGCTCGTCTGGCAGCATCTGTGTGAAGGGCGAGAAGCTGTAGGCCCGCTGCCTTTCGGTAAGCTCTGAACGCAGCTCAGCCTCAGGAGCATGCCTGATCCTATGCAGTACGGAGTGAACCGCGGCCTCGACCTGATCTTCTGTGCCATCATCATTCTGAAGGGTCAGTGCGACGTAATCACCCTTCACGGTCAGTCCAGCCGCCTCAAGAAGCCGCGCAAGAGTTCGATTGATCGCGTCCCCAGCAAACGTCTCGAGCGACACCTGTCCTCCGGCCAGAACCATGAGTGCAATGCCACCCGGCCTCCAAACACCATCTCCCGACCGAAACATCGATTCCAGGCTACCTCTTGCAGGACCAGCGAACACGTCCGGCAGTTCAACGTGGCCATGAAGCAGTTCACCGGCTCGCTGCGCGGTCTCGAACGGAACATCGGGCCCACCGAAACCTGACCACTTCGGCGCCGAGCCCCCAGAAGCAGTGACTGCCTTGATCGTGCGACTGTCGTGATCGACGGAGCTGGCGCGCCAGGCCTTGCCACCAAGCGAGAAGACGAAGGGCACCTCCAGGCCGCTGACGAAGCTTGTGTCGAGTGTCCCGACCTGGGTCCGGCCAACCATGACGTCGTAGAGCGGTGCCGAATTGAAGGTGGCGAAGAGGTGACGCCATCCCGCAACCAGGTATCGCTTCTCTGCTTTTTCCCCAGCCACAAGCAGGCCGTCTGCGACCCGCAGGTACTGTTCACGCACCATATGCCGAACGATTGCATCGAACTCGTGGCGCTCGACATCGGAAAACGAGTATGCGGACTTTAGCGTCTGCCAGATCAAGTCAGGTCGAGCACCATGTTCCTGCAGTGACAGGCAAAGGATTTGGTGTGCAAGGACATGAAGCGCGCGCCTGTTCAGCCTGAGCTCCTCGCTGCGGTGCTCCAGGCCAAGTGAGACAGTCGCCGCAAGCAGCAGCAGATCATCCAAAGCCTGTGTAAAGCCCCGAAAGTACTGGCTCATCCCCTTTCGTCGGCCCGTCCGTCCGACACGCTGGAGGAATGCGCTCGGACTGGACAGGGCCCCGAGCTGAAGGACCGCATCAAGCTCACCGATGTCTATCCCCAGCTCCAGGGTCGATGTGCTGACTATCGAGTGGATGCCGCCCTCACCGGCGATGCGAATGAGCCGCTCTGCCTCCTCGCGGTAAAACTTGCCGACATTGCCGTGATGCGTCCGCACCACGACCCGACCATTGGAAATGCTCTCGATGGCGGTTGCAACGCCCTCGGCACTCTTGCGGGAACGTACGAACGTGATGGATCGCCTGCCTTGAAGCTCCCTGATGATTTCACCCATCATTGAGCCGCGTCCGGGCGCTGGCTCTGGCGTGTCTGCGGAATCAGCTGTGTCGTCGTAATGGTGAACAAGGAAGTCCCGTCGGACACTGTTTCGTTGATTCACCTTGACGCGAATCGCAGGCTCCCGGGCTCCCATTAGCCAGGCACACATCGCATCCGGATTGCCTATGGTCGCGCTGAGCGCAATGCGTTGTGGCCGGGCGCCAGTCCCGGCTTCAAGACGCTCAAGCAGACTCAGCAGATGCGTTCCCCGATCACCAGCCGCAAGGTTGTGCGCTTCGTCGATGATCACAATCTCCAGCTCGGAAAAGAAGGAGTTCCATTCCGCCTTGCGCAGCATTATGGCTTCGACGGATTCTGGCGTGGTCAGCAAGAGCTGTGGCGGCGAACGCAGTTGTCTGACTGTATCCGTTTGCGAAACGTCGCCATGCCATTTGAAGGCATCGAGGTTACACGCCTTTGCATACCGCTCCGCGCGAGGCGCAAGGTTGTTCAGCAGCGCCCGCAGCGGTGCGATATAGAGGACCTGCACCGACTCTCTCTTGTGTCGCGAAGCTCGCGTAAGCGATGGAAACAGAACGGCTTCCGTCTTGCCTCCGGCAGTCGGAGCTTCTATCACGCAGCTCTGACCCGCCAGAATCGGTTCCAGAGCGGCCTCCTGAACGGGTCGGAGCCCGGGCCAGTTCTGTTCCTTGATCCAGAGTTGCAGACCGGGGTGCAGTTGCCCTAAGGAGCTCATGTCAGAAGCTGACCAGGTCCAGAAGCGCCTCAGTGGCGTCCTGATCAAGTTCAGGCTCGCTGAATGTGTCGCGCGCGCTTAAGTCAGGGTTCTCTTCACACAAATCAAGTACGTGTACCAGCTGCCTCAAGAACGGACGAGGCAGCCTGTCGATCCGTTCGCCTCCGAAGCGTGTCCACTCGCCAACCAGGTACTCAATATCCAGGTCCGTAACGCGTTCCTCTGCCGGCCACTCATATGCCTTCGCATGTACTTCGCGCGTCTTCAGCGCAACCTTACGCAGGCGTTCGGCGTCCAGACCGTCCAGGGAGATGATCGGTTGGCGCAAGCTTCGGTGCTGGTCACCGAGCGGCGGCGCATCTATCCGATGAGACAGCGCTGCGTAGCTGGGCAAACCAGCCTTCTCGTCTGCGAAGAGTTCGTCAGTGCCCGTGCAGACGATCAGGCTGCCACGCAGCCTGTTCTCGCCAGCCTCGTCGATCAGCGCGCGCAGGGTCTCGTATGCCTGGTCACGCGTCTGGCGATGTGGCCTTCTACGGACCAGTTCGAGCTCGTCAATCAGGATTGCCAGGCCCTTGAGATGCGTCGCAGCGATGATCTCCAGCATTGCGCGCAACCGGGGCAAGACCTGTTCGGATTCCAGCTGGCCGCGAACGTTGATCTGGCGAAGCGCTGCGTTCGAGACACTGGTGTCGCCACGAATGTAAGCAAGCGCGGTAAGAGCGACTTCATCCTTCCCGTGAACCCGCGCCTCATAGAACGCGTCCAGCGCAGAGGCCAGCCCAGGATCATGGGTCGCCACATGTGCCATTTCATCCTTGATTCGTTGGCGCACCTTGATCGCGAGCCGTTCGCGCTCCGCTGGCACGTGTGGCGACAGACCCTCCACGTTCTCGACTTTCCGCTGCATGGCCAGAAGCCAGGACTCCAGGACGTCAGCCAGGCTGCTTGCACCGCGCTTCTCTGGCGTACGCAGGCCGTCCATCAGTCCCCGATACAGATTGGCCAGATCAGCCATTGTCATCTCGGCGCTCACCCGGACAGTCGACACCGCGAAGCCGCTGTCCAGCGCGTGATTGCGTAACCAGGCGAGAAGGAACGACTTTCCGGCGCCATACGCACCCCGGATGAACTTGAATGAACTGCGGCCCGCGGCGATGTACTTCAGCTGCTCGCGAAGGTGAGCCCTGGTTTCATCCTGACCGACAAAGAGCACATCCAGGCCACGCTCAGGCACCACTCCCTGCCGCAGGGCCTCGATGACATCGCGTGCAGCCAGCCGATCCATCCCATCGCTTGTTGCCAGGGAGCCGTCCACCCACTCGTAGATGTTTGCCGCTCCCGTACTGCGGATGCGGATTGGCCGCTGGCCCCAGGTGACGAGTTTCCTCAGCAGCTCGGACATGTGTGCTTTGGGTAGCATCCAACCAAGACCGTGTCTCGCAGCCAGGCGCTGCAGATCGCGTTCGTTCAGCGAACGCGCTTCGCGCTGCAGTGCGAGGATGGTCTGTTCATCCCGCTCAAGGCCCGGGAAGTCATGCTCGATGTCAGCGATCCCCTTGACCCTGTCCGGTGGAGCCGAACCTCTGTCTGCGGCGGGAGGCGGGGCACTCGGATCTGTCTCCTCCGGTAAAGGCAGGTGAAGAACATCCTCTTCGTCCTGGCTGGCTTCCCCGTCCAGCAGCGTGGCTCCGGTTAGCCGGTCGATCAACTCTTCCTTCAGTCCCGAAACTGCGAGGCCAAGCTTACGGCAGAGCGCTACCAGGTCACGGCGCCGGAGCTGCGAAAGGATTACCCCAAGGGGATGTCCGCTATCAAGCATTCGGATAATGCGTTCCGATTTACTTCCCGAACGCCTGAGTCCGAGCGAAAGCAGAATCTCGTACAGCTGATTCCCGGATAGCCTTTGAAGAAGTTCCCGGGCGTGCTCGGTCTGGGTTGCGGGCAAAGCCTCTTCCGTCTCGCCGGGCAGGGCCATCTGTCTCGCGACTATCTCGATCGGTCCATCGAAATGGTGGATCAGCTGACCGATGAGCTCCGACTTGGGCAGTGTCACCGGCAGCTGCAGGTCCCGACTCAACTCGCGCAGCCGCAGGATCGAATGAGCTTCAAGGGCGGAGCTCGGTGGCACCATGCCCGTGACGATCCGCTCGATCCGTTCATCCTTGGAGCCGCTCAACTGCAGGCCCGCATCCTCAAGGATCGTTCGAAGCTCTTGAATGTTGAAGCTGTCCAGCAGTTGCCGGTAGTCCGCATCATGCAGCTCCATCTCCCAGTAGCTTCTGACCTGCAGCCTGACTTCATCAGGAAGCACGAACCTGTCCTCACTGGTAAGTACGATGCCACGTGCAAGCAGGTAGTTCCGGGCGGTTGCGTACGACCGGGCAGAGTCCCAGCTGTGCCTGATACTGGGATGATGCTCCAGCCGCAGGTGCTCACGCATGGTGATCCCGAGCTTCGAACGCAACGCCTGCAAGAGGTGCGCCTCCGTGGCGTTCACGCGACCGTCCGATTCCCAGGCTGCACCCAGTACGGCGAGATAAATCTCCACATTCCTGCTCGACGCCTGCACCGGATCCGTCGATATCTCGGTCGTGATCTCATCGGTGCGTCCCATAACGGCCTCGCTGAACCCGGCGGCAGGCGCCGAACGGTCAGGCGACTCCATCAGCAACTTCAGGAATGCGAAAGATGGGGGTTGACTTCCAGCGAGTACCCCTGCTACATAACTGTACGAGCCCAGGGCGCTCGCGATCTCGCGCTCCAGGACCGGTCGGGGTAACCGAACATGCGTGACGTCATCGAGCTTGTCGGAAGCGAGCTGATCCAATGCTTCATCCGAATACTGGGGCAGGAGATCTGCCAGTTTCATAGTCCGCTCCCACGGCGCGAGCTCGGCAGCAACAACGACAACGCGGCGCACGACGCCTCTACATACAAATTCCGCAGCCCATAAGGTTTTCTGAAAGCAGTCTAGCACTTTCGCCTGAAGCCAGCGGAACCGGTGAGAGGATCTCGCCCAGGTGCTGTACCGCGCCTCCCGCGAAGTGTCACACGTCTCTCAATCAGCTCGGCCCGACCCGCTGCATACTTCCGGGAGGGAGGCACACCATGGAAAAGAAACTGAAGGCAGGTTCCGGACGCAACCCACCCGAGCCGTCTGAGTCCCACGAAGAGATAGAGGACTGGCTGCAGCGCGTCATGCCGGACCTGCAGCCGACGGTAAGGCGGCTGGACGAGCTGATCCGCGAGATGCACCAGGATCTGAGGTTCGCCCTGAAGTGGAAGAAGGCCTACTACGGCCTGGAGGAGCATGGGTGGATCATCGAGCTGGTGGCTTATGACGTTTCGGTGAACGTTGTCTTCCACGGCGGCGCGGACTTCGAGGACCCGCCGCCGCTCGGTGATACCGGCCGCTCGAGGTACGTGAAGGTCAGGTCCGCCAACGAAGCGGATACGCCGGAGATGCGCGCCTGGATAAAGCAGGCGGCCGGAGTAGCAGGGTGGAAGTAGTTACAGCTCCGGGAAGGCTGTACTATTGACGCATCGCTTTCTGCTTTCGGGAACCGCGAAACTGATATAGTCCAAGGCAGCATGCTGCAGCCGTTGGACGTAGTCGTAAGCCTGAAACTGGTGGCGATCAACCGCAAGGTACCCGGCTACGAGTTCATCGCCGGGGAGTTGGGGCTGGCAGTCTCAAGCGCGTACCGGTCGGTGCAGCGCCTCCAGTACGCGGGTCTGGTAACGGAAAGTCGCAAGCCGGTCTGTTCCGCCATCCTCGAACTGGCGGTACACGCGGCACGGCTCGTGTTCCCCGTTCGGCCGGGCCCACTCACCCTTGGCATCCCGACGGCACAGGCGGCGTGGCCCCTTTCCGCGCTGGTCGTGTCGGACGGAGCCCCACCGCCCGTGTGGCCCGATCCCGCAGGCAGCACGCGCGGGTACGCGGTCAAGCCCCTGCACGGTTCGGTCCCGATGGCGGTCCGGCGCGACGACAGGCTGTACGAGCTGCTCGCCCTCGTGGACGCGATGCGCCTCGGACACGTGCGGGACCGGAGCCTGGCAGGCGAGGAGCTGAGGAAGCGGCTTACCCTCTGACCCGGCGGAGCATTGGCTGGCGTGAGTCACAGGGCAGGCATGGGCTTGACATTGACGCGGCGTCAACCTTTAGCATCGAGGTCATGGAGTGGTCGATACAGCAGATCGCGCGGATCGCAGGAACGACAAGCCGGACGCTTCGGCACTATGCAGAGCTTGGCCTGGTACAGCCAAGCCGCATCGGGAGCAACGGCTACCGCTACTACGACCAGGCGTCCCTGGTCAGGCTGCAGCGCGTGCTGCTGCTGCGCGAGCTTGGACTGGGACTGCAGCAGATCTTCGAGCTTCTGGACCGCCAGGACGACGAAGCCGCCGCCTTGAGCACTCACCTGACGCTGCTTCGGCGCGAACAGGAGCGCCTGGGCCGCAAGATCAAGGCGGTCGAACACACCATGGAATCCCTGAAAGGAGGCTACGGCCTGATGCCAGAGGAAATGTTTGCAGGCTTCGACCACACGCGCTACCGGGAGGAGGTCGAGCAGCGCTGGGGCAAGGATGCCTACGCCCGTTCGGACGCCTGGTGGCGCAACATGGGAGACCCGGAACGGAAAGAATGGAAGGCCCGACTGGAAGACCTCAACCGCGACTGGATCACCGCCGCGCGAGCCGAGGCAGCAAGCCCCGACTCGGACGCGGCTCAGGAGCTGGCAGGTCGGCACGTCGCGTGGCTGCTCTCGATGCCGGGTACGCCCGGCGAAGCCGATACAGCGGGATACATCCGTGGACTGGCCGATATGTACGCCACCGACCCGCGCTTCGCCGCGAACTATGGGGGCCTTGAGGGCGCCGTGTTCGTCAGGGACGCGCTTCTCACCTACCTGGACCAGCAGTAACAGGCCGGCCCGGCACCTGCGTGCCGGGCCGGCTCCGGTTCACGACACACTCACGGTATGCCAGACTGTGGGTGTACTTACTTATGGGTTTGCGTAAGAAGGTCGTCACGCAAGCTCGCCTATTGTAGGACCGACCTGCTGGTTAGAGGGTCTCAGATGGCTGTTGGTTCCCGGGGCAATCAAGCGAACGATCCGGCAACGCTGCTGGACAGCATCGGCGATGCATGCTACGCGGTGGACTCGAGCTGGCGCTTCACGTTCATCAACCGCGAGGCGGAGGCGCTGTTCGGCATGTCCCGGCACGAGGTGCTGGGCCAGAACGTCTGGGAACACCTGCCCGATCTCGTCGCCCTCGGCGTAAGGGGCAGGTTTGAAGACGCGGTCGCTTCGGGCCGGGTGGTTTCGTTCAGCGTGTATTCACCGAGCCGGGACCGCTGGTTCGCGTTGCGAGCCCTGCCGCACGAGTCCGGCCTGCTTGCCTTTCTTCGTACCGAAGACCGGCCCGCTGACGAAGAGCGGCGGTTCCGGGCGCTGGTCGAGAAGGCGATGGACGGCATCACCCTTGTGGACGCTGACCTCATGCCGTTCTACAGGAGCCCTTCGGGCTCTGCGATTCTCGGTTACCTGCACGAGACCCCGCAAAGCGAACGCGGGCCTGGCTGCCATCCGGATGACCTGCCAGCCGTTCGCGAAGCAACTTCGAGGCTGGGCCACGGAGAATCGACGACGCTGGAGTTCCGGGCCGCACATGCCGATGGCAGCTGGCGCTGGGTGAGGGGTGCGTTCACGAACAGGCTGACCGACCCTGCGATCCGTGGCATCGTGATCAACTTCCGGGACATCACCGAGGAGCGGCAGCTTCGGGAGGAAGCCGAACGGCACCAGACGGCCCTCGCGGAAGGCAACCACCAGCTGAACCTGGGTTTCGCCCGTCTCGCCACCCTGCACCGCGTCCATCTGGCCGCAACCGGCAGCCGTGAGGCACACTCCACCGTACTCGACATCCTCGAAAGCGCTCTGAAGGGCACAGAGGCTCGAGCCGTAGTGCTGATGCAACAGGCTGGCGAGCTGGAAGCGATGTATCGGCACGATCCGGCGGAGGCGATGACCGCCCTGCCGGACCAGCCGTTGCACGATCTGGCGAAGCAGGCGCTCCGGGATCTTGCGCCCGTGAGCGTGGATCTGGCCGATTCCCCGCCGGACAGCGCCCTGGCGCAGCTGGCGGCCACAGGCCTGCTGAGCGCACAGGCCGTTCCGTTCGTGCGGGGTGCGGTCAGCGGTGCGCTCGTGCTGCTGACCCCGGGTGCGATTCACCGCGACTTCGGTTCCGGTTCGTATCTGGTGACGGTTACCGGTTACGTGGCGAACGCATTGGAGACTCAGAAGCTGCTCGATGACCTCAAGCGCAGCGCAGATGACTACAGCGCACTCGCCCGGTTCGGCCAGCAGATCGAGACGATCACGGATATCGATGAGCTGGCCAGCCACGGCCTCCGCGAGCTGGTGAGTCAACTCCGTGTGCACTATGCGACCCTCGCCAGTGTAGAGGACGGCTTCGCAGTCCCCCGCTGGCGGGCGGGAGAAGCGGGCCCACAGGCCCAGCGGCTGCTGGAGCAGCCGATTCCCCTGGACCGCGGTGTGGTCGCTCAGGCAGTGGCGACAGGCGAGCCCGTGCTGGTGCAGGACTACAGGTCGTACGACCAGCGTCCGCACTACCTGCGGAACCTGAACTTCGCCTCGGTGCTCGCATTGCCCTTCGATACGGGCTCGACAGGCGAGTTCGTGTTCATCTTCGCCAGCACTGACCAGGACCAGCCGATCGCCGAGACGTCTGTGGCGATCGCTGCACTGTTCGCCAAGCGCATGGCCAACGCCTTCGAGCGGGTAGCGCAGATCGCAGAGGTGAAGGCGACGCGCGAGGAGACCTTCCGGGCACTCGGCCTGGCACTCGAATACAGGGATTACGAGACCAAAGGCCACACCGACCGGGTCGTGCTCTACACGGAGCGGTTCGGTCAGCTGCTCGGCTACGACAACGCGAGCCTGGTCCCGTTGCGCTGGGGTGCGTACCTGCACGACATCGGGAAGCTGAGCATTCCCGACCACATCCTGCTGAAGGCGGGTCCGCTCACAGATGCGGAGTTCTCGCTGATCAAGCAGCACCCCATGACCGGGGAGGAGCTGTCCCGCGAAGTCAGCTTCCTGCCTGACGTGACGCACCACATGGTGAGGCACCATCACGAGAAGTGGGATGGCAGCGGCTACCCGGACGGACTCAAGGGCGAGGAGATACCGATCGAGGCGCGGCTTTTCGCGCTGGTGGACGTGTATGACGCGCTCACGTCAGAACGGCCCTACCGGCCCGCCTGGAGCGAGGACAGGGCGCGCACCTACATGAAGGAGCAGTCAGGGAAGCACTTCGACCCGGACCTGCTGGCCCGGTTCCTGGATCTCGTCAGGCCTCTGCCCCACTCTCCAGTGGGCTGAAGAGCCCGCTGGCGATCGCGTCACGGGCGCTCTCGTAGCCCTGCTGCACAGCCTCAGCAGCCAGATGGAAGCTCTGCGCTCCGATGCCTTCGTTCAGCGCGGGCGTCAGGGTCACGTCCGGCGGGTGCAAGGCAGCAGTCACCTGGATCAGCCGGTCCTGGGTGATGTTGTACGCCTGCAGGAGTATCTCGGACACCTCACCGCCATCCCGGCTGAACAGCCTGGTGGCGCGTTGCAGCAGGGACTGCGTCGGCTCGCTCCCGCCCAGGTTCAGGTCGGGCTTGATGGGCGTCCGGACATCGATCGCAAGCACAGGACAGGTCGTCATCGTACGGATGACGTCGACCGGAAAGTTGTTGATGATGCCACCGTCCATCAGGTGGCGCCGCTGGTAAGTGATCGGTGCGAACAGACCCGGAAACGCGTTGCTCGCGCACACCGGCTCCGCCAGGCTGCCCTTGCTGAAGACGAGCAGCTCGGCCTTCTCGATGTCGACGGTGGGCACTGCCAGCGGTATCGCGAGCGCCTCGAACGTCGCGGCCGCGTGTGTGGCCAGGAACTGCATGATTCCGTCGTGGCCGGAAAGGCCGCCCGCCGCGCCAAGGTCCAGCAGCTTCCCGAAGTCGGTCGTGAGCACTATCCGCTCAAGCTCTGAAGCGCTTTCGACGGTCGCGTAAACCGCTGCCAGCACTGCGGCGGTGGAGTTGGCAGCGATGGCGTCCACGCGGTATCCGGCTTCCTCGAGCGCCTTCAGTACGCCAACCTGGGCGAAGCAGCGGGCACCGCCGCCGCTGAGCGCGAGTCCGATCGGTTTTCCGGCTTGCTTTGTCATGAGGTATCCGCCCTGTCGGCGCAGCTGGTGGCTGCACCAAACAAAAAACGCGCCACCCGGACGCGTTCAATGGCATCAATATACCCCGGTATGCAGCATTCGTCAAGGGGATGCACCGATACCGCCAGGAAGGGCGCGATGCCTCACGCAGGAAGGCGTCCCGGATGCAATGCTGCAGGCATGAACATCGTAATCCTGACCGGAGCAGGCATCTCGGCCGAGTCAGGCGTCAAGACCTTTCGGGATGACGACGGCCTGTGGGAGGGCCATGACATCCAGGAGGTCGCAACGCCTGAAGCCTTCGAGCGAAATCCCGTGCTGGTGCAGCGGTTCTATGACGAGCGGCGCAGCCAGGTGCTGTCAGTGGAGCCGAACGCCGCTCACTTCGCACTTGCCCGGCTGGAGCGTGAGCTGGCCGGAAACTTGCTGGTGGTGACGCAGAACGTGGACGACCTTCACGAACGCGCCGGCTCCAGCAACGTCGAGCACATGCACGGCGAGTTGCTGAGCGCGCTCTGTCAGAAGTGCCGCAACCGCTTCGAGTGGCACGAACCGCTGTCGGGCGAGCCCGCCTGCCCCGGGTGCGGCGCCGCCCGACTGCGTCCGGACATCGTCTGGTTCGGCGAGGTGCCCTACCACATGGACCGGATCGTCCGGGAGATCCGCGCCTGCGACGTGTTCGCCGCCATCGGCACTTCCGGCGTGGTCTACCCCGCTGCGGGGTTCGTGTCGCTCGCAGCCGAGACCGGGAGCCACACGGTCGAACTGAACCTTCAAAGCAGCTCGGTTGCGAGCGTGTTCGACGAGGTCAGGGAGGGCCCGGCCACCGCGGTGGTGACCCAGTGGGTCAATGAACTCATCGGCGGTGCGTGAGGACGGTCAGGCACTTTGCGTTGAGCCCTCCACGCCCTGTCCGTCCTGAAAGACGGCGCTCTCAGCGGACGGCGGCAAGCACCGCCGCCACCGCGGCCCGCGGCACGGTCAGGGGCTCGGGCCCACCGGTCACCAGCCGCGCCGCGGGCGCCATCGACGCCTGGGCGAGAACGACCAGATCCGCTCCCGCCTGATACTCATCCTCGGCGGCTTCCGCGATCGCACGCGCGTAGCCATCCGGGTCGCCCCCCATGAACAGCGGCCAGGCACCCGAAACGAGCCGGGCCTGGACGCTTGCCTGCGTGCCGGCGGCCGCTTCGGCGAACAGGCGCCCGGTCGGCTCAAGCGTCGCCTCGATGGTGCACAGCACGACCAGATTGCCGCGAGCGCGCGCCGCCTCGGCCGCCAGCGCCGCGTCAGCCTGGATGACCGGAACGCTCGTTTCCCCGGCCGCGAGCCTGACGGCCGGTCCGAGCGTGCTGCATGTGAGCAGGACCGCGTCGGCACCTTGGCTCAGCTCGAGCAGCACAGCTGCCGCCTCGGCGGCGATCGCCTCGGTCAGCTCGCCGGCCCTGACGGCCGCATCGAGCAGGTCGGGCCTGGCGTGGTGGCTGAACGCTTCCGGCTTCAGCCCAATCCCGGCGGCTGCTTCCTCGAAGAGCACGGAATTGCTCAGGCTCGCATGCAGGCAGGCGACGCGCGTCATGGCATCACACCGGGAGCCGGAGCTGGTCCCTGCGGCCGTCGATGACGGTGGCGGCCGTCTCCTGGGCGGTCGCGGATCCGGTCGTGTCGTCCCGGACTGAGATTACGAACCTGGCCACGGCTGCCTATAAGGGCCACGCTGGAATCAACCCCGCAGGAACAGGCGGTAGGCCGCGTTGTCCGTCTCGTCCTCGAACATGTAGCCGAGCCCGCTGAGTTCATCCTTGCACCGCCCGTGGTCCTCTTCTGGCACCTGCAGGCCCATCAGGACCCGGCCGTAGTCTGCGCCGTGGTTCCGGTAGTGGAACAGGGTGATGTTCCAGGGCTGGACGGCGTCCAGGAACTCCTGCAGCGCACCCGGGCGTTCCGGGAACTCGGAGCGCAGGATCAGCTCCTGCCCGACGGTGCGGGCGCGGCCGCCCACCATGTAGCGCAGATGCAGCTTCGCGGTCTCGTTGGCGCTCAGGTCGACCACGCCGTAACCGTGCCGGTGCAGGTCGGCCAGCACGTCGGCCTTCTCGGCGACCGAGTCCGCCACGCTGATGCCGACGAATACATGCGCCTCGGCCGAGTCCGTGTGCCGGTAGCTGAACTCACTCAGGCTGCGCTTGCCCAGCACTCGCAGGAAGTCGCGGTAGCTGCCCGGCCGTTCCGGGATGGTGACTGCGAGCAGCACCTCGCGCGCCTCGCCCAGGCTGGCGCGTTCGGCCACGTGGCGCAGGCGGTCGAAGTTGATGTTCGCGCCGGTGTTAATGGCGATCAGTGCGCCGGTGCGCTCCGGCTCGCGGGCTACGTACGCCTTGAGGCCGGCAAGCGCGAGGGCTCCGGCGGGCTCGGCCAGCACGCGCGTGTCCTCGAAGATGTCCTTGATGGCATCGGACATGGCGTCGGTATCGACCAGGATCACTTCGTCCAGCAGCTCCGAGCAGATCTGATACGTGAGCTTGCCCACCTGCCGGACCGCGACTCCGTCGGCGAACGGTCCCACCCGGGGCAGAGCCGTGCGCTCCCCGGCCTTGATCGCCGTGTGCATCGACGCGGCATCAACCGGCTCCACGCCGATCACGCGAATGGCGGGTCTGAGGAACTTCACATACGCCGCGACACCGGCGGCCAGGCCACCGCCTCCGACCGGCACGAAGATCGCCTCGATGTCGTCCGGATGCTGGTGCAGGATCTCGGTAGCGATCGTGCCCTGGCCTGCCACAACGTCCGCGTCGTCGAACGGATGCACGAAGTTCAGGCCCCGCGCGCGCATGAGCTCCTCGGCCCTCTCGACCGCCTCCTCGAAGTTGTCACCGTGCAGGACCACGTTCCCGCCAAGGTGCCGGACTGTCGATACCTTGACCGAGGGGGTGGTGACAGGCATCACGACCGTCGCTTCGATCCCGAGCTTGCGGGCCGCCAGCGCGACCCCCTGAGCGTGGTTTCCAGCGGACGCACACACGACGCCGGCGGCGCGCTCGGCCGGACCGAGCTTGACCATGCAGTTGTAGGCGCCGCGGACCTTGAACGAATGGATGGGCTGCAGGTCCTCCCGCTTCAAAAGTACGTTGGCGTTGAGTCTTGCCGAGAGGCGTTCCATCCTGTCGAGCGGAGTATTCTGCGCCACTTCGTAAACGCGGGCAGAGAGGATCTTGCGCACCAGGTCAATCATTCCGGGTATTGTAAGCGTCGCGGGGCCCCTCCCGTGTGGCGACGCGTGTGGAGCGCCGAAGCATGCTGGTTGCGCCCTGCCCGGCACGTCTCCGCATTACGTAGACTGAGGCCGGGAGGCTACATCACCTTGAGCACTACCACCGTATCCACCACCCGCATCAGGTTCATCACCATCACCGCGGTCGCCCTGGCGGCCTCGGCGGCTTTGCCGGTCCTGGTTCACCTGCTGCCCGCCGGTGCATCAGGCCCCATCGGGCCCCGCCTGCTTCCGATTTTCTTCGCGCCGTTGATCGCCGTGCTCATGGGACGCCCTGGTGTCGCCCTGATCACAGCCGCCCTTGCACCGGTCATCAACCACCTGCTGACCGGCTCGCCGGCCCCGGCGATGCTCGCCACCCTCACGCTGCAGCTGCTGCTGTTCGCTGCGGCGCTGACCGTGCTGCGAAAGCCCGCGAGAGCGCTCCTGCCGCTGCTGGCGCCGCTGGCGTACCTGGGGGCGGTCCTGGCCGTTCCCCATGTCCTCGGGTTTCTGACCGGCTTCCCCTGGCTGAGCGGCCTTGCAGTCATACCTGCCCCGCAGGCCGGAGCGCTGCTGCTGCAGGCGTGGCCGGGACTGCTGGTGATCGCGCTGATCACGTTCGGCATGAATCGTGTGCTGACGAAGAACTGAGGCCGCGTAGCTGTTGTGCTACACTCGTAGGCATGGCCAAGGTCGCTTCGCGGGAACTTCGTAACGATACGAGAAAGGTTCTGGAGCGGGTCGAATCGGGCGAAGATATCACCATCACGGTTGGGGGCCGGGACATCGCGGTGCTCAGGCCAGTCCCAGCGAAGGCCCGTTGGGTGAGCGGACCTGCGCTGCTGGAATCCTTGGCTGCCTCGCAGGCGGACGCTGGCCTGACTACCGAGCTTGATGAGCTGTTCCCCGAATCCACGGACGATCTGGATGACCTGTGACGAGAGCCCTGGCTGATACCAGCATCTTCATCGCCCGGGAATCCGGCAGGCCGATTGACAAGAGTATGATTCCTGCCGAGCTTGCCATCTCGGTCGTAACGTACGGAGAGCTGCGCGCGGGCCTGCTGGCCGCCCATGACCTTGCAACTCGGGAGATCCGGCTGGCCACGCTGATGCAGGCGGCCACCCTGCAACCGGTACCCATTGACGAACGAGTTGCCGACGCGTGGGCAGCACTCCGCATCCGGCTGAGGGATGCCGGGCGAACGATGAAAGTCAATGACGCCTGGATCGCAGCGACCGCGCTTGCCCTTGGAGTCCCGGTACTGACGCAAGACGATGACTACAGGGGAGTGCCCTCTCTGGAAGTAATAAGGGTCTGAGCCAGTCTGACCCGGAAGTTCCAGCCGGCGCGGTTCACGCCAGTCTGCGCGAATCGCATTTTCAGCCGGCCACCTTGTGCCAGGGCCAGACGACGCATGAGCCGACTTCCGGCACCAGCACGAAATCGGCCTTGCCTTTGAACACGAGCGTCGTAACGTCATGCCCTTCCAGCTGCTCGCGGGCCTTGTCAAGCGTGCTGCCCGTGACGCTCACGTCGTCCACCAGCAGGATCCGCCGAGCGCCACTTTCCAGTTCGGCGGGCTTAAGAACCTGCGGCTCGGGACGTTGCGGCCGGTTGTCCGCGTCCCGGTAGTTGATGGTGACGAGTGCGAGCGGCAGGCCAAGGTGAAAAGCGACCAGGCTGGCCGGAACCACGCCACCTGTGGCGATTCCGACCACCTGGTCGAACTCCGGCAGGTCCAGTTGCCGGATCCTTCTGCTCAGATCCTGGAAATCAAGTTCGGGCTTCACTGCTGCCCAGCATATCCGCCCGGGCGGCCGGGCCCGGTGTCAGGGCAGCCAGGCCAGGATCCGCTCGACGAGGTTGTTGCGGTTCAGCAAGTAGTGGCTCCCGTCGGCAGTAGCCGAGTCGATCAGGATCGGAGCGTCCCGGTGATTCGGAATCACGAACGTCGACTCAAGGCCGTAGCGGTGGAACTCCACGAAAACGATGAGACTGTCATCGGGCGAGAAGGCCGCACCCCTGCTGGGTGTCGGACCGGTCGTCAACTGGTGCGGCGGCTCGGCTGAACCCAGGTCCTTGACCCAGAGGTCTCCCGCCCGCGAGAAGACCATCTGCGTGCGGTCAGCCGACATCGCAAAGCTGTGAACGCCGAATCCGGAATCCCACTGCGCCTGATCGAAACCCACGAGCACGGAATAGTCGAGGCGATCGCCGCCAGCGATCATGTCGGCCCAGTCCATCACCACGATGCCCCCATGAAAGTCGGGCTCCTGCTCCTCGAGGTCCATCGCGAAGAGCAGCCCGGTTTCACTCACCCACATCATGTCCCCGCCAGAGACGCCCGTGAAGCCGGAGACAACGACCTCGCGCGTTTCCAGATCGAGAATCTCCAGGAACGTTTCGCGACCCAGCCCCCACAGCAATGCTGCGGCGTGACGCCCGTCCGGCGATACGGCAAGGCCTTCGACCCTGCCTAGATCCACCGTGTCGGGCCATAACCACTCATCCTTCCGACCGAAGGTGGCAAGGTCATATACAGCGACGTCCATCGGGTCAAGGAAGTTCAGGCCAGCCACATACAGCTCGTTCGCCGGCAGGTTGAGCGCAACTACGTCGTAACCGCCAGAAATGCTCAGCCGCTCCAGCCAGTCACTGCCGGTCCGGAGAACGGACGTGTGTATGTAGCCGGTGCCTTCACCGACAAGCGTGCCCGGCAGACCGCTGCCACCGCCATCGCCGTTGCCGCCGGCTTCACCGCAGGCCGTCAACAGAAGCATCGACGCGGTCATGACCGCGAACATGGAACGAAGTGTCATTGTATTGTTTACCCCCAAGCGAAGTTTAGCAGCCCGTATCGGGCCATGTTCGGTCTCATCTTCACAGACTCGCGCAGCTGGTGTGTGCCTTGCACGCGAGGCGCCTGCACTTGCACTTTTGCGTCCCTGCCGTTATGTTTCAGTCTTGGACGCATCTTTATGAGCGTGTCCAGGTTCAGGAGCGACAGTTGGTAGAAGAGCAGCTTCACGCGGTGTTCGACACTGTTCAGAGACGCAACCCCGGCGAGGCCGAGTTCCACCAGGCTGTCAGCGAGGTCTTGGAAAGCCTCAGCCCGGTCCTCGCAAAGAGACCGGAGTTCATGGACATGAAGGTGTTGGAACGCATCTGTGAGCCTGAACGGCAGATCATCTTCCGGGTGCCCTGGCAGGACGACCAGGGGCAGGTCCAGATCAACCGGGGCTTCAGGGTGGAGCACAACAGTGCCCTTGGCCCATACAAGGGCGGCCTCCGCTTTCACCCGTCCGTTAACCTGGGCATAATCAAGTTCCTGGCGTTCGAGCAGACGTTCAAGAACAGCCTGACAGGCCTGCCGATCGGTGGCGCCAAGGGCGGAGCCGACTTCAATCCGAACGGTCACTCAGGCGGCGAGATCATGCGGTTCTGCCAGAGTTTCATGACCGAGATGTACCGGCACATCGGCGAGTACACGGACGTGCCAGCCGGTGACATCGGCGTGAGCAGCCGCGAGATCGGCTGGCTCTTCGGCCAGTACAAGCGAATCACGAACCGCTACGAGTCCGGCGTCATCACCGGCAAGGGCCTCGGGTTCGGCGGCTCGCTCGTGCGCAAGGAGGCGACCGGTTACGGCTGCGTCTACTTCACCGAACAGATGCTCAGGATGAGGGATTCGCGCCTGGCCGGCCTGACGTGTGCGGTATCGGGCTCCGGCAACGTCGCGATCTACACGATCGAGAAGCTGCAGGAGCTCGATGCTCACGTCGTGGCCTGCTCCGACTCGGCGGGCTACATCTTCGATCCGGACGGCCTCGACCTGGCCCTGATCAAGGAGATCAAGGAGGTCCGGCGCGAGCGGATCAGCACCTATGTGCGCGAGCGCCCCGAGGCGACCTACAAGGCGGGAGGCAACATCTGGGAGGTCAGGTGCGACGTCGCCTTCCCGTGCGCCACGCAGAACGAGCTGGACGGCGCGGATGCACGGCTGCTGGTCGAATCCGGTTGCACGGCGGTCGTGGAAGGCGCGAACATGCCGGTCACTCCCGACGGGGTTGCGGTCTTCCGCAAGGCTGGTGTGCTGTTCGCCCCGGGCAAGGCTGCGAACGCCGGCGGCGTGGCCACCTCCGCACTCGAGATGCAGCAGAACGCGGGGCGCGACGCCTGGACCTTCAGCCACACCGACGCGCGCCTGAAGGCGATCATGACGGACATCCACGACCGCTGCTACCGCACGGCCGAGGAGTTCGGCGCGCCCGGCAACTACGTGCTGGGCGCGAACATCGCCGGCTTCAGGACGGTGGCCGAAGGTGTCGTTGCGCTCGGCGTGATCTGATCAGCGCAGTGGCCTGACCGGCTCCGGCCGGTTGTCCAGGATGCCCTCGATCCGCTGCACCACCGCGGGCGTGAGCTTGCTGACCAGGTCGCCCGCCTTCATGTTGTGCTCGACCTGTTCGGGCCTCGACGCGCCCGTGATGACCGAGGAGACGTTTGGGTTCAGCAGGCACCAGGCGAGCGCGAGCTGGGCGGTGCTGGCGCCGAGCTCGTCTGCCAGGCTGGTCAGCTTGCGGACTCGGGCGATCATGTCCTGGCCTTCCTCGGACTCGAGCCGGCGCGCGAGCCATTCGTAACCGGGTACGCGCAGGCGGCTGTCGTCCGGGACTCCGTCGTTGTACTTGCCGGTCAGGAAACCGCTGGCCAGCGGGCTCCAGACGGTCAGGCCGAGGCCGAATGATTCGTACAGCCTTGCGTGCTCGACCTCGACCCGTTCACGGTGGAACATGTTGTACTGCGGCTGCTCCATCGTCGGTCCGACCATGCCGAGCCGCAGCGCGACCTCGTGCGCCTCGCGGATCTGCTCCGCGCTCCATTCCGACGTGCCCCAGTAGAAAGTCTTGCCCTGGTCGATCAGGAAGTTCATCGCCCGTACCGTCTCCTCGATGGGCGTGCTCAGGTCGGGCCGGTGACAGAAAACCAGGTCGACGTAGTCCAGCTGCATGCGCGCGAGCGCCTTGTTGGTCCCCTCGATGACGTGCTTGCGGGACAGGCCGGTGTCGTTCGGCCCCTTGCCGCCCCAGAAGATCTTGGTGGAGATGACCAGGTCGGAACGTTCCCAGCCGAGGCGGCGGATGACGTTGCCCATCATCACTTCGGACTGGCCCTCGGCATAGCCTTCGGCGTTGTCGAAGAAGTTCACGCCGGACTCGTATGCCTGCTCCATGCAGGCGAGCGCGGTGTCCTCGCCGATTTGACTGCTGAACGTTACCCAGCTGCCGAAGGACAGTTCGGAAACCTGGAGTCCGGAGGATCCGAGATGGCGGTACTTCATGGTGTTGGCTCCTTTGTGGCGTTGCAGACGCTGTATGCGTCTAGGCTAGCATGCGCTTCTTGACAGGCGGCGCGGCAGCGTCTAAGCTGAGTCCACATTTAGTAAGTAAAGCGGCTTTACTAACGCGGAGCAGGAGGTGCGGCAGCATCCAGCAGCAGGACCAACGCCAGTGCAACAGCCCTATCCAAGGAGGAAACGCATGAAGATCAAGTCCGTACTCACAGTCCTTTCGGCCGCCGCGCTGCTCACAGCAGGCACCGCCATGGCCCAGCGCACCCTGGAGATCTACATCACCGGCCTGACCGAAGACACGATGGCCTGGTTCCAGGACGACGCCTTCCCCCGCTTCCAGGAAACCCATCCCGACGTCAACCTTGAGATCCTCACGGGCGGCTGGGGCGACTTCGACGCCGCGGTTGCCGGCTGGATCACGACCGGCAGCGGTCCCGACATCGTCTACCTGGGCTCGGAATACGCCGCGGCCTTCGGTCCGCTGCTCGCGGATGTCGACGAGCACCTGGCCGACTGGGACGAGCTCGACGCCTTCCTTCCCGCCGCCCTTGAGGTCGCCAGCTTCGAGGGCAGCCTCCGCGGCCTGCCCCTCCTGATGAGCCCGCGTCCGATGTTCTACCGCACGGACGTGGCAGTAGATCCCTCGTCCGTCCCGCCGCTCACCTTCAGCGACGCGGTCGCCTTCGTGAGCGACAACTCGGGAGTCGAAGACGGCGCGATGACCAGCATGGGCTTCATTGACATCGGCGGAGGCCTCTTCGACGCCCAGGAGTTCATCGCCTATGTCTGGAGCGCAGGCGGCGAGCTGTACAACGAAGACGGCAGCAGCGCCTTCGACAGCGACGCGACCGCCGAGGCCCTCCAGTTCATGTACGACCGCCGCCGCGCGGTACTGCCGACCGAGCTGACCGCCGGACTCCCCCCGATCGAGGGCTGGCCGATCGCGTCCAACCTGGTCGCCAGCGGCATCTTCCCGATGTGGAACATGCCCCCGACCAGCCACGAGCTCTGGGACGTCATCGCCATCGAGCCCTACCCGGCCGGCGAGAACGGCGCGCCACTCATCCAGGTGTTCACCGACTGGCTCTCCGTACCCGCATACGTCGACGACGTCGAACTGGCCGCGGACTTCCTGAAGTTCATCACGAGCCAGGAGAACGCGGTCGCGCTCAGCAGCGTCGCGGGCTACACACCCACGCGCCAGGACGCCTGGGACGCGCTGCGCAACGACCCCGTCTGGGACCAGATGCTCGACATCGCCGTCGAGCACGGCCGGGCGTTCTCGGACATCCGCGCCAGCGCCGAACTCCGGCCGCTCCTCGTCGAACAGGTCTCCATGTACCTGAGCGACCAGCAGAGCCTTGCTGACACGCAGATGTTCCTGAAGGAAGAGTACGACGCCATCCTCGAGGACAACGGCTTCCTCTAAAGTCCGACCGGAACTGACGGGCCGCCGCCACACCCGAAGGCTTGGGCATGCGCGGCGGCCCGCAACACAGCAGGACATTCAAGGGACGATACAGGGACAAACGTGGACGCAAGTACTGCCGCAAGGCTTCACAACCTCTACTGGTCAGCAGGCACGATCGCCTTCATCATCGTGGGCAGCATCCTCACCGGGCTGCTGGCGCAATGGATCGTCAAGGTGCGCGGCGCCAGCCTGATGACCCGGCGGCGCACCTTCTGGGGTTACGCGCTCGCCGCGCCGTGGATCCTGGGCTTCGTTATCTTCGTACTGGGGCCATCTATCGCCTCGCTCTACTACAGCTTCACCGACTACCGGCTGGGCCGCTCGCTCTCCTGGGTCGGACTCGACAACTATCGGGAGCTGATCGGCGCCGTCGGCGCGCACGGCAGGCGCTTCGCGCAGGCCATGTACAACTCGTTCTACTACGCCGTCGTCGGCGTACCGCTGCAGATTTTCACGGCGCTCGCGATGGCAATGCTGGTCGCCGCGCCGCTGCCGGGCATGCCGCTGTTCCGCCTCATCTTCTACATGCCGGTGATCCTGGCCGGCGGCCCCGCCGTTCTGCTCGCCTGGCGCTACATGTTCGCCAGCAACGGCGGCTTCGTCAACCTGAGCCTGCGAAACTTCGCCGAAGCTTTCCCCCCGTTCGACTGGCTCTACCGCGGCTTCATCTTCTCCATGGAGAGCTTCAACGCCTTTTTCGCCGGCATCACGCGAAACGATCCGGTCGGCCCCCTCATGTACACCCTGCCCGCGGTGATCGCGCTCGCCGTCAGCCTCACGCTGCTGATGATGAACGAAGACAAGTTGCGGCGGGTCACCGCCCGCACCGTGACCGAGGTACTGGGCGCGCTCCTCGTGGTCGTGCTGCTCGCGCGCCTGATCACCGGGGCATCGCTCATGCCGGGCTTCCTGGACTCGGAGCGGATCGCGACCACGCTGCGCCTGCTGACCCTCAACACCAGCCTGCTCGATCCCGGCAGCCTGGACTACCTGCGCACCGGCTTCGCCGCCCACGCCTCCTCGCCTCTGTGGGTGCTCGTTCTGCTGGTGGCGATCTCAGCCCTGATCGGCTGGGGCCGGCCAGGGGCGCGCCTTCGCGGCGTCATGCTCGGCGCAGCCGCCGCGGGCTTCCTGCTGCTGGCGGTGGGATCGTTCCTGGACGGAGTCCGCTACTTCCAGGCGTTCGACGCGGCAAGCGCGGCGGCCGGCACGGCCAACCACCACTTCGCACTCTTCAGGCAGGTCACGGCCCAGTTCCCGGACTCGACCCGCGTGCCCCTCTGGCTGGGCAGCGAGCTGTGGTCCAAGCCGTCGTTGGTGCTGATCACGATGTGGAGCTCGGGAGCCGGAATGCTCATCTTCCTGGCCGCGCTGAAGGGCGTACCCCGCAGCTTCTACGAGGCGGCCGACGTCGATGGCGCGTCGCCGCGGCAGAAGTTCTTCTCCATCACCCTGCCCATGATCTCACCCGCGCTCTTCTACAACATCGTGATCGGCCTGATCGCTGCCCTGCAGACGTTCGAGGCGGTATACCTGATCCAGACCACGCAGACGGAGCAGAGCCTCGCTTCGGCGGCCTACTTCCTCTTCGTCCGCACGTTCCGGCAGCTCGAGATCGGCCAGGGCGCGGCGGCCAGCTGGATCCTGGCGGTCATCATTGTGCTGCTGACCGTCATGCAGTTCCGTTACAGCAGGTGGGTGCACTATGACTAGGTACAGGTTCCGTCTCCGCGGCAAGCTTGGCGCGCTGCTCCTTTACGCGCTGCTGATCGCAGGCTCACTCTTCTTCCTCTTCCCCATTGCGTGGATGACCGGGACGTCGCTCAAGACGGTCGAAGAGGTGCAGCAGCCGCAGCTGCGGATACTGCCGGATGAGCCGCAGTGGCAGAACTACTCGAAGCTTTTCGCCGAACGCAACTTCTGGCGCGCCTACGGCAACTCGATCTTCACGGTGCTGCTGGTGCTGATCGGCACCGTTTCCAGCCTGGCGATCGTCGCGTTCTCGTTCTCGCGGCTGGAGTGGCCCGGCCGGAACATCGTCTTTGCCCTCATGCTTGGCACGCTGATGCTACCGGCCCAGGCCACGCTTGTGCCGCAGTACGTGATGTTCTACGAGCTCGGCTGGCTGCGCACCTTCAACCCGATCACCCTGCCCGGCTTCTTCGCCGGTGGTGCCGCGCTCATCTTCCTGCTCAGGCAGTTCATGATGACGCTGCCCAAAGAGATGGACGAGGCCGCCAACCTGGACGGCGCCAACCCCCTGCAGCTGTTCTGGTACGTGATACTTCCCCTGTCGCGCCCCGCAGTGGCGACCGTCTCGGTCTTCCTGTTCGTGGGCCAGTGGAACAACCTGGTGCAGCCCCTGCTCTACCTGCAGCGGGCCGAGCTGTTCACCATGCCGATCTATGTAGCCCAGAAGAACAACCTGCAGGAGTCACCGATCCCCTGGCAGGACATCATGGCAGCCAGCGTCCTCTTCGTGATCCCCGTCCTCGTCGTCTTCATCCTCACGCAGCGCTACTTCGTCGAGGGAATCACCATGACCGGTTCGAAAGGCTGATGTGAACAAGCTCTCTTCCGCGATGATCAGTTTCAGGGGCAAGGTCGCACCGGACTGGGTCCTGTCCGGGCTCGAAGCCGGCACCATCGGCGCGTTCTGCCTCTTCAACTACAACTTCGACACGCCCGCGCAGCTGCGCGCGCTCAACGACTCACTGCGCGCAGCCGCCGCCAGCGGCGGGCACCCGCCGCCGCTGATCGGCATCGACCAGGAAGGCGGCCAGCTGATGGCCGTCAACCACGGCGCGACCGACCTGCCCGGCAACATGGCGCTCGGTGCCGCCGCATCCCCCGACCTCGCCTACCGGGCGGGCAAGGTGCTGGCACGCGAGCTGCTCGCGCTCGGCTGCAACATGAACTTCGCCCCGGTCCTCGACCTGGCCACACACCTGGACAGCAACGTGGTCGGCGTGCGCGCCTTCAGCGACGACCCGCAGCTGACAGGCCAGCTCGGCGCGGCACTGGCGCGCGGACTACAGGACGAGGGCGTGGTCGCGACCGCGAAACACTTCCCCGGTCATGGCGACACCGCCCTGGACTCCCACCACGTGGCTCCCCGCATCGACCGCACGCTCGACCAGCTGCGCGCGGACGACCTCAGGCCCTTCTCCACCGTCATCGCCGGGGGCATCGGAGCGGTCATGAGCGCGCACGTCACCTACCCGCACCTGGACCTGCAGCCGGCCACCCTTTCGCGCGTGATCCTGCACGATCTGCTGCGGGTCGAACTCGGCTTCGACGGCCTCGTTGTCACGGACGCGATGGACATGAGCGCGGTCGCGCACCTGTCGCCGGTGGAGCGCTGCCTCGCCGCACTCGATGCGGGCGCCGACCTCGTCCTGCTGGGGCACCTGACTGATCAGGAGCAGATCACCCGGGAGCTGGCGAAGCGAACCGGCCCGGCTGCCACGCGGCGCATCACCGCGGCCCGCGCCGGCCTGGCCACGGAGCTGCCCGACCTGAGCGTAGCCGGCTCCGCTTCCCACGCCGGGTTCGCCCTGGAGAGCGCGGCCGCCGCGATCACGTGCGTCCGCGGCAGGCCCGCCCTTGGCGTCGGGCCGGCCGAGCGTGTCGCGGTCGTTTCGTTCGACGCCGGCGAGCGCTCGCCGGCCGACAGCACACCAGCAGGGGTTCCGCAGCTGGCGGCACATCTGATGCGCTTCCACGCGGACACTGTGCGGATCGAGGTGCCGGACGGTGGCGGCGTACAGGAAGCGCTCGGGGTGCTCGAGGGAAGCGGGGCCGTTCGCCTGGTGATCGCCACGAGGAACGCTGCGGCCGACCCGCTGCAGGTCGAACTTGTCCGGGAAGCCTGTCGGCGGGGCACCGAAGTGTTCGTCGTGGCGCTGGGCAGCCCGCTGGACGCAGCCGTGCTGCCGTTCGCACCGAACGTGCTTTGCACGTACGGGCTGCGGCCACCACAGCTGGAGGCCGCAGCCCGCGTGCTCTGCGGTCTGGCAGGCGCACCGGGCCGGCTTCCGGTGCGCCTGCCGGGCGCGGAAGCCCCGGCATGATCCGGCTCGTGCAGGTTGTGGCCGTGCTGCTTTTGTGCGCGGGAGCCGGGCTCGCCAACGGCGAGTCATGGTGCGTGGCAGTCTGGTACCCGTCGAGCGAGCATCCCGGCGGCGCAGACACCGTCATGTCCAACCTGGACGTGATCGACGTCGTCCACCCGTTCTGGTACACCCCCGACACCTCCGGCCGCATACTCTCCCAGGCCGGCAGCCGCGCCGCGGAGCAGGTGCAGGCATGGCGCGATGGCGGCGCGCTGGTCATCCCCAGCGTCTTCAGCACGCTGCACGGCTACCTGGAGGAACCGCTCGTGAGCGCACACATCCGCGAGCTGCTGGAACTGGCCGAGGCGCACGACTACGACGGGCTCGACCTGGACTACGAGATGTTCCCCTACAGCACTTTCGACAGCTTCGCCAGCTTCGTGGAGCGTCTCGCGGACGGCCTGCACGCCCAGGGGCGCCTGCTGGTGGTCACCGTGCACGCGAAGGTGGCGGCCGTGACGCCCTTCGAGAGCGCGAACGCGCAGGACTGGCCCCGCCTGGCCGCCGCGGCGGACGTGTTCAACCTGATGACATACGACTGGACCAACCGCAACGAGCCGCCCGGCCCGGTCGCCAGCATCGCCTGGGTGGACGAGGTGCTGGACTACGCCGTCACGACGACCGATCCCGGCAAGCTGCGCGTCGGCCTGCCATTCTACGGTTACAGCTGGACCAGGAACCGGCCGCCGGCGGTCGCCTTCACGTGGGAAGCCGCCAGCCGGATGGTCACGCAGTTCAACCTCGAGCCGGAGCGCGAGCCCGACAGCTTCGAGCTTTCGATCAACCTCAACGTCACCGGCCTGCCGTCCCAACAGGTGTTCATGAGCGACGCGGCGACCACCGCGGCGCGACTCGCGGCCATCGACGCTCGCGGCACGGGGCACGCCGGCGGGGTGGCGATCTGGGGACTGGGCGGCGAGGACCCGGGGCACTGGGATGCACTGGCGGCGCACCGCCCGGCGCCGTGCCTGCTGGAGCGGCCGTCGCCACGCTGACGTATGGTGGTCTCGCCATGACAGCCCGCCGCTCAACCCAGATGCAGCTGAAGCGGCAGAACCGACGCCTCGTGCTGCGCGCGCTTTACCGCGGAGAGGCCAACACCCGCGTCGCCCTCTCCCAGGACACCGGCCTCAGCAAACCCACGATCAGCAACCTGGTGAGCGAGCTCCTCGAGGATGGCCTGATCACCGAGGAGGGCCGCGGCCGCTCGAGCGACCAGGGCGGCAAGAGACCTACCCTGCTGGCCTTCCGACCGGAGGCGCGCCAGCTGATCGGCGTCGCCGTGCTCGACCGGCGCGTGAGCGGCGTGCTCTCCAGCCTGGACGGCAGCGTGACGGCCCGGCACGAACTCCGCCTGGACGGCGCCCGCGGCGGTCCGGCCCTGCTGGCGGCGATCACCGCCGTGGTCGAGGGCCTGTGGCCGCAGGCGGACGCTCCGCTGCTCAGCATCGGCGTCGCCCTGCCCGGCAAGGTCGACGGCGCCATGGGCGTGGTCAGGCGCTCGGCGAGCCTCGGCCTGAGCGACGAACCGCTCGGACCCGACCTTGCACGCCACTTCGGACTGCCCGTGCACGTAGGAAACTACGCCGAGCTGTGCGCGCTGGGCGAGCTCGCGTTCGGAAGCCAGGACGGTGAGCGACCCGAGACGCTCGCCACCCTGGTGCTGGACGACACCCCGGACCTGGGCGTGAGCCAGCTGGGCGGATCGATGCACTACGGCAGTGAACTGGCCGGACCGATGATCGACCAGCTCGGCCTTGACTGGCAGGCGGTCCTCGACCTGGCAGAGCAGCTTGCTGCCAGCCACCCCGGTTCCGTGCTGGGCGCCGAACGCCTGCGGTACCTGCAGGTGCGGCACGCCGCAGCGCTCGGTGATGACGGGGCCGCGGAGCTCTCGAGACTGCTCGCGGCCCGGCTGGCCCGGGCGGTCGCTTGGGTGCTGTTGGTGGTGCAGCCCTCGCGCATCTCGCTCGGCGGCGGCATCGCCGCGCTCGGCCAGCCCTTCCTGGAGCTGCTGCGCGCGGAGACCGCTGGCCTGGTGGGCCGGAGCGTGCTTGACGAGGTCACCTTCAGCCTCGCGTGGTCCGAACAGCTGGGCGCGATGGGCGCCGTGGCGCTGGCGATGCAGGAGCAGCTGGGGTTGCCCGCATGAGGCCGCGCCTCTCGCTGATCGCGAACGACCCCACAGGCGTCTTCCAGACCAGCGTGATCAGGGGCGCGCTCGAGGTGGCGCGCGCCAGTTCGCTCGACCTGTTCGTCTGCGAGCCCGGGCCGGGCGGTGATGTCGACCTGGAGAGCGCACGCGCCTCGGCCGGAACACTCGTCCTGGCCAGCGTGCTGGACGACGCCGCCCTCGGCGTGCTCAGCGGCGGCGGTCACCCGGTCAGCCTGATCAGCCACGAATGCCCGGATCCCGCGCTGCCCGCTGTCCTGCACGACAACCGCCAGGGCATGCGGCAGCTGCTGGACCACCTGGTGCTGGACTGCGGCCGCTTCTCCCCTGTCTTCGTGCGGGGCGAACCGAGCCAACTCGATGCCATCGAGCGCGAGCAGGCGTTCCGGGAGAGCCTCATGCGTCACGCGCTGCCGATCCGCGAGGATCGGTTCATCAGGGGTGACTTCGAGCCTGCCATCGCGGCGGCAAGTATCAGGGCCCACCTGGAGTCGGGAGCGCGCTTCGACAGCGTCGTCGTCACCGACTACCTGATGGCGATCAGCATCCTGAGCGAGCTGGAGCGGTTCGGCCTGGCGGTGCCGGAGGAAGTGACCGTGGTGGCGTTCGGGGACGGCCCCGAGGCCGCGGCGGCCGGGCTCAGCACCGTTGCAGCCGACGTCGTGGAACTCGGCCGTCGGGGCGCGCGCCAGCTGGTCGCCCAGCTGGACGGCGACCGGAAAGGCACGCCCCTGAGGGGGCGCACGCTGCTGAGCACCACGCTTGTCGAACGCGCAACCAGCCTGGTCGGCATAGCCCCCGATTGAGTCTGCTACAATGCCCGCACATGAAGCTGTTGCTGACGATTGTTCAGGATGCCGACGCGGGCCGCCTCCAGCAGGGCCTGTCCGGCGAGGGTTTTCAGTCCACGAAGCTCGCCTCCACGGGCGGGTTCCTGCGTGAGGGCAACACGACGCTGATCATCGGCGTCGAGGAGAAGGACGTGCCGCGCGTGATGGAGCTCATTCACGAGACTTGCCGCGAGCGCAACCGCATCGTGGCCGGCAGTGCCTTCCATGCTCCGGAGGGCAGCTTCACGGCTTACCCGGTCGAGGTTCCTGTCGGCGGTGCGATCGTCTTCACGCTCGGGGTCGAGAACTTCACCCGCGTCTGAAGAACTCCTCCGGCCGCCTGATCCGCACGATCCTGTCTGTCACGTCGATGTAGCCGACGCGCAGCAGTTCGTCCAGAACCATCTGGATGAACTCCGGCGGGTCGGTCGTCCGGTTCTCCACGTCCTGGAGCGTACAGCCGTTGCCCATGAAACCGATCAGTGAAAAAAGGCCCTTGGCGGCAAGGCTCAGCCGCTCGTCATCCGTGACGATGTCGCTCGCCCGGATGCCCCGGACCTCTTGCTGCTGGCTCATCGACTAGAGTCTAGCTACTGAACCGCACCCGCCGTCGGTGATTTCTCACTACCCCTCAGCCAGCCAGCACAGCACTGACCAACTCCTTCGCCTCTTCCACCAGCCGGTCCAGGTGCCCTGCGCCGGCCAGGCTCTCGGCATATATCTTGTAGATGTCCTCGGTGCCCGATGGCCTGGCGGCGAACCAGCCGTTTTGGGTAGTGACTTTGAGGCCGCCGATGGCGGCGCCGTTTCCGGGCGCGTTCGTCAGCCTGGCCGTGACCGGGTCGCCCGCGAGCGTGTCGGCCTGCACGGCGGCCGCGTCCAGGCGGGCCAGGCGGGTCCGCTGGGCGGCGTCAGCCGGAGCGTCCACCCGCGTGTAGGCGGGACTGCCGTGGGCCGCTTCGATCTGCGCGTACAGTGCCGCAGGGTCACTCCCGGTGACCGCGGTCATCTCGGCAGCCAGCAGGCACATGATGAGCCCGTCCTTGTCGGTGCTCCAGGGCCGGCCATCCATGGCCAGGAAGGAAGCGCCGGCGCTCTCCTCGCCTCCGAAGCCGAGCGAGCCATCCAGCAGCCCGTCCACGAACCACTTGAAGCCGACCGGCGTCTCGTAGAGCCTGCGGCCGAGCCCGCTCACCACGCGGTCGATGATGGAACTCGACACGAGCGTCTTGCCCACCGCGGCGTCGGCCGGCCAGCCGGGCCGGTGCGAGAACAGGTACTGGACCGCGGCGGCCAGGTAGTGGTTCGGGTTCATCAGGCCCGCTGGAGTGACGATGCCATGGCGGTCCGCGTCCGGGTCGTTGGCAAAGGCGACGTCGAAGCGGTCCTTGAGGCCGAGCAGTCCCGCCATCGCGTAGGGCGAGGAGCAGTCCATGCGGATGCGGCCGTCGTGGTCAAGTGTCATGAAGGAGAAGGCGCCGTCGACCGAGGCATTGACGACCTCGAGGTCGAGCCCGTAGTCCTCGGCAACCTGCCGCCAGTAGTCCACGCTCGCGCCACCGAGCGGATCGACGCCAAGTTTCAGGCCCGAGCCGCGGATGGCGTCCATGTCGACCACGCCAGCCAGGCCCTGCACGTACTCGGCCTGCAGGTCACGCCGGTGGGTCGTCGGAGCAGCCAGGGCGGCACTGTGCTCGAGCCGCCGGACGCTGCGGAGCCCCTCCCGGAGCAGCTCGTTCGCCCTCTCCTGGATCCAGTCGGTGACGACGGTATCGGCCGGCCCGCCGCTCGGCGGGTTGTACTTGAAGCCGCCGTCCTCCGGCGGGTTGTGGGAGGGCGTGATGACGATGCCGTCGGCTTGCGCGCCACCGGACACGTTGTGGTGCAGGATGGCGCGCGAGACAGCCGGCGTTGGCGTGTAGCCGCCGCTGGCCTCGAGGACAACGGTGACGCCCTCGGCAGCGAGCACGCCGAGCGCGCTCCTGAGCGCCGCCCCGGAGAGCGCGTGGGTGTCCATGCCCATGAACAGCGGCCCGGTGATGCCCTCGCCCCGGCGGTACTCGGCTACTGCCCGGGTGACGGCCAGGATGTGGTTCTCGTTGAACGACCCCTTGCCCGACGTGCCCCTGTGTCCCGACGTGCCGAACGAGACCGCCTGTTCCGCACTGGCGGGATCGGGCTTGATGTCGTAGTAGTCCGCGAGCAACCGGTCCAGGTCGACCAGGTCATCGGGAAGGGCGTGCTGGCCCGCCCGTTCGTGAATGCTCACCTTTCATCACCTCCGGGGCAATTCTGCTGGCAGGATGCTACCACGGGAAGTACCGTTTCATCGGGCCCGAGGCGCTTCGCGTGTTAAGCTCTGCCGAGTGTCTGCGGACTAAAGTCCGACCTGTCGTTATCGACAACATCAGGAGGTTTCAGTGGACTGGTTATTCATTCTGATCCCGCTCGCGGCCATCGCCGCGCTCGTGGCTGCCGGGTGGCTGTCACGCAGCGTGCTCAGCGCCGAGACGGGGAACACGGCCATGGTCGAGATATCCGACGCGATCAGGGCCGGCGCCTCTGCTTACATGAACCGTCAGTACCGCACGATCCTGGTCGTGGCGGTCCTGATTGTCGCTGTGTTCGCCGTGGTGGCATGGGCGCATACCGGTGCCGAGCGTACGCAGTGGATGTGGACGACCATCGGCTTCGCCGTCGGCGCACTGTTCTCGGCAGTCAGCGGCTACGTCGGCATGAACGTGGCTGTCCGCGCGAACGTGCGCGTCGCCCAGGCGGCCCGCAGCGGACTGGCACGGGCCCTGGAACTCGCCTTCAACGGCGGCGCCGTGGCCGGCCTGGCTGTCGCCGGACTCGCGCTGCTTGGCGTGGCGGGCTTCTTCTTCCTCTTCCACACCATCCTCGGCCTGCCCAACCCGGTCGAGCCACTGATCGGCTTCGCGTTCGGAGCCAGCCTCGTGAGCCTCTTCGCCCGCGTGGGCGGCGGCATCTACACCAAGGCTGCCGACGTCGGCGCGGACCTGGTCGGCAAGGTCGAGGCAGGCATCCCCGAGGATGACCCGCGCAACCCGGCCGTCATCGCAGACAACGTCGGCGACAACGTCGGCGACTGTGCCGGCATGGGCGCGGACCTGTTCGAGACGTACGCCGTCACCGCGATCGGCGCGATCTTCCTGGGCTACCTGCTGCCTGCGGTGCACCAGGTCAGCGTACTCGTGACCTACCCGCTCGTACTGGGCGCGATCGCGATCATAGCGAGCATCGTGGGCGTCAGGTTCGTCAAGCTCGGCAGCGACAACAACATCATGAAGGCCCTGTACAGGGGCGTGTTCGCCAGTGCCGGCATCTCGATCGTCGGCTTCGTGGTCGCCACCCTGCTGATGTTCCGCACGTTCGATTTTGCGCAGATCCTGCCCTCGGCCGGCGGTTCGTGGCAGCTGATCGGCAGTGCGCTCGTCGGCATCATCGTCACGGTCCTGATCATGTTCATCACCGAGTACTACACGGGAACGCAGTACGCGCCGGTGCGCAAGATCGCGCAGGCGTCCGAGACCGGCGCTGCCACCAACATCATCTCGGGACTGGCAGTCGGCATGCAGTCGACCGCCGTGCCCGTCATCATCCTCATCGTCGCGACGTTCCTTGCCTTCAGCATGGCGGGACTTTACGGCATCGCGATCGCGGCCGTTGCCATGCTCTCGATCACCGGCATGATCGTGGCGATGGACACGTACGGACCGATCACTGACAACGCCGGCGGCATCGCCGAGATGGCGGACCTTCCGCCCGAGGTGCGCGCCAACACTGACGCGCTCGACGCCGTGGGCAACACCACCAAGGCGGTCACGAAGGGCTACGCCATCGGCTCCGCGGCCCTGGCGGCACTCGTGCTCTTCGCGGACTACGCCGAGCGCATACCCGGGATGGAAGAGGGCTTCCGCCTCAACGACCCGATCGTGCTGATCGGCCTGCTGATCGGCGCCATGCTGCCCTTCCTCTTCAGCTCCTTCCTGATGGACGCCGTGGGCAAGGCAGCGGGCAGCGTCATCGAGGAGGTCCGCAGGCAGTTCCGCGAGATCCCCGGCATCATGGAGCGCACCGCCAAGCCGGACTACGGCCGCGCCGTGGACATCGTGACGGCCGCCGCGCTGCGCGAGATGGCGCTGCCCGGCATCATGGCCGTGGTCGCTCCGCTGGTCGTGGGCTTCCTCTGGGGTCCGCTTGCGCTTGGCGGCCTGCTGATCGGGGTCATCGCCAGCGGTCTGATGATGGCGCTGATGATGTCCAACGGCGGCGGCGCCTGGGACAACGCCAAGAAGTACATCGAGGACGGCAACCATGGGGGCAAGGGCAGCGACGCCCATGCCGCCGCGGTCGTCGGGGACACGGTGGGCGATCCATACAAGGACACGGCCGGCCCTTCGATCAACCCGCTGATCAAGGTGATCAACACGGTCGCCCTGATCTTTGCCGGCGTGATCGCCGCGTCTGGGGGCTGGCTGCTTTAGGTCTCGGCGACTGAAGTGCAAGACAAGCGTGCGGGCTCCCCTGATCGGGAGCCCGCACGCGTAGGGACCAGATTGGTATTGAACTGGTATGACTCAGTTCGGCCTTCCATAGGCACCAAGTTCTCATTATACGCAAGAACGACTGCCGTTCGCTATGAAGTCGGCGTCATACGGGGAACCTCCTTCCTGCTACCATTCAGACAGGAAGGAGGTTCCTAAATAGGACAGGATAAAGATTCTTCCTACTTGAAGAACCCCCGGTAGCACTGGAGGCTCGACAGCGTAACGACACCCGCGCAACACGATGCGGCTGGCGAACCGACCGAGCACGAAAAGCACCGCGGGGTTCTTCAATTGAGCAGTGGAGCCTTCCTTGACACCCACGGCGAATCCCTGATGAAGAACCTGAGCGGCGCCTCGGCACCCCTGCTGAGTCCTATGCGCGTCGTCGTGACCGTGTCCCTTTGCGGAACCCGGCCGCCGCCGAACAACTGCAGGGGCGGCAGCGTCAGGTCGTGACCGTACAGCGCATCAGTGACGGCCAGAGCCTGGGCAAGCTTCCCCGGCCCGTTCGTCAAAAGCCGTCCCCGCGCGCCCCCACGCAATGACTCCATCACCGAAACACCCTCGAGTGGTTCAAGGCCGCGCAGCAGCACGCCTGCCCCGAAGCCCGACTGCCCCGCCGTCACGTTCAGGCACCAGTGCATGCCGTAGGAGAGGTAGACGTAAGCACGGCCCGCGGGCCCGAACATCGCAGCGTTTCGCTTCGTGCGTCCCCGGTACGTGTGCGAGGCAGGATCGTGCTGGTCGTACGCCTCGGTCTCCACGATACGGCCGCTCAGCACCGTGCCGTCCTCAAGAACCCTGACGAGCAGGGCCCCGAGCAGCCAGCGGGCCGCCGAAGCCGCATCACCCTGCAGCGGGGCCACGTCGAGCGGCAACACTGACGCGAGGGCCTCCCTCAAGCGCTATACTTCCGCGTGAAACCAGACCGGGAGGAAAACATGAAACGAGGATACGCGACATGTGCGGGATAGTCGGACTGCTGCTTGACAGGCCCGCGGCGCCCGAAACGCTCGACGCGCTCAGGCGCCTCGAGTATCGCGGATACGACTCGGCCGGCATCGCCACCATCACGGGCTCGGGCATCGAGCGGCTGCGCGCCAGCGGAAAACTCCACAACCTCCAGGAACGGCTCAGCACCACGCAGCTGGAGGGGCGCACCTCGATTGGGCACACCCGCTGGGCCACACACGGCGCACCCACCGAGGACAACGCACACCCGCACTCGACCGGGCGAACGGCACTGGTCCACAACGGCATCATCGAGAACTACCGGACGCTGCGCGGGGAACTCACGGCGCGCGGCGTGAAGTTCGAAAGCGAGACCGACACCGAGGTCGTGCTGCACCTCATCGACCTTGAACTGGGCGCCGGAGCGGGACCGCTCGAGGCGGTGCAGCGCGTCCTGCCCCGCCTCGAGGGAGCCTTCGCCCTCGCGATCGTCTTCGCTGACGATGACGACCTGCTGATCGGCGCGCGCCGCGGCAGCCCGCTCGCCGTCGGGCACGGCGACGGCGAGATGTTCCTTGGCTCCGACGCCATCGCGCTGGCACCCTTCACCAACCGGATCACGTACCTGCACGAGGGCGACCTCGCCGTGCTCACGCGCGGCGGCGTCAAGGTCATAGGCGCGGACGGCAAAGAGGCAGAACGCGAGATCAGCGAGTCCACCGCTTCAGCCTTCCTGGTCGACAAGGCCGGCCACCGCCACTTCATGAGCAAGGAGATCGCGGAACAGCCCGAGCTGCTCGGCCAGACCCTGGCCCACTACATCGACATGACATCCGGACAGGTGAGACTGCCGGCCGGCTCACCGGTGCCGTTCGCGACGATGCCCAGGCTGAACGTCGCCGCCTGCGGCAGCGCGTACATCGCCGGGCTCGCCGCCCGCTACTGGTTCGAGCAATACGCGGCACTCCCGGTCGACCTTGATGTGGCCTCCGAGTTCCGCTACCGGGAGCCGCCGCTCGCCCCGGGCGGACTGTCACTCTTCATCTCGCAGTCAGGCGAGACCGCGGACACGCTGGCCAGCCTGCGCTACTGCCGCCTGGGGGGCCAGGCAATCGCGTCTGTCGTGAACGTGAGTGAGTCCACCATCGCGCGCGAGTCAGACACCACCTGGCCCCTGCTCGTCGGGCCGGAGATCGGCGTCGCCTCCACCAAGGCCTTCACCGCCCAGCTGGTCGTCCTCGCCTGCCTGGCCGTGCATGCAGCCCGCGAACGCGGCCTGCTTGCCGCGGGACAGGAGCAGGAGCTGGTCGACGCCCTCGTTTCCATCCCCCGCCTGATGAGCCGGGTGATGCAGCTGGACGCGGACCTGCAGCGGGTCGCCCGCGAAATCATGCACGCTCGCGACGTGCTCTTCCTGGGACGCGGTCCCGGGTTCCCCGTCGCCCTCGAGGGCGCGCTCAAGCTCAAGGAACTCTCCTACATCCATGCGGAAGGGTACGCCGCCGGCGAACTCAAGCACGGTCCGATAGCACTGATCGACGAACACACGCCCGTCATCGTCCTGGCGCCCAGCGACGCGCTGTTCGAGAAGACCTTCTCCAACATCCGCGAGGTCACCGCCCGCGGCGGCCGCGTGATCGCGCTGACGGACGCCGCCGGGGCCGCACGCCTGGACGGCGTCGCGGCCGACTTGGTGGTGATGCCCGACGCTCACCCGTTCGTTCACCCGGTGCTGTACACGCTGCCGGTTCAGCTGCTGGCGTACCACACAGCAGTTTTCCTGGGGACCGACGTGGACCAGCCCCGCAACCTCGCCAAGAGCGTCACGGTGGAGTAGCCCGAGCGGTCGTCCGCCTCTCAGCCAACACAGCAGGCGGCCAGTTACACTCACAGCCGGGTTCCTGACTGGCCCCCTCCGGGAGACTTCACCTTGACCAGAGAATGGTTGATGCCAATCGTTACGATCGCCGTCTTCGGCGTCGGCCTGTTCACGCTCAGCTCCGCTGCGCACAGCATGTCGCTTGTCGTGCAGCAGCTCTTTGCCCTGGGACTGGCCTGCGGCGGCATAGCGGTCATAGCGCTGCTCGGCAGGCAACGCCTGATGCAGCTCGCGATGCCGGCCTACGGCCTCTCGGTGTTCCTGCTGATCCTGACCATGTTCATCGGCCAGGAGGTCAACGGTGCGCAGTCCTGGCTCAAGATCGGGCCGCTTCCAAGCTTCCAGCCCTCCGAGCTCGCGAAGATCTCCCTCGTCCTCGCGCTGGCACAGGTGCTGCACAACCGGCCGCTGGGCAATCTCTTGAGCTACGTGGCTCCGGTCCTGCTGATCGCCGTGCCGCTGCTTCTGGTCTTCCGCGAACCGGACTTCGGCGGCACCCTCATCATCGCCGCGATCGGCGTGGGCATGATCCTCGTGCGCGGCGTGCCCTGGAAGCAGCTGGTGGTGGCCGTCGTGCTGGTCGCGGCTGCCCTGCCGACGGTCGTCTGGCCCCAGCTGACCGGCAACCAGCGCCAGCGCCTGCTGACGTTCATGGACCCCACCGCCGATCCTTTGGGCAGCGGCTACCAGGTGATGCAGTCACGCATCGCCATCGGCTCGGGCGGCCTGCTCGGCAAGGGGTACCGCCAGGGCACCCAGGCGCAACTCGGCTTCATCCCGGAACAGCAGAACGACTTCATCTTCCCCGTCCTGGCCGAGGAGGGCGGCCTGCTCGCGGCCCTGTTCCTGCTCAGCCTCTATTCGCTGCTGTTCTGGCGGCTGGTGAGCATGGCCGGCGAGTGCCCCAAGGACCGCGACGTGCTCATAATCACGGGAGCGACCATAATGATCGGCTTCCAGGTGGTCATCAACCTCGGCGTGGCCATGGGCCTGGCACCGGTGACCGGGATCACCCTGCCACTGATGTCATCGGGCGGCACCAGCCTCATGTCGACGCTGCTGCTGCTCGGCATCTCCTGGACGGTTCACCGGGACAGGTTCAAGCCCTGACCGGTCACTCCCCGTAAGGAACCCAGATGTTCTTGACCTGCGTGGCCCGCCGCAGGTACTCGCGGCCTGCGCCCTGTACCGGATCGAGCCAGTCGCGCCTGCCGACGGTGGTCCATACCGGCTTGAGGTTGCCCGAGCTGGCCCGCTCCACCGCCTCCGCACCGGCGCGGCTGCCGCAGTACCAGAGCGCATCGACGTCGTCGTGCTGCGCCAGCACCAGTGCCAGCTCGTCGCGGTTGCCGGTGATCAGGTTCACCGCGCCTCCCGGCACGTCGCTCGCTTCGAGCAGCTGATAAAGCGGCGCCATGACCGCCGCGCGGGCGGAGGACGGAACGGCCACGACGCGGTTTCCCATCGCGATCGCGGGCAGCACCAGGCTGAGCAGTCCCAGCAGCGGCCGGTCCGAAGGGGCAACCAGGCCCATCACTCCCCAGGGCTCGTTCATCGCCAGAGTCACGTTTCGCAACGGGGTGCCGTGCACCTGGCCGTCGAACTTGTCGGCCCAGGCGGCATACGTGTAGATGCGCCTGATGGTCTCCTCGACCTCGGCGGCTCCGCCGCCGTCGTGCCGGCCCGAGATCGAGTCGAGGACGTCAGCGAACAGCGTTGCGCGTTCGAAGAGGTTCTCCGCCAGGTAGTAGAGCACCTGGGCGCGGTTGTGCGCGGTCGACTTCGACCATGAGCCCGCCTTGCGCGCGGCCTCCACCGCGTTGCGGACGTCCTTGCGGTTGCCCAGGCCGACCTCGCCGAGCAGCTCGCCTGCGTCGCTCGTGATCGCGTAGCTGTACCCGCCATCAGGACGGACCTGCTTGCCGCCGATGAACAGCTTCGTGGTCGCATCGATGGCGGGCGGGCCGTCTGTTTCCCTTTCGGTCGGCACACTCACGCCCGGCGCCTCCGGCTGGGCGGCGATGGCCCCGGCCTCCGCCTGCACGGGCGGGAGCGCCGTGGGACCGTCCAGCAGAACATCGTATTCCTCATCAGTGCGGGCGAACTCGCCGAACTCATCCATGCCGAAGCCGTCGTCATCGAAGCCGAGGCTGTCGTCATCGTCCGGCGCGGACAGCTGCAGCGGGGCGGGTTGCGGCTCCGCCTGCACGGGCTCGGGCCGGGCGGGCTCGGGCTGGGCGGGCTCGGCCGCCTGGACCACTGCGGGCCAGTCCGGCACCAGGTACTCGAACATGCCTTCCCGGCCCCCCTCCCGGCCGTAACCGCTTTCCCGGTAACCGCCGAAGCCGGCAGCGGCATCGAACATGTTGGTGCTGTTGACCCAGACGACGCCGGCCTTGAGCTGGCTGGCTACGTCGAGCGCCAGGTCAAGGTTCTCGCTCCAGACGCTGGCGGCCAGACCGTAGCGCGAGTTGTTGGCCAGCTCGACGGCCTCCGCGGGCGTGCGGAAGGTGGTCGCGACCAGCACGGGGCCGAAGATCTCGACCTGCGAGATGGTCGCGGCCGGATCGACGTCGGTGAACAGCGTCGGCGGATAGAAGAGGCCCTCGGACGGCAGCTGCAGGTCCGGCTGCCAGCACGCGGCGCCCTCGTCCCGGCCCTGCGCCACGAGCTGCTCGATGCGCTGCAGCTGCACGGGGGCGATGATCGCGCCGATGTCGATCGCCTTGTCCAGCGGGTCGCCCAGCCGCAGCGTGCTCATGCGGCGGCGCAGGCGCGCGTACATGTCCTCGGCCATGCCCTCGTGGACCAGCAGGCGGCTGCCGGCGCAGCACACCTGGCCCTGGTTCAGCCAGATGCCATCCACGACGCCCTCGACCGCCGCGTCGATGTCGGCGTCCTCAAAGACGATGAACGGGCTCTTGCCGCCGAGCTCCAGGCTCAGCTTCTTGCCGCTGCCCGCAGTCTGCTCGCGGATGATGCGGCCCACCTCGGTCGAGCCGGTGAAGGCGAGCTTGTCCACCTGATCGTGCGCCACCAGGGCGGCGCCCGTGTCGCCGTCGCCGGTTACGAGGTTGAAGACGCCGTCCGGCAGACCAACGTGCCGCGTGATCTCGGCGAAGAGCAGCGCGGTCAGCGGCGTGTACTCCGCCGGCTTCAGCACGACGGTGCAGCCCGCGGCCAGCGCGGGCGCGACCTTCCAGGACAGCATCAGGAGCGGGAAGTTCCACGGGATGATCTGCCCGCAGACGCCCGCCGGGCGGTAGCCGGCGAACTCGGTCTCGAGCAGCTGGGCCCAGCCGGCATGGTGATAGAAATGACGGGCAGCAAGCGGGATGTCCAGGTCGCGCGTCTCGCGGATCGGCTTGCCGTTGTCCAGCGTCTCCAGCACGGCAAAGAGGCGGCTGTGCTTCTGGACCTGCCGGGCCAGCGCGTACAGGTAGCGGGCGCGGACGTGGCCGGGCAGCGCAGCCCAGGCGGGCGCGGCGGCCCGGGCGGCCCTCACTGCCCGGTCGACATCGTCGGCACTGCCGGCGGCGACGGAGGCCAGGACACGTCCACTGGCCGGGTTGACCGTGTCGAACTGCGCGCCGGTCGAGCTCGACTCGAACGCGCCCCCGATGAAATGCCCGAAGTTGGCGCCGTGTGCCTCGATCCACTCGTCGGCCAGCGCCCTTCCTTCGGGTGCGGGGCCGTAATCCATGCTCATGAATGCTTCCTTGACGGTGCTCATTGGTCCCCCTACGCGAGCGGATGCCGGTGCAGTGCGGAATACCGGCCCGTCACGAAGTGTTCAAGCTGTCTCTCGATGTCCGCGAGCAGGCTGCTGGCGCCGAAACGCAGGAGCCGCGGGTCAAGCCAGTCATCACCAAGCTCCTCCTTGATCAGGGTGAGCCAGGCGAGCGCGTCCTTGGCCGTGCGCAGGCCCCCGGCGGGCTTGAATCCGACGCGGACGCCGGTGCGGTCGTGGTAATCACGGATGGCGCGCACCATCGTCAGTGAGACCGGCAGGGTCGCGTTCACGCCCTCCTTGCCGGTCGAGGTCTTGATGAAATCACAGCCCGCCATCATCGCCACCATGCCCGCCTTGTACACGTTGCGGAGCGTGCCGAGTTCGCCGGTCGCGAGGATCGCCTTGATGTGCGCATCCCCGCAAGCCTGGCGGAAGGCGCGCAACTCGTCGTAAAGCGCCTGCCAGTCGCTCTGCAGCACGAAGCGCCGCGAGATGACGATGTCGATCTCGGCAGCTCCGGCGGCCACCGACGCCTCGATCTCGGCCAGGCGCGTGGACAGCGGCGAAAGCCCCGCGGGAAAGCCGGTGGACACCGCGGCGACCGGGATGCTCGATCCCTGAAGCGCCCTGACGGCGGCGGGAACCATCTCGTGGTAGACGCAAACTGCAGCTGTGGTGAGGCCAGCGTCGGCCATGCCGAGTTCGTTCAGGATGTCGCGTCTGACGGGCCGCATGGCTTTCGTGCACAGGCGCCTGACGCGGGCCTCGGTGTCGTCACCGGCCAGGGTGGTCAGGTCGATCAGCGTGATCGCCTTCAGCAGCCAGGCCGCCTGGTACTGCTTCTTGACCGTTCGCCGTGTCATCAGCGTCGCCGCCCGGCGTTCGGCAGCGGACAGGTTCACCTGCCGGTCGCGGAACCAGCCGAGCTCAAGCGCCGTCCCGGGGTTTCGGTCCAGAAGCTCCTCGTCGCTCATGTCATCTCTCTTAACCAGCGCCATCCCTATCCCGCCTAAACGCTCAAGTGCGCTCCACTTTACCCTGTCTTGACCTTCTGATGACTTCCGGCATGAGCAGCGCAAGCAGCAGCGTGAGCACGGACGCGGCGAACACGCCGGTGTAAACCGCGTCCAGGCCCGCGGTAAGTGCCGCGAGCAGCTCCGGCGTCGCGCGCACCGACGCCACTCCGGAGTCAAGCAGCAGCCTGAACTCCTCGAGCCCCAGGCCGGACCCGGCAGCGGCCAGGTGCGAGAGGATCATCGAGTTGAGTACGCTGCCGAACACCGCCGCGCCAAGCGCGTTGCCGAGGATGCGCATGAACATGTTCGACGCCGTGGCCACGCCACGACGCGCCCACTCCACGCTCGACTGGATCGACACGACCGTGCTGGTGTTCAGCATGCCCAGGCCGCAACCGACCAGGAACGAGCCGAACGCCGCGTACAGCGGCCCGCTGGACCCGGTCATCAGCAGGAACGTGCCCCCGCCCAGCGTCAGGAAGCAGCCGCCGACCAGCGTGGGCCGCCTGTTGCCCAGGCGGGTCAGGAGGCGGCCGGTGATGGTGGCCGCGATCGGCCAGCCCACCGACATCGCCGTGAGCGCGAAGCCGGCCCTGATCGCGCTCTCGCCCATCACCCCCTGCACGTACGTCGGAAGGAACGTGGTCAGGCCGATCATCACCATGCCGGCCGCCAGCGTCATGATGTTCGCCGTCGCTATCAGGCGTTTGCGCCACAGGTCCAGCGGCATGATCGGCTCGCTGGCCCGGGCCTCCACCATCAGGAACGCGATGAACGCCCCAACCGCCAGGGCAGACAGGCCCAGGATCACCGGCGAGTTCCAGTCCCACTCCACGCCGCCCTGGATCAGCACCATCATCAGCGAACCGATCGAGACGAAGAACAGGGCCGCGCCCAGGTAATCGACCTTGTGCCGCTTCCGCTCGAAGTCCTCGCGCAGGAACACAGCCAGCCCGATGATGGCCAGGATCCCGAAGGGCACGTTGATCCAGAACACCCACGACCAGTGCCAGTACTCGACGATCAGCCCGCCGGCGAGTGGGCCCAGGACCGACGAGACACCCCACACGCTCGCGAGCCAGCCCTGGATCCTGGCCCGTTCCTCGATCGTGTAGATGTCGCCGACGATCGTGAGCGAGATCGGCTGGATCGCGCCCGCTCCCAGGCCCTGCACGAACCTGAAGACGATCAGCCAGGTCATGCTGGGCGCGAGCCCGCACAGGATCGAGCCGACCAGGAAGATGACCGTGCCCGCGATGAAGACTGGCTTGCGGCCGAACAGGTCCGCCAGCTTGCCGAAGATCGGGATGCTGACCGCCTGCATGAGCAGGTAGGAGCTGAACACCCAGCTGTAGAGCGAGAAGCCACCAAGGTTGGCCACGATGTCGGGCATCGCCGTCGCGATGATGGTGCCCTCGATCGAGCCCATGAACATGGAGATGATCAGCGTGCCGAGTACTAGTGGTCTGTGCCGGTGGGCCATGCAGTCCTGCCAGTACAGCACGTTTCAGGCCCGTTGTGAAACTCAAGGCCCCCGGTTCAGGTGGCGGATGCCGGGCGGCGCGCGGTCTGGGTGAGCAGCAAGGTGGTGATCAGCACCAGCACTCCGGTGATCACCAGCAGCGCCAGCGGCACGACGTCGCTGCCCTGGCGCGTGACCGCGAGGCCGATCAGCGGCGCCGTCAGCACCGGCCCCATGTTCGCGGCGGCCATCACAAAAGGCACGAACGTCTCGGTGCGGCCGGGCAGCGCCTGCTGCAGCCAGACGAGCGCGGTCGGGAAGATCGGAGCGAAGGCGAATCCCATCACCATGTACGCGTACGGCGCGAGCGTCGGGTTGAGCGCGAAGACCGCGCCGCCGACGGCGAGGAGCGCGGCGGCCATCACCAGTGTGGGCGGCCGCACGAAGGCGCTCACGGGCATCGCCACGAAACGCCCGGCCGTGACCGAAAGCCAGAAAAGGCTGGTCAGGAACGCCGCCCGCTCCGGGCCGACGTAGGGCGAAAGGTGCGTGGCCTCCCACGAGGCGACACCGACCTCGGCCGCGACGTAGACGAAGAAGAGCAGGATGAAGCTGGCCAGCAGGGCCAGGACCCGCCCGCCGGCCGCCCCCGCCGCGGCGGTCTCCCGGCCCGGCTCGAACACCCGGATGTTCACGAGCGAAGCCAGCACGGCCAGACCGGCCAGGATCATGAACGGCACGCGCCACGACGGCAGCAGCAGTCCCACCAGCAGCGGCCCCAGGACGCTGCCGATGCCGAACACCGCGCCGATGAAGTTGACCACCGGCCCGGCCCGGCCACCGAAAGCGCGGACCACCAGCAGGTTCGTGCTCACGTTCTGCGTGCCGAAGCCGACCCCGATCAGGCCCGCGGCGACGAGGACGACCGGCCAAGCCGGAGCGAGCGCCATCAGGAGCGCCCCGAGCCCGAGTGCCACCATCGCGCTGGTGAGCACGCGGCGGTACCCGAACCGACGCACGAGCATGCCGGCCGCGAGGATGCTGAGGCTCCCGCCGGCGAAGAAGACACTGACCACGAGGCTCACGGCGGCAGCCGGGACGGCGAATGCGTTGCTGAAGGCATCGAAGGACGGCCCGAACACGGACTGTGTGATCCCGATGGTCACGAAGTTGACCGAGCCGGCCATGACCAGCAGACGCTTCTGTGAACTGTCGGGGGACCGCGGCACTGAGCGCGATCATACAGTCAATTCAGGAGCGGCTTTGTCGTTGCTATAGTGTGCTTCAGCGCTGCGCCGGAGGCAGTCCCACATGATCGACGACCTACGTTCAAAGTACCTGGAATTCTTCAAGCAGCGTGCCCACCTCATCTACCCGAGCGCTCCGCTCAAGAGTGACGATCCCACGCTGCTGTTCACGAGCGCCGGCATGGTGCAGTTCAAGCCGTACTTCCTGGGAGCAACCCCGAAGTTCGCCGGCGTGGACGGCGTCTGGCACAGGGTGACCACCGCCCAGAAGTGCCTGCGGGTGAACGACATCGAGAACGTCGGCCGCACCCTGCGGCACCACTCGTTCTTCGAGATGATGGGCAACTTCTCGTTCGGCGACTACTTCAAGCAGGAGGCGTCCCAGTGGGCCTGGGAGTTCCTGACGTCGCCCGACTGGCTCGGACTCGACCCGAAACGCCTCTACGTCACCGTCTACACCGAGGACGACGAGGCGTACAAAGTCTGGCGCGACATCGTCGGCGTGCCCGAAGAACGCATCAGCCGCTGGGGCGAGGACGAGAACTTCTGGCCCGCCAACGCGGTCACCGAGGGTCCCAACGGACCGTGCGGTCCGTGCAGCGAGATCTTTTACGACCGCGGACCATCGTTCGGCAGCCCCGACGAGTCCGGGCCGAACACCGGCACCGGCGACCGCTTCGTCGAGATCTGGAACCTGGTCTTCACGCAGTACGACCGGAAGGACGGCGGCGTGCTCGAGCCGCTGCCGCAGCAGAACATCGATACCGGGCTGGGCTTCGAACGCCTCGTGGCCGTGATGACGGACGCCGAGGATGCCTATGCCACCGGGCTTTTCCAGCCCACCATCAGGCGAGTGGCCGAGCTGTCCGGCCGTCCCTATGCCGGCATGGAGAGCATCTCGCACCGCGTGATCGCCGATCACGTGCGGGCCGTCACCTTCTGCGTTGCCGACGGCATCATGCCGGCCAATGACGGCGCCGGCTACATCGTCAAGATGCTGCTGCGCCGAGCAGCGAGGCACGCCTGGCTGCTCGGCATACGCGAAAGCGTGCTGGGCGACCTGGTCGACCAGGTGATCGAGGCGATGGGGTCGCACTACCCCGAACTCAAGGCGGGCCGCGACCGCATCCGCGGCGTCATCGACACGGAAGAACGGCACTTCCTGAGCACCCTGGAGTCCGGCATCACCCGCTTCAGGCAACTGCTCGACAGCCTGGAGGGCAGCGTCGTGCCCGGCGCGACGGCCTTCGACCTCTGGCAGACGTACGGCTTCCCGCTTGACCTGACCCGCGAGATGGCCGCCGAGCGCGGCATCGAGGTGGACAGCGCGGGCTTCGAGGCCGCCAGGCAGAAAGCGCGCGAGGCCTCGCGC
>CAZBVI010000015.1:0-60032 GCA_964495325.1 uncultured bacterium
CGCGCGGCCCAGCCCGCCAGGGCGCCCTCCGGTGCACCTCCGCGTGCGGCGGCGGCCCGGCCCGCCGCCCCCCAGTCGGCACGCCTGAGCTTCCATACGCTCAAGTCGGAAGCAAGCGGACAGCTGCGGGCTTTCCTGATGCCGGCCGAGGACGTGATCACGGAGGGCAGCCTGACGCTGAACTACTCAGAGAAGTACAGGTTCCACTTCACGCAGCTGAACCAGCGGCGCGGAGAGCTGGAGGAGCTGGTCGAACGCCTGGTCGGCCCCGGCTGGACGGTCACGCTCAACGGCCCGGGGGGTGGCAGGGAAGTAAAAAAAGCCTGACGGGGCGCGCCAAGGCCGTCCCGGACAGGACAACCAGGAAGGCGCCGGCGGCTCCTGCGCCGCCCGTGGAGCCGGTCGCGGATGTACCGGCGTCCGAGCCGGTGCCACCTGAGGCACGGCGTCCGGACGCGGATGCTCCCGGCGCCCCGGAGGCCTCAGGCGGGGACACCCCTGCGAGCGACACCCTCTTCGAGGTGCCGGACGGATTCTGGGACGAGCCCGCCGACCTGTCTCCGGACGAGGCAGGGCGTCCGGATGAAGCACGGCTTCCCGAAGCCGCGGCGGAACCGGCCGCAGCACCCGGGCAGGGGCAGGCCCCACTCGCCGATGAGGCGGAGCCGGACAGTGGACTCGCGCTGCTCCAGAAGGTGTTCCCCGGCCGCATCATCTCGCAGCAGCCGCTGCTGGTCGCCGGCGTGCCCGAGGAGCCTGGGGTCGCCGCGGACGGCGACGGCCTCCCGCCGGAACAGGACACTCCCCCGGACTGAAGCATCCGGGACAGGCACCTGAGCAGGTCCGGGGTAGAATCACCGGCGTTATGAACATCCAGAAGCTCATGAAGGAAGCCCAGAACGCGCAGCACAAGATGCGTGAAGCGCAGGAGAAGCTCGCCGCCCTCAGCGTCGAGGGCACGGCCGGCGGTGGCATGGTCCGGGTGAGCGCAAGCGGTGAGGGCACGCTCACGCGTGTGACGATCGACCCTCAGGCGGTCGACGCCAGCGCGGTCGACCTGCTCGAGGACCTTGTCCTGGCGGCCGTCAACGACGCCCAGCGCAAGGCGAAGGAGCTTCAGCAGGAAGAGATGGGCTCTGCCCTCGGCGGCATGGGCGGCATGGGCGGACTCGGAGGCCTGTTCTGAAGTATCCGCCGCCACTGCTCAGGCTGATCCGGGAGCTCGGGAGGCTCCCCGGCATCGGGCCCAAGAGCGCGCAGCGACTGGCCTTCCACCTGTTCAACCAGCCGGGAGAGGACCTGGAGGCGCTCGGCCAGGCGATCCAGACGATCAAGACCGGCCTGGGCACCTGCCCCGACTGCTTCAACATCATGGCCGCGGCTTCGCAGAGATGCGCGGTCTGCGAGGATGCCGGCCGCGACCGCAGCCGCATCTGCGTCGTCGAGCAGCCGGCCGACGTGCTGGCGATCGAACGCAGCGGCGAGTTCGACGGGCTCTACCACGTGCTGCACGGGGCGCTTTCCCCGATGAACGGACTGGGTCCCGCGCAACTGAGGATCGATCCGTTGCTGACCCGGCTGGACGGGGTGGCCGAGGTGATCCTCGCTACCGCAACCACCGTGGAGGGTGAGGCCACCGCGATGTACATTGCGCGCCTGCTCGACGAAGCGGGCGTTGCCGCCTCCCGGATCGCGCACGGGCTGCCGATGGGAGGCGACCTCGAATACGCCGACGAGGTCACCCTGGGCCGCGCCATCACGCACCGCCGGGTCCTCTGAGCGCCGCGGCGCGGCAACGGTCCGCCTGTGCCTCCCCCACTTGACAGCTGAAGTTCTGTCCTTATAATGGCGCCGTTAGCGTGAAACTTCCGCTGCATCCTTGGCACCATCGGTTTGCATGGTGCCTGCGGAGCTTTCACGCGTCAATGTGAGAGGTGGCTTTACTTGAGCAAGTCGGGGGACAAGAAACTGGTGATCGTCGAATCGCCGACCAAGGCCCGCACCATCAGGCGTTTCCTTCCGGACAACTTTGAGGTCGAGGCAAGCATGGGTCACGTTCGCGACCTGCCGGCCAGCGCTTCAGAGATTCCGGACAAGTACAAGGGCGAGTCGTGGGCACGACTTGGGGTGCAGGTGGACGACGGCTTCCGGCCGCTTTACGTCGTGTCCCCAAGGAAGAAGCAGGTGGTCAGCAGGCTGAAGCAGATGCTCAAGGGCGCCACCGAAGTGTTCATCGCGACGGATGAGGACCGCGAGGGCGAGTCGATCGGCTGGCACCTGGTCGAGCTGCTTGAACCGGACGTGCCCATCCACCGGATGGTGTTTCACGAGATCACGGAGGACGCCATCCGCCGCGCGCTGGACGAGACGCGACAGATCGACCGCAACCTCGTCGATGCCCAGGAGACGCGCAGGGTGCTCGACCGCCTGGTCGGCTACACCGTCTCGCCCCTGCTCTGGCGCAAGATCGCGCCGAAGCTGTCTGCAGGCAGGGTGCAGAGCGTGGCCGTACGCCTCCTGGTGATGCGGGAGAAGGAACGGCTCGCCTTCCTGCCCGCCAGCTACTGGGACCTCAAGGCGAGACTGCACCGCGCGGAGGACGAAGGCAAGTCGTTCGACGCCCAGCTGACCCATGTCGGCGACCTGCGCGTCGCCGGCGGCCGCGACTTCGACGACAACACGGGCAAGCTCAAGGAAGGCGTCGTCATGGGCCGGGACGTGCTCCTGATGCGCGAGGACGAGGCCCTGCGCCTTGCCGACCTGGCCAGGGCTTCCGACTGGTCCGTCGCCGCCATCGAGGAACGCAACGTCACCCGCACCCCCGCCGCACCGTTCACCACATCGACCCTGCAGCAGGAAGCAAGCCGCAAGATGGGGCTGGGCGCGCGGGAAACTATGCGGATCGCCCAGGGACTTTACGAGAACGGCCACATCACCTACATGCGGACCGACTCGACCAACCTGGCCGAAGAAGCCATCCGCGGCAGCCGCGCAGCGATCGAGCGGCGTTACGGCAGCGAGTACCTGCACCCCGAGCCAAGGCAGTTCCGCACGAAGTCCCGCAGCGCCCAGGAGGCCCACGAGGCGATCAGGCCGGCCGGATCCGAGATGCGCACCAGGGACGACCTCGGGCTGCAGGGCCGCGACGGCCAGCTTTACGACCTCATCTGGAAGCGCACGGTTGCCACACAGATGGCGAACGCGCGCCTGAAGTTCGTGACCGCCCGCATCCGCACCAGCCTGGGCGAAGAGTTCACCGCCGGCGGGCACACGGCCACGGAGGCGACCTTCCGGGCCACCGGCCGCAGCACGGTCTTCCCCGGGTTCTTCCGCGCCTACGTCGAGGGCAGCGACGATCCCGATGCCGCCCTGGACGAGCGCGAACAGCCGCTTCCCCCGCTGAGCGAAGCGGACGCGCTCGCCCCGGAGACCGTGGACGGCGTGGGCCACGAGACCAAGCCCCCGGCGCGCTTCACCGAGGCGTCGCTCGTGAAGCTGCTCGAGGCCGAGGGCATCGGCCGTCCGAGCACCTACGCGAGCATCATCGACACGGTCGTCAACCGCGGGTACGCGCGCAAGAACGGCCAGCAGCTCGTTCCCACCTTCACGGCCTTCGCCACCAACAACCTGCTCGAACACCAGTTCCGGCAGCTGGTGGACACGGAGTTCACCGCCAACATGGAGCAGGCGCTGGACGACATCGCCGCCGGCTCGCTGGACGCGGAGCCCTACCTCAGGCGCTTCTACTCGGGCGAGGAAGGCATCGAGGCGCGTGTCGAGGAAGGCCTCAGGAGCATCGATGCCCGCGGCATCTCGGAGCTGACCTCGCCCAAGTGGGACCCGCACCTGGTGAGGGTCGGGCGCTACGGGCCGTACGTCGAGGGCAGCAAGGACGGCAAGGCCGTCAACATCAATATCCCCGAGGACATGGCCCCGGCGGACCTGACGCGCGAGCGGATCGACGAACTCATCGAGGAAGGCAGCCAGGGCAGCCAGTCGCTCGGCGAGTTCCCGGAGACCGGCCAGCCGATGCTGCTCAAGCGCGGCCCGTACGGGCCGTACGTCCAGCTGGGCGAGGACGTGGAGGGGGCGAAGGTCAAGCCGCGCCGCACGAGCCTGCCCGCCGGCATGAGCGCCAGCGACGTCACCGCAGCGATCGCGGCGGACCTGCTCTCGCTGCCCCGCACGCTTGGTGAGCACCCGGAGACCGGCCAGCCGATCACGGTCGCGATCGGCCGCTTCGGGCCGTATGCCAAGCACGGCAGCACGTTCGCTTCGCTCCGCAAGGAGGACGACGTGCTGAGCGTCGGCTTCGAGCGCGCGCTCGAGCTCATCCTGGCCAAGGAGGCCCGCAACCGGCCGCTGCGCGAGCTGGGCGCCCATCCGACCTCGGGCGAGCCGGTCGAGGTGCGCGAGGGCCGCTACGGCCCGTACGTCACCGACGGCGCCCGCAACGCCTCGCTGCCGAAGGAGCAGTCGGCCGACGAGGTCACCCTGGCCGAGGCGGTCAAGCTGCTGGCCGAGCGCGGCAAGGAAGTAAAGAAGCGCGGCGGCAAGGCCAAGGCGGCCAAGACGAAGGCCGCCGCCAAGGCGAAGCCGGCACGGAAGAAGAAGGCGGCCGCGAAGAAGCCCGCGAGGCCGAAGGCGACCAGCGAGCAGCTCGCCGGGCACCTGCACATCCTCGAGCCTCAGGCGGCCGAGATCGTGCGGCGCATCGAGGGCATGGGCGTGCCCGCGCAGCCGGCCACGGCGGTCGCGGCCGAGCTGGGCCTGGACGAGGCCGAGGTGCTTAAACAGCACAAGAGCGGGCTGTTCAAGGTCCGCATGGCCTTCGGACGGGCCCGCAAGGACTAGCCACCCGTATATGCTTGGGCAGTGAGGGAGCGCTACCACCTTGGGGACGGGATCGTGCTGCGGAGGCGACTGCTGCCGAGCGGCGACGCGATCATCACCCTCCTGAGCGAGCGGGGCAAGTGGACCGCGCTGGCGCGCTCCGGTCGCAGCAGCGCGGGTCTGGTCGCGAGCCTGAGCCTGTTCAACGATGTCACCGTCCAGCACTACCGCCGCAAGGAAGGCGACCTGCCCGTGATAACGCAGGTGACGCTGAACGGGATGCTGCCGCGCCTGAGCGAGCCCGGCCTGTACGGGCTCGCCCACATCCTGGCCGAACTGGCGGACCAGCTGACGGTCGACGTCAGCTACGGCGAGCCGCTGTACGCCTACCTTGCGAGCGGGCTCAGGGGCCTGTGCAGTTCCGACGATCCTGAACTGGTAACGATCGCGTACGCCTGGCGGATGGTCAAAGCGGCAGGGCTCGCGCCGGCCGCCCGCGGGTGCCCGGACTGCGGGTCAGAGGGACCGCTCACGCACCTCGACATCCCTGCCGGACTGCTGCGCTGCGGAGACTGCGGCGGCGGAGCCAGGCTGGAACCGGCGACGGCGGCCGAGCTGAAGTCGATGCTGACGGGCACGCTCACGCAGGCCATGACGCGCGGACTCGCTGACCGCGAGGCCCACTGGCGCGTACTGGACCGCTTCGTCGCTCACCACGTGAGCAGCCTGAGCAGCCTGAGCCTCAGGACCAGACCTGAAAGGGAGGCCGCGAATGCCTGAGATCCTTGCGATACTGGCGGCCTCCGTCGCCGCGTACCTGCTCGGCTCGATACCGAGCGCCAAGCTGTTCGCCAGGCTCAGGGGTGCCGACATCTTCACCACCGGCTCCGGGAACATGGGCACCATGAACGCGCTGCGCAACGTGGGGCCGCTCGTGGGCGTGATGACGCTGCTGCTGGACGTGGCCAAGGGCGCCGCCGCCGTGCTGGTCGCGGGCCAGCTGGCCGGTGTGATCGCCCCCGGCAGCACGCTCGCGCCCGCCCTGGCGGTCGCGGCCGCCGCGCCGATGGCGGGGGTCGGCCACGTCTGGTCGGTGTTCGCGCGGTTCCGCGGCGGGAAGGCACTCGCGGTCGCGCTCGGCGTGCTGCTGCCGGGCTACTGGCTGATCGGCCTGGCGTGCCTGCTGCTGCTCGGTGTGCTGGCGCTGGTGCTGAAGAGCACCAACCTGGCCTCGATCATCGCCGTGGCGGTCGCCGGCGCGGCAGTCTGGACGCTCACCCTGGCCGGCTACACCGGTGACCCACGGGAGCTGATCGTTCCCGCCGGACTGATCACTCTGGTGGCCCTGATCGTATGGCGTCACCTGCCGCTCGAGGAGAAAGTGGCTACTGAAGCCGCTCGTGCTCCTCCCTGACCTCCTCACCTAGCAGCAGGGGCCTGACCTCGCCCAGCAGGTAGAGGCTGCCGGCCACGACTATCAGGTCGCCCCTCGCAGTGGCCGCGACGGCCGCCGCGACGGCGTCGGCCGGTTCCCCGCCGCTGCGCGCGGTGCCGCCGAGCTGCCGCGCCAGGTCCTCGGGATCCAGCGCCCGCGGACTCAGCCGCGCACGGCTCGTGAGGACGTCCGGCGCAAGGCTGCCGGCGAGGGTCACGATGGAAGCGACATCCTTGTCGGCCGTCACGCCGAACAGGAGCAGGCGCGGCGCCGTTCCAAGCTCGCTGAGCGTCTCGCGCAGCGCCCCGATTCCCGCGGGGTTGTGCGCGCCGTCCAGCAGCCATGTCCGGCCGAGGGCTTCGATCCGCTCCAGCCTCCCGGGCCAGGTCGCTCCGCGCACTCCAGCCATGATCGCAGCGTCCGGAACCCCGAGCAGGTGCGCCGCCGTGGCCGCCAGAGCCACGTTCCTGCGCTGATGCGCCCCCAGCAGCGGGCTTTCCAGCGCCAGTGACCAGTCGCCCAGGCTTGCCTCAAGGCCGATGCCCGACCAGTCGCCGCGCTCACGGCTGATGCCGATCTGTTCACCCAGGACGAGCAGGTCCGAGCCCGTGGCGGCCGCGGCGGCCCGCAGCACCGCCAGGGCGTCGCCGGTTGCCGCGGTCACGGCGGGCCGGCCGGGCCGGAGGATGCCGGCCTTCTCGGCCGCGATCTTCGCCTCGGTGTCGCCGAGCACGTCGGTGTGATCCAGCGAGATGTTGGTGATGACTGACAGTTCGGGGTCGCTCTCGTTGGTGGCGTCCCAGCGGCCGCCCATGCCGATCTCCATCACCGCGGCGTCGCAGCCGGCGTCCCGGAACACCACCCAGGCGGCCATCGTCAGCACCTCGAAGAACGTCGCCCCCAGCTCCTCGGCCACGGGCCTGATCCGCTCGAGCGCGGCCTCCAGCAGCCGGATGTCCGGGATCCGCCCGTCCAGCCTGAACCGCTCCATCACCAGGGTCATGTGCGGGCTGGTGAAGTGCCCGACCGTCCGGCCGGACGCACTCAGGCAGGCGGCCAGGACGGCGGACGTGCTGCCCTTGCCGTTCGTTCCACCGACCAGCACCGTCCGCATGGTCCGCTGCGGGTCGCCCAGACGCGCCCTGAGTGCCGCCATGGTCTCAAGCCCGGGGTTGCTGCCGAACTTCTGGAGTCCGAACAGCCAGTCGACGTTGTCCCTCACGCCCACGCTCATGTCGTGGCGTCCGCTTCGCGCAGTGCGGCCACGTCGGGGTCCTCGGCGGGATGCCCGGGTGAGGCAAGTCTTGCCACGATCCCGGCCGGTCCGTGCGAACCGGCCCGCTCGAGCAGCCGGGCGCCGATGGCCTCGTGGCGTGCCTTGACCTGCAGGGCACCGCGCAGACCGCCCTCGATGGGCTCCGTGTTCCGGGCCACCGCAGGCAGCAGGCCGGCCATGATCCGGTGCACAGGCCTGAACGGCAGCACGGACTTGCCGACGTCGTGAAGCCAGGCGGCGGCCAGCAGGTCCCGCGAGGCATCCGGCCTGATCCGCCGGAGCCTGCGCACCACCAGCGCTGCGTGTGCGCGGTCGCGCACGTCCATTGCCATGTACAGTTCCAACTCAGCCTCCGTGAGCACCTCGCGGGCTCCCTCGTCATCACATCTCGCCAGGGCGGGCACGAACGCCTGCGCGACCCGGACCGCGACGCTGATCAGCTTGTTCAGCCCAGCCATTCAGAGCAGATTGTACGCCGGCGGCCCGGCACGTCACGGGTTATGCTTTGCATCCGTATGTTGCCCCGACTGATCTCCCTGCTGGTGCTGCTTTTCGCCTCTGCCCTGCCCGTCCTGGCCCAGGAGCAGCCCGATCCTGTCGGTGAACTCGCAGACCAGGCAGTGCAGGAATGGGTGAACCAGCCAGCGTTCACGCTCGAGCGCCTGACGGGGCTGAGCACGATCGAGGTCTGCGAGCTGCTGCCCGCCGCCCTGGTCAACCCGCCGCCGGCCGAAGGCACGCGCGTCAACGTGAACGACCGGATCGAGCTGCCCACGTCCGATCCCGACGTCCGCCTGTTCTCATACAGCGCGGCCGGCGCGGCGGGACAGCTGCACGTGGTGCAGGCGACGATGGTGCGCACCGGCGACAGCTGGAGCGTGCAGCAGGTCGGGTTCCGGCAGCCTCCACCTTCGGGCCTGCGGGCCTGGGTGCAGACACCGCCGGCCAGCTGGGTGTTCGGCGCGTTGAGCCTGATGGTCGTGGTCCTGCTGCTGCGCCCGAGTCCGCTGCGCCGCTGGCTGGGCATGGCGCTGGGCGTGATAAGGCAGCACAGGCGGCTGTACGTGTTCTCGATGGCCCTGCTCTTCGGCGTGTTCGCCTTCGGAGCGTACACGGGTTCGCAGCTGCCCGACGAGTGCACGGCCGCCGTGTTCGAGGCGGTCGCCGGTGCGGTGAGCCTGGTCGGTGCGACGCAGGCGTACGACAGCGGCAGCGTTGCCCGGGCGGCGGTCGTCACCTTCCATCAGAACTTCGTCGTCGTCACCCTGTCCGTCCTGTTCAGCCTCGCGATGGTGTTCGGCGTGCCCGCTTACCTGTTCGGGATGATCTCGTTCTTCACGCAGGCGATCCCGTTCGGCATGGTCGGTGGGCTCGTCGGCATCGAGCTGCTGTTCATGGTGCTCCTGCTCCTGCTGGAACTGACCGCGTACTTCACGGTCGTGGCCGGAGGCGGGTTCCTGCTTGCCACGCTCATCAGGCAGGGCTTCAGCTCGTTTCCCCAGGCGGTCGGCAAGCTGTTGCTGATGCTGCCGGTCGCGATGGTCCTGCTGCTGGCCGGAGCCTGGTACGAGGCCCTCATCCTGGTCAGCTGGTAGCGGCGTCGCCGAGCAGCAGCCCGGTGACCACCCCGAAGACGTCCTCAAGCCCTTTCACGGCGGCGAAGCGATGCGCCTCCGGGCCGTGCGCGATCAGCGGAACCGGCGCATACGTGTGGCCCCGCACCGTCTTGTCTTCGAGGTTGCCGTGGTCGGAAGTGATCAGCACGGTGACCTCCCCGGCGGCGCCGGTCTCAAGGGCTCCCTCAATGAAGCCGTCCAGACGCTCGACGGTCGCGACTGCGTCCTCGAACGTGCCCCGATGCCCGACCTGGTCGCTCAGCCAGTAGTCGAAGAAGGTCAGCCGGGCGCCCGCCGCGAGGCGGCGCAGGTCGCGGCCCGCCTGCTGCGGTGTGGTGATGCGGGCACCGGGCAGGAAACTGCTCAGGTACTCGCCGGTCAGGTCGGCGCTGACGGCCATGCCAGACTGGTACGCGTCAAGGTCGAGCAGTTCAATCCCCGCGCCCAGCGCCGCGTAGACGGGCGCGTTCACCCTCAGGGAGCCCGTTTCCAGCGAGTGGAAGTAGCGCGGCGGGTACATGTTCGCGAGCAGCACGCGCTCCCCCGCCCGGGAAACGCGCCTGAAGATGTTGTCACGGTCCAGGATCTTCTTCAGGGTGGGGCCCGGCCATGGCCCGTAGTGGCGCCCCATGACCTCGGCACCGTTCACGCCTGTCAGCAGCGTGGTCTGTCCGGTGGCGGACTGGGGCAGCCCGGCCACTCCCAGGCCCGCATCGATGCTCAAGTACTGCAGGCCGGTCCGACCGACCGGGGGCAGGCTGGCGTCCAGCCGTCCGCCAAGCAGGCTGTTCAGGTAAGGGTGTCCGGCAACGCTGAAGGGGTTACCGGGCGCGTCGGCGTCGCCCAGACCGACGCCGTCAAGGAAGATGAACAGGAGACGGCCGGGCCGGCTCAACCAACCCCCATGGCGTCACGGGCCCGCTGCACCACTGGCCCGGCGAGCTCGCGGGCGCGAGCGGCACCCCGGGCCAGCATGGCATCCAGGTAAGCCTCGTCCGCCACGATCTCTGCGTGCCGGTCGCGCAGCGGCGCGATCGTGTCGACCACCGCGTCGGCCAGCGCCTTCTTGAGCGTGCCGTAGCCGCCGCCCTCGAACTCGGCCTCCACCTGTTCCATCTCCTGGTTGCGCAGCACCCCGTAAAGCTCGAGCAGGTTGCGTACCCCGCGCGAGGCGTGTTCAAAGCGGAGCTCCATGTCCGAATCGGTGACGGCGGACATCACGGCTTTGCGCAGCGTGCGGTCGTCCGCGAGCAGGTCGAGGCTGTGGCCAGGCCGGTGGGAGAGCGACTTGCTCATCTTCACCTCGGGATCGTCCAGCCCCATCACGCGGGCGCCCACCTTGGGGATCTCGCCCTTCGGGATCCGGAAGACGTCGCCGAACAGGTTGTTGAACCGGATCGCCAGGTCGCGTGTCAGCTCGATGTGCTGCATCTGGTCCTCGCCCACCGGCACGATGTCCGTGTCGTACGCGAGGATGTCCGCCGCCATCAGCACCGGGTAGTTGAGCAGTCCGGCACCGACGCTGTCGCGCTCCTCACTCTTGGACTTGAACTGCGTCATGCGGTAGAGCCAGCCGAGCGGCGTGGCGCAGTTGAGCAGCCAGGTCAGCTCGGTGTGCTCCGGCACGTGGGACTGGACGAAGATGACGCTCTGCTCGGGATCGATGCCGGCGGCAAGGAAGAGTGCGGCGAGGCTGCGGGAGCGTGCGCGCAACACCTTCGGATCGACCTCCTCGGGAATCGTGAGGGCGTGCAGGTCGACGATGCAGAAGATGTTCTCCCGCTCGGCCTGGACCTTCACCCATTGCCTGATCGCACCGAGGTAGTTGCCCAGGTGGAGCACGCCGGTGGGCTGTACTCCGGAGAAGACCCTGGGGCGGGCAGCGCTGTTTGAGACGGGCTCTGAGGCCTGCTTGGTCATTGAGCGAGTTTAACTCAGTAGGGCAGGCGGCGGCCCGTCCAGACGAGCGGGTTCGTTCCGCGGTCGAAGAGGCGCATCTCCCAGTGCAGGTGCGGGCCGGTGGACAGCCCGGTCGACCCGACCTCGGCGATGACCTGCCCGACTTCCACGGTGGCGCCCTCCTCCACCAGCACGCGGCTCAGGTGCAGGTAGTAGCTCATCAGGCCGGCGCCATGGTCGATGATCACGAGCCCACCCTTGATCGGGTACGTCGGGAACTCCGCGGCGATCACCGCGACGCCCGCGTTGGTCGCCAGCACGGGCGTGCCGGACGGAGCGGCGATGTCGGTACCTTCGTGGTAGGACACCCGGCCGCCGGGTGCGTAGCGGCGCGGGTCGCCGTACGAGCTGGTCGTCCTGCCCTCGACCGGTGACACGAACGGTTCACTCCAGAGCGGGAACGGCAGCGGTGAGGCCCAGACCCGCTCGCGCATCGCCGCCTCGACCTCGCGCGCGTCATCCGTCGAGAGGCTGAGCACGGACGCGGGGATGCTGAGCTCCTCCACCGGACGCGGGTCGGCCAGCACGCTGATCGCCGCGCGGTACTCATGCACGGTGCCGTCGCCGCCGATGCCCTGCACGACCAGCGGCCAGCTGGCCGACTCGGTTCCCAGCGGGACCAGGCTGATCGCGGCCAGGTGGTCCCGGAACGAGAACAGGCCCAGTTCGGCGCCGTTCAGCATGACGGTGTACGGTCCTGGCACGTCCGGGCTGATCAGGATGCCCAGCGGGTCGCCGGCCGTGGCGTTTTCCGGGTGCCAGACGTTCAGGGCATCGTCCTGCGCGGCGGCTGCGCCGAGCGCGAGGCAGGCAAGCAGGGCCAGCAATCGCCTCACGTGGGCTGGCTGGTTACGAAGGGGATGTTGCGGTAGCGGTGGGCCACGTCGAGGCCGTAGCCGTATATGTAGGCATCGTCGATCTCGAAGCCAAGGTAGTGAACGGCCACTTCGACCCTGCGCCTTGACGGCTTGGACAGCAGCGAGGCCACACGCACGGACTCCGGGCCGCGGCCCTCCAGGTAGCCGAGCAGGTAACGCATGGTCAGTCCGGTGTCCACGATGTCCTCGACCAGCATCACGTGCTTGCCTTCGAGGCTGTGGTCGAGGTCCTTGACCAGCTTCACCTGGCCGCTTGATTCGGTGCCCTCGCCGTAACTCGACACGGACAGGAAGTCCATGGTCAGCGGAAGGTCGATCGCGCGCACAAGATCCGCCATGAAGATGAAGGCGCCGTTGAGCACACAGATCAGGTGCAGTTCCTTGCCCTCATAATCAGCCCGGATCTCGGCGCCGAGTTCCGCGACGCGCCCGCTGATTTCGGCTTCGCTCAGGTTGACGAGCCCGCCGCCGTCCTTGAAGATCGATTCGCTCATCTGAAGCAGCTCCCGTGCGGCCCGCTCCCGCGGGCCCTTTGATGCTGCGAGTATAACCGCGGCCACATGCTACTTGCGGAGCGCGTCGATCTCGTCCCCGGACAGCTTGCGCCACTCGCCGGACTGCAGGTCGCCGAGCCGCAGCTGGCCCACGCGGAGCCTCAGCAGCCGCTCGACCTCGTAACCGACAGCCTGGATCATGCGTCTGACCTGCCGCTTGCGGCCCTCGCCGATCACGAGCCGGCATCCGCCCGGAGCGTGCGCCACGCTCAGCACGCTGGCCGGACCGTCCTCGAGCTCGATGCCCTCGCGCAGGCTCTCGAGCGCCCGCTCGTTGAGCGCGCCCTGCCTGCACCAGACGCGGTACTCCTTCTCCTTGCCGTAGCGCGGATGCGTGATCCGCTGGGTGAGTGCGCCGTCGTTGGTGATCAGCAGCAGCCCTTCGGAATCCATGTCGAGCCTGCCGACAGGGTGCAGTCCCTTGCCCGGCGGGATCAGGCTCATGACGGTCGCCCTGCCCCGGTCGTCGCTCACGGTGCTGAGCACGCCGGCCGGCTTGTTGAGCAGGTAGGTTATCCGGCTCGACTGCCGCACGACGGGCTCGTCGTTGACGGTGATCGTGTCGTCCGGGCCGACGGTTGCGCCCAGCTCGATGCGTTGGCCGTTCACCCGAACGCGCCCGGCCCGGATCAGCTCCTCTGCCTTGCGGCGGCTGGCGATGCCCGCGGCGGACAGGACCTTCTGTACTCTCTCTTCGCTCACGCTCAGGAGGATAGCGTGCTTTGATGGACTGAATGCGGTACCTGCTGACCCTTCTCCTGCTCTGCGCTTCAGCCTCCGCCCAGTCCGTGTGGGAGTGGGCCGCCGCCCCGGAACCAGGCGGCCTGCGCATCCTGCTGCTGGGCGACTTCAACGGGCCGTACGGAAGCGTCACTTACCCCGGCCTGCTGGACCGGGTGCTTGATCAGGCGCCCGCCTGGGAGCCCGACCTGGTGTTGATGCCGGGCGACCTGATCGCGGGACAGGACCGGCGGCTGCCGGACGAGCGCTTCGCGGAGATGTGGGCGGGCTTCGACCGGCACGTCGCCACCCCACTTCGCGCAGCCGGCCTCCCCTACGCGCCGGCGATCGGCAACCACGACGGGTCGGCCATGCGCGGTCCCGGCGGCTACGCGTTCCAGCGGGAGCGTGACGCGGCTGCTGCGTACTGGGGCCAGGAGATGTACGGCTCGAACCTCGCCTATCTTGAGCGTTCCGACTTTCCTTTCCACTACTCCTTCGCCGTCCGTGATGTTTTCATAGTCGTCTGGGACGCGTCCAACGCGGTCATCACGGAGGAGCAGCTCGCCTGGGTCGGCGTGCAGCTGCGATCGCCCTCCGCGCTATCCGCTGAGCACCGCTGGCTGGTCGGGCACCTGGCACTCGCCGGTGTCGCGACCGGCCGGGACCGGCGGGGCGAGGTGCTGCATCACGGCGACGCGATCGCGCGGCTGCTGATGCGGCTTGGCGTGGACACGTACGTAAGCGGCCACCAGGCGGCGTGGTACCCCGGCACGCTCGGTGGGCTCGAGCTGGTGATGACCGGCGGGATCGGCGCGCGCACACTGCTGGACGGCGGTGCGCCGCCACGCTCGGCCGTCACATTGGTGGACTTCCATCCCGGCTCGGTGCGGTACACGGCCTTCGACGTCGCGGACGGGCGCATCATCCGGTCCGATGAGCTGCCCGTCTCGATCGGTGGCGTCCAGCGTTCGGAACGTTCTGCGCGTTGACACCGCGCCACCGCTGCTTCAGCGTGTCAACTTGTTTTTTCCCAGTCTCCCTGACCTGGATAACGCATAGTCCTTCGGGTTCGGCACGCTCATATGGATCAGCCACGGCGGTGTTTCGCGTTTTATCAGGCGATAGATAGCACTTTGAGAATTGACGAACGTATGTGCATTCATTTCGAGAGTTGCTCCTCTGCTTATACCGACAGTTATTACGCAGGCGTTCGACCTGATCAGCGCGTCCTTCTCAACTTTTCGGTGCCGAAATCGCTTGTCGCCGGTGACAATCACATAGCCGGCTGCCGTAACCTGAGGGATCCAAATATGGTCCGGTGCGCCTATAAGCCCCCACTCTTTACTTGTTCGATGTTCTATCCCGGCGTCCAGGAGGATTACGGAGAACAACCTGCTCGAGAGGTTCTCATCGAGGAAGAACCGGGCCATAATCAGGCGGCCGCATGCTCAAAGTACACCGCGGCTGTAATCAGTGCTGGTGGAACGTCGTAGTCAGAGGCGACTTCATCCACCTTCTCCCCAGAATCGACTCTGGCCTTGGCCATTGATGTGCGGATTCCCGTTCCACTGATCGTCGGAGCGCCGAAAGCAACTACCGGAGAAACGGAAACAGGAAGTTTGGCGCCTGATAGCTGCTCGCCTACGAAGTCAGGATGCAGGACTGGCGCACCGACGACATCCCGGTCGATTCGTTCAATCAGTCCGTCAATCAGTTCATGCAAAAGACGCTGGCCGCTAAGAGATATGGCAACGGTCTCGCTCAGGCCGGCTAGCAGTACGTTCCCCGCGTAAGTAGCCAAGTTCTCCGACAGGAGGACACGCCGGATACCCAGCTGCTCGGCGTAAGCAACAGCGCGCCTGATCGCCGGGAGCGTAACGCCACGGTTCTTCCGCAAGACTTTCACCACGTAAAGCTCAAGCAGGTCTTTGAAACTCAACAAGCTGCCTGAATCAGCTTTCAGTACCGGTTCGTACTTCTGGTCGCGACCCTGCACCCACCAACGGACAGTGCTGTTGGGCAACTTCAGTGTTCTTGCTGCGGCAGCATAACTGTAAAGCGGCATGTCGCTGGGATCGATGCCACCATAGAAGTGAACCATTGCAGATTCCTTGCCGTTCAGATTGCGCTGCTGCACGCCCACCACCTGACGGTAATCCTAGCCTAATCTTGCCTGTCCCGGCCGGACACAGTTGACTATGCATAAGAGTAGCCAGGCTCCTGACCCAGGTTGCAGCAGCTAATGCCTGGTGTCGGTGGGGAGCCGCCAGGCAGGCGATAAAAACCAACGAACTGACCGGGTTAACATCGTGAGCATGATCGATCCGATTCTGGAGAAGTACGCCCGCCTCATCACCGAATACTCGACCGAGGTCAAGGCAGGCGACCAGGTGCTCATCAACGTCGACGCCGACGCCATGCCGATGGCCCGCGCCCTTACCCGCGAGGTGCTCAAGGCCGGGGCCGAGCCGCACCTGCGCATCGCCTATCCCGAGCTGCTGCTCGACCGCCTCGAGCTGACGAGCGACGATGTACTGGACAGCGAGCCCGCGCTCGACCTGAGCGAGATCAGGCAGATTGACGCCTGGATCCGCGTGGGCGCTCCCACCAACACGCGCATGCTGCAGGCGGCGGACAAGGAGCGCCTGGCCCGCTTCATGAAGCGCAGCCGGCCGGTGCAGAACATCCGGGTGAACGAGACGCGCTGGCTCGGCACGCTCTTCCCCAATGACGCCCAGGCGCAGGACGCGGGCATGAGCACGGACGAGTTCCGCGACTTCGCCTTCCGCGCCATGTTCCTGTTCGAGGACGACCCGGCCGAGGCCTGGCGCCGCCAGTACAGGGAGCAGGCCCGGATCGTCGAACGCCTCAGCCAGGCGGACGAGGTGCGCATCGTCGGCAACGGCACCGACCTCAGGCTGAGCGTCAAGGGCCGCACCTGGATCAGCAGCGCCGGCCGGCGCAACATGCCCTGCGGCGAGGTGTTCACCGGACCCATCGAGGATTCAGCCGAAGGCACGATCACCTACGACGTGCCCAGCAGCGTCAACGGCGTGGAGGTCCGCAACATCCGCGTGCGTTTCGAGAAGGGCAAGGCCGTCGAGGCGACTGCCGAGGTGGGCGACGACCTGGTCCAGGCCCAGCTGAACACGGACGACGGCGCCCGCTACCTGGGCGAGCTCGGCATCGGCACCAACTACCGGATCCAGCGGCCCATCAAGAGCATCCTGTACGACGAGAAGATCGGCGGAACCGTCCACCTCGCCCTCGGCCAGTCGTACGCCGAGTCCGGTGGAGTCAACAACTCGGCCATCCATTGGGACATGATCAGCGACCTGCGCAAGGGCGGCGCCATCTACCTGGACGGGGAGCTGTTCCAGGAGAACGGGGAGTTCAAGGTCTGAAGACTGACAGCCGGAGAACTGAGCGTCGTACCGAAGTGGACTATCGCTTACGGTACACCTCCGAGCGGTGTGCGAGCGTGATGGCCACGATTACAAGGCGGCTATCTTCGATGGAAGCGATGACCCGGTAGTCACCGATGCGGTACCTCCGGAATCCCGAGAGCTCGCCATGGAGCAACTTGCCCCGTACACGAGGATCCTCGAGGAGACAGAGGTCGTCAAGGAAGGCGCGGACCCGACGCCGAACACTCTCATCGGATCTGCGCACGGACCGATCAAAGGCCGGCGCGGTCTCCAGACGCCATCGGCTCATTCGTCAAGCTCGGCCCATAGTGCTTCCGCTGGCCGGCTTGGCCGGCCCTGCGCTACCCAGTCCTTGACTGCTTCGTCTGCCCAATAGAGTTCTTCCAACTCGTCAAGATGCGTGAGAATCGCCTCACGGACGTAGAAAGTCTTGGATCGTCCGGTGCGCTCGGCGAGCGCATTCAGCCGGGCTTCGATCTCAGAATCCAGTCTGATTGAGAGTGCCACGCGATTACCTCCTGCGATACAAGTATCGCACGCGCCTGCGGCGCAGCGTGCTGTGCGCCGACGGTGAGCGGTTCCTGCCGGTCTGAGGAGGCATCCGGACTCAGCTGCCGGGCTTCGCGCAGCCGTCCACGTGCATCATCTCGAGGAACGCGAGCGCCACTTCGGGATCGAAGTGCTTGCCGGACTCACTCCGGATGTGGGCCAGCGCCCGCTCCTCGCTCCACGCCGCGCGGTAAGGACGCTTCGACGTGAGGGCGTCGTAAACGTCCACCACACAGAAGATGCGCGCCGCCAGGGGGATCTCGGCGCCGCTCAGTCCCTGCGGGTATCCGCTGCCGTCCCATTTTTCGTGATGGGAATGCGGTATGTCGGCCGCGTCACGCAGGAACTCGATCCGGGAAAGCAGGTCCCAGCCCAGCACCGTGTGCTTGCGCATCACGTCCCACTCGCGCGCCGTCAGCGGGCCGGGCTTGTGCAGGATCGAATCGGGCACGGCCAACTTTCCGATGTCGTGCAGCAGCGCGCCGCGGCGCAGGCGCTGCAGGTCCGGTCCGTTCAGGCCGAGTGCCCGCCCGAGGGCGACCGCCAGTTCGGTGACCCGCCGACTGTGTCCCTCTGTCTCGTGGTCGCGCAGGTCAAGCGTCCTGGCCCAGCCTTCGATCGTTTCATCGTAGGCCCGGACGAGCTGCACATGCGCCCTGCCGACCTCCTCGGCTGTGCGTTGCTGCCGGATCGAGGCCGCCAGGATGTTGCCCACGGTCTGCAGGAACGACACGTCCGCCGGCGCGAACACCCTGGGCGATCTGGCGTGAACGCTCAGGAGGCCGTACAGGTCCGACCCGTGGGCGATCAGGAGGCCAATGCTGCTGACCACTCCATGCCTCTCCAGATGTTCCTCCGGCGGGAAGCGTGGGTCGGTCGCATGGTTGCTCACCACCACCGGCTCGCCGGTCCGCACTACTGTTTCCACGAGGCTCTCGAGCGGAATCGGAACCTCCCTGGTCGGCACGACCGTGCCCTCATCCCAGCCGTGCACGGCCCAGAGCGCGACCGTGTCCCTGGCGGCACCGAGCCTGAGGACATGGACCAGGTCAACGTTCAGCACCTCGGCCACGGACGCGATCGCCCGGTGCATGAGTGCCCCCAGGTCGCCTGCCCTCAGTCCCTCCTGTCCCAGTTCAGCCAGTATGCGCTGCTGCACCACCCGGTTCTCAAGCTCCGCGTTGAGCGCCTTCAGGCTCGTGATGTCGTAAACAATCGAGTAGACGTGGCGGCCGCCGTTCACGATGAGCGGTCCCGCATGGCAGAGCACGTCCCTCACGCTTCCGTCGCTCAGCCTGTGGCGCATCTCGAATCGTGCCTGTTCGCCCTGGACGGCCCGCTGGAACAGGGACCGGTTCTCCGCCTCATTCATGGCGCTCAGGTCATAAGAGTGCAGTTGCCGGATCTCGTCCAGTCCGTATCCGTAGAAGTTCAGGGCCGCGGGGTTCGCATCCACAACCCGGCCGGATTCCGTCCCGAACAGGATCATCGGCGGCGTGCCACCCTCGAACAGCACCCGGTAACGGTCGTCGCTCTCCCGCAGGGCATTGTCCCTGGACTGCCGCTCCCGGACAGCCCTGTCGCGCCGCAGTCCGAACCAGAGCAGGATCATCGCACTGAGCACCACGAAGACGAGTCCCTTGATGGTCTGCAGACGCGTGAGCCGATCAGGATCCTCGACGAGTGCGGCAAGGAGCAGATCGCCACCCACCACCACGATGGCCGAGAAGACAAGATAGAGGAACACCGCCAGCGTCGCCGGGTAGGCAGCAAGGCCCAGGCCCACCCCGAACCGGCGTTTCAGCCCGGCAGGATTCGCACTGGCATTGCGGCGCGGTTCGGAGGGCACCCCTTCGCCTTCATTCACGTGCTCTACAAGGTACAGCATCCGGACGGTCGCCTCCAAGCCCTGGCGTCACCCGAAGCAGTACGGCCCGCCTCAGGACAGACGGACTTCGACCTGACCGCCGCCTCCGGTTCCGGGCCGGTGACCCGCCCAAGACCACTTGCAAACACGTCCCCGTGTGGTAATATCACTTTCTGCCGAGTGCCTGATTTCAGGCACGCAGCTGAGGTCCATTGCTAGGGACTTCCGGCTCGCCGAAGTGGCGGAATCGGTAGACGCGCACGATTCAGGGTCGTGTGGCCGCAAGGCTGTGTGGGTTCAAGTCCCACCTTCGGCACCAGAAAGAACGCCCGGAAGCTTGGATAAGCGACCGGGCGTTCCTCTTTTCTTCGGCGGAACAGGACTCAGGCCTGCCGGCCCTCCAGCTCACCAAGGTCGCCCAGCGGGCGCAGCGCCGCGTGTACCGCGGCCAGCAGGGCGAGGCGGTTGTCGCGCACTTCCGCATCGTCCACCATTACGTGGACAGTGTCCAGGAACCCGTCCAAGGGTGCCTTGACAGCCAGGAGGCCGTGCAGGGCGGCCGCGACCTCGTCAGCCGCGCCCGCGAGGCCCCCGCCCGGACCGCGGCCCAGGTCCCAGGGCGCCAGGTGCCTTTCGGCCAGCTCCAGCAGCTCCGCACTGCCGGAAACCGCGGTGGGCAGGGCCCTGTGAAGCTGGTGCTCCGCCTCAGCCTCGAACAGTTCGGGGCGCACGGACGCTCCCGTCGCCCTCGCGGCAATGTTCGCGACGCGCTTGTAGAGCGAGGCCAGCCCCTCGAACTCCTCGGTTGCCAGCAGGGCGTCGAGCAAGTGTGCGCGGCGGCCCAGCGTAAGCACGGACGGCCGGTCCGAACCGGCGGCGCGGACGACGTGCACGCCCAGTCCCTCTTCGGACAACAGCGACGCGACGCGTTCGCCGATGAAGTCCGCGGTCTGGGCGATGACGCCCTCATCCGGTACAACGTCGCCATCGAAGGCGGCCGCCGCGGCGGTGACCAGCTCGAGCGGCGAGGCACCGATGCCCTGGTGGCTGAGCAGGCGGGCGAGCCCGATGCCGTCCCGCCGCAGGGCGAACGGATCGGCCGACCCGGTCGGACGCCGGCCGATCGCCATGAAGCCAAGCAGTTTCTCGAGCCTGTCTGCGATCGCGAGCACGGCACCCGCATCGCTCGCGGGCAGGGCTGAATCGGGTCCCTTGGGCTCGACGCCGTCCGCCAGTACCTGTGCAACGTCCACGCCAAGCCCTTCCGCCAGCGCGTAGGCACGGTTCATGACGCCCTCAAGTTCCGGGAACTCGTAGACCATGCCGGTGACCAGGTCGGCGCGGAAGAGCGGCAGGGCAGCCTGCAGGGCCGCAACCTGTTCCTCGTTCAGACCGGCGAAAGGAAGAAGGGCGTTCGCGACCGCTCCGACCCGTGCGACCTTGTCTTCCATGCTGCCCAGTTCCTTCTGGTAGCCGACTCCGGCCAGGCTGCCCGCATGCTCGGCCAGGGTCCTGCTGCGGTCCTCGTCCCAGAAGAAGCGGGCGTCGTACAGGCGCCCGTCGAGCACCTTCTCATAGCCGTGCCGCACCAGGCTCCAGTCCTGCGGCCGGTTGTTCGACACGGCAACGAAGGTTGAAGCGACACTGCCGTCTTCGTCGAGCAGCGGAAAGAAACGCTGGTGCCTGATGAGGACGGTCGTGAGCACCTCGTCGGGCAGCACCAGGTACTCTTCGCTGAAGTTGCCGGTCACGGCGAAGGGGTACTCGACCAGGCCGCTGACCTCGTCGAGCAGCTCCGCGTCCTCAACGGCCGACAGGCCGAGTCGGCCCGCTTCGGTCGCCACGGCCTGGCGGGTTGCCTCACGCCGTACGGCCGGGTCGGCCAGGACCAGCGCATCAGCAAGGGCACGCTCGTAGTCTTCGGGAGCCGACAGGCTTACCGGGCCCCGGGCCATGAAGCGGTGACCCTGCGTCTGCCCGACGCTGTGCCTGCCCGCCACACTGACGGGGATTACCTGACCGTCCAGCCGCGCGAGCAGCCAGGCCACCGGCCTGACGAACGCAGCCTCCACGTCACCCCAGCGCATCTTGCGCGGGGCGGGCAGGTCGGTGACCAGGCGGGCGAGGATGCCGGGCAGCAGCTCTGCGACCGGTTCTCCCCCGCTGGCGACGGTCGCGTAGACGTAGCCGTCGCGCGTCACCAGCTGCGCAGGATCCGCCCCGTTCTTCGCAGCGAAGCCGGTCGCGGCACGCGTCGGCTTGCCCTCAGCATCGAACGCTGCGGCGACGGGTGGTCCACGCCGTTCCTCGCTGCGCCGCTCGCTCAGCTCGGCCAGGTCACTGACCAGCAGCGCGAGCCGGCGGGGCGTAGCGAACGCCCTCACCTCGCCGTGCGCGACGCCGGCGGAAAGCAAGGAGCTGTGGAGCATGGTCTCCAGGGAGAGAAGCGCCTGCGGCTGGTACCAGCTGGGCAGTTCCTCGGTGCCGATCTCGAACAGCAGGTCAGGCAACTTCGGCCTCCACCGGTCCGGCCAGCTCGCGGCCTTCGGAATCAAGCATCCGGACGTACTGGCGTGCGGTCTGCTCACTCAGCCGGCGCAGTCGCTGCACGTAGTCCTGCCGCTCCATGTGCGAGAGAACGCCGCGCGCATCGAGCAGGTTGAACGCGTGGGACGCTTTCATCACGAACTCGTAAGCCGGGTAGGTGAGGCCTTCGCCGAGCAGCCGCTTCGCCTCCGCCTCGAAGTCGGTGAAGAGCCTGCGCTGCAGCTCGGGGTTGATGGCCTTGAAGTTGTACTCGGAGTGCTGCAGCTCAAAGGCCCGGCGCAGGTCGCCCATCGTCACGCCCGGGGCGTATTCGATGTCGAAGCCGTGCGCGGCGCCCTGGAGGTACATGGCGATGCGTTCGAGGCCGTAGGTGAGCTCGACCGAGACCGGCCGGCAGTCGATGCCGCCGACCTGCTGGAAGTAGGTGAACTGCGTGATCTCCATGCCGTCCATCCATACCTCCCAGCCCAGTCCCCACGCGCCCAGGCTGGGCGATTCCCAGTTGTCCTCGACGAAGCGGATGTCGTGGTTGGCGGGATCGATGCCCAGCGATACGAGCGACTGAAGGTACAGCTCCTGCACGTCGGGCGGGGACGGCTTCAGGATGACCTGGTACTGGAAGAAGTACTGGAAGCGGTAGGGATTCTCGCCGTAACGGCCGTCCACGGGGCGGCGGCTGGGGGCGATGCCGGCCACGCGCCACGGGCGCGGACCGAGCGACCGCAGGAAGGTGGTCGGGTAGAAAGTGCCCGCACCGACCTCGGTGTCGTGCGGCACCGCGATCACGCAGTCCTGCCCGCTCCAGAAGCGGTCCAGCTGCATTGTGATATCTTGGAAACGCATGAAGGCTCCTCTTTAGGTGTGCGGTGGGTTAAGGGTCAGTGTGCGAATTCCCGTTGAAAGCGTGACGCAGCCCCTGTCTGTCCTCATCCGAACGGCGTACTATATCATCGTGGAGAGCTTGACTGAAGGAGCGGCGGCCCGGCCCGAGGCCGGTCCAGTGGCCGATTCCAGGTGGTTTCGGAGGAAGGCCTGATGAACAGATACGACGACAGGGCAAGACTGGTCTTCCACCTCGCGCGGGAGGAGGGCTCGAAGCTTGGGCACTCGATGATCGGCCCGGAGCACCTGCTCCTTGGCCTCATGCGCGAGGGCGGCACTGCCAGCGGCGTGCTGACCGAGTTCGGCGCCAGCCTGGACACGTTCCGGCGACAGGTCGAGGACATGGTCGGGCGCGGGGACGGCCTGGCGCGCAACGAGAACGCGGCGATCACCCCACGCGCCAGGCGCGTGATGGAGCTGGCCGGCAGCGAGGCCCGCAGCCTCGGATCCAACGTCATCGCAACCGAACACATCCTGCTCGGCATCATCCGCGAGGGCGACGGCGTCGCCTACCGCATCCTGCAGCAGCTCACGCGCGACGTTGACACGGTGCGCTGGCGCATCCTGGCGGCGGCGGACCCGAAGCAGCAGCCGGTCGAGACCGTCGCGACCCCTTTCCTGGACGAGTACGCGCGTGACCTGACGCGCGAGGCCAGGGAGGGCAAGCTGGATCCGGTGATCGGCAGGACCGAAGAGATCCGCCGGGTCGTCCAGATCCTCTCGCGGCGCACCAAGAACAACCCCGTACTCATCGGCGAGCCCGGCGTGGGCAAGACCGCGATCGTCGAGGGCCTGGCCCAGGCGATCATGAACGGGCATGTGCCCCCGAACCTGGAGGGCATCCGCGTCCTCTCGATCGACCTTTCCAACATCGTCGCGGGCACCAAGTACCGCGGCGAGTTCGAGGAGCGGCTCAAGCAGATCATCGAGGAACTCAGCAGCGCCCGCGTCATCGCGTTCATCGATGAGCTCCACACGCTGGTCGGCGCCGGTGGCGCCGAAGGCACGCTGGACGCCGCGAACATCCTGAAGCCGCCGCTCTCAAGGGGCGAGGTCCAGGTGGTCGGGGCGACCACGACCGGGGAGTACCACCGCTATATAGAACGTGACGCCGCCCTCGAGCGCCGCTTCCAGCCCGTGATCGTGCTGGAGCCGACGCCAAGCGAGTCACTCGAGATTCTCCAGGGTCTACGCGACAAGTACGAGGCCCACCACGAGGTCCGCATCCCCGAGTCGATCCTGGAGCTGTCTGTGCGCTACGGCGAGCGCAGCCTGCCGGGCCGCAACTTCCCGGACAAGGCGATCGACCTGATCGACGAGGCAGCCTCGCGCACGCGGCTCAACAAGTCGCTCGGCTTCCCCGTGCTCGAGGATGACGACGGCACGCCCGTGGTCAGCCGCGAGGACCTCGAAGCGGTTGTCAACTCCTGGGGCGGCGTGTATATCGATGACCAGGATGCCGCCAATCTGGAGGACATCGAGTCCCACCTCAAGTCCCTCGTAATCGGGCAGGACAGGGCGATCGGCTCGCTGATCTCTGCACTGCGCCGCTCGCGCGTCGGCCTGGGCGGCCGCACCCGCGTCTCGGCGTCGTTCCTGTTCGTCGGACCGTCGGGCGTGGGCAAGACCTTCCTGGCCAAGCAGCTCGCGGTCGAGCTCTTCGGCAGCGAACGGTCGCTCGTGCGGCTGGACATGTCCGAGTTCCAGGAGCCCCACTCGATCAGCAAGCTGATCGGGGCCCCGCCGGGTTACGTCGGCCACGAACAGGGCGGACGCCTCACCGAGGCAGTCAGGCGTCAGCCGTTCAGCGTCGTCCTGCTCGATGAGATCGAGAAGGCACACCCGGACATCTACAACACGTTCCTGCAGGTGCTGGACGACGGCCGCCTGACCGACAGCGTCGGCCGCACGGTCGATTTCAGGCGCGTGATCCTGATCATGACGTCCAACACCGGCTTCAACCAGGCTCCCACGGTCGGTTTCCAGTCTGTCGGACAGAAGGACATCCACGCGCCCCTGCGCACGATCTTCAGTCCCGAGTTCCTGGACAGGCTCGACGAGGTCATCCCTTTCGACTCGTTCGACCACTCCGGCGTCGTGAGCATCACGATCGGGATGCTGGAAGAGATCCGCCTGGAGCTTGCCAACCGCGACATCCAGGTAACGTTCGCAGACGAAGTCGCCCCGTTCCTGGTCGACAGGCTGCCCAAGGGCGAGAGCGCCCGGCCGCTGCGCGGCGTGCTGCGCGAGTACATCGAAGACCCGCTCTCGCGCGAACTCATGAAGACCGGCACGAGCGAGCCGCTGCACGTGACCATCGAGGCGGACGAGGTCATCTTTGCCCGTCCCGTCCCGATCCTCTAGGCGCGGGCGCCACGGGTGGCCCGTACTGAAGTCTGGTTCGAATGCTCAAGTTGCGGCGCGCGTGCGCCCGCCATGCTTGGCCGCTGCCCCGAGTGCGGGGAGTGGGGCACGATGGAGTCGCGCAGCAGCGCTCCGGCAGGCCCGCGTGGCCCCGGCCTGCGCTCCGCGCGCGCCCCTGAACTGACAACCCTGTCCGAGGCATCCACCTCGGACCTGTCCCGCACTTCCTCCGGCATGGACGAGGTCGACCGCGTGCTCGGCGGCGGCTGGGTCGAAGGCGGCGTCGTGCTGATGGCCGGCGAGCCCGGCATCGGCAAGAGCACGCTGCTGCTCCAGCTCGCCAGCCACAGCGTTGCGGCGGGCCGGCACACGCTGCTGGTCGCCGGCGAGGAGGCCATCAACCAGGTGCGGATGCGCGCGGAGCGCCTGGGAGTGGGCGGTGCCCTGCAGCTGACCAGGGAGTCTGACGCCCGCAGCCTGGCCGCGCACATCGCCGCGGCCGGCCCCGGGCTTGTGATCGTGGATTCGATCCAGACCCTGATCAGCGAGGACGGCGGCACGCCCGGCAGCATCACCCAGGTCCGGGACTCCACCGCCCTGCTGACGGACGCCGCCAAGCGCGGCGGCGCGTCACTCGTGCTGATCGGTCACGTGACGAAACAGGGGCAGGTGGCCGGGCCCCGCACCGTCGAACACATGGTGGACGCGACCCTCTCGCTGGAATCCGCAGCCGGCTTCCGTGTGTTGCGCGGCATCAAGAACCGCTTCGGTTCGACCGGAGAGATGGGCGTGTTCGAGATGACGGGCGAGGGCATGATCCCGGTGGCCAACCCGAGCGAGGCCTTCCTGGCCGAGCGGGTCGAGGGCGTGGCGGGCAGCGTCATAGTCGCCGCGCTCGAGGGGCAGCGGCCGCTGCTGCTGGAAGTTCAGGCGCTGGCCTCCAAGACGCCCTACCCGGCCCCGCGCCGCGTGGTGCAGGGGCTGGACCAGCGCCGGGTAGACGTGGTGCTGGCCGTGCTCGAGCGCCGGCTGGAGCTGCCCCTGAGCGGGCTGGACGTGTTCGTGAACGTCGCCGGCGGGCTGCGCCTGAGCGATCCGGGCACGGACCTGGCCGTCGCCCTCGCGGTCTACTCGGCCGTCACCAACCGGCCGCTGGCCGAAGGCACCGCCGTCGCAGGCGAGGTCGGGCTGGCCGGCGAGCTCAGGAGCGTGCCCCAGCTCGCGCGGCGCTTCGCAGAGGCCCACCGCGCGGGGTACCATCGACTGGTCGGGCCGCGCAGCGGCGGCAAGGGAAGCGCACACGCCACGACCCTGGCCGAAGCAATAGAACTCGCCTGGCATGGAAACTGAATGACACAGAGCTATCCCCTGATCAGGTTCCTCCTCACGCTGGCCGGCGCCGCGGCCGGTTACTTCACGAGCACGCTGCTCGAGGCGAGCGGCCTGCTGGGCGGGCCGAACACGCCGCTCTACCTGACCGTGCTGGGCATGCTCATCTTCTACCTCGCCGGCGGCGCCGTCTCGGGCCGGATCGGCCGCGTGTGGGACCGGCTGATCCGGCGGCTCAACGCGATCGAGGCCGACGCGTGGCTGGCCGGCGTCGTCGGCGCCACCGTCGCGCTGCTTCTGACCGTGCTGCTGAACAACGTCCTCTCGCCCATCCCGGGCTTCACCTGGTACTGGTCGCTGCTGATCGCGCTGATACTCGTGCTCGGGATCGGCGCGCTGTTCGTCTCCAACCGCCGCAAGTTCCTGCCCCTCGCCGTGCGCGCCGAGCCGGCAGCGGAACAGGCCCCGCGGTCAAGGGGTCGCCTGATCGACACTTCGGCGATAATCGACGGCCGGATAGTGGACATCTTCGCTGCCAACTTCCTGAGCGGCACCGTGCTCATCCCCAGGTTCGTGCTGCGGGAGCTGCAGCGCATAGCCGATGACGCTGACCCGGAGCGCCGCAAGCGCGGCCGCCGCGGCCTCGAGGTGCTTTCGCGCCTGTCCGCCATCCCCGGCGTGGTTACCGACGTGATCGATGACGACCCCACCGACGTCCGCAAGGTGGACGACAAGCTCCTGAAGCTGGCTTCGACCATGGAGGTCGAGCTGATCACCACCGACTTCAACCTGGAGCAGGTGGCGGCCATCCAGGGCGTCACCATCCTGAACCCGAACCAGCTGGCCGCCGCGGTCCGGTCCCTGTACCTGCCCGGTGACGTGCTGACGCTGACCGTCAGCAAGGAGGGCCGGGAAGCGGGCCAGGGCCTGGCGTACCTGTCCGACGGCACCATGGTCGTGGTTGACGGCGGCGCGGACCACGTGGGAAACACGGTGTCGGCCACCGTGACCAGCAGCCTGCAGACCAACGTGGGGCGCATGATCTTCGCCAAGCCCGCGCCGGACGGCGCGGATGGTGCCGCAGAGTTGACAGGCTCCGGGGCAGGCGAGTAAACTGACCTTTGCCCTGCGATGGGCGGTTTGCACGGGGGCTTAGCTCAGTTGGGAGAGCATCTGCTTTGCAAGCAGAGGGTCAGCAGTTCGAGTCTGCTAGCCTCCACCACGTTCAGGACGCAGAATCTCCGGATTCCGCGTCCTGTTTGATTATGGGTCCATACCGCTAACTATCCGAAGCGGGCGTTACGGTCCGGCACAAGCAAGCGCTTGCCCGCTCGGGGGTGCTCAACTGCTGCAGCTTCGAGACCTCATAGCGTTCGACGATGTCCCCGAAAAGAACCGTGTCCACGTAGCCCTGGAGCAGCTCGATACGCCAGCGATGCGGTCATCGTCAAAACCGAGGTAGATGGCACGCTCCGATGGCACCGTCGCGCGCCGTTCGTGCTGGAGCTGCCTCAGGAAGGTTTTCTTGCCTGCCCGACGCATGCCGATGACTGCATGCACTTTGCCCGGAACGGGACTCAGCCGCGCGTCCCGCCGGACGGCATCGGGCGGCACAACAGCCTGAGTGGCGATCGAGAGCTGCTCTGCGAGGACCGGATTAAGCATGAGCTTCACCTTCTTCCAATGTGTGGTCCGCTGTCAAGGGCACCTATCGAACAATATGGACTTCCCAGAGAGCCACTTCCAGAAGAATGCGTCCCTGCCGGAAGGCCACTTTCCGATTCAGCTCCCGGTCGCGGGAGTTCGGACGCACTGCGATGACCATACCTGAGCGTACTACTATGATATGCATCCGTGTCGCCGGCCACGATGGCGGGACAAAAGTCCCCGGTCCGCTGCCAAAGCCCTTGTGCTAGATTGGTGCGAATGCTGTGGGCAGGGACGTAAATTCGCGCCCTGCTTCCAAATCAAAGCCGCTCGGGCAACCTGTGGCAGGGAGGTAATGTTTACGAATATTTTATGTAACCGCGTTGCGAAACCCAAGGGCGTTACCGTAACGGAAGAAGCACCAGGTCTTCCGCTTTCCGCATTGCCCTTCTTCCCTGCTCCCGATCCCGCTTCCCACCGGAGGTTCTGAATGTCACAAATCTTTCCGCCGAACTCCAACGGCCTCATCAGATGGCTGCTGATCGGCGGCGTCGTCTTCTTCATCCTGCTGGTGTCCGCCCTGGTGATGGTGGCACGGACCCGCAACAACCAGGTGGGAATGCCGGTCAGCCAGCCTGTCGAGTTCAAGCACAGCCTGCACGCGGGCGAACTCGGTCTCGACTGCCGCTTCTGCCACACGTCGGTCGAGGTCGAAGCGAGCGCGGGCATCCCGCCGGTCGAGACCTGCATGGGGTGCCACTCCCAGATCCGTGTCGGCGCACCTGAGCTTGCCGGTGTCCAGGCGGCATGGGACTCGGACACTCCGATCGAGTGGAACAGGGTCCATGACCTCCCGAACTACGTATTCTTCAACCACAGCGCCCACATCAACAGTGGGGTCGGCTGCTCGTCATGTCACGGTCAGGTCGATGAGATGGCCGGAATCTGGAAGGCGGAGACGATGACAATGGGCTGGTGCCTGGATTGCCATCGCGCTCCCGAAACCCAGGTCCGTCCGCTTAGTGAGGTGTTCAACTTGTCCTACCAGCCCCCGAGCAACCAGCTGGAACTGGGTGCTGAGCTTGTCGCTGAGTACCACATCAACAGCGAGCTCCTGCCCCAGTGCTCGACGTGCCACCGATGAATCAGTCACTTGACATCAAATCGCTCCGCCATCAGCTTGACTCCAAGCAGGGCAAGGAGTTCTGGCGCAGCCTCGAGGAACTCGGCGACAACCCCGAGTTCCAGGAGTACCTGCACAAGGAATTCCCGCGCCAGGCTGCTCCGCTCGAAAGCGCGGTCGACCGCCGGGGCTTCCTCAAGTTCCTCGGCGCCTCGCTGGCGCTCGCCGGACTCACGGCCTGCGCGAGGCCCCTCTCGGCGGCCGAGAAGGTCGTTCCCTACGTCCGCCAGCCCGAGGAGATCATCCCGGGGCGCCCGCTGTTCTTCGCCAGCGCGATCAGCCAGGGCGGCTACGCCGAGGGTGTCCTGGTCGAAAGCCACCAGGGCAGGCCCACCAAGATCGAGGGCAACCCGGACCACCCCGCCAGCCTCGGCAAGACCAGCGCGGTCACCCAGGCCAGCATCCTGGGACTGTACGACCCGGACCGCTCCAGAAGCGTGCTGCAGCAGGGCTCGGAGAGCACCTGGGAGGCATTCACTCAGGCGGCGGCAACTGCCCTGGAAGAAAGCGGCGATGGCACGGGTATCCGCCTGGTCACCGAACCGATAACGTCACCCACGCTTGCTTCGCAGATCCGCGCGTTCCTTGCGGAGTATCCGCAGGCGACGTGGCACCAGCTGGACTCCTTCGGCACCGCCGGCATCTACGCCGGCACCGAGCTCGCGTTCGGGCAGCCGCTCATGCCGACGTACAACCTGGCGGAAGCGGACGTGATCGTCTCGTTCGACGCCGACTTCATGGGCGACTACCCCGGCAAGCTCCGCTACTCGGTCGACGCCTCATCCAGGCGCCGCATCCGCAACGCGGACGACGGCATGAGCCGGATGTACGTGTTCGAGTCCACCCCGAGCATCGCCGGCGCCATCGCGGATCACCGCGTGCCGGCGCGTCCCTCAACCATCATCGAAGTGATGGCGCAGATCGCGATCGGCCTGGGCATCCCCCTGGGCGCCGTGCCGGTACGGACGGACGCCAGCGTCGACCAGTCGATCATCGACGCGGCCATCGCCGACCTTGACGCCAACCGCGGCAGCAGCGCCATCTTCGTCGGCCAGTACCTGCCGCCGGAAGCGCAGGCGATCGCACACGGCATCAACGACTGGCTCGGCAACGTCGGCAGCACCGTCGAGTACCGCCAGCCGCCCGAGGGCCGCCCGGTCGAAACGGACGAGCTCGACACGCTGGTGAGCGCGATGCAGGCCGACGAGGTCACGGCGCTCTTCATGCTCGACGTGAACCCGGTACACACCGCACCCGCCGGACTCGGCTTCACCGAGGCGCTCGCCCGCGTGCCGCTCAAGGCACACATCGGGCTGTACGCCGACGAGACCGCCCAGTCGAGCGACTGGCACGTTCCGCTCGCGCACTACCTCGAGACCTGGGGCGACGCGCGTGCGTACGATGGCACCACCACCATCACACAGCCGCTCATCAACCCGTTCTACGGCGGCTTCTCGGGAAGCCAGGTGCTGGCCGCGCTGCTCGGCAACACCGAGGCGAGCAGCTACCGGCTGCTGGCCGATTACTGGCAGGCGCGGGTCGAGGGACAGTTCAGCTCGTTCTGGCGCGAGAGCGTCTACCAGGGCATCGTTCCCGGCACGCAGTCGCCCGTCGAGAGCGTCGAGGCCACGTGGCAGAGCGCCCCGGTCGCGCAGCTTTCCGACCTGGTCGTGAACTTCCGTCCCGATCCCAGCATCGGTGACGGCCGCTGGGCCAACAACGGCTGGCTGCAGGAAGTGCCGAACCCGTTCACCAAACTCGTCTGGGACAACGCCGCGCTCGTCTCGGCGGCCACCGCCGAGGAGTACGGGCTGAGCAACGGCGATGTGGTCACCATCAGCACGGACAGCCTCGAGATCGAGGCACCCGCCTGGATCCTGCCCGGCCAGGCCGCGGGCGTGATCACGCTGCACCTGGGCTACGGCCGTGAGTTCGCCGGCAGGGTCGGCAGCGACATCGGCTTCAACCCGAACCGGGTGCGTCCCGGCTCGGCATGGACAGCCGCCGCGACAATGTCGAAGACCGGCACCACCTACCAGCTCGTGAGCACCCAGATGCACCACGCGCTTGAAGGCACGGGCGACCAGCGCCACATCGTCCGCCGCGGCACGCTCGAGGAGTTCCAGGCAGAGCCGGAGCATCCCGGCTTCGTCCACCCGGTTCCGCACCACGAATCCGACCTCTTCCCGGATTACGAGTACAACTCGTACAAGTGGGGCATGGTCATCGACATGAACGTCTGCACGGGCTGCAACGCCTGCGTGGTCGCCTGTCAGTCCGAGAACAACATCCCGATCGTCGGCAAGGACCAGGTGGCGGTGGGCCGCGAGATGCAGTGGCTCCGCATCGACAACTACTACTCCGGCAGCATCGACAACCCGGAGTACTACCACCAGCCGATGCTGTGCCAGCACTGCGAGAAGGCGCCCTGCGAGCCGGTCTGCCCCGTCGGCGCGACCGTGCACGACCACGAGGGCCTGAACGTGATGGTCTACAACCGCTGCGTCGGCACCCGCTACTGCTCGAACAACTGCCCCTTCAAGGTGCGGCGTTTCAACTACCTGCAGTACGCGGAGCTGAGCGACACGGCCACCGAACTTTCCATGGCCTCCAATCCCGACGTCACCGTCCGCAGCCGCGGCGTGATGGAGAAGTGCACGTACTGCACCCAGCGCATCTCCAGTGCCCGCATCACTGCCAGCAACGAGAACCGCACGATCCGGGACGGCGAGGTCATCACGGCCTGCCAGGCGGCCTGCCCGACCAACGCCATCGTCTTCGGTGACCTGAACAACCCCGACAGCGAGATCGTGAACCACAAGGCGTCCCCGCTCAACTACACGCTGTTCGAGGAACTCAACCTCTACGCGCGCACCAGCTACGTCGCCCGCGTGCACAACCGCAATCCCGAAGCGGGAGAAGCCTGATGGCATCACGCTCCCCACGCCCGCGCGACAAGGAGACCAACCGCGTCATCCGGCCCGGCTACACGTACGCCGTGGTCGACGATGTCGTAAACGAACCGGTCCTGCGGACGCCGCTGGGCACCCCGAAGTGGTGGTTCGGCGCGATGGCAGTCGCGCTGGCCGGACTCGCGATGTTCCTGGCGACCGTCGTCTACCTGATCGTGACCGGCATCGGCATCTTCGGAAACAACATGCCCGTAGCCTGGGCACTGCCGATCGTCAACTTCGTCTGGTGGATCGGCATCGGCCACGCGGGAACGCTCATCTCGGCCGCGCTCCTGCTCTTCCGCCAGCCGTGGCGCACGTCCATCAACCGCTTCGCGGAGGCGATGACGATCTTCGCCGTCATCTGCGCAGGCCTTTACCCGATCCTGCACCTGGGCCGCCCGTGGGTCTTCTACTGGCTCGTGCCCTACCCGAACACGCACGGCCTCTTCCCGCAGTTCCGCAGCCCGCTTGACTGGGACCTGTTCGCGATCGGCACATACATGAGCGTCTCGATCGCCTTCTGGTTCGTCGGCCTTATCCCCGACCTCGCGACCCTGCGCAACAGCGCGAAGAGCCGCATCGGCAAGATCTTCTACGGCATCCTTTCACTCGGATGGCACGGCAGCTCGAAGAACTGGCAGCGCTACATGCGCGCCTACCTGCTGCTGGCCGCCATCTCCTTCCCGCTCGTTCTCTCGGTCCACTCGACGATCGCGATGGACTTCGCGGTGTCGCAGCTGCCGGGCTGGAACAACACGATCATGCCTCCATACTTCGTCGCCGGGGCAGTGTTCGCCGGCTTCGCGATGGTGCTGATCCTGGCGATCCCGCTGCGGAAGCTGTTCAACCTCGAGGGGCTCATCACGATGCGCCACCTGGACAACGCGGCGAAGCTGATGCTGGGCACCGGCATGATCGTCGTGTACGGCTACTTCATCGAGCTTTTCTTCGCCTGGTACTCGGGCGTCGAGGTCGAGCGCTTCATGGCTGTGAACAGGATGTTCGGCGACTATGGCTGGGCGTTCTGGGCCCTGATCTTCTGTAACCTGGTCGCGATCCAGCCGCTCTGGCTCACCCGGGTCAGGCAGACTCCGTGGATGCTGTTCGTGATCTCGGTCCTGGTCTCGATCGGCATGTGGCTCGAACGTTTCGTCATCTTCATCGTGTCGCTGACGCGGGACTTCCTGCCGAGCAGCTGGGGCAACTACAGCACCACGCTGTACGACTGGACCCTGTTCATCGGCTCGCTTGGACTTTTCTTCACGCTCTTCCTGGTCTTCATAAGACTCCTGCCCTCGATCGCCACCACCGAGGTCAAGGAACTGGTGCACCACGACCTGCACCAGGGCCATGACTACTTCGAGGACATCCGGGCCAGGGAAGCCGGACTGGAGGTGCGCTGATGAGTCTGCAGGCTGCTGCTCACGCGGTGCCGGAAGCACGAGAGGTTTACGGCATCGCAGCCGAGTTCGAAACGCCCGAGGCAATCCTTGCCGCCGCCAAGGCGGTCAGCAAGGCCGGCTACAGGAAGTTCGAGGCGTACACGCCGTTCGCGGTCGAAGGGCTCGACGCGGCCGTGGGCCACAAGCCCACGCGGCTCGGGTTCGTCACCCTGTTCGCCGGCCTCACCGGCGCGTTCGTCGGTTACTTCATGCAGTGGTACGCCAGCGCGGTCTTCTACCCGATCAACGTCGGGGGCCGGCCGTACAACTCGTGGCCGAACTTCATCATCATCACCTTCGAGATCACGGTGCTGTTCGCGGCCTTCTCGAGCGTGCTCTTCATGATCTTCGCCAACGGCATGCCCCGCGCGTACCATCCGATCTTCAACGCCAAGGGCTTCGAGAACGTCACCCGTGACCGTTTCTACCTCTGCATCGAGGCCAAGGACGCGAAGTTCAACCTGAACGAGACCCGAAAGCTGCTGGAGAAGCAGTCGCCACTGCAGGTTGTGGAGGTTGAACGCTGATGCGCGACCGCAAGGCACGCACAACCCGCCGCGCGCTGCTGCCGGCAGTCGCCCTCGGCCTCATGTTCCTGCTGGCGGCCTGCGGCCGCAACATGGCGGACCAGCCCAGCATCCGGGCGTACGAGGCATCCCCGATCCTGGACGGCCAGGCCGCGATGTTCGTTCCGCCGGAGAACACGGTCTCCCGCGAGTTCGGCAACCTTGACCAGGGCTTCCTTACAGGCTTCAATCCCGACGGGAGCATGCTGGGCGACCTGCCGATCGAGCTCACTGCCGAAGTGATGCAGCGCGGCCAGGAGCGCTATGACATCTTCTGCGCCGTCTGCCACAACTACGACGGTTCCGGTCTGGGCGTGATGGTCCAGCGCGGCTTCCCGCAGCCGACGTCGCTGAGTGCCGAGCACCTGCGCGGCGTTCCGATCGGCTACTTCTTCAACGTCATGACGAACGGTTTCGGCCGCATGTACCCGTACGCCTCGCGCGTCCCGGCGGCTGACCGCTGGGCGATCGCCGCGTACATCCGTGCGCTGCAGCTCAGCCAGGGTGCGGATCCCGCGGACCTGCCCGAGGACATCAGCCTCGAACAGCTGCTTGATACCGTCCAGTCCGATTCCGGAGGGCAAAACTGATGTCTGCCATGAAAACCGCTTCACTGGCCGGCGCCACGGCGGCCGTCCGGGCTGAAGCGACGAGCCTGAGTCCGCTGCTGCGCTTCCGGAACATCTTCGGCGCGCTCGGCATCATCCTTGCCATCGCGGCCGTGATCATGGGCATCTCGTCCGGCGCTGCCCTGTTCTTCGAGGCGTACCTGTACTCGTTCGTGTTCTGGACCGGCGCTTCGCTGGGCGCCTTCCTCATGCTCACGGTCGTGCACATGGCCGGTGGGTCCTGGGGCGCCCTGATCCGCAAGCCGCTCGAGGCGGCCATCGCGGTCCTGCCGCTGATGGCGGTGCTGCTGATCCCGATCTTCTTCGGCATGAACAGCCTCTACCTGTGGACGGACGCCGAGTACGTGGCCGGCAGCGCCCTCGTCGGGGCGAAGAGCGCGCTGCTCAACACGCCCTTCTTCATCATCCGCAACATCGCCTACTTCGGCATCTGGATCCTGGGTGCGTTCCTGTTCCTGCGCGGCTCCGCCCGCCAGGACGAGGACGAGACCGGCAAGGTCGCATTCCGCCTGCGCCGCATGGGTCCCGGCTGGCTGGCCATCTACGTGATGACCATGACGTTCGCGGCGATCGACTGGACGATGTCGCTCACGCCCGAGTGGTTCAGTGGCATTTATCCCACCATCCTGATGTCGGGCCAGGCGGTGTTCGCCGTCGCGCTGATGATCATCGTCATGAGCGCCCTGGCGCGCATCTCCCCCACGATCGACCGCCTGCTGACCGAGAAGCGACTGCAGGACCTCGGCAACTTCCTGATGGCGTTCAGCATGTTCTGGGCTTACGTCAGCATCTCGCAGCTCATCATCATCTGGTCGAACAACACGATGGAGACCAGCGCCTATTACGTCGCCCGCATCACCGGCACGTGGGAGCCGGTGGCGATCTTCCTGACCGTCTTCGGTTTCTTCGGCCCGTTCGCGATCCTCTTCTCCCGCTGGGTGAAGCGCAAGCGCGGAGCGCTCGTAATCGTGGCGATCTGGATGATCCTGGTCCGCATGCTCGACCTGTACTGGATCGTCATCCCGTCCTACGGCCGGGTCGGCTCCGAGTTCCAGTGGCTCGACGTGATCATGATCCTGGGAATGGGCGGACTCTGGCTGGCGGTGTTCCTGCACCAGCTGGCGAAGCGCCCGCTGATCCCGGCACGCGATCCCAGACTCCAGGAGGCACTCCATGGCCACTGAACCACAGGGAACCCCGCGCCGCTACCTGGTGGGCGCGAACCAGATCCGCAACCTTGTCGTGGGCAGCTTCATCGCCATGGTGATAGTGCTGACCGCCTTGCTGCTCTGGGGTACTTCGCTGCCAAAGGGCCAGCTTTCGCTGGTCGACCGCAGTCAGCCGGTGAACACTCGGGAGCGGGCGCACGCCAACCTGACAACGCCGCGCGCGCTGGACAACGGCCGGGTCACTATCGACATCGATGACGCCATGCGCCTCGTGGTCGAGCGTGGCGTGGTCAACCCGTTCACGCCGCAGTAACACCCGACCGCAAGGCGAAGGGCCCGGTGCGCATCAGTTGCGTTCCGGGCCCTTCCCTTTGTTGCGGCTCAGCGGGTCACTGCCACTCGACCGTGGCGGGCGGCTTGCCGGTGACGTCGTACACGAAAGCGTCGACCCCGGTGAAGCGCTCAAGCACGTCCTCGGCCAGTGACCTGAGGCGCGCGACCGGCAGGTCGCTGCCAAGGTGCGCGTGGCGGCCCGTCATGTAGTCGTTGGTGATGATGCTGCGCAGCGCGACCGTGTAGCGGCCGGGGGCGGTGCCCAGCGGCAGCAGGACGCAGAAGAGCTGGCTGGCAGGGACGTCGTCCAGCGCCGCACGCGCCAGAGCGTCGATCTCCTTGAGCAGGTCGACCTGTTCACGCGTGATGGTGCTCTCGTACGGCCGCAGGCCTTCGGCGGGCCCCCTGGAGGCGGCCAGGACCACCACGCGGTTGACCTCCTCGGTCTCGCCCGGCAGCAGCTGGCCCGCGCGGTTCAGCCTCGGGTCGTTCAGGTCGGCCGTCTCGAGCATGCACAGGAACCGGTGGCTGCGGTTGTCTCCCTGCACCCCGACCGTCCGGAACGGCAGGACGGTGCCGCTCACGCCGGGCAGGCTGGCACCCAGCAGCGAGTCGACCTCGGCCTGCAGCGTCTCCGGCAGCCGGTCCTCGTTCGAGTCCCAGGTGACGACGCGCAGCACGAGCCCGGGCCCCGGGAACGGCTGGCGCGACGCGACCTGCTCGCTCAGCCCGAGGTCACGCGCGACCTGGCGGACCTCGTCCTTGTGCCAGTCGGCGTTCGTCTCGACCACGCGGCCCTGCTCGCGCGCCACGCGCACCATCGGCACGTCGTTGTGGTGCGTCTTGATGCTCTGCGCCGCCGCGCTGACCCCGGGGTTGCCGCTCTCGATCAGGTCGGGCCGCAGCGTTCCCTGCGCGAAGTACGCATGGTCGAAGTCGAGCTCGAGCCGCTCGAGTTCCTCGCGCAGCACCTCCATGAACATGGTGCCGACCAGCTCGCGCTTCAGTTCGGGATCCTGCAGCGCGGTGAGCGGACCGAGGGTGCTGCCGTCGGCGCGCGTGACCGTGCCGTCGAAGAAGCGGTCGGTGGCGTCCACGTGGCGCAGGTTGACGAGTCCGAGCCCGCGCAGGCCACGGACGACCTCCTCGCTCTCGTTCTTGCGCATGAAGCCGGTGTCAACGTGCAGGGCGTGCACCTGTTCGGCGGGCAGCGCCCGGACCAGGAGCGCGGCGGTCACGGCGGAGTCGACGCCGCCGCTGACGAGGACGACCACGGGGTTGTCCCCCACCTGGGCGCGGATCTGCCCGAGGGCGGTGTCGATCCGGTCCGCCAGCAGGTAGTCCCGCTCGAGGCCCGCGACCCGGGTCACGAAGTTCTCGAGCATGCGCATGCCGTTCTCGGTCAGGTCGACCTCGGGGTGGAACTGGACGCCGTGCATGCGCCGGGCCGTGTCGCTGATGCCGGCGATCACCTTGCCGGAGCGCGCCGAGACGGTGAAGCCCACAGGCACCTTCGTGACGGCGTCGCCGTGGCTCATCAGCACCTGCTGACGCTCGTCCAGCCCGCTGAACAGGGGGACGTGCGGGTCCACCATGATCTCCTCCACCCCGTACTCGGCCTGCCCGCCGCTGGCGACGGTGCCGCCGAAGTGCTGCGTGATCAGCTGCATGCCGTAGCAGATGCCCAGCAGCGGTTTGCCGGTCCCGAGCAGCGCCGGGTCGTACGCCGGCGCGTCCGGGCCGTAGACGCTGGCCGGTCCGCCGGAGAGGATGATCGCGTCGAAGCCGCTCAGTTCCGCCGGGTCGACGCTCATGGGGAGGATCTCGCTGAGGACGGAGAGCTCGCGGATGCGGCGGTCGATCACCTTGGTGTACTGGCCGCCGCAGTCGATGATGGCGATGCGTGATGGTGCGCCGGTCATGCCTGCGGCACTCCGGCGAGCGCGTCGGGAATCGGTCCCGCGAAGCTTGCTTCCAGGTCACTCACGGCCGTGCTGAGCAGCTCACGGCCCTCGTGCCTGATTGCCAGCGTGTCCGCCGCCATGCTGCCGATCCGGCGCCACGTGACGCCGAGCGAGTCGAGCACGGCCTCGGCCGCTTCCGCCTGGTCCGCGCTCACGACGGTGACGATGCGCGAGTGGGACTCGCCGAACAGCAGGGTGTCCGGCCGGTCAGCGCCGGGCAGCTCCACCTGCATGCCGCGGCCGGAGGCGATCGCGACTTCGGCCAGGGCCACGGCGAGGCCGCCGTCCGCGCAGTCGTGCGCGGTGGTGGTGAGTCCGTCCCGGATCAGGCGGAGGATCGCCCCGATCACGGCCTTCTCGGCGTCCAGGTCCGGCTGCGGAGGCGCGCCGGCCTCGAGGCCGTGCACGGTGGCCAGGTACTCGCTGCCGCCCAGCACGGGCGTGCCGCTGCCGAGCAGGTAGACGTGCGCCTCGCCCCCGGGCGCGGCCATGCCCGCCCGCCGGTTCACGTCGGGCAGGACGCCGACCATGCCGATGGTGGGCGTGGGCAGTATCGCCACGTTGAGGCCCTCGCTCAGGTACTGGTTGTTCAGGCTCACGTTGCCGCCGGTGACGGGCGTGTCGAGCGCGCGGGCGGCCTCGGCGATGCCGAGCACCGCCTGCTGCATCTGGTAGTAGACGTCCTGCCGGCGCGGGTCACCGAAGTTGAGGTTGTCGGTGATCGCGAGCGGCGTGGCGCCGACGCAGGCGACGTTGCGGGCGGACTCGGCCACGGCTCCGGCCGCGCCGGCGCGCGGGTCGAGCCAGACGTGCCGCGGGTTGCAGTCGATCGCGGCGGCCACGCCCAGGTTCGTGCCCTTGACGCGCAGCACGGCGGCATCGGCCGCTCCGGGCAGCGCGACAGTGTTGGTCATCACCTGATGGTCGAAGCGCTCGTACACCGCGCGCTTGCTGGCGATCGTCGGGTTGGCCAGCAGCCGGTGCAGCGTCCCGGCCAGGCCTTCTGGTACCGGCACGCCGGACAGGTCGCGCTCGCGCAGCGCCGTGATCGCGGGGTCCTCGACGCCCTCGCGCGTCTGGGTGGGTGCCTCGTTGAGCAGTTTCACGTCGAGGTCGCACACCAGCTCGCCCTGCCAGTGCAGGCGGTAGCGCCCGTGGCTGGCGACGGTGCCGATGTCGGCCACGTCCAGCTCCCACCTGGCGAGCAGGTCGAAGAGCTCCTGTTCCCTGCCGGGCACGGGCACCAGGATCATGCGCTCCTGGCTTTCGGACAGCACGAGCTCCCACGGCTGCATGCCTGACTCGCGGGTGGGCACGAGGCCCAGGTCGATGTCGACGCCCAGGCCGCCGCGGAAGGCCATCTCGCTGGTGCTGGAGAGCAGCCCGGCGGCGCCCATGTCCTGCACGCCCGCGACTAGTCCGGCGCTGATCGCCTCGAGCGTGGCGTTCATGAGCAGGTTCTCCATGAAGGGGTCGCCCACCTGCACGGCGGGCCGGTCGGCCCCGCTGTCCCCGGTCAGCTCGGCGCTGGAGAACACGGCGCCGCCGGTGCCGTCGCGTCCGGTCTTGCTGCCCACGTAGATGACGGTGTTGCCGGTCTCGCCGAGGGTGCCGGTGGCGAGGTCCTCGTGTCGCATCAGGCCGAGCGCCATGACGTTGACCAGCGGGTTCTCGCTGTAGCTTGCGTGGAAGGTGATCTCGCCGCCCACGGTGGGCACGCCCACGGCGTTGCCGTAGTGCGAGATGCCTTCGACGATGCCGCGCAGCAGGAAGCGGGTGCGTTCGGACTCGATGTCGCCCAGCCTGAGCGAGTTGAGCACGGCGAAGGGCCTCGCGCCCATGGCGAAGATGTCGCGCAGGATCCCGCCGACGCCGGTGGCGGCGCCCTGGACGGGCTCCACGGCGGAGGGGTGGTTGTGGCTTTCGACCTTGAAGGCGAGCGCGTAGCCCTGGCCGATGTCGACCACGCCGGCGTTCTCGCCGGGTCCCTGCAGCACCTGCGGGCCGGTGGTCGGGAAGGCACCGAAGAGCGGGCGGCTGTTCTTGTAGCTGCAGTGCTCGGACCACATGGCGCCCACTATCGCGGCCTCGAGCGCGTTGAGGTCGCGGCCCTCGCGGCGGACCGCCTCGTCCCATTCGGCTCCGGTCAGGCCGAACTCGTGTGCGCGCGTACGCAGGCTCATGACAGCACCTCCAGCAGTCCGCTCAGCATGAGCGCGCCGTCGGTGCCGCCGAGCACGCCCTCGGCGGCCCGCTCGGGGTGCGGCATCATGCCGAGCACGTTGCCGGTCGCGTCGGTGATGCCGGCGATGTCGCGGAGGCTGCCGTTGGGGTTGTCGTCCGCCGCGTAGCGGAACGCGACGCGACCCTCGCCCTCGAGCCGGTCGAGCGTGGCATCGTCCGCGTAGTAGCGGCCGTCGCCGTGGGCGACCGGGAGCGCGAGGTGCTGGCCTTCGGCAAGGCTGCGCGTGAAGACGGAGCCGGTGGACGCCACCTCGAGGCTGACGGTGCTGCACACGAAGTGCAGGTTCTCGTTGCGCAGCAGCGCGCCGGGCAGCAGCCCGGACTCGGTGAGCACCTGGAAGCCGTTGCAGATGCCGAGCACAGGCACGCCTGCCTTCGCCGCGGCCTTCACGGCTGTCATGACGGGACTGCGCGCGGCGATCGCGCCGGTGCGCAGGTGATCGCCGTAGGTGAAGCCGCCGGGCAGGACGACGAGGTCGGTGGCCGGCAGGTCGGTCTCGGCGTGCCAGACCCGCTGCGCGCTGAAACCGAGGTGGTTGAGCGCGTGCACGGCGTCAAGGTCGCAGTTGGAGCCGGGGAAGCTGATTACGGCTGCTCTCATGCTGAGCGCTCAGCCCGCGGTCTCGGCGAGCTCGTAGGTGACGTCCTCGATGACCGGGTTGGCGAGCACGTCGCCCGCGAACGCTTCGAGCTGACGTTCGACCTCGGCGCGGTCACCTTCCAGCTGCACGGTGAACGTCTTGCCGGTGCGCACGCCACGGACGGTGTCGTGACCCAGGTTGTGGAGGCTGCGCTCGATCGTGCGGCCCTGGGGATCCAGGATGGACGGTTTCAGCGAGACGTGGACTGTTGCGGTGAACTTCATGTCAGCACCCTTGTGAGTATCTGCTGGTAGGCGTCCTCGACGCCCCCCAGGTCGCGGCGGAAGCGGTCCTTGTCGAGCTTCTCTGCGGAAGCTGCGTCCCAGAGGCGGCTGGTGTCGGGGCTGATCTCGTCGGCAAGCACGACGCTTCCGTCGGGCAGCAGGCCGAACTCGAACTTGATGTCTATGAGCCGAATGTCGCGATCGGCAAGGTAGCCGATCAGGAAGTCGTTGGCAAGCAGGGAGAGGCGCCGGATCTCGGCCAGCACGCCCGGCTCGGCCCAGCCCATCGCTACCGGCGTGTTGTCGCTGACCAGCGGGTCGCCCAGTTCGTCGGACTTGTAGCAGTACTCGATCACCGGAGAATCCAGCGGCACGCCCTCGTTCAGGCCGAGCCTGGCGGCGAAGCTGCCGGCGGCAACGTTGCGGACGATCACCTCGACCGGGACGATGCTGAGCATGTGCACGGCCTGCTCCGTTTCGCCCAGCAGTTCCACGAAGTGGGTGGGCACCCCGGCCTGTTCCAGCAGCGGGTACAGGTGGGCGGTCATCAGGTTGTTGACGCGGCCCTTGCCCTTGACGGTGCCCTTCTTGCGGGCGTTGAACGCGGTGGCGTCATCCTTGTACTCGATGACCGCGAGGCCGGGCCGGTCGGACTCAAAGACGCGCTTCGCCTTGCCCTCGTACTTCAGTTTCTGCTTCTGCATCGGTCTCCTGGTGTTGATCGCCCGGCTGAAAAGGTATGGGGCGGGCGGCTGTGATTGTACCACGGGCCCGTTACCGGCGGCCTCCGTAGTAGGCTTGAGCAAGTATGAAACTCTCTGAGATTGTCGCCTGGCTTGATGATTACCTGGATATTGAGAACTACCCGGACGCCTCGCTGAACGGCCTTCAGCTTGACGCGGGAACCGACGTCGAGCGCATCGCCGTGGCGGTGGACAGCAACCTCGGCACGCTCGAGCAGGCGGTCGCGCTGAACGCGCAGCTGCTGATCGTGCATCACGGCATGTTCTGGGGCGCGCCCAAGGCGATCACGGGTGCGCACGGGGACAAGGTGCGCTACATGCTGAACAACGGCCTGAGCCTGTACGCAGCGCACATCCCGCTGGACGCCCACCGCGAGGTGGGCAACAACTGGGGCTTCGCCGGCATGATCGGCCTGGAGGAACTGGAGGACTTCGGCGAGTACAAGGGCCGGCCAATCGGCGTGAAGGGCCGCCTGAAGCCGCCCATGAAACGGCGCGAGCTGGCCCAGATGATCGAGGCGCAGCTGGGCGAGCCTGTGATGGTGCTGGAGGGCGGGCCCGACACGGTGGACACGCTCGGGATCATCAGCGGCGGCGCCGCGTGGGACGTTGTCACGGCCGCCGAGCAGGGGCTGGACGCCTTCCTGACGGGCGAGCCGAAGCACGAGGTGTTCTACGAGGCGTTCGAGCGCAGGATCAACGCGATGTACGGCGGCCACTACATGACCGAGACGGTGGGCGTGAACCTGCTGGGCCGGAAGGTCGAGGACGAGCTCGGCGTCCCCTTCAACTTCATCTACGTGCCTACCGGACTTTAGGTGCGCGGCCTGTTCGTGGTGCTGGAGGGGCCCGAGGGCGCGGGCAAGTCGACGCTGGCGCGCGCCCTCAGCGCGCTGCTCGCTGCCGAGGCGGGCGAGGACCGCGTGGTGCTGACCCGGGAGCCCGGCGGCACGCCGACGAGCGACGCGGTGCGCGACGTGCTGCTGGACACGCGCTTCGACATGGCTCCGCTCACCGAGTTCCTGCTGTACTCCGCCAGCCGCGCCCAGCATGTCGAGCAGGTCATCCGCCCCGCCCTGGACGCCGGCAAGGCCGTGATCTGCGACAGATTCTCCGGCTCCAGCGTCGCCTACCAGGGCGCCGGCCGGGGCGTTGACGCGGCCTTCGTACGGGAGCTGAACGCCCGCGTGAGCCAGGGCTGCATTCCCGACCTGACCATCCTGGTCGACATCGACCCGGAGTTGGGCCTGCAGCGCATCGCCAGCCGCGGCCGGCCCGACCGGCTCGAGAGCGCCGACCTGGCCTTCCACCGCCGCGTGGCGGAGTCGTTCCGGGAGCAGGCCGCAGCCGGGGACTGGTTCGTGCTGGACGGTACCCGCGCGCAGGCCGAGGTGCTGGGCGACGCGAGTTCGATGCTGCTTGAGAGGGCACGGTCGTGGCTGCGCGGCTGACCGCCCTGTTGCTGCTCGCCCTGCTGCTTGGCGCGTGCAGCGCGCAGGTGAAGCAGCTGGAGCCGGTCGTGGTGAACCGCTACCCGCACGACCCGGCCGCGTTCACTCAGGGGCTGCTGATGAGTGAAGGCATGGTGTTCGAGAGCACCGGCATCTACGGGGCGTCCTCCCTGCGGGAAGTGCATCTGGAGTCCGGCCGCGTGCTGCGCCGCGTGAACCTGGACGAACGCTACTTCGGCGAGGGCCTCGAGCTGGTTGGTGACCGCCTCATAATGCTGACCTGGCGCGAAGGCGAGGCGCTCGTGTTCGATGCTGAAACGTTCACGCATGTCGAGACCTTCACCTATGACGGCGAGGGCTGGGGCCTGTGCTACGACGGCGCCGACCTCGTCATGTCCGACGGGTCCGACCAGCTGACCTTTCGCGACCCGGAGACTTTCGAGGAGCTCAGGCGCGTGAGTGTAACTGCTGACGGAGAACCAATCAGGAACCTCAACGAGCTCGAATGCGTGGAGGGACACGTCTACGCGAACGTATGGCTGACGCGGGAGATCGTGCGGATAGACCCGGATACCGGTGACGTGAGCGCCGTGGTTGATGCGAGCCCGCTGCTCACACAGGAGCAGTGGGCTGCCCTTACACCGGACGCCACGCTGAACGGCATAGCCTGGAACGAGGGGGCCGGGACCTTCCTGCTGACCGGGAAGTTGTGGCCTTGGATGTTTGAGGTTAGGTTTGAGTAGGTGCGAGCTGGTTAACATACTCTGTGCCATCCGACGCGAGCCCACAGATGTAGCAACCTACTCTAATCCTCCATTTCCCAGCTCTTTCGAACCTGCTCAACCCGTGCAGTTAAAGAAATCCGCGCCGGCGAATTCTTCGGCTCTTTGCTCAATGCTTGCTCAAGTAGTGTTAAGTCGTCACCAATCAGCAGTGCAAAACGGGTAAGTAACTCGCTGCTTCCCTCTTGTTCAACGCCAATTCGCAGCTGAGATTCAAGACTAGCGGCATACTCTCGAATATAAGGCACTTGGGATTGCCCTAACAATGGCCCTTTATAGAGGTCAAGTGCTTTGGCGATCTTGCCCTGGCCAATTAGCATTTCACATTCAAGAAAGTCAGCCTTTACTGGAGCGAGTAGGCGGTACGGTCCGGTTCCTACGGGTACATACTGCCGTAGGTTCCGAATGTGGCTCCTTAGAGTTAACGTCGAACCGGTTTGACCATCCAGTAGCTCATAGAGCTTCTCTCCATTCAGTCCCTTCGGATAGACGCTCAATACGAAGAGAATCTCCTTGATCTTAAGCCCACGGTCGCCGGACATCTGGAAAGGCCCGAAGCGCCAGTCGGATGCCCCCAGAAAGTCAAGTGTAATAGGAGTTTTCGATCTAATCCAAGCCTTTCTCAGCTCCAACACTTCAGAACCTAGACCGCCGAACAGGAGCCAACCACTGTCCCCAATCTCGGTCAACGGACGGTTCGCAGTAGAAAGGACCTTCAGGGCCTCTGTTTCGCTACCATTGCGCAGTTTAATCATCGCAAGCTGTATGACTGCGCGGCACAGCCTCGGTGCATTGTAATTTGCTCTAGCGTGGCTGATGACTTGGTCAAGCAGTTCCATTGCCAACCCGGGATTCTCCCTTGATAGGGAAACGCCTAAGCTCAAGGTTGCCGACACGGCACCTTGACCCCCTTCGCCAGACCAGTGATCGTACGCTTCTTGCGCTACCCTTCGAGCCTCGCCACTACGACCCAGTTCCAAGAGTAAAGTGACATACTCGGGCAGGGTTGTTACCGAAACGCTAGAAGGGAAGCCGTCGATCACCCGCTTATAGAGTTCGTAGGCCAGCTCTCCGTTACCTGTCAACATGTAGTAATCAGCATTTGACGTAAATACTGCCTCCATAGATGGCAGTCCCTCGTAACCGCAGCTTAGTAAGTCAGGGTTAAGATAATCACTTGCTTCAGCTATTCGCCCCAAGAGCACCAATGTGTATAGGCGAAGGCTCCTCGCAGCTGCATTTAGGTGCGGGTCATTGGTACCATTCATTTCTACTGCCTGTATCGCCTTACTTGCCCAGTGGGCTCCCGCTTCAAGTGAGCCTGCGGAAATCAGTGCGTTGGAGAGCAAGCAGGCTGCCTGTAGATACAGGAACTCACGGCCTCCATTTAAGAATTGCTCCACTGCAGGCATAAGCATTCGAACTGCCTCATCGGGATTCCCTTGCACTGCTTTTAGGTGAGCGAAGTGGAGCACCATTGCTGGCTTGCTTATTGTCTCTAGACTAATGTCCTGTGGTGCAGATATTAGACCAAGTGACGCCGCAAGAAGCCGGAGTTGAACGGCTTCATTCTTACTCAAGTAGTCCATCACTTCTTGCACAACACTTGGCTGACTCGGCAGCGTAGAACCAGCAAGGAGCAGCCAGAACAGAACCTGCTCTGTATCGCGCAACTCGGATGGTAAGGCAGCGAGAGACCTGCGGAAGCTCGCAATTGAACCACCTGCAATAGCCTCCTCGCCTGCGCGATCTAGAAGATCATCGAATCGCTCACCGGTACTAATAGCGACGCGAAGCGCCCTTAGCCATCGGCCATTACTCTTAAATAGTTGTGATAGCGTTCTAGGCGTGTTTGCGATTGCCACCGCACAATTAGCGTGATTGGTCGCTGAAGGCAATTGTGTGTTGGGACTCAAAAGCTGTTCTGGCGCCTTTAAGTAGAGAGCTTTATAGGTATTAGAGCCCTCCTTCAATAGCACTTGCCAATACTCATCTGTGATTTCCGATCCTAATAATGTTGTCGTTTCAGCACGTGTAAGCGCCATGGTACGCGCCTCTAGCCAAGTAAAATCAATCTGACTGTAGAACCTGTTGGACAGTTCCTGCAAGACAGTTGTAGAACAGCCAAGTACTAACCTCGTCTTCGCTTTATGGGTTTCAATAATCTCTAACAGCCAAGAATCCAGCTTACTGATACCGGTAACAAAGAAAGTTGTCTGTACAGAATCAGCAACAATCTGCGCCTGGACTTCCAGTGCAGTTGCGAACGTCCCAACTGCTACTTCCACTGGTAATCCCCAGTGGTTTAACCTCAAGTACTCAAGGATCACATCCGGGTCTGAGCTGTCTAGTACATTCAAGTCTAGCCACATTGTACTCCCGTTATCTTGGAGCATTGCACGCGCGACAAAGTCTAAACTGCCATCACTTGAATCAGCGAGAACCACTCTTGAGCCAAGTTGAATCGCTTCAATGATTCGCTCAATCCACATAATGGAAGTGTCCTTTCAAGTTCTTCCGACCTGCACCTTGCACTATTCACTACGTATCCCGAGCTAGAGAAAAACTGAAGTCAAGTATAAGTCCGTACACGTGCAGTTGGGGTGCACGAAGTAGATTCGCGCACCCCAACTGCATAACTGCTTGTTGCAGTACTATGGCCGATTTATGAACCGCGCGTAATTGCCAAGTGGCCGGCAAAGACGATCGTCGGCACGGCTGCCAAAGAAACAGCCACAATCAATCGGAAAATCCGCCTACCTGCATTTTTCATAATTCTACCTAACATGCAGTACCGCAACAAAGTACAGTACATTGAACCTAATAGCCCGAACTCCCATTCAAGCCACCCGCTCAAGATCTCCCAATCTTTAGGCGTGCTGTAGTAACCGAGAGACACTACACTTCAAAACGAATAAAGCATCTAAAGTGCAAAGTCCCTTCCTCTTCCGAAGAACAAGCTCTCAAGCCGAGCCCTTGACTAATCCACAACAGACTCCCCTCTGTTGATTACGCAGATTGTAACATGGAGAGCAGTTCCCAGGTTTGTGCTAAATCCAACAGAACTGGAGACTCGCTGGAAAGCGAATTTCATGTAATAGTGAGTTAAGTGCTTGTGCCCACGTGTGGCCTACGAAAAGGAACTAGATCCTGACCTCGGACTCGCCAATGACCAAACATTTGCCCGAGACAAGCGAAGTTGTGAGGCGGGTCAAGTTGCGCTATCCTGGCGCAGTTTTGACTAGCGAGATTCAGGCATACGCATTTCTTCGTCAGTTCGAAGAAGGCTATACCTCCTACACCATGCTAACTTCACCAACGCAGGATGATGATCGTTGGGCAGGGGTATGTGCATTTAATCTTTTGAAGGATATGCGGGCAGTAGAACTATACTATCGATCCATTTCCCGTGGTAACGCAGCAGCACGAATCAACTTAGCCCATTCTCTTAGCTACATTGAACGTGGTGATGAGGTAGCCGACGAGCTCGCCTTAGTGCCTTATGACCAACTCAGTCACTATGACAAGGTTTTGTTCCTCCGTGTAAAGAGCTTGTATGAAGAATCAAGTTCACATCTACTACGCGCGCTTGATGACATAACCGAGGCTTGGCGGCTAGCTGAAACACAGCCAGAAGCAGAACCAATGGCTGTCGAAGTACTAAGTCAGTTAGCAATAGTCGAAAGCCGAGTAGGACTTGGCAAACGTGCGTTACGGCATATAGAGGATGGAACGCTGCTTCATAATACGCATGCCAATTCTGTACTGCCGGTTGTTGAGTGCAGTGTCCTACTAACACTCGGCCGCTTTCACTCTGCCATATCGCGCCTAGAGACCATTCTTACGAGTCACGGAGTCCCTGCGCAGAATAGGTGTTCTGCGCAGGTCCTATTAGCAGATGCGAACTGGGCTTTAGGCCACATTACCGAGGCTCGTGAGGCATTTTACACTGCCATTGCTCGCGCTTCCAGCCTCGACCTAGGCTACGAAGAGTTCCTAAGCCATCTTGGACTCGCCATGCTGCACATCCCCTCCGAAGACTTCCTCACCGCCTTCGACCACCTGGCCAAGGCCGAGATCCTTATCAGCGACCGGTCTGACCGGGCGCTTTACCGCTTCCGGGAGGTCCTCCTCCGTTTCGCGAGCGGTACCTACGGACCGATGACAGCGCTGCTGGAACTCGAAGGGCTGATCGACGAGCTGCATGACATGGGTGCACTCCAGGAGGAGGGCCGGGTCCGGCTCCATGCCGCCAGGCTCATGTGGCTTATGGAGGATCCGACGTATACCGAGCAGCTGGACGCGCTCCAGGATCTGGTTGACCGGCTTCAGAACGCCGGTTTCCTGGCGCGCGAGTTCGTGCTGATGAACGACTTCAGACAGGTCGTGCTGAGCACTCACCCGGGCCTTGATAACGTGGCGGACGAGACTCTCGAGGTCACGACTCTGGGCGAACCGGGCATCGCGCTGAACGGCCAGCCGCTCGCCCTGTCGATGAGGCATGCTCCGCAGCTGCTGGCGTTCCTGCTGGACAGGCGCAGCGCCACACTGGCAGACATCCTGGAGCAGGCGCTACCGCACGAGAAGCATGCCAGCGCACGCAGCTACTTTCACCAGTTCAGGCACCGGCTCAACAGTCTTGTCCCGCAGGTGAGCATCGAGTATGACCGGAGCAGCCGGACGTATTCGGTCAACAGCGACCTGCAGCTCCGCTGGGACGTGCAGCAAGTCCTCACGGGCCACCAGCACGAGCCCGGTGAGTTCCTCCCGGAACTGGCTACGCCCTGGGCAGCAGGGGTCCGCGAACGCCTTGCTAAGGAAGTCGATACCGAAGTCACGGCGGCCGGGAACGACCCTCCCTGACAGCTGTAAGAGTTCTGTAAGAGCAACTTCATATACTCGGATTTGTGGAACTGAGGTGACTCTCCCAAGTACCTCGTCCCGACCTCTTCCGAACTGGCTTCGTGCCTCCCACACGAAGCCAACCAAAATCCAGAAGCCTGTCCGCCGATGATCTGGTGAGCAAACCCAGTCGAACGCCGGACAGGCTTCCTTCTTGCGCTTCAGCCAGACGTGCCGGGCCTACGGTTCGCGGGCTGCTTGAGGTGATAGCGGATCCCGCGTCCGGCCAGCGGCTCGTCGCCGAAGCGCGGGATCACGTGCAGGTGCACCTGCGGGATCGACTGCCCGGCAACCGGGCCGTTGTTCCAGCCGACGTTGAACCCATCCGGCGCGTGGCGCTCCCCTATCGAGCGCTTCGCCTCAAGGAGCAGGTCGAACGTGGCGTTCCATTCCTCCCGGGTCAGGTCGAAGACTGTCCCGCGGGGCTCATAGGGCACTATCAGGCCGGAGCCAGGCAGTACTTCCCGGGCGGGCCCCACCAGGAATACGCAGTGGTCGTTGTGCAACACTGCCTCCTGGTCGGGCCAGTCACTGGGTCCGAAGTGCGGTGGCCATCTCATGCAACGGATGGTACCCGTCCCGGCGTCACGACACATGACAAACTGCCGGCGCCCGTGCTATAGTGCCCGTGGCCGGCGTACCGGCCAAACGGTCTGCCGTATCCCCGGCTCCACCGATGAGCGCAAAGGGTACCCTGATCAGCCAAGCACCACGGCTGGCGGGGGTCTTCTGGCGCTTAATCAGTAGGGCCCCGGATGCAGGCAAGGAGGAAACCCCTTTCATGGAAGATAAGCAAAACCAAGCCGCGGATAACCCTGTCCCGGCTACCGACCAGGCCCCGTCAGAAGGCACTAGTATGGCCCCGACTGTGGACGCCGAACAGGGTGTAGGCACCACAGTGGAGAATCCCGAGTCCCAGGTGTCCTCCACCGCCACAGAAGAACCTGCCACCAGCCCGGACGAGTCCGAGGCTCCTGCGCCGGCTGAAACTGCAGTGCCGACCGAAACTGACACGACCCCTACCGGTTCCGAAGCCGAGGTTGCCGTTCCCGCCGCTGCAGAAAGCGTCGCGGACGACGACTCGGGCAACAGCATGACGATGGAGGACGTGCTCGCAGCCAGCGATGAACAGCTGGCCCGCAAGCCCATCCACCGCGGCATGATCACTTCCGGAACCGTCATCATGCTCTCGCAGGACGGCATCGTCGTTGACGTGGGAGCCAAGATCGAGGGCATCCTGCCCTACAACCAGCTGTTCGAGCACGAGACCACCGCCGAGGAAGCCGCAAAGAGCTTCCGCGCCGGGGACGAAGTTCAGGTCTACGTGATCCGCGCAGACCTGGCCAACAGCACCATCGTGCTCTCCAAGAAGCGGGCCGACCAGGAACGCGCCTGGAACCTGCTGCAGGAGATCCACGAGAAGGAGAAGCCCGTCGAGGTCGAGATCGTCGAGAAGGTCCGCGGCGGCCTTGTCGCCAACCTCGGCATCCGCGCCTTCCTTCCCGCCAGCCAGGTGGACATCCGCCGGGTGAACGACCTCAGCCCCTACGTCGGCAAGCGCCTCAAGGTCCGCATCATCGAGCTGAACCGCAAGCGCAACCGCGTGATCATCAGCCGCCGCGGCATCCTCGAGGAAGAGATCGCCGAACAGAAGGGCGAGACCCTCCAGAAGCTTGAGCCCGGCGCCCGCCTCGAAGGCGAAGTCGTCGAGGTCACGGACTTCGGAGCGTTCGTCAACCTTGGTGGCATCGACGGACTCGTCCACCGCAGCGAACTCACGCACGGCCGATTCAGCCACCCGCGTGACGTCGTCGCTGTCGGCGACAAGGTCAAGGTCGAAGTGCTCGACATGGACCTGGAGCGCGAGCGCATCAACCTGTCCATGAAGAAGCTCGTCGCCAACCCGTGGGAAGACGTGCTCGTCAACTACCACATCGGCCAGCGCATCGCCGGCAAGGTCACCAACCTCACGCCGTTCGGCGCGTTCGTCGAGATCGAACCCGGCCTCGAAGGCCTGATCCACGTCAGCGAGATGAGCTGGACCAAGCGCGTCCGCCATCCCAAGGAGATCGTCACCGAGGGCGACGACGTCGAGGCGATGATCCTCAAGATCGACACGCCCCAGGAGCGCATCAGCCTCGGCCTGCGCCAGACACAGCCCGACCCGTGGAGCAGCCTCCCCGACCGCTACCCGCCAGGCACCGAGATCACCGGACCGATCACCGGCATCACCGAGTTCGGCGTGTTCATGGAGATCGAGGAAGGCATCGAAGGCCTGGTCCACATCAGTGAACTGAGCCACGACCACATCGAGAACATCACGGACGAGTTCAACAAGGGTGACGAGATCACCGCCGTGATCATCAACATCGACCCCGTCGAGCAGCGCGCCAGCCTCAGCCGTCGCCGCCTCCTGCCGTTCACCGCAGGCTCGTTCGACGAGACCGGCATGCCCGCCCGCCGCGACAGCGGAGGCGGAGCGCCCAAGCGTGGCGGACGCCGCGGAGGACGCCGCAGCCAGGGAATCGACTACGACTACTCCTACGCTGCCACCGAGTCCGGCGCCAAGACCACCACCAAGCTTGGTGACGTCTACGCGGACCTCTTCGCGCAGTTCGGCCTCAGCGACGGCAAGGGCGAGACCGGCGGCATCGAGCTCGCCGACGACCCCGTGACGCAGCCTGACGACACCGCTACCGCCGAAGTGAGCGTCGAGGCAGTCGCCGACGCCGCCGCCGAAGCAGCCAGCGAACAGATCGAGGCCGCCGAAGACCAGGTGCTCGCGCAGCACGAAGTCCAGGGCGACGTTGAAGCAGCCGTCGAAGACGCGGTCGCCGAGACCACCGAAGCACCGGCCGAGCAGGTCGCCGAAGCCAGCGCCGAGGTCGAAGAGAACGCGATCGACGCAGCCGAAGCCGCCGCGCTCCTCACCGCAGCCTTCCGCGAAGGCAAGCGCCCGGTCAAGCAGGAAGAAGCCGAGCAGCAGTCCGAAGCGGCCCAACCCACCGGCACCGAGCTGACAGAAGAAACCGCCGCCGCGATCGCCGAAGGCGAGACCGACGGCAGCGCCGAAGTCGCAGACTCCGGCACGCCCTCCCCCGACTCGGGTGACGAGGACGAGAACGCCTGATCCCCTAAGGGACAAGCACAGCATTAACCAAGTCGGGCAGTCCGTGAACGGACTGCCCGACTTCTTGCTGGCTCGTGGGATCAGCTGCCGCCCGCGAGGCGGCGGTCGAACCGGAACGGGTGGCGGCTGCCTCCAGCGAGCCTTCAAGGGGTTCATGAGCCGCACTCCGCTCCCTCAAAGACCCGGGTGTTGCGAGTAACCAACGTCAGGCTGTGCACGTGGGCGATTGCGGCAATCAATGCGTCCCAGCGTGCCAAGGGATCGGGCACCGACAATCGTGTGAAATGCAGAGCTGCGCGCGTGTCAATCGGCAAGACCCGCCAGGGGGCTACCACAAGGTTGGCTGATCTCGAAAGTAGTGCGGCAGCATAATTGTTCGACCGTCGTCGACAACAACCACGCTCAAACGCGTGACGCAGGGCTCTCGAGAGAAGCTGTTCGAGCCTCTGTGACGCCGGCTCATGCAGTCTCGCGGTTTTCGTATTACAGTATTGCTGTGGCTACGCGTGAGACAATAAATGGCGTTCCCGTGACCGAGGAACAGATCGCTGCTTGGGCGGCCGAGGCTGAGGCTGGCTATGGCGTTGCAGCGCTGAAGAAGCGTGGTCGTGGTCGCCCCGGTCGCGGTGCGGAGCCGTCTCAGGTCGTCGCGCTGCGCCTTACACAGGCCGAGATCGAGGCGCTCGACGCCCAGGCTGAAAGCGAGGGAAAGACTCGTTCTGAAGTGATACGCGAAGCGTTGTCGTTCACCGCTACATGAAGGTTCACAACTCTGCGCTAAAGCACGGCATTAGCTCAGAGGACGCAGTTCACGCGGCAACATGGTCGCTCTGGATAGAAGATCTTGATGATGACAGCCCTGCCCGGCAACTGCGGCTTGGCTTCGACACGCGGGGGCGAATGCTGGAGTTGCTGCCGTGACGTGTGGCGAATGGGATCAGATCTGATTTCACGTCAAGCTACTGTCATACAGGCGCCCTTTCATCGCTCAAGCGAGTGATAGTTCGAACCCGCAGGCACCAGCCGTACATCGACCGCGAGCGCCTGACCCGTTCGGAGATCGGCGGATGCGTCGACCCGAGTGCCTGCCTGGCGGGATCAGCTGCCGCCCGCGAGGCGGCGGTCGAACCGGAACGGGCGCGGCTCGCCGATACTCAGGGACGGATAGTGCCTGTGGCCCACAGCAACGACGTAGTTGTGCTCCCAGGGCACGACAACGCTCGGCACGCGCAGCACTGGGCTTTCGGCCGAGGCTTCCCAGCGGCTGCCGGCGTCCTGCGTGCTGGCTGGTGCAGGGCTGGTGCGCCAGTCCGACGGAAGGCTCTTCAGTTCCCGGATGGCTTCCGCCGGGATCTCGACAGGGAAAGCTGCGTAGTCGACCAGGTTATCGGGCGAGCCCGCATGCACCAGCACCTCGAGCGCCGCCAGGCTGGTGGTGGCGGCAAGGTAGGTGACGCGTGTGCCGGGGCGGTTCCAGCGGTTGCCGTAGCGGTAGCTGCCTTCCCCGTCGAACGCCGTCTCCGCCCGAACGCGCGCCACCAGGCGCCAGGCGGGAATCACGCCGGTGAGCCGTCCAGAATCCTCTCGAGCACCCGGGCGACCTCCCCCGCTCCTATCGATGTCCTTGCGTAGCTCAATGGAAGCTGGCCGTCGAGCTGCTGATTGGGCGTGGTGAACCATACGTGGAGCCGTTCGGGAGTGGTGAAGACGGTTTCGGCCCTGGCTGCCAGTTCGGCCAGCCTCAGCAGCCGGTCGCTCTCCTCGGGAGTGAATCGGCCTTCGCGCTTGCGGCGAGTCAGCGTGGAAACGCTGATGCTCACGGCGTCAGCCAGCTGCTGGTCGGACACCCCCAGGGAGCGGGTCACGCGCTGCCACGCGCTGGCGGGCAGGCCGGCCAGCAGTCGTTCAATAGCAGAGCGCTGGTCGGGGGCATCGATGCCGAGCAGGGTCAGGGCTTCAGTACCCGGGAGCGAAGCGGCAGTCTCCATATGGGCACTGTAGCATGCTCAGATGGCCCCCGCGGGGTGCATTCCCGAGCCGGAGCCCGAGATTGTGCTCGACATGGACGACGTCAGGCTGTGCACGTGGGCGGTTGCGGCAATCAACGAATCCCAGCGTGATATGCAGCAGCTCCGGGTCTATCGAATCCGACCAGTGATGAACGGCCGGGTCTGCCCGACCGGCCGGAATCTTGCGGAGCTCGGAAACAACGTTCGTGTCCAGCCGATACATCTCAGGAGAAGTCCGGGATTCTCGGCTCGCCGATTCCTTCCCGTCCGGGCTCGAACTCGATATCTGCGACCTCGGGCATCGCGAGCAGCTCGCCGATGGTCCTGTGCCGGTAATGCAGTCGCCGGTACTGGTCGATGGAGAGCAGTACGCAGGCCGGTTCGCCACAATCGGTGATGAAGACCGGACCGCGGTCGGACGCCCGCTTCGCCGCACTGACGTTATGGTTGAATTCTCGACTCGAGATCGTTGTCGTCAACATCACTGCACCTCCGTGTAGCCACAATGCTACATGGAAGCCCTACATCGACCGCAGGCGCCTGACCCGCTCGGAGATCGGCGGATGCGTCGACCCGAGTGCCTCGGCGTTCAGCTTGCTCACGGGATTGACGAAGAACAGGTGGCGCACGCCGTCGCTCACCGGCATGGGCTCCCCTGCGTACGCACCGATCTTCTCGAGCGCGCGCGCCAGGCCCTCGGGGTTGCGCGTGATGTACGCGCCCGTGGCGTCGGCCAGGTACTCCCGCTTCCGGCTCACGGCCAGGTGCAGCAGCGTCGCCAGCAGCGGCGCCAGCACCAGCAGCACGATCAGGAGGATGTACCCGATTGCCTGGCCGCTGCCGCCGCCCTTGCCGCTTCCGCCACCCGAGCGGCTGCCGCCCCGGCTCCGGCCGCCGCCCATCGCGCCGAAGCGCATGCCGCGCAGCACCATGTCGCGCAGCAGGATGATGGCGCCGACGGTGGCGACCAGCATCGAACCGAAACGGATGTCGTAGTTGCGGATGTGCGCCATCTCGTGGGCGACCACGCCCTCGAGCTCCTGGCGGTCCAGCATCTCCATCAGGCCGGTGGTAACGGCGATCGCACCGTTCTCCGGGTTGCGGCCGGTGGCGAAGGCGTTCGGCGTGGGCGAGTCGATCACCCAGATCTTGGGCACGGGCACGCCTGCGCCGATCGAGACCGCCTCGGTGACGTTGACAAGGTAGCGGTGCTCCTCGCGCGTCGCCTCGCGCGCGCCGGTCGCGGCCAGCGCGATCCTGTCACTGAACCAGTAGGCAACCGCGTTCTGGCCGCCGGCCAGCAGCAGCGCCCCACCGACGAACACACCGGACATGGCCGGGTCGACCACATAGCCGATCAACCAGCCGATCCCGCCCAGCAGGGCGAACATGAACAGTGCCAGCAGCCACGAGTTCCGCTTGTTCTGCGCCTTCCAGTCCGGAAGGCTGATGCGTTCCTGCGGACCCGTGCTGCCGGCCGGCACTGCGGGATTACGCCCCTGGTTCACTATTCAGTATGGCCTTCCGGGAAGGAGCTCAGGAGGAGAAGGAGACCTGCGGAGCCTGGCGCTCGGTCTCGGGGATCTCGAGGAACACCTGGCTGGTCTTGCTCATCGGGCCGGCCAGGAAGACGCCCGGGACGGTGGTGATGGCGTTGTTGAACTGAAGCACGGCGTCGTTGTAGAACTGGCGCGCGTAGGCGACCTTGTTCTCGACAGAGCTCAGCTCTTCCTGAAGCATCATGAAGTTCTGGTTCGCCTTCAGCTCCGGGTAGTTCTCGGAGATCGCGAACAGGCGGCCGAGCGCGGAGCTCATCATGTTGGCGGCCTCCGCCGATTCCGCGACGGACTTCGCACCCATCATCGCGGCGCGTGACGCGGCGACTTCCTCGAAGACGCCCTTCTCGTGCGCGGCGTAACCCTTGACGACCTCGACGAGGTTGGGGATCAGGTCGTTGCGGCGCTTGAGCTGCACGTCGATCTGGCTCCACGCGTTGCCGTAGCGGTTCTCGAGCGTGATGATCCGGTTGTAGATGCTGACGGCCCAGATTACGAGCGCGGCCAGGATAACGATAATGATCAGCGTTGACATCCGTACCTCCTTGAAGTGGTCATGCCTGCAGGAATGATAACCCGCCCGGTGACCGGGGCGAATCGCCCAAACGTATGAGTCAGCCGGGCTTGGCGATGACGCCGCCGCCGAGCAGCCTGTCGCCGTCCCACAGCACCGCGGACTGGCCGGGGGAAACGGCGAACATGGGCCGTTCGAACTCCAGGTCGAAACCGCCCTCGGTGAAGGCGATCCGGGCCGGCACCGGTGCCTGCCGGTAGCGCACCTGAGCCATCACCCGAGCGGGAACATCGGCGGGATCGCACAGCAGGTTGACCCGTCGCGCACTCAGGGTGTCCGACATGCACATGTCGCGCGTGCCGACGATCACGGCGTTGTCCCCGGGCCTGAGTTCGATCACGACGCGGTCAAGGTGGGACTTGACCAGGTTCAGCCCCTTGCGCTGGCCGATGGTGAAGTACTGGATGCCGTCGTGACGGCCGACCTCGGCGAAGCCGTCCGCCGCATCCAGCACGGGCCCCGGCTTCGCCTCGGTGTTGTCCCGCAGGTAGTCCTTCACCGTCGTTGCGATGAAGCACAGGCCGCTGGACGACGCCTTGTCCGCCGTGCTGAAGCCGCGCTCGCGGGCAAGCTCGCGCACCTGTTCCTTGGTCAGCTCGCCCAGCGGAAAGAGCAGGTAGGGCAGCAGCTCGCGCGGCAGCGCCCAGAGGAAATAGGTCTGGTCCTTGTCGTCATCCAGGCCTCGGTGCAGCTCGGCGCCGCCGGGCCCGTCCACCCGCCGCACGTAATGGCCGGTGGCCATGAACTCGCAGCCGAGCGCCTGGGCCCGCTTCACCATCGAACCGAACTTGATCTCGCGGTTGCACCACACGCACGGGTTGGGCGTGGTGCCGGCCTCGTACTCCGGCACGAACGGCTCGATCACGACGCGGTCGAACGCCTCGCGGTAGTCCAGCAGGTAAAAGGGGATGTCGATCCGGTCGGCCATGCGCCGCGCATCGAACGCGGCGGTCGGGCTGCAGCACAGGTCGAACGCGCCCGCCGGGCGCTCATCGGGCCAGAAACGCAGCATGCTGCCCACCACGTCGAAGCCCTGTTCGCGCAGCAGCGAAGTCGCCACCGAGCTGTCCACCCCGCCCGACATCGCACTCAGCACCTTTGGAGCAACGCTTTCCACGCCCAGACTCTAACCGCTCGCGGGCATGGTCCCGGATGCTCGCGCTACCGGCGTGCCCGCGGTAGGATTGCGGGCGGAGGCAGTCGCGGTTGAAGTCAACAGTCTGGTCAGTCAGGGCGCCCGCCCCACCCTCCGTCACCGCCCGGATCACCCGCGAGACCGGCCTGAGCCCCGTGCTTGCGGCCATGCTCTGGTCCCGCGGCCTCACCGACAACGTCGACGCGCTCCTCAAGCCCGAACTGCTGCCGGTGGAGCTGCCCGACCTGGAGGCCGCGGCCCGGCTCGTGCTGGAGACGATCGAGGCGCGCGGCCGCATCCTGGTGCACGGCGACTACGACGCCGACGGCATCACGGGCACCGCCGTGCTCATGCTGGGACTGCGCGAGCTGGGCGGGCGCGTAAAGCCGTTCATCCCCAACCGCCTGACCGACGGCTACGGCATCAGTCCCGAGCGGATAAGCGAGCACTCGCAGACGGACCTGTTCATCAGCGTGGACTGCGGCATCAGCAACGTGGCCGAGGTCGCCCGGCTGAACGCGGCCGGCGTGAAGGTGATCATCACGGACCACCACACGCCGGGCGAGCAGCTGCCCGACAGCCTGACGGTCCACCCGTCGCTCGCCTCGAACCTGGTGCCCGGCCAGGCCGAGCTGACCGGCGCCGGCGTGGCCTGGCACCTGCTCTGGGCCGTGCGCCGCCTCAGGGGCATGCCCGCCCCGTTTGAGCACGCCGACCTGGCCACGATCGGCACCATCGCGGACGTCGCCCCGCTGCTGGGTGACAACCGCGCGCTGGTCCACGAGGGCCTCAGGCGCATGCCGGACAGCCGCTGGGCGGGCGTGCGGGCGATCGTCGCCCAGTCGCGCCTGCGCGCACCCATGAGCGCCCGCAGCGTCGCCTTCGTGATCGCGCCGCGCCTGAACGCGGCGGGCAGGCTGGGCGAGGCCGACCTGGCGCTCGAGATGCTCACCACCGCCAACGAGGGCCGCGCCCGCGAGCTCGCGATCTACCTTGACGCGCGCAACCAGGAGCGCCGCGGCATCCAGGACGCGATGCTGCAGCGCATGCTGCTGCAGGTGAGGCCGGACGAACCCGCGATTGTCGTGCACGACGAGGACGGCCACCCAGGCGTGATGGGGATCGTCGCCAGCCACCTGCTCGAGAAGCACTACCGGCCCGTGTTCATAATCGCGCAGGGAAAGGGCAGCGTGCGCTCCACCCCCGGCATCTCGGCCGTGGGCGCGCTCCGGCACGCGGCAGAGCACCTGGGCGGCTATGGCGGCCACGCGGCCGCCGCGGGCTTCTCGATCGATCCGGGCAGCATCGAGGCGTTCCGCGCCAGCATCAACGAGTTCGTCGCGGCGCACGAAACACCGGTGCCGACGGTGGTGCTGGACCACGTGCTGGGTGATGCCGAGGCGAGCGAGTCGCTGGTCCGCCAGCTCTCCGGGCTCGAGCCGCTGGGCGAGGGCCTGGCGGAGCCGGTGTTCGGCCTGACGGGCGACGTGCGGTCGGCCCGCGCGATCGGCCGGGACCAGGGCACGCTGCGCCTCAAGCTCGGCAGCCTGGAGGGCGTGGGCTGGCGCATGGGTGACCGGGCCGCCGCGCTGACGCCGGGCAAGGTGCTCGACGCGGCCGTCAGCTTCGAGATCAACGAGTTCCGCGGCAAGCGCCAGCTGGAGTTCCGGCTTCAGCAGCTGCGTGACTCCTCACCCCTGGCGCTGCACGGCTGCGTGGACCGGGGACGCAACGCCAGCGTTCGGCGTGGCCCCCCCGAGCGCGAGGGAGTGCCGCAGGTGACCGGCCCGGGCATCGAGCGCGGCCACATCGACTACCACATCGTGCGCCTGCCGCTGGGGCCGGGCCTGGACGGGCTGGCCGTACCCATGACGCGGCTGGTCACGCAGCTCACGCAGCTTCACTTCGACCTGGACCCGGGCGCGATCGCCGAGGTCGAGGAGCGCCTCGCTTCGCTTCCGCGGCTGGAGGACGCCCGGCAGGCCTTCCACCTGCTCTCGCTCGGCCGGCCACTGCCGTGGGACGAGTACCGCTCCGAGATGCTGCGCGGCATCCTCACGGAGCTCGACCTGCTCGACGCGAGGGGCTTCCCCCGCTCCGGCCAGAAGCGCGACCCGTACCAGAGCCCCACCCTGCTGGCCTCGGAGACCGAGCGCTACCGCCTCGGTTCCTTCCTGAGCGCCTACAGGTACTACGACGACCATGCCTTCAGTGTCGCGGTGGTCCGCCTCTTCGGTGAAGACCCGGCCTGATTGGTGCGATACTGGCCCCGTGAATGCCGGGGCCAGCGTTTCAGAAGCACAGCAGATAATTGACAGAACCATGAGGCAGCTCGAGGCCGACCTCAGGCGCACGGTCAGGGGCGAGGTCAGTTTCGCTCCGGCGATGCGCGCGATGTACGCGACCGACGCGAGTCCGTACGAGATCATCCCGCTTGGCGTGGTCCTGCCGCTCGACGAGGACGACGTGCGAGCCGCCGTCGCCGCCGCGGCGCAGCACGGCGTGCCGGTGCTG
>CAZBVI010000016.1:0-57793 GCA_964495325.1 uncultured bacterium
TCTGAACACACCTTAGGACCCTGAGGAAACTGTCCGACAGACGGGGTCAAGCGCTCACGGATGCATCGTTCGAGTCGACGAACACGTTCATCGACGGCAACGTCCAGTCCGAGCGTGGAAGCAGCGTCAGCCTGACCAACAACACGATCGGTGGCAGCGTGCAGACAGAGCGTACGGACACGCTCACAGTCTTTCAGGGCAATGTCTCAGGCAACATCCAGGCGGAGGATGGCGGCACTGTGTCGCTCAGGAGAGTGACTGTCGGTGGCGATATCCAGGTGTTCGACAACAGTGGCGCGATTCTTATCGAGAGCAACACCGTCGATGGAAACCTGCAGTGCAAGGGGAACACCTCGACTCCTGGTGGCAGCAACAACGTGGTCGACGGCAACGCCGAGGAACAGTGTGCGGGCCTGGCTGGCTGAGTTCACTACAAGGTGTAGGGCTCGCGAATCCCCGGGTCGCCTGGTGGAAAGTCCTTCGTGTTTCGTGTTACTAGCAACCGCAGCGTCACCTGCGCCGTTGCCCAGATCACCGCGTCAGGCAGCTTGATTCGATGAGCACGCCGCAGTTCCACTGCGCGATTGGCAATATCGTCGTCCAGGGCAATCACCTTTAAGCCTTCAAGGAAGAGCCGCGTCGGCTCGATCAGTTCTGCGCCTGCCCCCACCATCACCTCCATCCAGGTGATAATGCTGACGGCGCGGCTATCAAATCGCTCGATTTCGTTTCTGGCCTCGGGTACAGCATTCAGATGGTCTATGAGGATATTGGTATCAAACAACGCACCTACCATTCGCGGCGCAGCTTCTCCTGATAAGCCAACCCATCTACCTTGCGTTCGCCCCACAAACCAAATCCGTCCTCAACCTGTTCACGGTGATGACGATCAAGATAATCGTCTATCGCAGCACGGATGAGTGCCGCACGGGACCGCCCCATCTGCTTGGCGAGAGCATCGAGGGCTTCGATTTGCGTATCGTTCATATCGACTAGGGCTCGCACTGCTACCTCCGCTTGATATGCAGTATGTATATCACATTTGGCTGTGCGCCACCCGAGCATCCCGTCCCACACCTGCTCGGTAGCCCGATACCCCGGCACGGCATTCAGCACGCCGTGGTTCGCGCCGCTCAAGTGCAGGTGCTCAACCTCGTTCCCGGCCTCGCTCAGCCGCTGGGCGTAAAGCTCACCCTCGCAGCAGAGCGGGTCGAACCCGTCGGTAGTCATCACGAAGGCGGGTGTGGCGCCGTGCAGGTCGTCCTCGACCAGCACGGACACGCTTACCGTCTTTCAGGGCAATGTCACAGGTAAGCATCCAGGCGTTCGACAACAGTGGCGCGATCCTGATCGAAAGCAACACTGTTGACGGCAACCTGCAGTGCAAGGGGAACACGGCGACTCCTGGTGGCGGGACCAACGTGGTCAACGGCAGCGCCGAGGACCAGTGCCGGGACTTGGCGCTTCCGCGCTAGCGAAGTAGCGCAAAGCGAATATCAGGGTCGCGAAGCGTCATGAGGCGGTGGGCTGAAGTCGCACTCAGCCCACCGCTTCCAACTACGTCCAGAGTTGTGACCTACTTTCTACCGAGGTCGAAGAGGCCGTTCATCGGTTCCGGTGGAGTTGGCGACCTCAATGCGCCAAACGCCGACCTCATCCAGCTGGGCATAGATCAGCATTTCTGCGTCGGAGTAAAACCCCGTGCGCCCGCTCGGAATCTCGTAGCGGATGCCGGTGGGAGCGATGGCCGTGACGATCGAATCGCTGTGGAAGTTCCTTCCCTGAATAGTGATGAGCTGGCGGTGGCCGAGAGCTTCAATCTCACTCGGGTCGAATCCGGTGATCTTCGGAGCGCGACTCACGGTTTCCTGCACGACAACTCTTGGAATCGGCTGGTAAAGGACATGTCCTCGACCATTGGCCGCACCTACGACGAAGCTGTATACTCCAGGGCCATCCAAGTACACGGCCTCGGTAACGCTCCTGGGGCACGGGTCGTACTCATGCTGCGCGTAGGTGGTTCCGTCGCGATCAACGACCAGGGTGCACCAGGCGGCATCCGTGGCGCGCCACCGGACCTCGACATCGTCGGCCGCGTCAAGGGAAGTGGCCGATACTGTCAGGCGCGTGATTCGAGGCAGGGACAGCTCCGGTTCGGGTTCCGGCTGCGGTTCGGGCTCGGGTTCAGGCTGGGGCTGGGGCTGCGGTTCCGGCTCTGGCTGCGGTTCGGGTTCCGATTCGGGCTCGGCCTCACAGTCCGCACTGGCTGGCCACAGGCTTGCTGGCACGCTGACTCGTCGCGTCCAGCTGTCGGACTCGCGGCCCATGCTCGCCCTGAGGGTCACCTCGTAAGCGCCTCCGGCCGGGCCATAGTTGTGCGTACGCTGCCAGGACGAGTAGCCGCACGCGAAATCCGAGCGATGCCCATCGCCGTATTCGATCGCGCAGAGCACAGCGCTGGGGTCACTGCCGACGACGCTGCCGCTGAAGGTCACGTTCGGGCCATCGACGTTGACGCCAAAGGACTCGATGCGTAGTTCGCTGGCAGGGGGCGTGGGCGGCTCAGCGGGTGGCGGATTCGTGAGCGTCGGGCTGGTGAGGTCAGCGCAAATCCAAGCGTAGCGAACGTAGCCACCGCCACCGCCGCAGTCTTGAGCGGGCCTGTCGCGATCTGCGGCTCGCGGTCGTAAGGCACGAATTGGTCCGAAACGCGAGTGATCTTGCTGAGGCCGAGCGGCAGTCGAAGGACCAGCCTCACGCTGCCTGAGCAGCCCGGCGCTCTGAAGTGGCAAAGCCGTAGCCTGACTATTCTATAAGTTCTGGGAAACTGTTGTAGAATGTGATTGTGAAGCAGTTAAGCATCAAGAACGAGAGTGTTAACGATCTAGTTGACCGGTTGGTTAACATGACCGGGAAAGGCAAAACTGCAGTCGTACTTAGGGCATTGGAGCATTACGAACGGGAAGTGCTTGCAAAACACAGTGGTGAGTCTGTCGTGGACGCGATTGAACGCATCATGAGTTCCAGTCTAAAACCTGAGTACCGGGGGAAAGCTCCCACCAAAGAAGAGGTTGAGCAGGAACTGGGACTGTTCTAATGGTGCTTGACACCAGTGTCTTGGTCCACATAATGACGCAGGAATCTGGCTGGAGGAATACGGTCGACTTCCTGAATAAACAGGAATCCCTGAAACTCTCTGCGGGCTCCCACGTCGAACTCCAGGCCGTAATGCTTGGTCGACTCAAGCAAGGCGCTCACAACATCGTGAACAAGATACTTCAGCAGCTGAATGTTGAGGTGATGGCACTCACTCCGAATCAAGCAGACATCGCCAGGCTTGCTTACGCTACTTATGGACGAGGTCAAAATCATCCAGCGCGCCTGAACTTCGGTGATGTGCTGAGCTACGCACTGGCTAAGAGTCTGAGCGAGCAGCTGGCGTACGTTGGAGATGACTTTGGTCACACGGATTTGAGGACCGTCAGGTTGCCGGCCTGAACCGCCTCAACCACCCGAGCATCCCGTCCCACACCTGCTCCGTAGCCCGATACCCCGGCACGGCATTCAGCACGCCGTGGTTCGCGCCCTCCAGGTGCAGGTGCTCAACGTCGTTCCCGGCCTCGTTCAGCCGCTGGGCGTACAGCTCGCCCTCACTGCAAAGCGGGTCGAACCCGGCGGTCATCACGAAGGCGGGGGCGCCGCCGCTCAGGTCGTCTTCGACCAGCACGGACACACGCGGGTCTTCCCAGTCGGCCTCGCTGCTGCAGTAAAGGCTGCGGAACCAGTCCATCCCTTCCTGGGTCAGGCCGTAGCCCGAAGCGCGGGTGACGCGCGACTCGTACTCGATGTTGCGGAAGTCGGTGACGGGGTAGATCAGTATCTGGCCCGCCAGGGCGGGGGAGGCGTCGCGCAGCGCGTTGGCGGCCACCGCGGCGAGGTTGCCACCGGCGCTGTCGCCGCCGACGAACACGTGTGAGACGGACGCGCCGAGCGTGCCGGCCTTCTCAAGCGCCCACGCAGCGGCAAAGATCGCGTCCTCGGCCGCCGCGGGGAACACATGCTCGGGGGCCAGGCGGTAATCGACGGACATGACGATCACGTCGCCCTGCGCGCACAGGCGTCGGGAGGCGCTGTCCATCGTGTCGAGGTCGCCGAAGACGAAGCCGCCGCCGTGGTACCAGACGACCAGGGGCAGGTCCGCTCCGGCCCCTTCGGGCCAGTAGACGCGCACGGGCAGGTCGCCGCCGGGCCCTGGAAGCACGCGGTTCTCGACCTTGCCGACCGGGCGGGGATTGGCGGCGTGCGGCATGTGCATCGCACGGATGTTGGACCTGACCACGTCGAGCGGCAGCTCCCAGGCCGGCGGCACGTCCAGCTGCGCCATCTGCTCGAGGTACTTGCGGATGTCTTCGTCTGGCTGCATGGTTTTCACACCCAGAGTTTAACCACCGATTTCGAAAGAGCCAGCAGGTGGGCGGTCAATCCCTTAGACCGAGCTTGCGCAACCGTGTATCCGCGGAGCTTCCGCGCACCGCCTCCTGCCATTCCTGCCAGTCGGGAGCTCCAGGCAACACGCCGGCCGTGGCCTCTATCCCCGCCAGCGCTCGGCCCTCCGCATCTCCCGTGCCGAGCCCGACATCCAAGGCCTGCCGGATCGCGCTCGACTGCGACACACCACGGGGTGTCGGCAAGTTCCTTGACGCGCCGGGCCTGCTCCTCGGTGATGTACACCTGCATGCGCTTCATGTGCCGGCAATATACCTCCCCGTCGCGTTGACACTCCAAGCCGGGCGACCATATACTTTCCCCAACAGCAAAGAGAACAGGTCACTTGGTGACTTGTAGGGAGGGATCTCAAGAGGACCACCAGGCAGACGCCCATAGTCCCCGGACCAGCACAAGCTGCTACCCGGACCCCCAGCGAAAGGACACCCCCGCATGAAGCGAATCCTAAGGAACCTTGGCATCGGCCTCGCCGTCAGTATCGGCAGCGCCGCGATGGCCCAGAGCACCGTCACCTTCTGGCACATCTACGACAGTGGCGACGCGCTCGACTTCATCAACGAGGTCGTCAACGACTTCAACACCGAGAACCCCGACGTGATCGTCAACCACCTGGGCACCAACTTCTGGGATTACTGGACGCGCCTGACCACCGCCATGGCGGCGGGCACTGGTCCGGACGTCTCGCTCAACGACCTCGGCAACGTCGCCAGCCGCGCCGCGATGGGCGTCATCGCCCCGCTGGACGAGTTCATGGCGGCCGACGGCGTCGGCATCGACGAGTACTGGGAAGCCACCCACCCGATGCTGCAGTTCGAGGGCTCGACCTACGCCCTGCCGCTCGAGACGGACGTGCGGGCGCTTTACTACAACAAGGCGCACTTCGCGGAGGTCGGCCTCGATCCCGAGAGCCCACCGGCCAACTGGGCGGAGCTGTCCGAGTACACGGACCTGCTCACCAACCAGCTGGACAACGGCCGCCTGACGCGCGTCGGCTTCAACCCCACCTGGGGCAACCTGGGCATCTACACCCTCGCCTGGCTCAACGGCGCGGAGCTCCTGGACGCTGACGGCAACCTCGTGCTCAACTCGCCCGAGATGATCGAGACGCTCGAGTTCATGGTCGACCTGCAGACCCGCTACGGCGAACGCGAGGTCAGCTCGTTCTCCGCCAGCTTCGGCAGCGGCGCCACCGACCCGTTCATGACCGGCCAGGTGAGCATGATCGCCGAGAACAACACGTTCGCCGCACAGATCCGCCGCTTCGCGCCCGACCTCGACTTCGGCGTCGCCGCGCTTCCCAACAACGACTCGCCTGCCAGCTGGAGCAACGGCTTCTCCATCGAGATCGCCTCCTCCAGCACCAACAAGGAAGCCGCCTGGCGCTTCATGAGCTACCTCATGTCGGACGAGGTCCAGGCCGCCTACGCGGCGCGCAACGGCTCGATGGTCGGCAACCAGGCCGCCGCGACCGCCCCGGAGCTGATGGAGGACGAGGTCTGGGCAGTCATGGTCGAGCAGATGGGCATCGCCCAGTTCCGCCCGTTCATCATGGAAGCCCCCACCTGGTACGACACCGCCCTGCAGCCCGAGGTCGACGCCGCCCTGCTCGGCCGCAAGAGCGCCCAGCAGGCGCTGGATGACGCCCAGGCCTCCCTTGAAGCCGAGGTGCAGCGCTACCTGGACACGCAGTAGGCGAAGTGCCCGCTGCAGGCAATGAAGTGACTCATCCCCGCCCGACATCCAAGTCGGGCGGGCCTCTTAAGCCCCGCCGCTCGAGGCTGAGCCGCAACGAGACGATCTGGGGCTGGACGTTCGTCTCGCCCTGGATCATCGGCTTCTTCGCGTTCACGGCCCTGCCGATCGCACTGTCGGCCTGGTACAGCTTCACGGCGTACAACATCTACCAGCCGCCGCGCTTCATCGGCACGGCCAACTACACGGTGCTCATGACCGACCCGCTCTTCTGGACGGCCATGTACAACACCTTCTACTACACGTTCATCAGCGTGCCGCTGATGATGGTCATCGCGCTCTTCCTGGCGTTGCTCCTGAACACGAAGCTGCCCGGCATGGGCGTGTTCCGCACCATTTACTTCCTGCCGTCGGTCCTGTCCGGCGTGGGCGTTGCGCTGCTGTGGATGTGGGTGTTCAACCCCGGCTCGGGCCTGATCAACTCCGTGCTTGAGATATTCGGCATCCGCGGGCCGCTCTGGCTGCACTCGCCCGAGTGGTCCAAGCCGGCGATGATCATCATGAGCCTCTGGGGTGTGGGCGGCGTCATGGTCATCAACCTGGCGGGCCTGCAGTCGATCCCCGGCTCGCTTTACGACGCGGCCAAGATCGACGGGGCCGGCTGGTGGGCGCAGCTGCGCTACGTCACGATCCCCATGCTGTCACCCACGCTGTTCTTCAACTTCATCACGCTAACGATCGGCTCGCTGCAGATCTTCACGCAGGCTTACGTGATGACGGACGGCGGCCCGGTCAACTCCACGCTGTTCTACGTCTTCTACCTGTTCAACACGGCCTTCGAGAACCTGAGGATGGGCTACGCGTCCGCCATGGCGTGGATCCTCTTCCTGATAATCGTCGGCTTCAGCCTCTTCCAGATCCGCATGTCCAGGCGCTGGGTCTACTACGAGGAGTCCTGACATGCGCAAGCTCATGCCAGCCCGGAGGGCGTACGTCCTCACCGTCTATGCGCTGCTGATCATCGGCAGCATCTCGTTCCTGTTCCCGCTGTTGTGGATGGTCTCAACCGCGCTGAAGCCCACCAGCCAGATCTACGCGTACCCGCCCGTCTGGTGGCCCAGCCCGCTCGACTGGGCGAACTTCCGGGAGGCCATCAACTTCTTTCCGTTCTGGCTCTACTTCCGCAACTCCGCCATCGTGACGGTGCTGGTCGTGATCGGCTCGGTCTACTCGGCAGCGTTCGTGGCGTACGGCTTCTCGAAACTGAACTGGAAGGGCCGCGACTGGCTGTTCTTCTTCGTGCTGGCCACGCTGATGATCCCGGCGCAGGTACTGATGATCCCGCAATACGTGATCTTCACCCGCATCGGCTGGGTCGACACGCTGCTGCCGCTGATCGTGCCCGCCTTCTTCGGCGGCGGCGCGTTCAACATCTTCCTGTTCCGCCAGTACTACCGCACCATCCCCAAGGAGTACTCAGACGCGGCGCGCATCGACGGCTGCTCGGAGTTCCGCATCTTCTGGCAGATCGTCCTGCCCCAGTCCAAGCCCGCGATGGCGACCGCAGCGATCTTCGCCTTCCTGTGGACGTGGAACGACTTCATGGGCCCCGTCATCTACCTGCACAGCCCGCAGAACTTCACGCTGCCGATCGGCCTGCGCGCCTTCCAGCAGCAGACCGGCACCGAATGGGACCTGCTGATGGCCGCGTCGCTCCTGGTGATGCTGCCCGTGATCGTCCTCTTCTTCTTCCTGCAGCGTTACTTCGTGGCCGGCATGAGCATGTCCGGCCTCAACCGATAGGAGCAAGCCTTGCCAGTACCCCGTGACTCCAGACCCCTGGAGCCCGCCCCGTTCGACGAATCCGCCCTCGACCGGCTGCCCGCCGCCGCCACGCTGGCCAGCGACCCGCTCGTCGTCAACCCGCTCGACCCGGAGTTCGCCGCGCCCGCGCTGACCAACCAGTGGTCGGGCCTGGTCGCCGGCCGCGACCCCTTGAGCTACCTGGGGCTGAGCTCGCCCGAGCTGTTCCACGAGGGCCCGCAGGCCGAGCTGTTCATCGGCGTGAACGGCGCGCCGCTCGTGCCCGCCAGCGCCCACTGGGAGGAACTGATGTACCAGTGGCACCCCAGCTCGGTCCACCGCGCCGCGGAATCCGAGGGACTGGCGATCAACGTCAACACCGCCCTCAGCGTCACTGACCAGGCCGTGCTGAGCCGCCTCCTGCTCCACAACACATCCGGCAGCGGGCAACGCGTCGACCTCTTCATCCGCATGCACGCGGACCTGCGCACGGAGTGGGACATGAGCTGGCCCCCGCCGGAGTTCGCCGAGGCGCGCATCGAACGCGAGGGCACGCGCGTGCGACTCACCGCACCGGATGGGCAGGCCACCGCCGTGTTGGGCGCGCTGAGCGAGCCCGTCGCCGTCGCCAGCTTCAACCGGGACGACCCCGCGTTTACATCGGCGCTCGAACGGGCCAGCCTGCCGGACACCCTGGAGCCCGACCGCCACCACGTCGTGCTGCACTACCGCTTCGAGCTGGAACCGGACGCAGAGGCAAACCTCGACTTCGTGCACGCGATGGCGAAGACCCGCGAGGAGGCCGAGGCGGCATGGAGCAAGCACGCTCCCGACCTGAACGACAGCTTCCGGGAGGCCGAAGCCGCCTGGGAGGCCGAGTGGCGTGCGGCCTTCACGGAGGGCGCAGGCGCATTCTCGGGCTACGCCCCGGTGGTCACCTCAGACAACCCGAAGCTGGACCGCCTGTACTACATGGGCATCATGACGCTGCTGCAGGTGAAGCGCACGCCCACGTTCGGCGGGCCGGCCAGCGTCTACCTGACCGGCTTCCCGTCGAGCCAGTTCACGTTTCACAACAACTGGGTGTTCCCGTGGGACGCCAAGATGGTGTCCGGCTTCCTCTCCATGCTGGACCCGGCCTCGCTCAAGTCCATGCTGGTCAACTGGATGGAGGCAGACCTGCACGAGGGCTGCGCCATCGACTTCACCACGGGCGAGCCCGTGGGCTTCTGGTACGCGGTGAACGACTACGCGCTGATCCACATGGTGTGGCAGTACGTGCGCTACACGGGCGACACCGCCTTCCTGGACTTCGAGGTGCGGGGCGTGAAAGTGCTCGGCCACCTGAAGGACGCCGCCGAGTACTACCTGCGCATCGCGGGCGAGGACGGCCTGGCCGACTACGGCGGCGCCAACAACCTGCTCGAGTGCGTCAGCACCTACACGCACAAGGTCGCCTCGTTCAACGCGGCGAACGTCTGGAACCAGCGCACCGTGGCCGACATGTATGAGCGAGCCGGGGACACAGACGCCGCAAACGAACTCCGCGCCCGCGCCGACGAACTGGTGGGCGCCGTCCAGAAGCTGTACGTGCCGGGCGAGGGCGTCTGGTCGTGCCTGCAGCCCGACGGCAGCCGCAACGTGGTCAGGCATTGCCTGGACTTCCACACCGTGCCGCAGTGCATGGGGGACGACCTGAGCACCACGCAGTGGAGCGAGATGATCGCGTTCTTCGTGAACGAACTCAAGACCGAGACGTGGATGCACGCGCTCTCGCCGCTCGACCCCGACACGGCGTTCAGCTCCCGCACCGACCACCAGGACGAAGGCGCGTACACAACCTGGCCCGCCTACGCCTTCGAGGTGCTAATCCAGGGTGGCCACGGCGAAGAGGCGATGCGCTGGCTCGGGTCCGAGGGCCAGCCCGGCTTCGCCGACGTGACCAACCAGGGGCCGTTCGGCCAGGCGTACAACCACGGGGACGACGACAGCCCTCGGCTGGCCGGCGCGGGCGCCAAGGCGCCCATGGAGCAGCCGCACATCGAGAAGCCCACGCTGATCGCGGGCGGGAAGTACGCCCAGATCGTCATCCAGTCCGTCGCGGGTCTCGAGCCCGAGCTGTTCGGCGACGTCACGATCGCAGACACCGGCCTGGCCGCCGGGCTGAGGCTCGAGAACCTGAACGTACGCGGCCGCAACCACCGGGTACCGGAGGGCTGAGTCGGTGCCAGCGCCCACGCGCCTGCGCTGCGAGGAGCTTGACACGCCCCTGGCGCTCGCCACCGCCGGGCCGCGCTTCAGCTGGGAGCCCTCCGCTCCCTACGCGGCCTGGCGGATCACGGCGGCCAGCACGCAGCAGCTGCTCGAGGCGGGCGAGCCGGACCTGTGGGACAGCGGCCGGACTGAGGGCGACGACTGCTTCGGCATCGAGTGGGCCGGCGCGCCGCTCGCGCCGCACCAGAGGTGCTGGTGGAGGGTGACCGTCTACGGGCCGGGCTCAACCACCGCCACCAGCCAGACGGCGGTGTTCGAGACCGGCATGCTGGGCGCGCAGTTGCGGGCCGACTGGCTCGCCCCCGCGCCCGGGCTGGCAAGTGCCTTCGGCGACAGCGAGTCGCTGCTGGCCGGCTGCGCCTGGGCATGGCGGGGCGACCGGGATGAGACGGCTGAGCTGAGCGCGAGCTTCGATCTCGACGATCCCAGGGCGAGCGAGGCGTGGCTGCTGGTCACGGTCGCCGGGCCCTGGGAGCTGAGCTGCAACGGGCAGGTGATCGACACCGGCACGTACTGGCGGACCGCCTGCTTCGCGAACCTGCTCCCGTGGCTCAAGCCGGGCGCGAACACGCTCGAGCTGCGCGTGCCCCGCACCGTCACGGGCCCGGCGGGCGTCTGCAGCCGCCTGTTGATCAGGGACGCAGGCGGCAGCCGAAGTGAGGACATGGCGGCCCACTGGCAGGATGCAGACATACTCGGCACGTACGGCGACCTGCCCTGGGGCAACTTCCGCAGCGTGACCCCGCCGGGGCAGCCGCCCCGCTTCACCGTTGAGTTCCGCGTGGACGACGTGCCGACAGGCGCGCGCCTGCACATCAGCGCCCTGGGCCTGTACCGGGCGAACCTGAACGGCCGGATGATCGGCACCCAGCGGCTCAGCCCCGGCTGGACGGACTACCGCCAGCGGGCGCTGTACCAGACCCATGACGTGGATGACCTGTTGCAGGCGGGGAATAACACGCTTGAGGTGCAGCTGGCCGACGGCTGGTACGCGGGCAACGTCTCCTGCGTCGGCCGCAGCGTCTACGGCAGCGCGCCCGCCTTCATCTGTGAACTCCACACCGGCGCTGGGCCCCTGGTGCTGAGCGACGCGGACTGGCGCGTTTCCGCTGGCACGCTGCGAAGTGCCGACCTGATCAAGGGCGAATGGACCGATTTCCGCGAACAGCACACCGAACAACTCAAGCCTGAAGTCCTGGGAGAAGGTCCTGAGCTGCAGGCGGCAACCACGCAGCCAGTGCGGGTGCTGCGACGCTGGCCCGCCCGCGCCATCAGGAAGGACGGAAGCGCCTGGCTGGTCGATTTCGGCCAGAACTTCAGCGGCCACGTGCGCCTGAGACTCCCGGCCGGCCTGGATGGGCCTGTCAGCGTCCGGCATGCCGAGCGGCTCACGGATGATGGCGGGCTGTACACCGAGAACCTGCGCGGCGCCACCCAACTGGACGTGCTGCACACCGGCGGCAAGGCGGTCACGCACGAGCCGGGCTTCACCGTGCACGGCTTCCGCCACGCGCGCGTGAGCGGCCTGACTGCCGAGCCCCTGCGCCACGAATTCGAGGCGTGCGAGGTCAGCAGCGACCTTGACCAGGCGGGCACGTTCTCGAGCTCATCAACCCTGCTCAACCGGCTGCAGGAGGCGATCCTCTGGACGCAGCGCAGCAACTACGGCGCGATACCGACCGACTGCCCGAACCGCGACGAGCGGATGGGCTGGCTCGACGTGCACGCGATGGCGGAGACTGCGATGTTCAACTACGACCTCTCCAGCTACTACCCCGCGTGGCTCAGGAGCATGCGCGAAGCCCAGTATGGGAACGGCGTCCTGCCGCACGTGGTGCCCGACGTCCTTGAGGGCGGCGGGGGCGAGGCCGGCTGGGCCGACTGCGCCGTGCTGCTGCCCTGGCACGTGTTCAGGCGCTACGGCGACGCGCGCGTGCTGGCGGACAACTTCAAGATGATGCTCGACTGGATCCGTTTCATGGAGCGCGAGAGCCCGAGCGGCATCCGGCCCGACGCGGGCTTCGGCGACTGGCTCGCGGCCGGCGAGGAAACCCCGCGCGACCTGATCGGCACCGCCTACTTCGCGCGCAGCAGCGCGGTCGCGGCCCGCACGGCCAGGCTGCTGGCCATGCACGAGGAGGCCAACCGGCTCGAGAGCCTGAGCCGGCGCGTGGCGCAGGCGTTCCGGGACGAGTACATGAACGCTGACGGCACGACGAAGCCCGATACGCAGACTTCGTACGTGCTGGCCCTGACCCTCGGCGTGCTGGAGCCGGGCTCAAGGCAGAGGGCGGCCGACCGCCTGGCCACGCTGATCGAGCGGCGCGGCTCGCACGCCACCGGCTACATGGGCGCGCCCTGGCTGCTCAACGTGCTGTCCGACCACGGCCACCACGACGTCGCCACCGGCATCGCCCTCTCGACCGACTACCCGGGCTGGGGCTACATGCTCGATAACGGCGCGACCACCCTCTGGGAGCGCTGGGACAGCTACCGCCCGGGCCAGGAGCCGGGGGACCCGGCCATGAACTCGTACAACCACCCGAGCCTGTGCGCCATCGGCGACTGGCTCTACTCGCGCGTGGGCGGCTTGCGCGGCGACGCGCCCGGCTTCAGCAGCTTCCGGGTCGAGCCGCACGTGGGCAGCGGCATCGAACAGGCGAGCGTCACGTACCGGGCCAGGCGCGGCACCATCCGCGTCGACTGGCGGCTCGAGGGGGACCGGCTGAACCTTCAGCTGCGCGTGCCTCCGGGCTGCACGGCTACGGTCAGGGACCCGTTCTCGCCAGCCAGCGCCGTGCTGGACGGCGGCGAGCACCTACTCAGCTTCAGGAAAGGAACGTGAATGAGCAAGCGATTACTGATGGCCGGAATTATCCTGGCTGCGGCCGGAACGGCGACGGCGGCCACCTGCGAGCTGCGGGACGCCGTCATCGACGAGCTGAGCGCGGTGCCGGCGGATGACTTCGACGAACTCTTCACCCGCTTCGGCCCCGGCTGGACGGGCGGGGACAGCACGTACTCGGTCGAGCTGCCCGACGGGCGCACGCTCTGGCTGTTCTCGGACACGTTCCTGGGGCACGTGAACCCGAGCCGCACGCGGCCGCGTGGCGTGCCGATCATCAACAACTCACTGGTCGTGCAGGACGGCGAGGACGTGCAGACGCTCACGGGCCTGATCGGCAGCCTCGAGGTCGCGTTTTTCAGGCCGGAGGACGACGAGAGCTGGTACTGGCTTTACGACGCGACGGTCGAGGGCGACGCCCTGAGCGTCTTCCTGATCCGCTTCGAACGCACCGGCGACGGCGGCATGTGGGGCTTCAGGTGGGTGGACAACGCGTTGGGCACCATCAGCCTGCCGGACCTGGAGCTGCAGGGCATCGAGCCGCTGCCCTCGGACCACGGCGTCTCCTGGGGCGCCGCCCTGCTCGAGGAGGACGACCACACGTACATCTACGGCACCGAGGACCTGGGCGACAGCAAGTACATGCACCTGGCCCGCGCCCCGGCCGGGGCAGTGAGCGACGCGGGCGGCTGGGAGTACGCGGCGGCCGACGGCACGTGGTCGCCCGATGCGGCCGACTCGGCCCGCCTGCACGAGGGCGTCGCGAACGAGTACTCGGTCACGAGGATGCTGGGCGGGTACGTGCTGATAACCATGAACGCGCTCACGCCGCTCAGCCCGGAGCTGCTGGCGCTGCGCAGCTGCTCGCCACAGGGGCCGTTCACGGACCCGGTCCTGCTCTACGTGACGCCGGAGACGGACGACGGCCTGGTGTTCACCTACAACGCGCACGCGCACCCGCACCTGAGCGCGGACGGCGAGCTGCTGATCAGCTACAACGTGAACGCGCAGAACGTCGCCTGGCTGTACGCCGACGCGGACCTGTACCGGCCCCGCTTCGTCCGCGTGAGCGTGATCGCCCCGTGACAGCGCTGCGCACGGCCCACGCGGCGGACATCCACGACACGCTGCCGGAGCGGCTCGCGCGCGCCGTGCTGCAGATGATCCGGGATGACGGCCTGAAGCCCGGCATGCGCACCCCGAGCGTCCGCAAGCTGGCCACGCGCTTCCATGTGGCGCAGCCGACCATGCGCGAGGCCCTCTCGCTGCTGCAGGTGACGGGCCACGTGGACATCCGCCACGGCTCGGGCGTGTACGTGAAGGACGTGGGCCAGCGGCTGCTGCTGCACAACCCGTACGGCGAGCGGCTGGACGCGCCGACGATCGTGCAGCTGCTGGCCGCGAGGCAGCTGATCGAGCCGCCCGTCGCCGGGCTCGCGGCGCAGAACGCGAGCCCGGAGGAGCTCGACGGCCTGGCTGCGATACTCGAGTCGGCCCGGTCGCACCTGGGCGGCACGGCGGAAGAAGACGAGCAGCTGGACGCGATCAACATGAGCTTCCACCGCTCGATCGCGGACGCGTCGAACAACCGCGTGCTGGCCGAGGTTGTGCGCACGCTCACGGAGGTGCGGCAGCCCGAGCAGCTGGTCGTGCTGAGCATATACGGCGACCGGCAGCGCGACCTGGCCCAGCACGAGGCGGTCCTGGCCGCCCTTACCCAGGGCGACGCCGAGCGCGCCCGGACGCTGATGGCCGCGCATCTGCAGGAGGTGCTGAGCGTCGTCCGCGTCAGACTGGAGGAGGCAGCATGAGCAGCGAGTTCGAGGGCCGCGTCGCGATCGTGACGGGCGCGGCGATGGGCATCGGCCAGGCGGTCGCGAGACTGCTGGCAGCGAGCGGCGCGAAGGTCGCGCTGCTGGACCGCGCGGAGGCCGACACGGCCGGCATGGGGGAGGACGCCCTGGCGATCACGGTCGAACTGACCGACGAAGCGGCAGTGAACGACGCCGTGGCGCAGGTCGCGAGTCACTTCGGCCGCATCGACGTGGTGTCTAACAACGCCGGCATCCAGCGCTACGGCACGGCCGAGTCGACCACGCCGGAACAGTGGGACGAGGTGATGGACGCCAATGTAAAGAGCGCCGTGCTGGTCACGCGCGCGGCGGTCCCGCACCTGCGCGAGACGAAGGGCAGCGTCGTGAACATGGCTTCGGTGCAGTCGCTCGCGTCGCAGCGCAACGTGCTGGCGTACACGGCCTCGAAGCACGCGCTGCTGGGCGTGACGCGCAGCACCGCGCTCGACCTGGCAACAGACGGCATCCGTGTCAACTGCGTCGCGCCCGGCTCGGTGGACACGCCGATGCTCGATTGGGCCATCTCGCTTGATCCCAACCCCGCCCGCCTGAAACGCGTGATCGACTTGATGCATCCGCTCGGCCGCATCGCCAGACCTTCGGAAGTCGCGCAGTGCGTGCTGTTCCTGGCGTCCGGCCGGGCATCGTTCGTGACGGGCACGTGCCTGGTCGTGGACGGCGGCCTCAGCATCGGCCTGCCCGGCGCGCCCGAGGAGGAGTGAGGATGAACCTGCCGGATCACATCATGGTGCAGACCGTCCAGCTGATGCCGGGTGTGCCGCTCAACGTCTGGGCGGTCCGCGGCGATGATTACAGCGTGCTGATCGACACGGGCGTGAAGGAGATGACGCCGGGGATACTGAGCATGTGCGAGCGGCTCGGCAACGTCGGCGTCGTGCTGCTGACGCACGCGCACGTGGATCACATGGGCGCCTCGGGCGCGGTGCGCCAGGCGACCTCGGCCAGGTTCGTGGCCGGCGGCGCCGAAGCCTGGTTCAGGGACCTCGAGCTGCACTACCGCGAGTTCTGCCTCCCGCACATCCTGGGCGATCCGCCCGGCCAGAAGGAGGAGATTCTCGGCCTGGTGGACGGCCCCAGCCCGGTCGACGTCCTGATGGGCGAGGGCGCCGAGCTGCGGCCGGACGCCGGCACGCGGCTGGAAGTGATCCGCCTGCCTGGCCACAAGCTGGAGGAGATCGGGCTGCTGGACCGCGCGCGGGGCGAGCTGTTCGTGGCGGACGTGCTCCTTGCTCTCGCCTCGCCGTTCTTCCACGGCTACCAGTCACCGCGCGCGTTCCGGGCGAGCCTGGACCGGATCGAGGCGCTGCTGCGCGAGGGCACGGTGAATACGGTCTATGCTTCGCATCACCCGCCGCTCGACGCGGCCGGTGCGCTTGCGGCGCTGGGCCAGACGCGCGGACTGCTCGACTCGGTCAGGTCGGTCGTGCTCAGCGGACCCGCCCAAGAATCACAGGAGCAGCTCTGGCGGCGGGTGAGCTCGAAGCTGGAGCGCGAGCCGGAGTTCAGGGGTTATGCGATGCTTGCCGGCGAGGTGGGCGAGCTGACAGAAGACGGGCTGCTGGAGGTCGAGGGCGGCCTGATCAGGAGGAAATGAGTGAGACTGACCAGTTTTTATGGAGATGACCCGCGCGAGGCGCGGCTGGGCATCGTGACGGCCGAGGGCGTGACCGACGCCACCGCGGCGACGGGAATGAGCAGCGCGGAATTCTTCACCCGCGGCTTCGAAGCGCTCGAGCGACTGAAGCTGGTCGACATCGAGCCGTTCAATGGCAGCCTCGACGGCCTCGCCCTGGCCCCGGTCGTGCCCAGGCCGGGCAAGATCCTGTGCGTCGGCCTCAACTACGCGCAGCACGCCGACGAGGCGGGCCTGCCCAGGCCCAAGGAGCCGGTGCTCTTCTCGAAGTTCAACAACTCGTTGGCGGCACACGGCGCAAGGGTGAGTGTGGCCGGCCTGAAGCGGGTGGACTACGAGGCGGAACTCGGCATCGTGCTCGGCCGCGGCGGCCGCGACATTAGCGAGGGCGACGCGCTGAGCCACGTGCTCGGCTGTTTCAATGCGAACGACGTATCGGAGCGCGCGCTTCAGAACGTCTCCAGCCAGTGGTTGCTGGGCAAGACGCTGGACGGATTCCTGCCGATCGGTCCCGAGCTCCTCACGCTGGACGAGGCGGGCGACCCGGACAGCATGCGCGTGCGCGGCTGGCTGAACGGCGAGCTGCGGCAGGACTCGAACACGTCCGACATGATCTTCGGTGTGGCCGAGATCGTCTCGTACATCAGCCGCTTCATGACGCTGGATGCGGGCGACATCATCGTGACGGGCACGCCCGAGGGCGTGATCCTGGGCAAAGAAGACCGCGAATGGGTGAAGCCGGGCGACGAGTTCATCGTGCAGCTGGGCGACTTAACGCCGCTGGTGACGCGCTTCTCGTGAGCAGCCGCGTGCTGGTCACTGGTGCGGCCGGCTGCCTGGGCGCCTGGGTTATCAGGCATCTGCTCGAAGACGGCCTTGAGCCCGTGGCCTTCGACCTGGCTCCGGTGAGTGCGCGCCTGCAGGCGATCGTGGGTGAGCCGCTGCTGCAGGAGGTCCGCTTCGAGCGGGGCGACATCACGGACGAGGCGGCCGTGGCCACCGCCATCAGCCGGCACGACGTGCGCCACGTGATCCACCTGGCCGCGCTGCAGATTCCCGCCTGCCGGACGGACCCGGCGCTCGGCATGAGCGTGAACGCGGTCGGCACGCTGAACGTGTTCGAAGCGGCGCTGGCGAACGGGATCAGGCACGTTGCCTGGGCCTCGTCCATCGCAGTGTTCGGCACGGCGGGGGACTACCCGGCGGGGCCGGTCCCGGCCGACGCGGCGCGCCTGCCGCGCACGGTGTACGGGGTGACGAAGGTGGCGGCCGAGGACGCGGCGAAGGTGTACTGGAACGACCATGGCCTCAGCAGCGTGGCGCTGCGCCCCTGGGTGGTTTACGGGCCGGGGCGCGACCAGGGCCTGACGAGCGAGCCGACGCTCGCGATGATCGCGGCGGCCCAGGGCATGGACGCGCACATCTCGTTTCAGGGCCGGATGCAGCTGCAGTTCGCGTCCGACGTTGCGCGGCAGTTCATCGATGCTGCCATCACGAAGGTGGACGGTGCCAGGGCGTTCAACCTGGGCGGCCCCGTCACCGACATGGATGAGCTGGCAGCCCTGATCATGGAGCTCCGGCCCGGCGTGCGGGTGAGCGTGGGGGAGGACACGCTGCCGTTCCCGGAGGAGTTCGACGACGGCCCGCTGCGCGAGACGTTCGGGAGCGTCTACGCTACGCCGCTCAAGGACGGAGTTGACTTCACCCTGTCGGTGTTCACGCCCTGAGCGACATGCGGCCGCACCCAGAGGCGCTATACTTTATATATGAGTGATCCTGCGCAACACCTCCCGACCGACAGCCGCCTGGGCTCCGTCCGCCTGCTCGTAACCGACGTGGACCTGTCGACTCGTTTCTGGACCGAGTACGTCGGACTGAGCCAGCTGACAAGCGACGGCGACGAGGTCAGCCTGGGCAGCCAGGGCGAAGAGCTGATCCGCCTGGTGCCCGGTGCAACGGGCCCGGTGGTGCAGCGCCGCACGGGCCTGTACCACGTGGCCATCCACGTCCCCACACAACGGGAGCTTGCGCGGATCGGCGCCCGCCTGAACGCGCTCCGCTTCGGCCACGCCCCGACCGACCACACCAGCACGATGGCCACATACTTCTCTGACCCCGACGGCAACGGAATCGAGATCACTTTCGAGACGCCCGAGCGCGGCGAGATGCTGATCCTGCCCGACGGCCGGCCCGTCGCCAGGCTCGCGGCCACGGGCGAGTACCGCGGCGTTACCGAGGCGCTGGACCAGCAGGAACTGTACGGCGCGCTTGAACAGGGCGACGACCTGGCCCTGCCCATCCAGGGTCAGGCGAGGATAGGCCACGTGCACCTGCACGTGCGCGACCTGGAGGAGAACCGCTTGTTCTATGACAACGTGATCGGCTTCCGCACCCTGCTCAACATGAGTGCAATGGGCATGGCCGACTTCGCGCTGGACGACCACACCGCGCCCCACAGCCTCGCCATCAACTCCTGGGCCGGTTCAGGCGCGCAGCCGCGACCAGAAGGCACGGCCGGGCTGCTTAACTACACGCTCCTCCTGCCGCATGAGGACGCCTTTGATGCGCTGAAGCAGAGGCTTGAGGATGCGAACGTCAGCTTCGAGGAGACTGACGACGGACTGGATGTTCAGGATCCATCGGGCAACGAACTTCGGGTGATTGTCGAGGCGTAGCGTATTGAATCAACTCGGCGGTGATCGATATACGTAGTTTCACAGTCAACAGGTGCGATTCTTATGCCCTATGGAACCATGGATCCCTAGCCTGAGCCAGCGAACTGGCGTCAGAGTGAGTTGGTGTGTCAAAGCTGGAGTGAGAACCGCCGTGCGTTTCTATCGAGCCTGCTCAGAAGCTGCTCAAGCGTTGGGGGACCAGAGCCTGGACAGAAAGTTCTGAAGAATTGTGTAGGCCTGCAAATGGTCAGTGACTGGCAGGTCAAGCGCTTTGGCCATCGCAGGGAAAGTTCGCTGCCATTCGGGAGGCGGCAAGGGCAGAACACTCGGAAGGGGGTGCCTTGCGTACCGATCGAATGTTGTGCGGATACTCTCACGAAGATGCGCGCTGAGCGGCAAACCCTGCTCAATGAGCAGTAACATATCAATCAGATCCTTGACGCGGGTACGAAACTCATGTGGTGCCGTGTAGGCGTGCAGCTTCTCTGCGAAGTGATCTTCCAGCGGGTAGACGGGGAACCAAGGTGTGTCAATTCCGGCAAATCTCAGGTCCATTCGCCCGGAAATGCGGTCAGGTTCTCGTACCGTGACATCTCCCTGCCCCACATCGACAGGGAACATTACGAATCGTCGGCCTGCAAGCATTGTTTGGACACTGAATCTACGCCCACCGAGGGGTGGTCCCGCAAGGTCTCCTTTCGAGGCCGAAGTACTGACCACGAATTCAAAATAGTCCTTAAGGTCAACCTCAGCAGCTACTTGCAGCTCGTTGAGCAGTTCAGGATAAGGGGGTGGTGGGACGTTAAGGTCCAGGTCACGAGTTGCCCGGGCGCGCCCGGGAAATCGGAGCTCCAGCGCGTAACCGCCCTTGAGCACCCAACGTTCCATGCCTGTATGGAAGAGTCTGGCAAGGAAACGTTCAAACGCCACACTTCTACGCAGGCGGTTAGGATCCACCATGCCCTCAGCCCGCGCTTGGTTAGCCAAACGTGACTCAAGTGCCGTGCGAAAATCAGCTGCAGTGCGGTAGGTCATGACAGTTCAGCACTCGCGAATCGTGTCTTGACACTCTCATCCGCCTTGGACACAGCTTCAATTAACAACCTCCGGCGTACGAGCCCCTGTTCCAGAGCATCTTGCACAGCTGCTACCAAGTGCTCCTCACTCAGAGTAGAAGCTGCAGCGTCAAGTAGTGTACGCAGGGGCGTCGTAATCCGGTATCCATCACGTTCAGTCACATCAGACGCTGGCAGGTTCTGGCGGTACAGCTTCACGCCGCATGGTGGCTGCTTGCGGAAGCCTTCCGGCACAGTCAGGTGAATCTTGGCGGGCATGACGTCACTCAGTTCGAATGCCTGCAGGGCCGTTTCGTGAGACACGACAGCTTGGGTATTTCCGGCGCGGTCCCGACTCCACAGCATCAGACGCACGTACTCCTCATCCGGCATGCGCGGATATAGATGCAAACGATATATTCCGTGCCCTTCCCTGCGCCAGTTCCCGACCTTCTGATGATAGTGATGCGAGGCTCGACTGTACCCAGCCTCGATCGCTTGGGATGCAGTGAAGTAGCCGGACTGCGTTTCCGCCACGTCGTAGAGCCTGGAGCGAGGGTCTGCCTGATCCGCCATATGCGATAGCTTACACAAACATCAAAGTATTTGTGATCTTGCGCACGACAGTCCAGCCCCGAACTCAAGTCCTTTAGTTCGATGCTGTCCACCTCATGTGACTCGGACACCTGCCGGGCCAAGCCGCCGATTGCATCACCGTAAGGCGGGACCTTGCCGAGCATCACCGTACATCCGTACGGCCAAAGCGCATGTGGCGCTGCTAGAGTGTTCTGGCCACCATGAGCGAGTCAAACCACAGACATTCCCAGACTTCCGACGCCGCGCCGTGGGCTCCCGCGAGGCTCAGAGCGCTGCTTGAACAGGGCCTGAAGCCGGCACTGCTGATCGCGGCAGCACTGGCGATCCTGGTGCTGATATTGCGCAGCAGCGCGCCGGCGGTGTACTCTTCCACGGCCTCGCTGTTGGTAACGTCGCCCCAGTCGGGCCTGCAGGCGCTCGGGATCATCGCGCCGCCCCCGATCGATGCGGGCGCATACCGCACGCTTATCATGCACGGCCCAATCGTGCCGCGCGTGCTGCAGCAGACCGGCGGACCATTCACCGTGGCCGCGCAGGACGCGCTCCAGGACAGCCTGAGCGTGACCGTTCAGGGCCAGCAGGTGTCCAGCCTCATCCAGATCGAGGTGAAGGACGCCGACCCGGCCCGGGCAGCGCGACTCGCCAACGCCATCGCCACGGCGGTGGTCGACTGGGACCGCGAGCGCGCCCGCCAGAGCGTCACCATGGGCGTGACAACACAGGAAGAAACCGTCTGGCATCTGGAGACGCAGTTGCAGGAGCGCCTGGCAACCGGGGCGGACACCGCGTCGATCGAACAGCAGCTCCAGGTGCAGCGAGCGGCACTTGCCGCCTCGCGCGACCGCCTGCAGACAATCGCGATCGTCCCGGCAATCGAAGTGCTGAGCGAGGCCGCGCCCGCAGCGGAGCCCGACAGCAAGCTGGCGCTGCCGCTCGCCGTACTCGCCTTCATCCTGGGTTTCCTCGCCGTGATCGCTTACTTCGCGGTGCGCGAGGTGGTGGTCAGCCGGGTCCGCTCAGTTGAGGACGCCGAGGCACTCACCGGCCTGGAAACCGTGGCGCTGTTCCCGGCCAGGGGCACCCGCGAGCTTCACCGCCTGCAGTCCGCGGCGGCCGACGAGGTGCGCCAGGCAATCCTGTTCGAACACGAGGGCGCAAAGCCGCTGGTGATCATGGTGACGTCCGCGGTCCAACCCGCTGCGAAGGGTATGACCACCTGGGCGCTTGCCGACAGCTTCGCCCGGGCGGGCCACAAGACGCTGGTGATCGACACGAACCTGCGCCAGCCCGGCAGCTCGAGCGCGCTCAGCCTGAACGAGGGCAGCGCGGTCAGCGTCGAAGACTACCTGCTGGAGCCCACGCGCAGGCGGGAGCTTGTCTCGGTCCGCAGGGCAGACGGCACGCGTTTCTCCGTGATCCCCGGCTTCAGGCCGAACAGGACGCCGGCAAGGCTGCTTGAAGACGGTCTGGCGGGAATGATCCGGGCGTGGCAACGGCGCTTCGAGGTGATCATCCTGGACTCACCGCCCGTGCTGCCGCATCCCGACGTCGACTTCATCACGCCGCTGGCCACGCACGTGCTGCTGGCCGACACCATCGGCGGCACGAACCCCGAGCGCCTCACGCGCGCAGCCGAGCGCCTCAAGGAGGCCGGAGCTCTCAGCATGAGCCTCGCGGTGATCGAACAGCCGCGCCTGATCAACCGCTTCAGCCCCGCGGTGGCGAACGACGGACGCAACACCATCTCGATCCTGCGTGAGCGCGCAACGAAGATCAGCCAGTAGGGGAAAGCTCGAAGACGCTCAGCTCGGGCGGGCACAGCAGCCGCGCCGGCAGCATCGTGACGCCAAGCCCACGCGAGACGTAGGCGGGAACCGCCCCGCTGTGGACCCAGCCGCCGGCGTAAGCCTGGCCATAAAGGCTGCTGGTGATGAGCGCGCCCACGAAGGGCAGGCGCACCTGTCCGCCGTGCGTGTGTCCGGCCAGGGCCAGGTCGAACAGGTCGGGGGAGAGCTCGGCGAGCGAATCCGGGTTGTGCGTCAGCAGCAGCCGCGCCTGATGCGGCGCGCCTCCGCCGGCTGTGGCCGCGAAATCGGGCTGCCCCAGGTTCCAGTCGTCCAGCCCGCCCACGTACAGGTCGGGCCGGACCGCGACTCCGGAGTTGCGCAGCACCCGGATGCCGATGCCGGCGAAGGCACGCTCCAGGTACGCGTGCCAGCCGCGGTTCACGTAGTCGTGGTTGCCCCACACCGCCAGCACGCCCAGCGGCGCCCTCAGGCGGGCGAGCTCGGTTATCAGCGGCTCGAGCGGCCGCTGGTTGTAGGTGTCAACATAGTCGCCGGTCAGCACGATCAGGTCGGGAGACTCGGCCATGGTGGCGTCCACCCAGGCGGCCACGCTGCCCTCGGCCATGTACGGGCCGTAGTGCAGATCTGAGAGCAGCGCGACCTTGAGTGGAGCAGTAAGGCCGTGCAGGGCGAATCTGTTCGTTGTGACCTGAAACCGGAAGCAGTTCCAGTAGAGCCCTGCGCCGCCCGCAAGGGCGAGCGTCCCGGCCAGGCCGAGCTTCAGCACGGCACGGCGGGACTGGGCGCGGGCGGCCGGATCGTTCAGAACCTTTCCGTCACCGTGGTGGCGAGCATGAACAGGCGCAGGTAGTCGGGACCGCCAGCCTTGGCGTTGTCACCCGAAAGCTTGTACCCGCCGAACGCCTGCACACCCACCAGGGCGCCGGTGATCTTGCGGTTGATGTAGAGGTTGCCGGCTTCGAACTCCTGCCGGGCGCGCGTCAGCCGGTAGCGGTCCTGGCTGAACACGCCGCCGGTGAGGGCGTAGTCGCTGTCGTTGACGATGTCGAGCGCCTCATCGAAATCAGCGGCGCGAACCACGGCCAGGACTGGTCCGAAGATCTCCTCGCGTGCGATGACGGCGCCGCGGGGCACATCGGCGAAGATGGTCGGCTTGATGAACCAGCCGTCCCCTTCGGCCTTCTCGCCGCCGCAGACGAGGCGGCCCTCGCCCTTGCCGGTCTCGATGTACTCGAGGATGCGGTCGAACTGGGTTTCGTTGATCACCGGGGTGACGCTGCTGTTGACCTCGGCGGGGCCAACCTCGAGCTCCTTGGTGCGTTCGACGATGCGTTCGAGCAGGTCGTCATACACCTCGTCGACCACGATCAGGCGGCTGAGTGCGGAGCACTTCTGGCCCTGGAAGCCGAAGGCGCTGGCCACGGCCGCTTCGGCGGCGGCTTCGAGGTCGGCGGTCTCGTCCACGATGAGGGCGTCCTTGCCGCCCATCTCGGCGTACACACGCTTGATGAAGTTCTGGCCCGGCTGGACCTTTGCCGCGCGCTCGTGGATCCGCAGGCCGGTGCGGACCGAGCCGGTGAAGTTGATGAAGCGGGTGCGCGGGCTGTCGACCAGCGCGTCGCCAAGCACTGCGTCCTGGCCGGTGAGCAGGTTGAGCACCCCTGCGGGCAGGCCGGCTTCGGCCACGCACTCCATGAACTTGGCTGCGATGATCGGCGTGTTCGGCGAGGGCTTGATGATGACGGTGTTGCCCACTGTCGCCGGGCCCACGGCGGTGCCGACCATGATGGCCAGCGGGAAGTTCCACGGCGGGATGGCCACGCCGACGCCGAGTGCGCGCAGGGTGGTGGTGTTCTCCTCGCCGCGCAGGCCGGCAGTCAGGACGGGCTTGGCCAGCTTCAGGGCGTCGCGCGCGTAGTACTCGATGAAGTCGATGGCCTCGGCCACGTCGGCGTCGGCCTCGCCCCAGTTCTTGCCGGACTCGAACGACATCCAGGCGGCCAGCTCGAACTTGCGGCGCTTCATGACCTCGCTGACCCGCAGCATCGCGCGGGAGCGGTCGGCCATGTCCAGCCTGGACCAGTCGGCGAACGCCTTCTCGGCGGCGTCGAAGGCCCGTTCGATCTCGCCGGGGCCGGCGGCCGCGGCGCGGCCCACCAGGCTGCCGCTGTCAGACGGATCATGGCTTTCGATCCACTCGCCGGTCTCGACGTGCTCCCCACCGATTACCAGCGGGTAGTCGCGGCCAAGCTCGTCTTTCACGGCGCCGAGCGCGGCGCGGTAGGCGGCCGCGTTCCTGTCATCACCGAAGTCAGTGAAAGGTTCGTTCCTGTATTCCTCAAAAAGCATGCAGCAGTCCTTTCGTCAGCCGAACAGGCCGCGGACGACCAGGCCAAGGTTGGCGGGGCGTTCGGCCAGGCGGCGGCTGTAATAACCGTACCAATCGTGTCCATACGGCACGTAGATGCGTACTACGTGGCCATCTTCCAGCAGCCGGGCCTGCAGGCGCGGCTTGATGCCGTATAGCAGCTGGAACTCGTACCGGCCCCTGTCCACGCCGTTGGCGCTAATGATCTCGGCCGAGCGTGCCAGGAGTTTTTCGTCGTGCGTGGCGATGTTGACGTGCATGTCCATGCCGAACGCCTGTTCGATCAGGCCGATCAGCGCCTCTTCGATGCGGGAGCGGTCCTGGATCGCGACGGAGGACGGCTCGTTGTACGCGCCCTTCACCAGCCGGACGGTGGCGCCGTTGCCGAGCGAGCGCAGGTCGTCCGGCGTGCGGTGCAGGTAGCTCTGCAGCACCGTGCTGACGTTGGTGAGGCCGCGCGAGCGGAGGCTGTGGTAAAGCTCGAGGGTGCCGTCGACGTAAGGGTGGTTCTCCATGTCCAGGCAGACGTGCGCGCCGACCTTCTGGGCGCGTTCGGCGATCGCGCGCGCGTTGCCGTCGGCCAGCGCCTGGCTGATGCCCAGGCCGAGCTGGGTCGGCTTCATGCTCATGTGCCGCTCGAATTCCTCGGTCCCGAGGCGGTCGAGGGTGATCAGTATCTGGTTCACCATGTCCTCGACGCCCTCGGGTGTGTCCACGAACTCGCCGAGCAGGTCCAGGATCGCCCGGTGCCCCGCATCCTCCAGCTCGCGCACCACGCGGACCGCGTCTTCGAGCCCCTCGCCGGCCACGAAGCGGCCGACACCTATGCGGAATCCCAGGCGGCGCATGAGCCTTTCGACCGGCTTTGCGCCGGCGATGCCCAGCATGCTGCGCCTGTACATTGACTCGAACAGACGATCACTCCCTTGTCTCGCTGCCACCCGCATCCGGGTGGCTCTCACCTTGAGTGTACCGCGCGTGAGCGGACCGAATGTCCCTCCCGGCGCTGACCCGTGTGCTGCCCATGTAAGCCCGTGTTCATCGGCCTTTCAGCTCAACGTTAAACAATGCACGCGCGCAGTATGAACCACCTGCTAATGTGGTCTGGCACAGTCTGGGCAATGGCTTAATGCCAGGCGGGAGTGCAGACGGGTGAGGTCCGGGTTTGAAGCTGTATTTCATCAGGCATGGCGAGACCGATTACGGCACGGTTGAATCCCGGGGAGTGCGGGGCTGGGCCACATCGTTCGCACCGCTGTCCAACGTGGGACGCCTGCAGATCGACACGATAGCGACCGATTACCGGTTGCAGGAAGCCTCTGCGATCCTGTGCAGCAGTTACGCGCGGGCGCTCGAGTCGGCCGCGCGCCTGAGCCGCGTGCTGAACAAGGCGCTCTATGTGGAGTACGACCTGCACGAGTGGCTGCCGCAGAAGGACTCGCTGGCCGAGGCCGACGCGGGCCTGCTCAGCCGGGCCAACGCGGGCCTGCGCGAGGAGATGCGACTCGGCGCCGGCACGGAAGAGGGCCCCTGGGAGAGCCTGGGCGAGGTGCGGCAGCGCGTGCACCGCGTGCTGTGCCGCTACGCGCACCTGGACAGCCTGATAGTCGTCACCCACGCGGTGGTCATCAGCGCGTTCACGGGGCTGAGCCGGCAGGTGGAGCATGCGGAGATCGTCGACTTCGAGGTCGACACGTCCAAGCCGCTCGCGCCGCTGCCCGGCGCGCCCGGCACGGGCAGTTCATCGCTCCAGCACGACTGATTCACGCTTAATATGGGCAGCATGAGTCCAGACACCAATCGTGCCCTGCCCACCTCAATGCCGCACCCGACGGTCCTGACCGGCGAACGCGTGCGGCTCGTGCCGCTCGAACGCGAGCACATCCCCGACCTGCTGAGCGTGGGCCAGCAGGCGCCGGGAGAGTTCGACCTGACCTCCACCCCCGTCACGCCCGATGAGACGGCCCCTTACTACGACGAGGTGCTCGCGAACCGCGAGCGCGGAACCGCCTACCCGTTCACCGTGCTGCTCAGGACAACTGACGAGGTGATCGGCCTCACCCGCTTCAACGCGATGGACTTCAGGAACCGCGGCACCGAGATCGGCTACACCTGGTACCGCAGCGACCAGTTCGGCACGGCCACCAACACGGAGTGCAAACTGCTGATGCTGACCTTCGCCTTCGAGGAACTAGGCCTGTACCGCGTCTCGCTGCGCACGGACGTGCTGAACGTGCGCTCGCGCAAGGCGATCGAGGCGCTCGGCGCGGAGTTCGAGGGCATCATGCGGCGCCACATGCTGGCGCGCGGCGGCCGGGTGCGCGACACGGCGCTGTACGCGATCACGGACCAGGACTGGCCGGAAGTGAAGCGGCGCAACGAGGAGCGCCTGAGGCGCAAGCTGGCCGCGGCAGGCTAGGCCTCAGCGGATCTCGTGCAGGATCTCGGCCAGGCCCTCGGGGTCTGTCAGCAGTATCTCGCGCGTCCGCGTCCTGATCACGCCCTCGCCTTCGAGCGCCTTGAGCGCCCGGGTGACCGTCTCGCGGCTGGTTCCCGCCAGGCTGGCCAGCTCCTGGTGCGTGAGCAGCACCTGCGGCACGCCGTGCTCGTCGGGCTCGGCAACGCCGGTCTCGTGCAGGCGCAGCAGCACGTAGGCCACGCGGCCTTGCGCGTCCTTGTAGGAGAGGATCTGGGCCTCGTCGTCCATGCCGCGCAGGCGCTCGGCCAGCGTGGCGGTGAGGTTGAGGCTGACGGTGGGGAACGACTCCATCAGGCGCTTGAAGTCATCCGCATAGAGCAGCAGCGCTTCTGTGGGCGCAAGCGTCAGGGCGGTGGCGCTGCGCGATGCGTTGCCGATCAGCGCCATCTCGCCGAAGAACTCGGGTGACTGCAGCAGTGCGAGCGTCTTCTCGTGCCCGCCCAGGTCGACCTTGGAGAGTTTCACGAGGCCGGAGACGATTATATATAGGGCCTCGCCGGCGTCGCCCTCCTGGAACACGGTGGTCTGCGGCGGGAACTCCCGCCTGGTCAGGACGGACGCGGCCAGCTCAAGCGCACGCGCCGGCGCGTCCTTGAAGAGCGGAACGGACTTCAGGAACTCCAACGTCACATCATTGCCACCGGTAGTCTGCATTGCGTCCAACTTACCAGTTTGCGCATGCCAGACACGTATGCGCCCGGCGGTATACTGCACCATGACCATCGAACCGACGCCCGCGGTCTCCTGCCGCGGCCTCAGACGCGCCTATCCGACCGGGTCGGGCACGCTCGAGGTGCTGCGCGGCGTCGACCTGTCGGTCGCTCCCGGTGAGGTCGCCGCCATCCTCGGGCCGTCCGGGTCGGGGAAGAGCACGCTGCTGCGCCTCCTGGCCGGGCTGGACCGCCCGGACTCGGGCCAGATCCACTGGGGCGGCATGCCCGTGCACACCAGGCGGCCCCAGCAGCTCACCAGGATGCGCGCCAGGCACGTCGGCCTGGTGTTCCAGCAGCATTACCTGCTCGAGGAACTGACCGCCGCCGAGAACGTCAGCCTGCCCGGCCGCATCCGCAACGAGCGCGACGCGGCCCGCGAGTTGCGGCTGCTCGAGCTGGTCAGCCTTGCCGACCGGGCCTCGCACCTGCCGCGGCAGCTGTCGGGCGGTGAGAAGCAGCGCATCGCGGTCGCCCGCGCCCTTTACGACGAGCCACCCCTGATTCTGGCGGACGAGCCCACCGGCAGCCTTGACCGCGTCAGCGCCGAGGCCGTATATCGCCTGCTGGTCGAGCTGGCCCGCGACCGCGGCACGGCCGTGTTGCTGGTGACGCATGACGAGGGGCTCGTGCAGGACGTGGACAGCCGCTACGCCCTTGTGGACGGCGTGCTGGCACAGGTAGCGGAGGCAGTAGCGTGACGATCTATCCATTGCGGCTCTCGCCCGTGGCCTCCAGGCGGCTTTGGGGCGGCCGGAAGCTCGAGCAGTTCGTGGGCCTGCCCGACCCGGGCGCCGGCGAGCCGTTCGGCGAGAGCTGGCAGGTGTATGCGGACAACAAGATCCTGAACGGCCCCCTGCAGGGCAGGACCCTGCAGCAGGCGGCCGAGCAGCTCGGGCCCGACCTGCTGGGCACCCGGGCCGTCGCCCGCTACGGCAGCAAGTTCCCTCTGCTGGTGAAGTTCCTGGACGCGGCTCAGGACCTCTCGATCCAGGTGCATCCGGACGACTCCTACGCCCTCACCCACGAAGCGGACAGCGGCCACCTGGGCAAGGCCGAGGCCTGGCTGATACTCGAGGCCGAGCCCGGAGCCGCGATCTGGTGGGGCTTGCGCGAGACCGTCACCACCGAGCAGGTACGGGCGGCTGTACGGGATGGCAGCCTCACCGGCCTGCTCAACCGCGTCCCGGTCCGGGCGGGGGACGTGGTCTACAACCCGCCGGGCACCGTGCACGCGGTGGGTGCGGGCATCCTGCTGTACGAGATCCAGCAGTCGAGCGACCTGACCTACCGCCTGTTCGACTTCGACAGGCGCGACAGTGAAGGCAGGCCGCGTGAGCTGCACGTGTCGCGCGCGCTCGCCGTTGCCAGCCTGAGCGGGGGACAGGACGCGGTAGTCCAGCCCAGGCAGCTTCAGAAGGGCGTGCGCGAGCTGCTCAGGTGCGAGCACTTCGTACTGCAGGAGCTGAACGCGGCGGCAGCCCCGGAGCTCAGGACTAACCCGGGCAGCGTGGAGATCCTGACCGCCGTCAGCGGAGCAGCCCACCTTCAGCGCGAAGGCGGCCAGACCGAGCTCGTGAGCGGCACCTCGCTGGTGCTGCCCGCAGCCCTGGGCGAGTATGCCCTGACGGGTAACTCCAGGGTGCTACGGGCATACCTTCCGGCCCTTTGAGCCGTCCGGCTCCCAGCTCTGCTGAGGCAAGAGTCCGAACTGCCAGCGCAATTGAAATCGATAGCCGAACGCCGATAATTGCCATCTGTGATGAGCGCTGCTCATGCGCCACTTTACTCATGAGAATGACACCCCCAAAACGCGCGTTAATGCCGTTTGCGACATAGGCCACAGCGCCGTCAGCATCATGAGTTTTATGTTGACATCGTGCTCTCACACGTGCGATAGTCGCACCTAGGGTGATGGCGCTTGAACCGAATGGCGCGGAAGGAGGTGCGGAAAGCCTATTGGCTAAAGCCAAGAGCCCGGACGCATATGGAGGTATCGGTTTTGGAAACAGAGGAAACTCGGACAACTCGCGTTGCCAGGATGCGGTCCACCGATATGCGGCTAACCGCCCGCTACACGCGACAGTCCGCGCGTGGCTTGAATCTGGACACAGCCTTGCTCTGCTACAGGAGAAGCGTGTTAACATGACAGTTTGTAGGGTGTCACCAATCGTTATTGGTCCGGTCAACGTGCCGGGCAATTGTGGTGGGGCTCGACGACTGCTTCAGGGAGGATTCAAAATTGCCAGCTACACTGCGGACTCATGGTCAAGTACACACTCACTCAGGAGGATTGAATGAAGAGGATTAAGTATCTGTTGTTGTTCGTCGGCACGGCGCTGTTTCTGGCGGCGTGCGGTGGCGGCGGCGGCGGAAACGGCAACGGCGACCAGGACGGTACGCTGGCAATTGCCCTTAGTGGCGTAGCCAATGCTCCCGTAGTCGTATCCAATGCTTCCGGCACCGTCGTCGATGAGACCGTATCCGACGGCGACACCTTCGTGCTTGCATCAGGCGATTACACCGTGTCCGGCGGAGCCGTTGATGGCTACACCACTCCCGGCGCCCAGAATGTCACCGTCGATGCTGGCGGCACCACTAACGTCACCCTTACGTACACCCTCATCGGTGGCGGCGATCCGGATCCCGATCCTGATCCCGATGCTGATCCCGGTATTTACGTTAGCCTGAACCCGTTCAGCGTTCGCGATGCTAACACCACCGTTACTGTCACCGACTTCGATAGCGGCGACGTTGTCGCAACGAGCAGCGGCGTTGGCAGCCTGTTCTACGAGCTTGACACTGGCCTCTATGTGGTCACCGCCGAGCGCGACGGCTACGGCACGGTTTCCCGCGAGGTTGAGCATGGCGACGGAGTTACCTCTGTCAGCATCACGCTCGTCTCTGACGCCGACGCCGGCATCCCCGGCGGCAACGTCGAGGCTGGCGATGTCAGCTTTAGCTATGTTGATGTCAACGGTTACCCATTCGCAAGCGTTAAGGAGAACAATCCTGAGAAGGACGTCGACCTCCTTGTCGCACAGACCGAAGACCGCATCTGCGTCACGGTCAGCACCGGTGTTGCCAACGCAATTGTTGACGTTGACATTACCAACACTCTCTTCGACAGTGTCGCCATCGTCGCTGATAGCTGTACCGCAGAAGTGGAACTCACTGCAGCCTCCGCCAGCACTAGGTCCTTCACGGCCGACGGCAACGGTGACGTACAGTTCAGCCTGTTCTCAACTAACGCCTGGCCGTTCTTCGAGCTCGGAGACATTTCGCTCCGCGAGCCAATCAAAATCGTCGTCAGCGCGCGGGGAGCCAACGGCGTAGCCGATATCTCTGAGTTCAAGGTTTTCTTCCTGAACATGTCGCACCTGTACTTCGGACATGGCGAAGCGTATGAAGCGCCGTACGACATGATCGAGGATGCAATCGAAGCTTGGCTCCTCAACCCGACCGTCCGCATGGACGACCGCGTACACACTGGCCAGCGCTGGGGTCGCGACTTCGGTTCGATCACCAACATCTGGGGCGCGACGGACACGAACTCGCACTTCTTCGGCACCGGTGCCGCCCAGAAGCAGCCCTTCGACTTCGCTCCGTTCGGCGTGGGCAGCGGTTTCGTCCATATTGACTTCGGTGGTCGCGTGGTTTACTCCATCGTAGGCGGCGACGCCGACATGGTTGCCTGGGTCAGCGGCAACGACTGCGTCATCGTTAGTGGCGACTGCGTTATCGATTGGTCCGACGACGACAACTACATGGCCGAGATCGCACCGGTCGCAGGCGTTGGCCTCGAGGACCTGCCTATTCAGGTTGAGATCCAGGCCACGTATTTCCACGATGTAACCTACGGTCCCTTCACCTACTCCTTCCCGCTCAAGCAGTACACCGTCAGCAAGCAGTGGGTCGGCGGCTTCCTCGAGATCGACAAGTATGTCGACCAGCACGTCCTGACCTGGCGTGGCTACGACAGCGACGCCCGCGTGAGCGAGACCCTCGACGCATACGATGAGCCGGTCATCGTTGCCGAGGGCGACGAGTTCCGCTCCACAGTTCACGTCACTGTCACCAACTCCAGCGATTCGCCCATCTACAACGTCGCAGTTCGCGACGGCGTTCCCGCCGAGCTCGGTGTCATCGTCGATTCCATAAGCGATGGTGGTACGTACGACATCAGCAACCACACCGTTACCTGGAACTTCAACCTCACCCCCGAGCTGCAGGAGATCGCCGTCGGCGATTCCTTCACCTTCACCTTCGACGTCTACGCCCGCCACAAGCCCGGCTACTGCTGGGACGGCGCCGGTGATGAGTTCTTCACCGTGCAGCCCATCCACCCGCTGACTCCGGCCACTGGTGACGAACCCGCAGACTGCGTCGAGCCATACGCGGATCCGTACCTCGTTACCAACGGCCTCCAGGCCAACAGCGTGACCGCCGCTGGCTTCTTCAGCGACGACATCACCGGCCCGCAGTACGTCTTCTCGTACTCGCCCCTCGCCGACGAGTCAGACATCTGGGTCGTCCGCCCGCTCTTCGAGATCAGCAAGGACCTGCGCAGCCAGAACCTGGTCACCGTCGGTGGCAGCGCCTTCTTCGACATCGAAGTGTGGCAGCTCGACCGCGTTGACCGCGAGGTTGAGTACGCGGCAGTTCATGCCCTCTACCCGTGGGAGTTCGACAACGCCGACACCACGAGCGGCACGGGCCACGACGCCGACAGCTCCGCTGCGCGCAGCAATCCGTACGCGTACGACGTCAACGTCGACGACTGGTTCGACGTGGGCATCGACTTCACCAACGGCACGAACTTCACGAACGTGACCGGCGGCGTCATCCAGATCGAGAACATCCTCGACAAGAACTTCCGCTGGAGCCCGATCGACAGCCTGCCCGTCGGCGTCACCGCGGCCTCCGTCGTGACGTTCTCGACCAACCTGCCGAGCTTCGAGTTCACCGGTGACGTCGGGGACTACGATTCCATCGAGGGTGCCGAAGGCGCCAACGGCTTCGTCACGATTGAGGTCGACGGCGATCCGTACGAGGTTCCGGCCTGGCAGAACTGCGCTTACCTCTGGTCGCGCCAGCTCAACCAGCCTGACCCGGAGCTCAACGACGGCTTCGCCGACACCTGGTACGCCGAGAACGGCGTCCGCTGGGATCAGAGCGAGGTCTATTACGTAGAGGATTACATCTACGCTCGCCCCGAGGTCCGCTACCCGGCCCTCGCGGACTGCGATGCAGTTGCAGTGCTTCCGGTTCCGCCGACCGCCTTCGTAACCCTCACCACCAACGGTGAATACGACGAGTGGGCTGCTGCCGACCCCGAGGTTGACGGCACAACCGGTGACTTCGACCTCGCGAACCTTCGCGACGGATACAACCCCGGTGATCCGTTCTTCTACGTCCTCACCGCAGAGAGCAACGGCGGCGTCGCCGGTACCGGCGTGACCATCTCCGGCTCGCTGTCCAACGCACGTGTTCAGTTCACCGGTAGTGCGTACCTCTACATCGGTTCTGAGACCGCTTGGACACATACTGAGACAATCACGCCCACGACCGGCAGCTTCGCGTTCGCTCCGGTAACCATCCCGGCTGGCCAGTTCGCTCGCGTCGTCCTCAGCGCCGATGCTCGCGCCGTTGGCGTGGTCGACCTCAACGCAGAGCTCACCTACACGAACGGCCCAGACTGGCAGCCCCTGCCGCTGACCGTCCGCGAGGAGACCAGCGTTCAGCCCTAAGTCCTCTCTCAAGTAGCAGGCTCAGCCTGATACGCAAGAAAGTGTGCGTCCGACCCTCGGGTCGGACGCACACTTTTTATGATGTGCTCGTTCCAGCCGGAACCCGAAGCCCAATCCAGCCCGATGCGCTAGAGTCGATGCATGACTCCGAAGTACCTGATTCCCACGCTGCTTGGATTGACACTGCTCTTGGCAGCCTGCTCAGGCCAGCCCGGGCTGGCTACCTGCGAGGTTCCCGATCCCAGCCTGGCAGCGGCCATTAACGCCGCGACCGGCCAGCCGGAGGGCGATCCAATCGGCTGTCTCGACCTGGACGGGCTGACGAAGCTGGCTGCAGTGCGGCTCGACATCCGGGACCTGAGCGGCCTGGAACACGCCCACAACCTCACGGAACTCGACATCGGTATGAACAGCATCACCGACCTGACGCCGCTCGAGTCACTGGAGAGCCTCGCCGTGCTGGTACTGCAGGGAAACCGGATCAGCGACCTCGCCCCGCTCGCCGGCCTGACGGGACTGACGCATCTCCACCTGACGGCGAACGAGGTCGTCAGCTTGGCACCCCTTGAAAACCTGATCGATCTCGAGAGGCTCAGCCTCGCCGGTAACCAAGTCAGGGTCATCGATTCGCTCGGCAGCATGCACGGACTCAAGACGCTCGACCTGAGCGCGAACATGGTCCGGGACATCGGCCCCTTGAGCGGACTTGAGGCGCTGGACGCACTCTATCTCGACCTGAACAGGATAGAAGACATCACGCCCCTGCTAGCGAACCACGGACTCGCGGGCGCACAACTTTTGTCCGTACGCCGGAACTGCCTGGACCTCAGCGCCACTTCCGACGTGCCCGCCCAGCTCGCGCAGCTTCAGGAACGTGTGAACGAAGTGCGTTTCGAGCCGCAGTTGAACTGCGCGTAGGCGGCACGAACAGGGGATGGGACACATGAAGTCGTGCCCGGCAGCCTCATGAAGGGTGCCGGGCACGCTGGTTCGACTCTGTAGCTGGGCGTGGGCCCTGCAGCCGCTATCCGGCGGGCGGCACTCCCGCAGGCCCCGTGCCATCGGCATCGCTGGCGGGCAAGTACGCATGCGCTGCCGCTTCACCATCGATCAGCAGCACATCCATCACGGCCAAGAAGTCCGCAACGGGCACCACCTCGAGGTCCTTCAGGATCGCCTCGGGCACCTCTTCAAGGTTCGCCCGGTTGCCCTCGGGGATGATCACGGTGGATATCCCAGCCTGATGCGCCGCCAGCAGCTTCTCCTTGAGCCCACCAATGGGCAGAACCCGCCCACGTAGTGTGATCTCGCCGGTCATGGCCACGTCGCCGCGCAGGGCGCGGCCGCTGATGGCGCTTACCACGGCACTGGCAATAGCGATACCGGCACTGGGCCCGTCCTTAGGCGTTGCTCCCTCGAGCACGTGCACGTGCAGGTCCCTGGTCTCGTGGAAGTCGGCCGGTAGGCCGTACTCCGCTGCGTGACTGCGCAGGAAGGCGATGCCCGCCTGTGCGCTCTCCTTCATGACCTCGCCAAGCTGGCCGGTCAGGGCGACCTTGCCCTTGCCGGGTAGAGAGACGGCTTCGATATCCAAGGTCACGCCGCCAACTGACGTCCAAGCCAGGCCATGGGTCATGCCCACTTGAGCGTCCTTGTCGGCCTTGTCGTCCCGGAAGGGTGGCACGCCGAGCAGTTCGCGGACCGAGTCGTGGTCCAGGCTGCGTTCCTTCTCCCACGGTGCATCCAGGTACTGGCGGGCGGACTTGCGGATCGCCTTGGCTATCTGCCGGTCCAGGTTCCTGACGCCGGCCTCGCGGGTGTACTCCGTGACTATGCGCTCCAGCGCGGGGTCATGAAAGCCGAGTTTGCCGGCCAGGCCGTGGTCCCTTATCTGCCGGGGCACGCGGTAGCGCTTGGCGATCTCGAGCTTCTCGGAAAGCGTGTAACCGGGGATCTGGATGACTTCCATGCGGTCAAGCAGCGGACGGGGGATGCCTGAGAGCGAGTTCGCCGTGGTGATGAACATGACGCGCGACAGGTCGTACGGGATCTCCAGATAGTGGTCCGAGAACGTGTTGTTCTGCTCCGGATCCAGCACCTCGAGCAGGGCAGAGCTGGGATCCCCGCGGAAGTCGGCAGTCATCTTGTCGATCTCGTCCAGCAGGAACACCGGGTTCATGGTTCCCGCGGTGCGCATACCCTGCAGGATGCGGCCCGGCATCGAGCCGATGTAGGTCCTGCGGTGGCCGCGGATCTCGGCCTCGTCGCGCACGCCGCCCAGGCTCATCCGCACGAAGGAGCGGTTGAGGCTGCGGGCGATCGACTTGCCGAGCGAAGTCTTGCCGACGCCGGGCGGGCCGACCAGGCAGAGGATGGGCGCCTTGTAATCGGCGTCCTCGTTGTCCTTCGTCAGGTGACGCACGGCCAGGAACTCCAGGATGCGTTCCTTGGGTTCCTCCAGCGCGTAGTGATCGGCGTCAAGGATGGATTCGCTGTGCTTCACGTCCAGGTGTTCCTCGTCCAGCTCGCTCCAGGGCAGGTCGAGCAGCACATCCAGGTAGTTGCGCACCACCGTGGCTTCCGGCGAGCCGCCGGCCATCTTCTCGAGCCGGTCGATCTCCTTGTTGGCCCGCTCGGTGGCGGCCTCGGGCATTTCCTTGTCCTTCACCCGCTGGCGCAGTTCCTCGGTCTCCGAGGCGTCGTCCTGGCCCAGCTCGTGCTGGATGGCCTTCATCTGCTCCCGCAGGTAGTACTCGCGCTGGTTGCCGTCCATCTGGACCTTGACCCGGGCGCTGATCTGCTTCTCGGTGTCCATCCGCTCGATGTCGCGGGCCAGGAAGCCAAGCACCAGCTCCAGACGGGCCATCGGGTTCATCTCCTCGAGCACCGCCTGCTTGTCCACCACTTCCCACGAGCTGTACTTCGCGATCTTGTCCGCCAGCACGCCGGGCTCCTTCTGGGAGCGCAGGTCCTCCAGGTGGAACGAATCCAGGCGCAGGTTCTTGTTGTGCTGCACGTATTCGCTGAAGGAGCGCTTGGCTTCCTCCATCATCGGCTGGGCCTCGGCCTCCAGCTTGCTGCCGCCCGGCTCGGGTATCGTCTTCACGCGGGCGCGCAGCGTCTGGCCGGGCACGTAGCCCTGCACCACCGCGCGTTCCTTTCCTTCCACCAGCACCTGCAGCGTGTCGTCCGGCAGGCGGATCACCTGCTTGACCACGCCGAGCGTGCCGATCTCGTACAGGCCGTCCCCGTCGGGATCATCAGCCCTGGTGTCGCGCTGCACCAGCAGCAGCACGCGGTTGTCCGCGGCCTGTGCCTCTTCCAGTGCGCGTTTCGACTTCGGTCTGCCCACTTCCACGTTGTCGTAGTTGCGGGGCAGTACCACAACGGTCCGAAGTGCTACTACAGGCAGTTCCCATTCCATGAGTTCAAGTAGAACCCTTAAGCCCCGGGCGCTCCGTAAGGCAGCTGACGGGAGCGCCGCAGCAGCTGGCCAGGCCGGGGCCAGCCACGCAAACGCCGCGCTGCTCTCACTCTACAGCGCGGCGTCAACCTGTTTTAAGGTCCCGGGAAGCCGGACCTATCGGCCTTAATCCTCGATTTCTACGCTCATGCGGTTGCTACGCAAGCCCGTTGATACGATCACGTCCAGCTGATCCGCTGCGGTCTCTACCATGATCGTTCCGGTGCTGCTGATGCCCAGGACATAACCGGTGTCCGGTTCTATGACCAACAGGGTCTCGAAACTGGCTTCGGGCCACGTCAGCGTCGCGGTGCCAGCCGATTCCCTCTCGGCCGTGATCAGGTCGGCGGAGGACAGGCTGACAGTCGCGGAGTCCGTCCAGGAGGCAGCGACTCTGCCCCCGGGATCCAGTACATGTACGGATCCCACATCCATCATCTCTGCTTCACTCATCGGCAGTGAGAACGAGAACATGGACAGATCGTCCGTGGAAACATCGACCGTGTCGAATGACACTTCGTGCAGTGGAGAGCCACTGTGGTCACGAAGCACGAAGCGCCAGGGACCGGGTGCGGGGAGCCGGGGATTGGCGTCCGTGAGCAGAAGGGGCCTGAGCACTGTGTCCCCGCCAGCTTCCACCCAACCGCTTACACGCAGGACCGGAACGGGCCCTTCGTCGATACCTGAGAGACCAAGCGTGCCTAGGGACCTGCGATCGGCTACACGATAGTAGTGTCTGCCGCTTATCCAGGCAGGAGTGCAGGCGCCCATCAGGTCGTAAGTCGTAGTCGGTGGATACAGCGTGCCGGACGAGGCCCGGTAGCCGTAAGTGCCTGTCACTCCACCAGCGTGTGGGTAGCCGGGATTGGGATTCTGAACGGAGCCGCAAGGTGCGTGCATGAGACCGAAGTTGTGCCCGAGTTCGTGCGCAACGGTGAGCGGGAAGTTGCCGCCGAGTGCCGACCAGGCTACCGGCCGCCCGATGAACGCTGCACCCGAGACCCCACCGAACGTGCCCGCTGGTACGACGCCGTGCAGATAGGTGTTCAGACTCGGATCCATTCCCGCGAAGACTCCCTCCAGTGCTAATAGAAGTTGTGCTTGATTGTTCGGGCCACTGCCGCCCTCGTAAACGAATGCCGGGCCAACTGTGGCGCTGACACTTACCAGCGGGAAGACCTCCCGCGCGAAAGACATGGCATGCTGCGCATCTACGGTTGGTACGCTTCCGCTGCTCCCGATTTGGACCGGTCTGAACATGATCCTGAGCGGCTTGGGATCGAAATAATAGTAGAAGGATTCATCGAAAACTGCACTGTCCTTGACGACACCTGCAGCGTCGATCAGCTCCGCTACGATCTTCAGGTTCTTGCGGGCAACACTGGCGGCAAACTCCGCGTTGAATGTGCGCGCCAGGTTATCCAGCTGAACCGAACTGGGAATGCATTCCGGCTGCTCCGCTGTAACGGTGGCGATCGTGTTGTTCCCCACCATCGCGCGCACCCGCACAGTTGCGGGCATCCGCACCTGGGGTCCGCTTGAATTTTGCCTGACTGCAGCACGCGCAAGGGTCTCCTTGCCGCGGGTCCAGGGTACTTCTCCGGGACCACCGAGCTCCACGACCTGCAACACCTGCAGACGTGCCAGTGAAAGCCTCGGGCTGCTACCTGCTGCGAATACTCCGCAGTCCTGTGCAGCCACAACGTTCACCTGACTGCTGGCTGAGAGGTCTCCGAAGGAGGCGGTGACGGTAACAGGCCCACCAACAGCCACGCCGGCAACCAGACCGCCATCGCTCACCGTGACGACTGATGGATAGGAACTCGTGAACTCGAAGTCAACTGCTGCCTCTGTATCGTCCTCACTGTAGGCAGTTGCGGCGAGCTGAAGTGTCTGGCCTACACCGAGCTGGACACTCACGGGCGCAAGCTCGACCCGCACTGGCTCCTGTGGCATGACCGTGATCAGGCTCTCACCGTAAGCTTCAGCAGCGCTGGCCTGGATGAACGCTACGCCACCGATGCCTCCGGCAGTGACCAGCCCTTCCTGTGTAACAGTCGCAACCGTCTCGTCCGAACTGGTCCAGGTGAGGCTGACGTCCATCTCCTCGCCGTCGGCATCGAATGCTGTCGCAGTGAGTTCGACCGTGTCGAAAGCGTTCAGTTCAAGCACACCAGGGTCGATGATGACAGCCTCTACACCATCAGGTTCGGGTTCTTCATCGGGGTTATCTGTATCGCCAGGGTCAGGATCGTGCGTGTCGTCGGGCTCTTCGTCGCCTCCGGGATCCGGATCGGGTTCCGGGCCCGGGTTTGGCTCTGGGTCGGGATCGGGGTCTGGCTTAGGGTCAGGGTCAGGCTGCGGATCCGGTTCAGGCTCTTCAGGTGGTTCGGTCACCGTGACCACTCCGGTGCCCACCACGCCGTCGACCTCAGCGGTTATGGAAACCGGACCACCCGCGCTGATTCCTGTAAGCAGTCCGTGCGCGCTTACGACTGCAATGGATGGATCGGTACTTTCCCAGGTCACCTGCTTCATCACATGCTTGCCTTCAGCGTCCACGATGGAGGCCGCGAGGCGTCGGCTCTCGCCTTCAGCCACTGAACTGCCGGCTGGAGAAACGATTATTGCGGCGACCCCAGGCGGGCCGTCTTCTGCCGGCTGGGCGAGTTCACAGGCGGCAAGGACGATGGCTAGAAGTAGGGTTGCAGCAAGGCCGGGGATAGTTTTCCACATAGGCTTCCAGAATAACGGACATGGCGCCGGCTGACGTCAGATTGGCCACGTTAACAGCCACCGGGTAGCGTCTCGATTCGTCGCGCCATCAAGCACGAACGAGTTCGCCTCACCCGGTACCAGGTGTGAGCTTTCGGCCGGTTTTACCGTTTCAAACGTCCTTCTGTAACCGTCTGAACCTGGCTACGTAGAAGCCGTCCAGTCCGTCCAGCGGCAAAATGAATCCGCCATGTTCCTGCTGCAGAAAGGGAAGGCCATCGCTGTCGACCTGAATCGCCGCGAACCCCGGGTTCGCTTCAAGGAACGAGGCCGCCTGATCCGGCCCCTCGGCCCTGGTCAGGCTGCAGACGGCATACGTCAGCTCGCCACCAGGCGCGGTCAGCTGCGCCGCCGTTGCGAGCATCTGTGCCTGCAGGACCACTGCCTGCTGCACATCCTCGGGTTCCAGCCGCCGCTTGATCTCCGGGTTGCCCCGCAGCGTGCCCGTGCCGGTGCAGGGAGCGTCCAGCAGCACCTTGCCCGCGGGCGCCAGGCCATCGGGAAGGGTACTCAGGTCGGCCTCGACGTGCTTCACGCGCACGCCAAGGCGGCGCTGGTTGCGCTCGGCCCGCTTCAGCTTGGCGGCGGACAGCTCCACGCTGGTCACTTTGGCCCCGTCGTTCGCCATGATCGCGGCCTTGATGCCGTTGCCCGACGCCAGATCGAGCACCGTGTCTCCGGGCCCCGCGCCGACCACTCTGGTGACATGCAAGGAAGACGGGTTCTGAGGCTGGATCAGTCCACTCGTGAAGGTTTCGAGCTCGCCCAGCGGCACCGGGGTGCGTACGCGCAGGCTGCCCGGCACCGGCCCGGGGCCGACCTCGCAGCCCTCGGACTCGAGCGTTGGCGCCGCCTCGTCGCTAAGTGTGGTGAGCCAGAGCGGCTCGGGCGCAAGCATCCCAGCAGCAGCGGCGGGAGCGTGCTCGCCCAGCGACGCCCTGAACTCGTCGAACAGCCAGTCGGGCAGGCTCGCAGCCACGGCGGGGGAGGGCGTCCCGGGCAGCTCCACGCGGCGCAGCACGGCGTTGGCCAGCCCGCCCAGGCGCGCGTGGCGCTGCTTGACGATGTTGACCCATTCGTTCACGGCTGCGTGCCGCGGAGCCTCGCGCACGAGCAGTTCGGCCGCCCCGAGCAGAAGTGCGGCGTTGACAGCCTCGGGCAGCCGATCCGGCTGCTTCAGGCGCTCGGCCAGGGCTGCCTCAAGCCGGCGTTCGTGCCGGAGGGCGCTGTACACCAGGTCGGTGGCGAGCGCGCGATCCCGGGCGTCCATGATCGGTTCAAGCTCGGAATTGAGCGCAGGCGCGGCGAAGGCACCGCGCCTGACTCGGAGCATGACCGCGAGCGCGGCCGCCCGGGCTGTGTTCATCAGTCCCGCGCGGCTGTGAGGAAGTAAAGCAGGTAGCCGATGGCGGTGGCGGCTGCGGCCACATAGGTCAGGGCTGCGGCGTTAAGTACCGAGCGGGCGCCACCCGAGTCAGTCGGCGTGACGATGCCGAGCGCCTGCATCTGGTTCATCGCGCGCCGGCTGGCGTCGAACTCGATGGGGAGCGTCACCAGCTGGAACAGCACGGCGGCCGCGAAGAGCGCGATACCGATGTTGAGCAGCAGGTTGGGTCCCTGGCCCAGGATCAGGCCGAACACTGCAAGGATCGGGCCGAACTGGCTGCCGATGTTCGCGATCGGCAGGAGCGCCGTGCGGACCTTGAGCGGTGCGTACGCCTTGTGGTGCTGGATGGCGTGGCCAACCTCGTGGGCCGCGACCGCCATGCCGGCGACGCTGGCGCGGGCGTAGTTGTCCTTGGAGAGCCGGACGACCTTGGCCGTCGGATCGTAATGGTCAGTAAGCGTGCCCTGGACCGCCTCGACGCGCACGTCGGTGATGCCGTTGGCGCGCAGGATCGCGAGGGCCGTATCGCGGCCGGTGAGCTGGGCTGAGTTGGCCCGTTGGCTCCACTTGCCGTAGGTGCTGCGCAGGTAGCCCTGGACCAGCAGCGAGCCGACCAGCGCGACGATTCCGATCAGGTAATACGTAAGCATGTGTGTGTTGCCAACCTTCCTTTCGATTCAGCCATCAATCAACCATAAGAGTATATCCGTGCTGGGCGCTGCAAAGCGCCATAGTTGACAATAGCACGCTCAGGTTTACTAATTGTGAGTCAGAATGCCAGCTTGGTCGGAGGGCGCTTCTCCGAAGCGTAAGCAGCCATCGGCACGTCAGGAGACTGGCACATTTCCCGGGCGAGTGCTGGGTCAGCTTGCTAACCGAATCCGACCGCAGCTTGGGGCCCGATGTGGCAGCACCCGCACTGACGCGACAAGGAATCCGCGCCCAAGGGAGGTTACTTAGCCTAGGGAATACCCAAGTGTACTGCCAGACGTTCATCGACTTCTGACAGCTGACTCGAGAGAACGGTGCCCACAGCGAGGCGACATGTACCGCGTCGATATCGAGCCCGCCCAGCGCATCTAGGCGAACAAAGCTCGTGCAGCAGTGATACGTTTCAGCTTCTGGTGCCCGCAGCCAAAACAGGCCTTGACGTCGACAGCAACGCGCAGCTAGCTGACCATGCCTCGGTTTGACGCTGCGTACGTAAACCGGTACGCTACGGTCAGGAGGAGGCGTACATGTCAGTCATCACGGCAACCAAGGCACGTGCCACCCTGTATCAACTCGTCGATGAAGTTGCCCAGACACACAAGCCGGTGCTCATAACCGGCAAGCGGGCGAACGCTGTACTTCTTTCGGAAGAAGACTGGGAGTCGATTCAGGCCACACTCCACCTCCTGTCAGTAAAGGGCATGCGGGAGTCAATTCACGAGGGCATGGCCGAATCCTGGGAGGAAAGCAGCACTGAGCTGGACTGGTGAGCTGGCGCCTTATCTATGCCAGGCATGCCCTCAAGGACGCCCGCAAGCTCTCGGCCGCCGGACTGCGGCGCAAAGCCGAATCACTGCTACTGATTCTCGAAGCTGACCCGTTCCAGAACTCGCCACCGTTCGAAAAGCTGGTGGGAGACCTTAAGGGCGCCTATTCCCGCCGGATTAACAGGCAACACCGCCTCGTGTATGAAGTCAACGACACCGAAAGGACTGTCCGAGTCCTCCGGATGTGGACGCACTACGAGTAGGCGCTCACGCCCCGGCTTCCCGAGATAAGGCTTCTTTGTTCGTGTCATGGCTTATGCGCCCAGCAAGCCCTCAATCACCCCTGTGTACTCTCGCTGGTGTACAGCTCGCTCAAGCCCTTGGTTGACACCTTCAAGCCGCCGCACATATACTCCGAACAGTTATGCAGAGTCTCCCTACCGGCCAGATCATCACCGCGAACCGCGCGGTCATAATTCTATGGCCGGGGGGTGTCGTTGCGTAGCGCTTGCAAAGCTCGCAATCGACTCACATACCCCCGCCGCCTGAAGTAAGCGGCGGGTTTCGTTTTGTGAGGCGTGAACACCAAGGAAGAGAGCGGGCACAGACCGGAGGTTGCAGATGAACAGCCACAAGCCAGGGGGAATACCATGAACGGTGCAGCCGCGCTGCTCAAGGCGCTAGAGCGCCAGGGGGTGGACACGGTCTTCGGCCACCCGGGCGGAGCCATCATGCCCGTCTACGACGCGCTGTACGACTCGCCCATCAGGCACATCCTCGTGCGGCACGAGCAGGCCGGCGCCCACGCGGCCGACGCCTACTACCGTGCCAGCGGCCGCGTCGGCGTCTGCTTCGCCACCAGCGGACCAGGAGCCACCAACCTCATCACCGGTCTCGCCACCGCCCAGATGGACTCGTCCGCCCTGGTAGCCATCACCGGCAACGTCGCCCTGCCCCTCATCGGCACCGACGCCTTCCAGGAAGCCGACATCTACGGCATCACCTCGCCGGTCACCAAGCACAACTACCTGATCAAGCGCGTGGAGGACATCCCCCGCGTCATCGCCGAGGCGTTCCACATCGCCTCGACCGGCCGGCCCGGCCCGGTCGTCGTGGACATCCCCAAGGACATCCAGCTGGCCGCCTTCGGCGGCAGCTTCGAGACGACGATCGACCTGCCCGGCTACAAGCCGACACTCAAGGGACACGCGCGCCAGATCCGCCTGGCAGCCGAAGCCATCCGCGCGGCCGAACGCCCCGTGATGATGGTGGGCGGCGGCAGCCAGTCCTCCTCGGCCGAGGTGCACGCGTTCGCGGCGGCCACCGGCATCCCCGTCATCACCACGCTGATGGGCATCGGCGCCTACCCGGCCGGAGCCGAACAGGCGCTCGGCATGCCCGGCATGCACGGCACCGTCACCGCCAACCGCGCCATCACGCACTGCGACCTCATCCTGGGCGCCGGCCTGCGCTTCGACGACCGCGTCACCGGCAAGCTCTCCCGCTTCGCGCCCAAGGCGAAGGTCGTTCACATCGACATCGACCCGGCCGAGATCAGCAAGCTCGTCACCGCGCACGTGCCGGTGGTGGGCGACCTGAAGGACGTCCTGCCGCGCCTCCAGGAGGAACTCGGCACGCTCGACATCCGCGAGTGGTGGGACACCCTCACCGACTGGAAGGGCCGCTACCCGGAGCGCTACAAGAAGGACAAGCCCCTGGTGAGCCAGGAAGTGATCAGCATGCTGCGCGAGGCTACCGGCGGCGAGTGCATCGTCACGACCGAAGTCGGCCAGCACCAGATGTTCGCAGCCCGCCTCTTCCCGACCAGCAAGCCCCGCACGTTCATAACTTCGGGTGGGCTCGGCACGATGGGCTTCGGCCTGCCCAGCGCGATCGGCGCGGCCTTCGCCCGCCCGGGCGAACAGGTCATCTGCATCGCGGGTGACGGCAGCGTCCAGATGAACATCCAGGAGCTCGCCACCATCTACAAGCACCAGCTGCCCATCATCATCGCCATCTGCAACAACGGCACGCTCGGCATGGTCCGGCAGTGGCAGGAGATGTTCCACTCGCAGCGTTACTCCGAGATCCACCTGGCCGACTCCAACCCGGACTTCGCGAAGCTCGCCGAGGCGTACGGCATCGACGGCTACAACGTCTTCGACCGCGACGAGGCGAAGCGCCTGATCCCCGAGGTGCTCGGCAAGGGCAAGCCCGCGGTGATCAACTTCGTGGTGTACGAGAGCGAGAAGGTGTTCCCGATGATCCCGGCCGGAGCCGGCATCGACGAGATGATCATCGGCGACCAGGAAGAAGAAAAGGTGGAAGTGAAAGCGTGAGCACCCGCAAGCACGTGCTCAGCGTGACCGTGCGCGACCAGCCCGGCGTGCTCTACCGCATCGCCGGCCTCATCGCCAGACGCGGCTACAACATCGAGAGCCTCGCTGTCGCCCAGACCGAAACGCCCGGGTTCAGCCGCACCAACTTCGTCCTCACCAGCGACGACGAGACCGTCGAGCAGGTCCAGAAGCAGATGCAGAAGCTGATCGACGTCATCAAGGTCGTCAACCACGCCGAAGCTCCCCACGTGGACCGCGAGCTGATGCTCATCAAGGTCCGGGTCTCCGAGCCCGACGCCCGCGTCGAGCTGCGCCAGATCGCCCAGGACTTCCGCGCCCGCATCGTCGACGTGCACCGCGACGCCCTCGTCTTCGAAGTGACCGGCGATGCCGGCAAGATGAACGCGTTCATCGAACAGATGCGCGAGTACGGCATCGTCGAACTCACCCGCACCGGCAGCGTGGCCCTGACCCGCACCGGCGCCGAATCCAGTCCCAACCGCAAGCCCGCCCGCGCAGCCTGAGGCCGCGGCACCCTCGAAAGGAAAACTGACAACTACAACATGGCAAACATCTACTACGACAACGACGCCAACCTCGACAACCTCCAGGGCCAGACCATTGCAGTCATCGGCTACGGCTCGCAGGGCCACGCCCACGCGCTCAACGCCAGCGAATCAGGGCTCGACGTCGTCGTCGGCCTGCGCAAGGGCAGCTCCAGCTGGGCCGAGGCCGAAGCCGCGGGCCTGAAGGTCATGGAAGTCCCCGAGGCCGCCAGGGCCGGCGACCTCGTCATGATCCTGCTGCCCGACGAGGTCCAGGGCAGCGTCTACCGCGAGCAGATCGCCCCCAACCTGGAGGCCGGTAACGCCCTGCTGTTCGCGCACGGCTTCAACATCCACTTCAGCCAGATCCAGCCGGCCGAAGACATAGACGTGTTCATGGTCGCCCCCAAGGGCCCCGGCCACCTGGTGCGCCGCGTGTACACCGAGGGCGCGGGCGTGCCCTGCCTCGTCGCCATCCACCAGGACGCCAGCGGCAACGCCATGCCGCGCGCGCTCGCCTACGCCAAGGCGATCGGCGGCACCCGCGGCGGCGTGCTCCAGACCACGTTCCGCGAGGAGACCGAGACCGACCTGTTCGGCGAGCAGGTCGTGCTCTGCGGCGGCGTCACCGAACTGATGCGCAACGGCTTCGACACCCTCGTCGCCGCGGGTTACCAGCCCGAGATCGCCTACTTCGAGTGCGTGCACGAGATGAAGCTGATCGTTGACCTCATCTACGAAGGCGGCTTCGAAAAGATGCGCCACTCGATCAGCAACACCGCCGAGTACGGCGACTACGCCACCGGACCCCGCATCGTCACGGACGACACGCGCGCCGAGATGCAGAGCGTGCTCCGCGACATCCAGAGCGGCAAGTTCGCGCGCGAGTTCCTCCTCGAGAACCAGGTGGGCCAGCCCACGCTGCTTACCGGCCGCAAGAACACGGAGACGACCACCGTCAGCCAGGTCGGCAAGAAGCTACGCAAGATGATGCCGTTCATCGAAGGGAAGTGAGCAGGGAGAACGCTGCAGCAGGCATCAATCGACCGGCTGAGACGGGCCGGAGCGCGAAAGGGAAGTCCCAATGGCATACATAAGGTTCTTTGACACGACACTCCGCGACGGCGAGCAAAGCCCGGGCGTTGCCCTCAACACGGCACAGAAGCTCGAGATAGCGCACGCCCTGGCCCGGCTGGGGGTCGACATCATCGAAGCGGGCTTTCCCATCACCAGCCAGGGCGACTTCGAGTGCGTCCACCAGATCGCGCGCGAGGTGAAGGGCCCGATGATCGCGGCCCTCGCCCGCACCGATTACGGCGACATCGACCGGGCCGCCCAGGCGATCGAGCCGGCCGAGCGGGGCATGATCCACACGTTCACGAGCGCGAGCGACGTGCACCTGAAGTACATGCTCCGCAAGACGCGGCAGGAAGTGATCGACATCTCCGCCGAGATGGTCGGGTACGCCCGCAAGTTCGCCGACGAGGTCGAGTTCAGCGCCCAGGACTGCATGCGCGCCGATCCCGAGTTCGTGTACCAGCTCGTCCGCGCCGCCATCCAGGCGGGCGCCACCACGATCAACATCCCGGACACCACCGGGTACGGCACCCCGATCGGCTACGGAAGCCTCATCAGGAGCATCTTCGAGAACGTGCCCGAGGCGAAGAACGTAGTGATGTCCACGCACTGCCACGACGACCTCGGCATGGCGGTCGCCAACAGCCTCGCGGCCGTCGAGAACGGCGTGACGCAGATCGAGGCGACCATCAACGGCATCGGCGAGCGCGCCGGCAACACCGCGCTCGAGGAGTGCGTCATGGCGCTGTACACGCGCCGCGACCATTACGGGCACGACATCGGCATCAACACCCGCGAGCTGTACCGCGTCTCCCGCCTCGTGGCCCGCCACACGGGCATGGCCGTGCAGGCCAACAAGGCGATCGTCGGCGAGAACGCCTTCGCGCACGAGGCCGGCATCCACCAGGACGGCGTCCTCAAGCACAAGGACACGTACGAGATCATGAACGCCGAGCTGGTCGGCCGCGACGCCGGCGTGCTCGTGATGGGCAAGCACTCCGGCCGCAACGCCTTCCGCCGTACGCTCGCCGACCTCGGCTACCCCGAGCTGGAGGCCGACACGCTCAACCGGCTCTTCCGGGAGTTCAAGGACCTGTGCGACCGCAAGCAGCACGTGACGACGGACGACATCCGCGCGCTAGCCGACACCGAGACCAGCCGCGTGCCCGAGACCTACATCCTGCACAGCGTGCAGTTCCAGTCCGGCAGCAACGTCATCCCGGTAGCCACCGTCAAGCTCGAGACCGACACCGGCACTTACGAGGAGGCCGCCACCGGCGACGGCCCCGTCGACGCCGTCTACCGCGTGCTCGAGCGCATCAGCCAGGTGCCGGTCACGCTGGACAGCTACGAGATCCGCGCCGTCGGCAGCGGAAAGGACGCCCTGGGCGAGGTCACGGTACGGACCGAGAGCGAGGGCCGCGTAGTCACGGGCCGCGGCCTTTCCACCGACATCCTGCACGCGTCCGCCAAGGCCTACGTCGACGTGCTCAACAAGCTGGCGGCCGGCCAGGCGCGCGCCGCGGAGGCCAAAGAGAAGCTAGTCACGCCATGAGCCCGGCCAGGATAGAGATCTACGACACCACGCTACGCGACGGCACCCAAGGACTGGACGTGAGCCTGACCAGCCGCGACAAGGTCGTGCTGGCCCACAAGCTGGACGCCTTCGGCATCGACTTCGTCGAGGGCGGCTGGCCCGGCAGCAACCCGAAGGACGCCGAGTTCTTCGACATGATGCGCGACGAGCCCCTGAAGCGCGCCGAGCTCACCGCGTTCGGCTCCACCTGCCGCAAGCTGGTCAACCCCGAGGACGACGAGAACCTGGCCGCGCTGCTCGCTGCCGAGACGAACGTCGTCACGATCTTCGGGAAGTCCTGGACGCTGCACGTGACCGAGGCGCTGGGCGCGACGCTGGACGAGAACCTCTCGATGATCGAGCGGTCCGTCGCCTTCATGCGCGCCCAGGGTCGCCGCGTCATCTACGACGCCGAGCACTTCTTCGACGGCTACGCGGCCGATCCCGGGTACGCGCTCGCCACGCTGGACGCCGCGGCGCGGGGCGGGGCGGAGCGCGTCGTGCTGTGCGACACCAACGGCGGCACCATGCCCGCCCGCATCACCGAACTGGCCGCCCTGGCCACCGGCCGCTTCGGGGCCATCATCGGCATTCACGCCCACAATGACTGCGAGCTCGCCGTGGCCAACTCCCTCGCCGCGGTCGAGGCCGGCGCGATCCACGTGCAGGGCACCATCAACGGCTACGGCGAACGCTGCGGCAACGCAAACCTCGTCTCGATCATGCCCGTCCTGGCGCTCAAGCTGGGCCGGCCCCAGCCGCAGCAGCTCAGCGGCCTGCGCGAGCTGGCCCGCGAGGTCGACGAGCGCGCGAACCTGCACCCGAACGTGCGCGCGCCCTTCGTCGGCGACGGCGCGTTCGCGCACAAGGGCGGCGTGCACGTCTCCGCGGTCAACAAGCGGCCCGACACGTACGAGCACGTCGCGCCCGAAGTCGTGGGGAACCAGCGGCGCGTGCTGCTTTCGGATCTGTCCGGCCGCGCGAACGTGCTCGCAAAGGAACGCCTGTTCGGCAGCGAGGAGGCAGGCACTCCCGCCGGGGCGGCCGGAGCGGTCGTCGCCCGCATCAAGCAGCTCGAGCACCTCGGCTACTCGTACGAGGGCGCCGAGGCGTCCTTCCAGCTGCTGTCGCGCCGCGTGCGCGGCGACTACCAGCCTTACTTCGAGCTGGAGGGCTTCACCGTGATCGTCGACAAGCGCGATGCGGGCGACCCGAACCCGCGCTGCGAGGCCAGCATCCGCGTCAGCGTGGGCGGCCAGCTCGAGCACACCGCCTCGGCCGGCAACGGCCCGGTGAACGCGCTGGACCAGGCGATGCGCAAGGCGCTCGTCCGGTTCTACCCGACCCTGGGGGAGACCGAGCTGGTGGATTACAAGGTGCGCGTGCTCTCCGGCCCCGAGACGGGCACCGGCAGCGTCATCCGCGTGCTGGTCGAGACCTCCGACCACTCCGAGTCCTGGGGCACCGTCGGCGCCAGCACGAACCTGATCGAGGCCTCCTGGCAGGCGCTGGTGGACGCCGCCGAGTACAAGCTGCTCAAGGACGGCGTCGCGCCCCTCGCGGGCGTGCCGGAGTCGGCGTCCGCCCGCGAGGCCGTCAGCGCCGGCCCGACCCCGGCTCAGCCGTAGGCGCTGACCGAGCCGTCCAGCGCGGCCACTATGAGCCTCCTGCCCAACGGCAGGGGGCTCGCCTGTATGGGGCCGTGCGAGGCTCGGTCCTGCCAGAGCGGCTCGCCGCTGCGCGCGTCGAACGCAAGCACCTCGCCGCCCTCGGTGACAACGTACACCTGCCCGCCCGCGATCACGGGCGAGGCGGTCACGGCCGACGGCAGCGGCCGCGCCCACAGGTCCTCGCCGCTGGTGAACGACAGGCAGTGCAGCATGCGGTCCCAGCCGGCCACGAACACGCGGTTCTGCCAGATCGCGGGGCTGCCGTATATCTCGCCGTCCAGGTCGTAGCTCCACTTCACCTCGCGCGCGGCCGTGTCGAACGCGTGCAGCTCGCCGGAGCGGACGCACAGGAGCATCACGCCGTCCTTGCCCGAGGGCGCGGCGGCCATCGAGCCGATCTCGATCTTGAAGCGGCCCTTGCCGTCCATCGCGTCGACCGCGTGCATCCAGCCGTCCGTGGTCTGGAACACCGCGTGGGTGCCGTGCAGCACCGGCGGCGTGGCCGCCGGTGCTGACGCCTGGTAGCGCCACAGCTCCTTCAGCTCGGCGTCCACCAGCGAGAGCGTGCCGTCGCTGCTCGTGAGCAGCAGGTCGCGGCCGCGCGGGAGCAGGCCGACGACGCCCAGGCCGGACTCGCTTGCCAGCTGCTGGCCGCTCGGCCAGCCCGCCACCTTGAGGCCGCCGTCGCGGCTGGCGATGAAGAGCCGGCCGTCCGCGTACGCGGGCGCGGTCGTGACCTCGTCGTCCGTCGCGATGCTCAGCACCTCCTCGCCATCAGCCGGCCGCAGCACAGCGACGCGGTCGTCGCGCAGGCCGAGCAGGATGAGGCCCTCGGCCGCGCCGATGCCGCCGGGCCACTGCGGGCCGTCGGGCAGGTGGATGCGCCAGTCGAGCGTCAGCCTGCTGGCGGTGGGCGGGCCGACCACGTAGGTCGCCCTGCGTGCGGGACCGCCCAGCGGCAGGTGGGTGCCGTCGAAGAGGATACCCGCGCGGATCGCCCGGAGCGCGTCCGCAACGATCGCGCCGGAGGCGGGCCGCTCGGCCGGGTCCTTGCGCAGCAGCGCGGTGACCAGCCCGGCCAGTGCGTCCGGCACCAGCGGGTTGAGCTCCTGCACCGGCTTCACGTCCCCGTACACGTGCTGGTACAGGATCGCCTGGTCGTTCTCCGCCTCGAAGGGGGCCACGCCCGTCAGCGTGCGGTACAGTACCGCCCCGAACGCGTACAGGTCGGTGGCGGCGCCCGTGAGATCGCCGCGGGCCTGCTCGGGCGCCATGTACTGGGGCGTGCCGAGCGTGAAGCCCGTCCGCGTCAGCTGCTGGCTGGTTTCGGTCAGCTGGACCAGGCCGAAGTCCATCACCTTGGGCTGGACGTGTCCGGCCAGCAGGATGTTCCTGGGCGTCAGGTCGCGGTGCACCATCCCCAGCCGGTGCACGTAGGCGAGCGCCTCGGCGACCGTGACGGCCGCGTCCAGCAGCACCATCGCGCTCTCGGCGTCCGATTCGAAGGGGCCCAGGTCGGTGATCGGACCGCCCTGGATGAGTTCCATCGTGAAGTAGACGTTCCTGCCGAGCCCGAGGTCGAAGATGTTGACAATGCCGGGATGGGAGAGACTGGCCAGCGCGCGGATCTCGCGCCGGAACCGCTCGCTGTCGGTCTCCGTCAGGTGCGGCCTCAGTACCTTGAGGGCGACCTCGCGGTCCAGGTGCCGGTCGCGGGCCCTGTACACGTGGGCCATGCCGCCCTGGCCGAGGTTTCCCAGTACTTCGTAGCGATCGTCTACGGTTTCGCCAGGTTCGTACACCCTGGCGGCCTAGGCCTGGGGTTCGAGTCCGGTGAGCAGCTCGGGGTCAAGCTCCCCTTCCTCCACAGCCCGGTTCAGCAGCTGGATGCCGAGGCGGACCACCTCGGACTTGGAGACGAGGCGCTCGGGGTTTGAGAGCTGATACGCTGTTTTAGTGAGCAGTGAGTCCTGCTCCTCGGTGATCACGACCTGGAGCCGCTTGCTTTTCTCGCGCTTTGGCATACGTACCTCCTAATTGCGAAGCTGTCGCATCTGCCTTCATCACGTGAGGCACTGCACGCATGGTAGCATCGCCAGTGATTTCTTGACAATGCTGTTCCACAACAGTACACTCACTCTACATCGCGTGTGTAACATACACACACTACAGCACATCACTCAGAAGTCGGGAGAGACCAGATGAAGGCAGGCAAGGAAGCACTCAGGATCCAGGGCGGCAAACCCCTGACCGGAGAACTCACCGTCAAGAGCGCGAAGAACTCGGCCCTCTACCTCATCCTGGCAGCCCTGCTGACCGACGAACCCGTCCTGCTGCAGGACGTGCCCGACCTTAGCGACGTCCGCATCACCGTCGAGATCCTCGAGCACTTCGGCGCCAAGGTGCAGTGGCGCGGCCCGGACCTATGGCTTCATGCCGAGAACCTCACCAGCTTCACCGCCCCCTACGGACTCGTCAGCAAGATGCGCGCCTCCTTCGTCGCGATGGGCGCCCTGCTCGGCCGCGCCGGCCAGGCCAGACTCTCGATGCCCGGCGGCTGCGCCTTCGGACCCCGCCCGGTCGACCGCCACATCCAGGCGTTCAAGGACCTTGGCGTGGAGATCGACGAGGAAGGCGGCGACTTCACCGCCACCCTGCACGGCACCGTCAGCGGCCACGCCCGCTTCGAGGCGCCAACCGTCGGCGGCACGCAGAACGTCATGCTCCTCAGCGCCCTCGGCAGCGGCGTCGTCGTCATCGAGAACGCCGCGCTCGAGCCCGAGATCCGCGACCTGGCCGACATGCTCAACAGCATGGGCGCCCGCGTCACCGGCGCCGGCACCCGCACTATCACCATCCGCGGCGTCGAACGCCTGACCGGCACCACCTTCCGGCCCCTGCCCGACCGCATCGAGGCCGGCACCTTCATGCTCGCAGCCGCCGCCACCCGCGGCACCATCACGCTCAAGCGCGTGCGCCGCGAGCACCTGGAAAGCGTCATCGCGAAACTCGAGGAGACCGGCGTGCGCGTGCTCGATTCCGGCACCGAGACGCTCGTGATCGACGCCAGCGGCGACCTTGCGCCCGCGGACGTCACCAGCGCCGAGTACCCCGAGATCCCCACCGACCTGCAGGCGCCCTTCTCCGCCTACCTGGCCACCCTGCCCGGCGCCAGCGTCGTGCGCGACCGCGTGTACCCCGACCGCTTCACCCATGTGGAGGACCTGCGCCGCACCGGGGCTGACCTCGAGCTGTTCGAGCGCACACTTATCATCCGCGGCGGCCAGCTCGCCGCCGCCCGCATGCACGCGGCCGACATCCGCGCCGGCGGCGCCGTCGTCATCGCCGCGCTTGCGGCCAGCGGGACCTCGCTCGTGACCGGGCTCGAGTTCATCGACCGCGGCTACGAGAAGTTCGCCGAGCGCCTCGCCCAGCTCGGCGCGCGCGTCGAGCGCGACGCTGAAGGCGCGGCACAGCCCGCCACCGTGCAGGTGCAGGCGCAGTAAGACCGCCGGTTCGCACGGGCACCGCGTGGCTCCGTGCGCAAACCTGCACTTCCAACGTCCGCAAACCTGCACTTGTACTTAACGCAAACCTGCACTTCCAGCGTACGCAAACCGACAGATGAGCGTCGGCAAGACGACCAGCGGCCTTCGGCATGCGAACAGCAGTGTCCGTCTGGACGCGGATCCGGGCCTGCTTGTCCTCGCACAATCATCGCCGCAAACGGTACTGTCTGGCGCGACTCCGAGGTTGATCGACGAGTGGCAGCTTGCGCCGGATCTGTGGAACGCGCTGCGCCATGAACTGGACGCTCGCCGTGATCCCGGCCAGTTCATACTTGCAGGTTCAGCCAGTCCAGCTGATGAGGTGACGAGGCACAGCGGTGCGGGCCGCATAGGCCGCTTGCGCATCCGGCCAATGAGTCTGGCCGAGTCGCTGGAAAGTACGGGCGACGTGTCACTCTCGCATCTGCTCTCCGGGACAGATCTGGTCGCTGGACTTGCAAAGCTGACTGTCCCCGACTACGCCTCGTTGATCGTACGGGGTGGCTGGCCCGGCCTTGTCACAAGGCGAAACGCCGACAGCTCCAGGTTCCTGAGCAACTATCTGGACAACGCCGCACGGCTTGACCTGAACCTGATACCGGGGGCACCAAGGCGTGACCCCCAGCGCGTGATGGCGCTCATGCGTGCGTTGGCCCGAAACCTCGCAACCGAGGCATCACTCACGCTGCTCGGCCGCGAGGCGGGCGGGGGCAGTCCACTCGCACCGACAACCGTCAGGTCCTACATAGATGACCTTGCCCGGCTGTACGTATTGGAGGAACTGCCGGCCTGGCGCGCCCATCTGCGCTCCAAGATCCGTCTGCGCGTGCAACCGACCTGGCACTTCGCAGATCCCTCTCTTGCGGCAGCGCTTCTCGATGCCGGCGAGAGTCACCTGCTCAGTGAGCCACTCACCCTGGGGTTCTTCTTCGAATCCCTGGCGATCAGGGACCTCAGGGTTTACTCGGGCGCCAACCGAGCCAGCGTGTACCACTACCGGGACGATTCCGGCCTGGAAGTCGATGCCGTCATCGAGTCCCGCGACGGCAGCTGGATCGCCGTCGAGATCAAGCTTGGCGGCCAGCCGCTGATCGAGTCCGCAGCGCGCAACCTGCAAAAGCTTGCTGCGAAAGTAACTGAGGCCAAACGTGATGCGTTGCGCAACCTGGTCGTGATCACGGCAGGGCAGACCTCCTACACCCGGGACGACGGGGTGCATGTCGTAGCGCTGGGCAACCTGACGGCATGAGAGCATGTCAGCCACGTATATACTGGCATCTGACAATACGGCAGGCGTGACGCCTGCTGAAGGTGGGCCGATGCCAGTGCTAACAGACCGAATCGCTCGTTCCGGACCGTCGCTCCCTTGACGGCAGCCACTCCCGTCCGCGCCAGAACCTACTACGTCGTACTGATAATCCTGGGGCTGACCCATTTCCTGAACGACCTGATGCAGTCGCTCATCCCGGCTGCGTACCCGATCCTGCGCGACGCGTACTCGCTCGATTACGTGCAGATCGGCCTGATCACCCTTACCTTCCAGCTCGCCGGCTCGCTCCTGCAGCCCGTCGTCGGGCTCGTGGCCGACAGGCGCCCCATGCCGTACTCGCCGGTGGTCGGGATGATGTTCACGCTGTCCGGCCTGGTCAGCCTCGCTTTCGCCCAAAGCTACGGCGGGATCCTCCTGTCGGTCGCGAGCATCGGCATCGGCTCCTCGATCTTCCATCCCGAAGCGACCCGCATGGCGCGCTACTCCGCCGGCGGCAAGCAGGGACTCGCCCAGGGCATCTTCCAGGTAGGCGGCCAGGCCGGCGGCGCGCTGGGACCGGTTCTGGCCGCGCTCGTGATCGTCCCGTTCGGCCAGGCCAGCCTCGCCTGGTTCGCAGTCGGTGCCCTCCTGGCGATGCTGCTGCTAGCCTGGATCGGCAGCAAGCAGCGTGAGATCAGCACGGCGTTCAACGCGATGCGCGCCAGCGCGGCCAGGACCAGCGGCGAGGTTCACCACGCGGCCGCGACGATCGCTGTCGGCATCTCGGTGCTGACCCTCCTGATGTTCTCCAAGAACGCGTACAGCGAGAGCTTCAGGTCGTTCTACACCTTCTACCTGATGGAGCGGTTCGGCCTGTCGATCCCGTCCGCCCAGATGATGCTGTTCATCTTCCTGCTCGCCGCCGCCATCGGCGTTCTGATCGGCGGGATCGTCGGCGATCGCATCGGCCGCTATCGCGTCATCTGGTTCTCGATCCTGGGCCCGCTCCCGCTGACGCTGCTGCTGCCGTATGTCGACCTGTTCTGGACCGGCGTGCTGACCATCCTGATCAACCTGATCATGGCCAGCGCCTTCGCGTCCATACTCATCTACGCGATGGACCTGCTGCCCAACCGGATCGGCCTGATCGGCGGCCTGTTCTACGGCCTCAACTTCGGCCTGGGCGGCATCGCCGCCGCGATCCTGGGAGCGCTGGCCGACACCTACGGCGTCGAGGCCGTGTTCAGGATCTGCGCGTTCCTGCCGCTGGCGGGGCTGCTGGCGTGGTTCCTGCCCAGGTTGGACAAGCGCTGACGGTCGCCTGTGCCGTACGGCACGCGTGAGTACGTAGTATAACTACTACGGAGGTGTCCGATGGATGAGATTGTGTCAGCAGCGGAGGCGAACCGTAATATCTCGCACATCTTGCGTGGCGTGCGAGAAGGGCGAAGCTATCTGGTCACCAGCCACGGTCGACCGGTTGCGCGCATCGTGCCTGTCGGAGACCTGGAGGATCGCGACGCCAGCGCATTGGAGGCCCTAATGACGCATCTGAGGCGCCAACCCGTCATGAATATTGGTTCCTGGACGCGTGACGAGCTCTATGAGGACGATCATTGAGGGCAGCTTTGGACACCAATGTATTGGCTTATGCAGAAGGAATCAACGGCCTGGCAATGCAACGCAAGGCCTGGGAGCTGATAGCGCGCCTTCCCTCCACTATCGCGGTATTGCCAGTCCAGGTGCTCGGCGAGCTTTTCAACGTACTTACACGCAAAGCCAAGCGAACGCGGGCTGATGCGAGCCTGGCTGTCCAGCGCTGGGCAGACGCGTTTCCTGTTGCAGATACTTCAGCAAGCTCGTTCCTGACAGCCATCGATCTCTCAGTAGCTCACGACCTGTCCATCTGGGATGCAGTCATCATGTCGGTGGCCTCAGAGGCTGATTGCCGTCTGCTTCTGACTCAAGATTTGCACAACGGCCTCAATTGGGGCGGAGTCACGGTGGTGGATCCGTTCACTGAACCTGCACATGAACTGCTGGGCTATCTGCTTGACGAGTGACGCAACCTGTCGCCACTGCTTACTCCCCGTCAGCTTCCCTGGCGGCCCCCGACTGCTCCTCATGTCCCGGTTCCTCGGCAACAGCATCTTCATCATCGTCGCCGGTTGGCTCACCGAGCACAGCCGCCAGCTCATCGAGCGCGGACTGAAGGCCATCCTCGTCTTCCTCTGCAGGCTCCGGAACGGGCTCCTCAGGCTGCGGGCCCCCCGATACAGGCTCATCGGCTTCGGACGCAGCGGCAGGCTCGGCGTCATCCGCCTCAGCGTCATCCACCTCAGCCTCATCCACCACAGGAGCGGCAGCCAGCCGGTCCCTTGAGGCCGCGATCTCCGCGGGACTGGCCCCGCGGAAGAAGCCGACGCGCGGTGGCTCGACCTCCTCGATGTCTTCGGCCCCGACCTCTTCGGTCGTGGCGGCGTCAGCCTCCACCTCAGCCCCGACATCAGCTTCTTCGACCACAGGCTCCGTATCATCGCTGTCCGCGGCCTCCCCCTCAGCCCCGGCCAGCGCGGCCGTCTGCGTCGCCGCCATCGCCCGGGCCAGCGCCGCGGAC
>CAZBVI010000017.1:0-57219 GCA_964495325.1 uncultured bacterium
TGCGACACAATAACCCGCCAAACCAAGAATAAACAAGCTTAAGTGAACGGTATTGACACTAGCCCGGATTATTCATGAGGCATGAGAAAAGAAGGTTTCAGAACTTGTAGAATGTGTGTGTGGCACAACAGAACTACGAGACCAAAACCTTCTTATGAGCAAGAATATCACTTCGCAGTCTGCATTGTTCAATGGATCCAATAATAAGCCGGTAACTGTGATGTTTGACCAGCCTGTCAGCAGCAGTGACGCGGGGGCTATTTTGCTTGGCCGGATTGAAGCCCGGCATGGTCTCATTGCTGCAGTGAGTGCTGCCCTGCAGGATGACCGGAATCAGGCGAAGGTAAGGCATTCCCTGGGTGACATTGTTGCCCAACGCGTGTACGGCATTGCCTGCGGTTATGAGGACGGCAATGATGCGAAGGATCTGCGGCATGATCCGATTCAGAAGCTGCTCTTGAACCGGCAGCCAGTGAGTGGTGCTGAGCTTGCTTCCCAACCGACTTTGTCCCGGTTTGAGAACAGCATCACCGGCCGTGAAGCGATTGACATGAGTACAGCGCTGCTTGACTGGACTGTTGCAAGGCACCGGAAGCGCCTTGGCAGCCGGAAAGTCCGGAGCATCACCATTGACCTGGACTCCACAGTGGATGAAACCCATGGACTCCAGCAGGGCAGTCTTTTCAATGGCTTCTATCGCAGTCATTGCTACCTGCCCATGCTGGGCTTCCTGAATTTCAACAACGAGAATGAGCAGTTCGTGTTCGCCGGCATGCTCAAACCCGGTAATGCAAATGCCCGTTCCAGCCTGGTCAGCATCCTGAACCGGACCCTGCCCCGCTTGCGAGCTGCTTTTCCCAAGGCACGCATTCTGGTTCGTCTTGATGGTGGTTTCGCCAGTCCCCAGGTCTTCGATTACCTGGAAGAACAGGGTGTGGATTACGTGGCTGGCATCGCCAGCAACAGTGTCCTTGCCACTCTGGCTGAGGAACTCATGGAGCAATCCAGAAGCGCAAGCACTGACAGTGGCAACAGTGAACGGCATTACGGCAGCCGCACCTACCAGGCTGGCACCTGGACTAAAAGCCGGCGGGTGGTAATCAAAGCTGAGGTTACGCGTTACCAGCAGCGTGACCCGCGGGATAACGCCAGGTTCCTGATAACCAACCTCCGGCACGCACCACAACACGTTTACGAGCAGGTTTACGCACCCCGAGGTGACGTTGAAAACCGAATCAAGGAACTGAAGAGTCACTTGAATTCCGACCGGACCAGCTGCACCCGGTTCATAGCCAACCAGGTCAGGCTTACCCTGTCCATCCTGGCGTTCACGCTGTACCAGGAATTACGCCTCGCAGCCAAAGGAACCCGCCTGGAACGAGCCCAAGTGGGCACACTCAGGGACAGAATCATCAAACTGGGCGCGTGGATCAAGCAGACCACTCGGGGCATCACAATCCATCTGCCTGAATCAGCGCCTTACAGGAGCGAATGGCTGCGAATATTCAATGCCATCAATCCAACCCCAACCTGAGCAAGGCCAGCGGGTACAAACCAGTTGAAGAACAGCCGGAATCACCTCCGGCAGGTCAGTCATGCCAGAATCAACCAAAAGCAACGTCTGTGACGGCCAAAACACACTACAAGCACCCTGACAGCTCAACCTTGAGTAATCAAATCCACTCGCATGCCAGCCATGCGGCTGAACGAAGTCATAACGAACCTGAAACTACCGGCCGCGCGAGCCCGTCATGAATAGGTCGGGCTATAGCTGTCAACGGCCATTGAGACTTCCCCACGTGCGGTCACGAGTTCTCCCCGCTGGTGGCCATGGGTTTTCCCCAGTGGTGGCCACGGGTTTTCCCCGGCCGGTTAGTGCGCCAGGTTGATCACCCCCTCTCCGGCTGTGGCTTCTTTGAGTCGGAACGAGTCGCCGTCGGTTTGAACGATGTGCGCGTGGTGAAGGAGCCGGTCGACGGCTGCAGTTGCCAATGTCTTGGGCATGATCTGGTCGAAGCTGCTGGGGTGCAGGTTGCTGCTGATCGCCAGGCTCCTGCGCTCGTAAGCCGCATCGATGAGCCGGAAGAAGCCTTCCGTCGCATCAGGACTGGCGGGCAAAAGGCCGATGTCATCAATGCAGACCAGATCCGCTTTGCTGATGCGTTTGATGACTCGGGTGGTGGTGTCGTCGATACGGTGCTTACGGACGAGGCTGCCGAGATCCTCGAGCGTGAACCAGCTGACCTTCAAGTCGTGATCGATGGCTTGTTGCCCGAGCGCTTCGAGGAAGTGGCTCTTGCCGGTGCCGCTGGGGCCGCAGAGAACGACGTTCTCCCGCCGGCCGATCCACTCGAGGGTCTGGAGGGCTTGCTGCGTTGGCTGGGGGATGCTGCTGGCTTCCTCGTTCCACGTGCGGAACGTCTTGCCGTTGGGGAAGTCCGCTTGTTTCCTGCGGCCCTCCCTGCCACTGTCGTCCCGGCCGGTCGCTTCGTGTTCGAGCAGGACGCGTAGGGCTTCTGCTGGGTCCCACCGCTGGCTCCTGGCTGTCTTCAGGACGTCCGGAGCTGCGTCGCGGAGGTGCGGAAGCCGGAGCCTGCGGGCGAGCTTCTCGATGTCGCCCTGAACGGCTTCATGGCTGGCTGTTGTCACTGCCCGAACCCGTCCCAGCTGCGAGTGCCGGCCTGAAGGCTGGGGGTATTGATGGTGCTGGTGTGCCGGCCGGATCGAGCTGTTGCTTGGTGCGCGAGGATGCTTATGAGGTCGTCCTGCTCATACCGTCCGACCTGCGCTGCGGCTTCGAGGGCCGCAGCGACGCTGTTGCTGCCGTGGTAGTCGGCCAGGTCGACCGCGTGCTGCATCTTGGCTTGGATGCGTGTCACGCCGGTTTCCGCGGCCGTCAATAACCACGCTTCCGCACCCGGCCCGATGCCCAGGAATGCCGTTTCCAGGCTCGTGGAAGGCCGCACACGCCGTTCGAGAGGCCCGGCTGGGGCTGGTGGGTAATGGGCTTCGTCAATGCGCCAGGAGCCTGGTGGTGCCTTCTCGTGCCGCGCGACCTCCCGCAGGCCGTCCTCGCTCGCGTGGGTGATGATCACGTCACTGCCGTGCTCTCGGACCAGCACGCGAGCTTGTTGCTGCGCGAGCTCGTGCGGGACGCTGTAGCGGGCGTGCTGATGGAGGACCAGGGAATCCTTCGTCACCACACGTTCCTCACCGACGGCCTGCACGAATACGGCTTGAGGGATGGTGTGCAGCCGTGCTCGTTCCTCATTCAGCATCGCGGCTGGCTTTCTGCGCGTCACGCGGTGAACCCGGTTGTTCACCTTCTCCTCCCACGCTTCACAGGCTTCCTCGAGCTCCATGAATGCGTCGTACTCGTCGCGCAGGTTCGTCGCCAGGGGCAGCAGGTCACCTTTCGCGATCTTCACCGTCGCTTCGGACCCGCCCTTCGTTTCCGGATCGGCCGGAACGCAACTCGCTCGGTGAATGCTGGCAGCGTCTACTTCCTTTGGGACTGGAACATTGATTCGGATCCGGCGAAGCAATCCCTGTTCCGCGACGTCCGATTCCGCCAGGCGATGGCGCACCTGCTCGACCGGGACGAGATAATCCATCAGTCGTATGGAGGCGCGGCGCTGCCACGCTACACCGCCGTCTCCGCCGCACACGGCATGTGGGTCAATGATCATGTCCCGAAGTATGAATACGATCCTGAACGTGCTCTTGAGTTGCTGGCGGAGCTTGGTTACACGGAACGCAATTCAGACGGCTTCCTGGCAGACGCGTCCGGGGCACCACTCACTTGGGTGCTGCTGGCGCCAACAGGGTGGGAGTTCACGGCCTCCCTGATCGCAGACAGCATGCGGGAGCACGGCGTCGAAGTCTTAAACAGGTTTGTTGACTTCGAAACTCTCAACTACACCATATCGACGGAGTCCGGAAGTTCGTTCGAGGCCGCGCTCATCAGCGTGTCCGGTCCGAACCGTGACTGGCCGTTTCCTGCGAGTGAGTTCACGCAAGGCGGGAGCCTCATTAGCTACAACCGCTCTGGAGCAGCAATCGCACCACAGGAACTCCAACTTGAAGAGCTGTACCGCCGGGGCAGGCGGACCCTTGACGACGCCGCAGCCAGGGCGATCGCCATGGAGATACAGCAGGTTGAGGCCGAGCTTCTGCCCCGCGTGCATTTGGTCAGCACGATGATGAACGCCTCGTGGCTGACATCTGTGCGCGGGCACTATCCGGAGCGGTACTGGTCAAGCGGTCTCGGCACAGAAGCGCTGGAGCTTCTGTTCAAGGTCCCGTGATCAGAACGACAGAGTACGTACGTCCCCCGGCAAACACGCTGGATCTGGAGACTGCGATGCCAAGTATAGAAGCGTTCGTTCATCCATCGTCGCTGTCGACCGAGGCCCGACAGGCGGTGGTGTCATTCGGTCCGTTGGCCTCACACCAGTTGGAAGAGGAGGAATATGATGGCTGATAGTGCTGGTTCCCGCATGTGGTTGGTGTTTGCCCTGGGTGCAGTCTTGCTGTTAGGGGCCTGCGTCCCTGCCGCCACGGATGCCGACACCGCCAGTGGCCCTGTGCCAAATGAGTTGACAGAAGGCGCGCAGTGGACCGCAACGGTCCTCGGTGTACCGATCAACTACCGGGTTGTCTCTGAGTTTGAGCCAAGGTTTGATGGCACGCCCAGGCTTCCGGACGAGATGCCCGTGCCAGTTTTGATGTATACGGTCCATGATGCCTGTCACGTAGATTTGCATACCTCCTTCCTCGGAGGGCAGTACCCTGGTGTAGTCGGACTGTCGGAAAGTGACATGAAGTATCAGCAAGCCTACGGATTGTCTGGCTCGGTAGGCTTGTGCCTTTTGCTGGCAGTCGACCCGGACGCTGAGGTGCAGAGGAACGAGTTCGATATGCCAGCGACATCGGGTCTTTGGGGCGACAGGTACATGGCTGCATGCGGCGATCTGCTGCAACCACTCGGGATCCCGATCGGAGACGGAGAGTGCGACGTACCGGCGATTGAATCAGTTCTCATTCCACTCGACGGATAGGCCGTCATGTAGGTATCAGCCTGGCATTCAGTGGTCGCGCACCAGCTTCCTGTCGAAGGCGAACAGGGGACTGGCATTGAGATGGGAAGCCGATGTCGACAGGTATGCGTCTACTAAGCGTGTCAACGGAGCTTGCAATGACGCCGTGTCTTTGCATTAGCCAGTGCTATCGCGCCACGTAACGCGGTGACGATATCAGCGCGTGCCACTCCGTAAGCCCGTGTCATCCGCCTACTCGTGCCCTATCAGCACGGGCAGCTTCGACCGCCGCACGACCTGCTCAGCCACGCTGCCGTGCAGGAAGTGGGCGAAGCCGGTCCGACCGTGCGTGCCCATGGCGATGAGGTCAGCGTGCCACTCCTCGGCTTCCTTGAGGATCTCCTCGGCCGGCTTGCCAACGCGGATGATGAGCTCGTCCGCTTCGGTGGCCAGGGGGCCTAACCGCTCCCGCGCACGGGCTTCGAGGGCCTCACGCTCCGGGTCGGGCGTGACTGGCGAAGTGACGGCGGTGGCCAGCTGGCCGGGGTCAAGGACGTGAAGGAGCCTTACGCCGGCCGCCGGGAAGTTCTTCCTGACCAGCGCCAGGGCCGCCGCGGAAGCAGCGGAATAGTCCAGCGGAACAAGGATGCGCTCGAACACTCGCACTCAGCCTCCTGACTCGTTCCGGCCATTATTGCCCGCTTGGGTGCCATTGCCAAGTCGCCGCATCAGCTCCTTGCCCAGCGGCTTGACTCCGATGAGCTCTACCTCGGTGCCCCTGGCTTCGAAGCGTTTCCTCAGGCCGTTGATCGCATCGACTGCGGTGGCGTCCCAGATGTTGGCGTTCGTGAAGTCGAGCACCAGCCGCGCCGGTCGCTCGTGCGTGTCGATCCCGTCCATGAACGTCTCGGTGCTCACGAAGAACACCTGGCCCTCGACCGTGTAGGTGCGCGTGCGGGTGGCGTCGTCGAAGCTGCTCGTGACGCGGGTCTGCTGGGCCACCTTGCGGGCAAAGAAGACGCTGGCCAGCAGGATGCCCAGGATCACTCCCAGCGCGAGGTTGCTGGTGGCGACGACGACGGCGACTGTTGAGAGCATAACGATCGTCTCGGTGAGCGGCTGTTTGAGCATGCCGCGCAGGCTGCCCCAGTCGAACGTGTTGATCGAGACCATCACCATCACGGCGACGAGCGCGGCCATCGGCATGACGTTCAGCAGGTCGCCGAGCGCGAGGAGGAGCACCATCAGGAAGACTCCGGCCACGAGCGTGCTCAGACGCGTACGACCGCCGCTGGTCACGTTGATGACCGACTGGCCGATCATTGCGCAGCCTGCCATGCCCCCGAACATGCCGGCGACGATGTTGCCGTAGCCCTGTCCGCGCGACTCGCGGTTCTTGTCGCTGCGGGTGTCAGTAAGGCCGTCAAGCAGGTTTGCCGTCAGGAGTGATTCGATCAGGCCGACGAGCGCGAGCGGCAATGCGTATGGCAGGATTATCATCAGCGTCTCGAAGCTCAGCGGCACGGCCGGCAGGCCAAAGAATGGCAGCGTGGCTGGCAGCTCGCCCATGTCACCTACGGTCGGGAACGGGTTGCCGGCGAACACCGTGTAGAGCGTCAGCACGGTGATCGCGACGAGCGGCGCCGGGATCACCTTGGTGATGTAGGGGAACAGGTAGATGATCGCGAGGCCGGCCAGCACCATCAGGTATACGCCGGGGCCGGCGCCGATGAAGTGGGGGAGCTGCGCCATGAAAATTAGGATGGCGAGCGCGTTGACGAAACCGACCATGACCGACCGGGGCACGAACTTCATGTAGCGGGCCAGCTTGAGCAAGCCGAAGACGATCTGGATGACGCCGGTCAGGATGGTGGCGGCGAACAGGTATTCGATGCCGTGGTCGCGGACCAACGTGACCATCAGCAGCGCCATCGCGCCGGTCGCGGCGCTGATCATGGCGGGTCGCCCACCCGTGAACGCGAGTACGACCGCGATGCAGAAGCTGGCGTACAGGCCCACCTTCGGGTCGACGCCAGCGACGATGCTGAAGCCGATCGCCTCCGGGATCAGCGCGAGTGCGACGACGATGCCGGAAAGGACGTCGCCCCGGATGTTGCTGAACCATTCAGCCTTGATGCGCGTAGTCAGTGACTGAGTGTTAACCAACGGTTGTGCTCCTTGGTGCCTGGCTGGCCAGGCTGCACCACAGAGCCTAACGCATCCGGCTTCGGGTCGGTGTGCTCGCGTCCCTCGCAGACGGACCCCCTGACGAGAATCGGCTATGCTGCCGGCCTGGTGCGGACACAGGACCCGGAAACATCGACCCGCGAGAGCGCATGGAGCGTTTTCCTCGTCTTTCTGAGGCTTGGCCTGACCTCGTTCGGCGGACCGGTCGCCCACCTTGGTTACTTCCGCTCGGAGTTCGTCGAGCGTCGCCGCTGGCTGGACGACCGGAGCTACTCGGACCTGGTCGCGCTCTGCCAGTTCCTGCCCGGTCCGGCCAGCAGCCAGGTGGGCATGGGGCTCGGGCTGGGTCGAGCGGGCTGGCCCGGCCTGATCGCTGCGTGGGCGGGCTTCACGCTGCCGTCGGCCGCCGCGCTCATCCTGTTCGCGCTCGGGGTCGGACACTACCAGGGCATCGCTGCGTCCGGCTGGGTGCAGGGACTGAAGGTCGCGGCCGTTGCGATCGTTGCCCAGGCGGTCTGGGGCATGGCCAGGTCGCTCGCTCCTGATCGCCCGCGCGCGGGGATGGCGATTCTTGCTGCCGTGATCTCCCTGGTACTGCCCACGGCGGTGGGCCAGGTAGCCGCGATGGTTGTGGCCGGCCTGCTGGGATGGCTGGGCCTGCGGCACACGGTCGGGCCGACTGTCGGCGCGGCTCGGGACTACCCCGTCTCGCGCAGGGTCGGAGTGATCGCTCTGGTTCTGTTCGCCGCGCCGCTCGTCGCACTTCCGCTGTGGGCGGCAGCGACGGGTTCAACGACACTTGCTCTTATCGAGGGCGTCTACCGCTCCGGCGCGCTGGTTTTCGGCGGAGGTCACGTAGTCCTGCCGCTCCTGCAGGCCACCGTCGAGCCGACGGGCATCGTCAGCAACGCGGACTTCCTGGCCGGCTATGGCGCTGCACAGGCCGTGCCGGGACCGCTGTTCACGTTCGCCGCCTACCTCGGTGCGCTCGCGGGTGGGTGGCCGGGTGGCCTGGTTCTGCTGGCCGTGATCTTCCTGCCGGCGTTCCTGGTGCTCATCGGTACACTGCCGCTCTGGAACTGGCTGCGCGGCCGCATGGGCATCCGGTCCACACTCGCTGGCATCAACGCGGGCGTGGTCGGGATCCTGCTGTCCGCGCTGTACGACCCGGTCTGGACAGGGGCGATTCACACCCGGGCCGACTTCGGACTGGCGCTCGTCCTGTTCGGCCTGCTGACGGTCGGTCGTACGCCGCCTGTGATTGTGGTGGCTGTGGCCGCGGTGGCCGGGTGGGTGTTGGGCTTTTAGCCCGGGGTCATGCAGTATTCTGCCGGAACAAGGAGTTGCGCATGCCAGACTACCTGAGTGTCTTTGAAACGTACCGGCGCGACCTGGACGGGGCGCTGAAGCAGATCACGGATGACGAGTTCGACGCCGCACCGGGCGGCGCGGGCAACAGCGCCGCCGTGATCACCCGGCACCTGACGGGCAACTTCGCCAGCCGCTTCACGGACTTCCTCACCTCCGACGGCGAGAAGCCGTGGCGCGAGCGCGAGGCGGAGTTCCAGGACCAGGACCTGAGCCGGGACGAGGTGATGGCGGCCTTCGAGCGCGCCTGGGGCGTCATGCAAGGTGCGGTCAAGGACCTGACCGCGGCAGACCTGCAGGCAACCGTCACGATTCGAGGCAAGCCAATCAGCGTTGACGACGCTCTGCTGCGCAGCGTGGCGCACTTCGCCGGGCACGTGGGCCAGGTGATCATGATCGGCAAGCAGTTCAGGGGCGAGCAGTGGGACTACCTGAGCATCCCGCCCGGCGGCACGGAAGCCTACAACGGGCAGCCTGACCGACGCTGAGCGGTCCTTACCGCGCCCTGTTCGCTCCGCTCAGTTCCCGGTCTGCCTCGAGGCCCGTGCCCATAGAAGCACGGGTATGAGCACGAGCGCGAGGATGCCGCCACCGAGCGAGAGCATCTCGAAGCTTGAAGCGGCCACGACCATGCCCGACATCGCGCCGCCGCTGGCGCCAGCCAGGGCGATGAGCACGTCGATCGATCCCTGGGTGCGGGCGCGGTTGGCCGGTACCGTGGCGTCCACCACGAGTGAAGTGCCGGAGATCAGCCCGAAGTTCCAGCCCAAGCCCAGCAGGATGAGGGCCACGATCAGCATGAACAACGAATCCCCCGGAGCGAGCGCCGCAACGATGCCAGCGGCCAGGAGCGTCCCGCCCGCGGCGATGGCCATGGGCGTCCGGCCGATGCGGTCCACGAGCACGCCGGTCAGCAGTGACGGCAGGTACATCGCGCCAATATGCAGTCCGATGACGAGTCCCACGGCCCCCATCCCGTGATCGTGCGCACGCATGTGCACGGGCGTCATGGTCATGATCGCCACCATCACGATCTGCGTCAGGACCATCACGGTCGCTCCGACGTACGCCCCGGCCCCGGGCCGGGCGGCGGTGGCGCCGGCGTCCTGCTTGCCGGTATCCGCGCGGGCGCTCAGCTGGCGGGCAACCAGGAAGGGATCCGGCCGCAGCATGCTCAGCAGCACGGCGCCGGCGGCCAGGTAGGCAGCTCCAGCGAGCAGGAATGGTCCCGTCAGCGCCGGCAGGCCAAGGTTGAGGGCGAGTCCGCTCAGCGGTTCGACCAGGTTTGGCCCGGCAACCGCGCCCAGCGTGGTCGACACCATCGCGATGCTGATCGCGGTGCCGCGTCGCTCGGGCTTCGCGAGATCCGCTCCAGCGTAGCGTGCCTGCAGGTTCGTCGCGGTGCCGGCACCATAGACGAAGAGGGCTGCGAAGAAGAGCGGAACGCTGCCCATGGCTGCGGCGACGACGACCCCGAGTGCCCCGAGCCCGCCAGCCGCGAAGCCGAAGCCCAGGCCCGGTCTTCGGCCCAGTCGCTGCGTGAGCCGCCCCACCAGGAAGGCGGCGAGGGCCGAGCCGAGCGTGAAGACACCAACCGGCAGGCCCGCGTAGCTCTCACCGCCGAGCAGCTCCTGCGCCAGCAGCGCTCCGACGGTGATGCCCGCCGCCAGGCCGGCACCGCCGAGGACCTGGCTGAACACGACCGTCCTGAGGGTGCGACGCTGCAGGCGCAGTACGTCGGCCTCACTCAGGTCGCCAACCCGGTCGCTGCGGTTCATGTGGCCCCTTGGGGGCCCGTCGACCGCCACGCCGGGAAGCAACCGCTCAGCCTGAACGCTGTGGTGTCACGCTGAGTCAGCAGTGCAGCGGCCCCGTCAGACTGCGCGCAGTAAGGCCTGCGGTGGAACGCCGCCACTCGTCCGGGATCAGGCGTCTGTTTCGTTTCTGCTCAGCACTGTTCATACATACTGCAGGATACTTGAAGCGGCAGGGCCCGTTGTGTTCCGGACGGCGAACCGGCGTAACATCGTTTCCAGGAAGGTCCGAGGCTGAGGTGAGAGCGATGAAAGTTGCAGCAGAGAACGAGATATCAGTCCGGCCAGTGCAGCCAGGTGATGAGGCAGGTTGGCGGCGGCTGTATGCGGGTTACGCGGACTTCTACCGGGTCGGGATGAACGATTCCATTCTGGCGACCACCTGGGCTTGGCTCCAGGATGGCGACCACCCGCTGGAAGGGCTCATCGCCTTTAGGGACGGCCAGCCTGTCGGGCTCGCCCACTTCCGGGCGCAGCCGAAGCCGCTCCTGGGGCAGGATGCGGGCTTCCTTGATGACCTGTTCGTGGATCCCGCGAGCAGGGGTGCGGGCGTGGCCAGGCTGCTGATCGACGAGGTGGCATCGATCGCGCGTGACCGGGGATGGAGCTCAGTCCGCTGGATAACCGCCGAGGACAACGCGACAGCAAGGCGGCTCTATGACGGGGTTTCGACCGTGACGAGCTGGGTGACGTATGAACTCAAGCCATGAAGTCCGGCGCTGAGGAAGCGCGAACCGGCCTACAGCTTCGTGCGGCGCAGCAACGTGGCGTTGATGGCCACGACTATCGTGGATGCGCTCATGAGGATTGCTCCCACCGCCGGCGAGAGCAGGATCCCGGCCCCGGCCAGCACGCCAGCGGCCAGAGGCAGTGCGATCGCGTTGTAGCCGGTCGCCCACGCCAGGTTCTGCCTCATCTTTCGGTACGTGGCCTTCGAGAGCCGCAGGGCTGCGAGGACGTCGGCGGGGTCGTCGTTGACCAGCACCAGGTCGGCCGACTCGATCGCCACGTTCGTACCGGCACCGATGGCGATGCCAAGGTCGGCCTCTAGCAGGGCGGGCGCGTCGTTGATGCCGTCGCCGACGAACGCGGTTGGGGCGTCGCGCTTCAGTTCGCTGACCCTGCTCGCCTTCTCCTCCGGCAGTACCCGCGCGTAGTAGCGCCCTGTCTCGAGCTCGGCCGCCACGGTCCTGGCGACCGCCTCGGCGTCGCCCGTGATAATCACGGACTGGATGCCCATGGCCTTGAGCCCGCTCACCGCCGCTCTGGCCGACTCCCTGACGCGGTCAGCCAGAGCAAACAGCGCCAGTGCCCGTTCGCCGTCCATCAATGCGATGACGCTCTCGCCGCGCTCCTCGGCTTCCTCGAGGCCCGCCCGCAGGGCACCTGGCAGCACCAGGTCCTGCTCCTGGATCCATTCGGGACGGCCGATGCTGTACGCGGTGCCGTCAACCCGGCCCCTGACGCCCTTCCCGGCGATGACCTCGAAGTCGCTGGCGTCCGGCTGACTGATGCCCTGCGCGTCCGCCTCGGCGACCAGTGCCAGGCCAAGCGGGTGCTCGCTGCGTGCTTCCAGCGCGGCGGCCAGGCCGAGCGCATCCGCCGCGGGGATTCCCTCGGCGTACGTTTGCCGGACGCCGAAGGCTCCCTCGGTCAGCGTGCCCGTCTTGTCAAACGCGACGATGCCGATGTCCCGGGCGCGCTCGAACGCCTCGCGGTTGCGGACCAGGATGCCGTGCCGCGCGCTCATCCCGGTGGCGTTGACGATGACCAGGGGAATGGCCAGCCCGAGCGCGTGCGGGCAGGCGATTACCAGCACCGTCACAGTCCGCATGACCGCCTGCCCGACGTCCCGCGTGGCCAGAAGCCAGGCGACGAGCGTGATGATCCCGGCAGCCACCGCGATGTAGAAGAGCCAGCCGGCGAACCTGTCGGCCAGGTTCTGATAGCGACTCCGGGACGATTGCGATTCCTCCACCAGACGCTGGATCTGCGACAGCGTCGTTTCCCCGCCGGTGCGCGCGATCCGGACGGTGAGTGCGCCATCCAGGTTGACCGAGCCGGCAACAACCTCCGCGCCCTCCTGCTTGGCGACGGGCCGGGACTCACCTGTCAGGAACGCCTCGTTGACGCTGCTGCGACCCTCGGTCACGATGCCGTCGGCCGCCAGCTGCTCGCCAGGACGGACCAGGATCAGGTCGTCGTGCCGCAGCTCCGCAACCGCAACCTCCTCGGTGCCGCCGTCCGCAAGACGCGTCGCCATGTTCGGAACGAGCGACGCCAGATGCTGGAGTGCCCTGGAGGCACCCTGCACGCTGGTCATCTCCAGCCAGTGGCCCAGTAGCATTATCACGATCAGCGTGGCCAGTTCCCAGAAGAGCGACATGCCGGGCGCACCGAACGCCACCGCCATGCTGTAGCCGTAGGCGACCACGATGGCGAGGCTGATGAGCGTCATCATCCCTGGCTGCCGGTCGGCCAGCTCGTGGCGAGCGCCCTGCAGGAAGACCAGCCCGCCGTAGATGAAAAGGAGCGTGCCCAGCACCGGGTTGACCCACTCGGCGCCCGGGAAGCTGACGGCCCGGAACCCGAACCACTCCTGGATCTCGTGGCTGAAGTACAGGATGGGCAGGGTCAATACGAGCGAGAACCAGAACCTGTCACGGAACATCGCAGGCGAGTGGTGCGCATGCTTGTCGTGCCCAGCCGCGGGATTCTGATGGTGCTCATGGCCGTGGTGCTTCATCGCTCGCCGCCTCCAGTGGTGCAGATCCGGCTCTCGCGCCGGCCCCGTGGGGCCCATGATGCACCAGGCCGTCCGGCAACACTGGTCATCAGCCAACGGACATTACTGCCTCACCATGGCCACGGACGGGCCGGAACCATCAGTAAAGCTGATGGAATTGTCATTGCCGGTTTGATTGGCCCAGTTCGGGGCGGTATAACCGCAGGCGGAACCGGCAGCCGGTCCCGTGGCACACCGAACGAGGGACTGAGTAAGATGGCAGCGAAGCAGAACACAAGGAAGCAGCGGACGCCCGAGTACGCGCGCTGGGCGCTTGGGGCGCTGATGGTTGTGGCCATCTTTGTCTCGGGCTACCTGGCCGGCCGCGGGAGCGTTGCCACGGAGGCGGCCCCGTCGGCCCCGGCGAACACCGGGCCGCTGGGCGAGCAGTCGAGGCGTGCGGAAGGCGACGTGTTCGCCCTCGGTGCGGTCGACGCGCCAGTCGTCATGGTCACCTTCTCTGATTACCGCTGTCCGTTCTGCGCGCGCCACAGTCGTGTCGTGGAGCCGGAGCTCATTGACCGCTACGTGGAGTCTGGCCAGCTGCGGATCGAATGGCGCGACATGCCCATCTTCGGTGACGCGTCGGTCCTGGCCGCCCGAGCCGGACGTGCGGCCGCCGCACAGGACCGCTTCTGGGAGTTCAACCAGGCGATCTTCGCCGCGGCTCCCGACAGCGGGCACCACGACCTGACGGAACAGAAGCTCATCGAGTTTGCCCAACAGGTCGGCATCGCGGACCTGGAGAGGTTCGAGGCGGACATGAACAGCGACGCCTTCGACGGTGCCATCGAGTCGGATTACATGCAGGCCGTCCGGCTTGGCATCACCGGAACCCCTTCGTTCGTGATCAACGGTCACCCGCTTGTCGGCGCGCAGCCGGCCATCGCGTTCATGAGCATCATCGAGCAGGCGCAGGCGGGCGAATGATCGACATCGGCCTGGCCGGGGCTTTCCTCGGTGGCCTGTTCGCGCTGCTGAGCCCGTGCTCGGCCCTGCTCCTGCCGTCGTTCTTCGCCTACGCCTTCGATGGGCTTGGCCGGCTCATTGCCCGAACAGCCCTGTTCTACGCAGGCCTGGCCATCGTGCTCATTCCCCTCGGTGCCGGCGTGGGTGCGCTCGGCAGCCTCGTGACCCAGCATCGCGGCACCGTGACGCTCATCGGTGGGGTCCTCCTCATCGCCATGGGACTGCTGAGCATCACGGGTCGCGGCTTCTCGTTCCTGCCGTCGGGCGCGCAGACTGCGGCCGGTCGGGGCAAGGTCGGTGGTGTCTTCCAGATCGTTGCGCTCGGAGCGATCTACGGCCTCGCCGGCTTCTGCTCGGGTCCGCTGCTCGGGGCCGTGCTCACCCTGGCTGTTGCGGGTGGTCAGCCGGCCTACGGTGGGCTGCTGATGGCGCTCTACGGCCTGGGCATGGCAGTCCCGCTGTTCGTGCTGGCCCTGCTTTGGAACAGGTTCAAGCTGGGGGAGAAGCGCTGGCTGCGCGGCCGAACGCTCAGGATCGGACCGCTCACCACGCACTCCACTTCGCTCGTCTCCGGCCTCATCTTCATCGGAATCGGCGTGCTGTTCGTCCTCACCGAGGGCACCGCCAGCCTCGGCGGTCTGATGGGCGTCGAGAGCCAGTTCCGCCTGCAGGAATGGGCTTCTGGGTGGGCGAACCGCATTCCCGACTTCGTGTTTCCCGCCCTGGGCGCACTTGTTATCGCCGTAATCCTGTTCAGGACGCGCAGGCCCGAGACCTGACGAGCATCTGCGGCTGGCCTAACGGGATCCGGGCTGACAGCCTGCGAGAACCGCCTCAGCCCTTGACCGCCCCGGCCGTCAGGCCGGCGATGAACTGCCGCGACATGAGCAGGTACAGGATCAGCAGGGGCAGGCTCGCGAGCACCATGCCGGTGAACACCAGGTTCCAGTTGGTCAAGTGCTGGCCGAAGAACATCTGCATGCCCAGCGGCACGGTCTTCCAGGCGTTGTCGGTGATGAAGAGCAGCGGGAAGAAGAAGTCGTTCCACCACGGCACGACGTTGACGATCGTGACCGTGGCGATGCCGGGTCGGGCGAGCGGCACCATGATGCGCGCGAACGTGGTCAGCTCGCTGGCGCCGTCGATCCTGGCCGCGTCCTCGAGGTCGCCCGGCAGGCCGCGGAAGAAAACGCTCAGCAGCAGCACCGACATCGGCATGCCGCTGGCGGCGTAGGTAAGGATCAGGGACCAGAGGGTGTCCAGCAGCCCAAGGTCCCGCATGAGCAGGTAGAGCGGCAGGACGCCGAGGCGCATGGGGATCATGATTCCGGCCAGGAAGAACAGGAAGATGGCGGTGCGCAGCTTGAAGCTGTAACGCGTGAGCGCGTAGGCGACGGGCGTGGCGCACAGCAGCAGGAGCAGCACGGAGCCGCCGGTCACCAGGACGCTGTTGCGCAGGTAGACGCCGAAGCTCGCGCGCGTCCACACCTCGCGGAACGTGTCCAGGCTCCAGGATTCGGGGAGGCCGAACGGGTTGCGGAACAGTTCCGGAGTCGTCTTGAACGCGGCCAGGATCATGAGCACCATCGGGTACAGGAAGACGATGGCGAGGGCGCCCAGGAACAGGTAGACCGCGATGACTCCGGGAGAGCGGCTGATCCGCCGCTGCATCAGATGCCCTCCTGGATGCGCTGGTTGTAGCGCACGCCGAAGTAGGACACGGTCCCGATGATGATGAGCATGAAGACGGCGATTGCCGAGGCGATGCCGATCTGGCCCGGCTCGCCGCCCGTGGTCGGATCGCCGAACGCGGTGCGGTAGAAGAAGGTCGCCAGCAGGTCAGTGGAGTAGGCCGGCGGTCCGGAAGCGCCCTGCATCACGAAGACCAGCTCGAACGCGTTGAAGTTGTAGATGAATGTCAGGATGCTGACCATCATGATAGTGGGCAGCAGCAGTGGCAGGGTGATGAAACGGAACGCCTGCCAGCCGTTGGTGCCGTCGACGATGCCCGCCTCGTAGTACTCGCGCGGTATGCCCTGGATGCCCGCGAGGAAGACGAGCACGGGAAAGCCGAGCCAGCTCCAGGCGTTGACCAGGACGACGGTCAGGAGGGCCGTGGCCGGCTGGCCCAGCCAGGGCTGCACCATGTCGCCGAGGCCGACGCTGCGCAGGGCCTGGGCGACGGCTCCCCAGTTCGGGTTGAGCATGAGCAGCCACAGGAAGCCCACGACCACGGCGGACAGCGTGAAAGGCATGAAATAGGTGGCCTGCAGCAACGCGAAGCCACGCCACTTGCGGGCCAGGAGCACGGCCAGCGCGAGTCCGAGAGTGCTCTGGATGGCGAAGGTGATGCCGAAGAAGATAGCGTTGTGTCCGAGCGCGTTCCAGAAGCGCTCGTTGTACGGCCAGCGGGTCAATACTGTGACGAAGTTTTCGAAGCCGACGAACTCCTGCCGGAGCAGGCCGCGCCAGTCGTACAGGCTGTACGACAGGGAGGTCAGCAGCGGGTAAGCCATGAACGCGCTGTAGAGGATCAGCCCCGGGAGCAGAAAGATCAGCAGGTGCCCGTGGCGCCTCAACCATTTTCTTGCGTGCATTTGACCTCCTCGGCAGGTGGGCCAAGGGCGTCCCAAAGCGCGCATTTGGGACGCCCTCCAGTCATAGGTCTATCGAGAGCTGGAACTCAGTCGTTGAACGCCGGGTGCCAGGTGGCGATTCCCTGCTGGATGACCGCGACGACCTCGTCGACGGTCTTGGTGTCGCCCATCGCAGCCTGCAGTTCGTTCTGCAGCAGCGTGGATCCGCTGGGCTGGCCGAAACGGAACGCGGTCAGGAACAGGAACGACGTGCTGTCGGCATCCACGAGTTCGACGATGTCGCTGAGCTCCTGTCCGGTCGGTGAGACACCGGGCACGGCCGACAGCTGCTGGAGCGTGTCCGTGAACATCTGGCCGAACTCACGCGTGGCGAGGAACTCGATGAACCGGAGCGCCTCGTCCTGATGGGGGCTGTTGCTGCTGATGCCGTAGGAGCCGTCGACGTAGACCGAGACGGGGCCGGGGCCATCGTCGTTCGGGAACGGGAAGCTGCCGATGCGCAGGTCCGGGTTCAGGTCCGCCATCGCGCCCAGCTCGTAGGATCCGCCGACGAGCATGCCGGCCATCTCGAACGCGAAGCTGGTCTGCATGTCGGAGTAGTTGACGCCCTGGTGGTTGGGGGCGAGGTACGGACGCAGGGCGAGCATGCGCTCGAGTGCTTCGACGAAGCGCGGGTCGCTGAAGTCGGTCTCGCCCGCCACGAGTTCGTTGAAGAAGTCGTTGCCGCCGTAGAAGGCCGGTGCGACGCCGCCGAAGAGGGTCTCGAGCGTCCAAGGCTCGCTGCTGCCGTTGGCGAACGCGTAGTAGCCGCCGGCCTGAAGTGCCTCGGACACGGTGATGAGCTCGTCCCACGTCTGTGGCTCCTGAAGACCGAGCTCTTCGAAGATCCCCACGTTATAGAGGACGGGGATGACCTGGATGGCGAAGGGAACGCCGTAGATGCCGCCGTCCTCGCGGTTGGTCGCGCCGAGCAGGATGCTGGGGTCGAAGTCTTCCAGCGCGGCGACCTTGTCGTCCAGGCGCACGATCAGCCCGGCCTCAGCCAGCGGTTCCAGGCCGCCGTAGGCCCGCAGGTGCACGATGTCGGGGCCGCCGCCGCCCTGCAGGGCGGTCGAAAGAATCGTGTTGTACTCGGTGTTCTGGTACGGGGTGAAGGTAACGATTATGTCGGGGTTCTCGGCGTGGAACTCTTCGATGAACGCGCTGTACGCGTCTACGTCCTCCGTGCGCCAGCTCCAGAAGTTCAGATTCGTTTGCGCCACGGCGCTGCTTGCCAGCAGCAGTCCTGCGGCTATGAATCCCAACAGCCTGACCTTGCGGTTGCTCATGATCCTGCCTCCTCAATTTGTCACTGCCTTAGCAGCACATTTGTAATTCGTTGTCCAGCTTAACCTGTTCTATACCGGTAGGCAACCGGTTGTAGACCACTTGGTCAGGGTTTCCCGGGGCTTGCGGGGTGAAGAGCGACGGCGATTGTCGCAGCGCCTGCGAAGTAAGCTGTCGGGATGTTCTCGTTCGCCGACGTCTGGCCGTTTCATGACCTGAGGCTCCTGAGCCCTCGCCTCGAGCTCCGCCCCGTACGGGACGAGGACATCGCCGCCCTGGCCGCGGCGGCTGTCGCGGGCATCCATGAGCCGGACACCATGCCGTTCGTGGTGCCGTGGACGCGACAGGAGCCGGAGCAACTGGCGCGCGGCAACGCAACCAACGTCTGGCGGCAACGTGCCGAACTGACCCAAGACAGCTGGAACGTCTCTTTCGCCGTGCTCATGGACGGTGTGGTCATCGGCCGGCAGGACATCCGTGGCGACAACTTCGCCGAGCTCAGGACTGTCGACAGCGGCTCGTGGCTGACGCGGGCGCAGCAGGGCCATGGGCTGGGCAAGGAGATGCGGGCAGCTGTCCTGCTCTGGGCGTTCGACTGGCTCGGCGCCGAGTTCGCCACGACGGCGGCCATGAGCTGGAACAAGGCGTCGCAGGGCGTGTCGAGTTCGCTTGGCTACAGGCCCAATGGCGAGGAACTGCTGCGAATCTCACCCGGTGAGGTCGAGAAGTCGCTGCGGTTCCGGCTGGCGAAGGCCGACTTCAGGCGACCCGAGTGGGAGCTGATGGTCGAGGGCCACGCGGCGGTCGCGCCGTTGCTCGGAGCTGGCTAGAAGGTGCGGAGACGACAGGAACGATCACCGGAACCATGGACGGTTCGGAGTTGACCTGGCATACTTATGAGCTGGAGAGTGCAGAAAGGGCACCAGAACACCGCGACGTACACCGGCTTCATGGACATGTTCGAGTCCTTCACCGTCCAGGGCAACCAGGGAACAAGCCTGGTCGAGGGTGCCATAAGCATCGCGAATCCGGAACCTTCCGGTCCCGATACAACCATATGAAAGAGGCAACCGAACGAACGTGAAATAATTGAACTCAAACTGATTCGGTCCACTGCTTGCCAAAGGGGTCAAAGATGAGTCGCATACGAACACTGGTCTTCATAGCCTCCGCGCTTCTGGTATCTTTCGTCGCGGCGGCCCTCCCGCCGCAGTATCAGCGCCTGGCTGAGCTCAACGCCGTACTCAATCATGGCGGCGTGGTTGATGTTTTCGGGATCGATCGGCCGATCGACTCGATCGAGTACGTTGGCGTCGACCTTTACCGCGTGACCGGCGGGGAGTGCCACATGTACGTTCAGATCGTCGGGCTACCGGCTCCAGACGGAATGGTCGGCGCCCGGAAGTTCGAAGTGGTGCCGGGCGATCTTGAATGCCCGTAAGCCAGAGCCAGGCTCAGTCGTTATCGGGAACGTAGCTGAGCCTGATGGCCCGGTCGCCGATCCGTTCACTGTCTTTCAGTCTGAGGCGCGGCCGGAACCCGTTGAAGTAGGGAGTGCCCTTGCCCAGCACGACTGGTTGCAGGTAGATCCTGTACTCGTCGATGAGTCCCAGCTCGCTCAGGTGCCTGGCCAGCACGGTTCCGCCTACCTCGATCTCGCCCTCGATACTCTGCTTCAGCTGCCTGATGAAGGGTTCGATGTCTTGGCTGATCAGGGTGGCGTTAGGACCCACTTCTGTAAGGGTCGTTGAGATGACCCACTTCGGGATTCGGCGCCAGCCCTCGGCGAACTCGTGCTCGGCAGCGGTCCACTCCGGCTGGTCTTCGTCCCAGTAGTGCATGAGTTCGTAGAGCCTCCGGCCGTAGATGCTGCCTTTGATCTGGTGGGTGTGCCGGATGAAGTGGTCGAAGAGTTCGGGGTCGGGACGGAAGGCATCGTGATCCACGAAGCCGTCGAGTGACTGGTGCATGCCGTACATGAGTGTTGCCATGTGATGTGCTCCTCCTCGCGCCGGCAGTAGCAACCGTATGCCTGGCCGGTCGCTGGCTTTTATAGCACGGCTGATCGGCGCGGAGCTTGTCGGGAGCTTGCCGATCGGGCCATCGAGCAGGGAGAGGTGCGGTTGCCAGGCCAGCCTGCACGCCGGCATCATCAAGCAACACGTATGATGCTGCGGCCGGTCACGCTGGCGGGCATACGGTATTACTCCTGTTATAACGTGTGCTATTCTCGCGCTATGAGCGAGTCCATTCAGGTGCGAAAGATCGGCAACTCTTATGGCGTCATCCTCAGTAGGGCGCTTCTGCAGGAGCTTGAGGTTGAGGAGGGCGATACGCTCTTTGTCGTACGTACGCCAGACGGCATACGCCTGACAAGCTACGATCCTGATTTCGCCGATGCCCTGAAGGCAGGGCGCGCTTATATGGACGAACATCGAGACGCGTTCCGTGAGCTCGCCAGGTAGCCCATTGCGCTGGCTATCCAAGCCAATGGTGATCGCCCTGCACGAGGAATCTATTGCGAGGTTCGGTGGGAGCCCAGGCGTTCGCGATGAAAGGCTACTCGAAAGCGCCCTTGAGCGGCCTCGCAACATACATGCTTACGCAGCCGAAACGGACGTCGCTATGTTGGCAGCAGCATACGGCTTCGGCCTGGCTCGCAATCATCCGTTTGTCGACGGGAACAAGCGTGCTGCGCTCCTTGCGGTAGCCGTTTTCTGCAGCCTGAACGGAGTCCGGTTCTCGCCAGCCCAGACTGATGAGGTTCAGGTCTTTACTGCCCTTGCCTCCGGAGATCTGACTGAGGCACAGCTCGGTAACTGGATTGCCGAGAACGCAACCGTCGACGTCCGCTGATCCGGCCGCTGTCCGCATCGATAGTCGTGGCGAAGCAGGAGGGCCGCAGCAGCTCGGAGTGGGCAGTAATTGAGGCCGGGTAGTGTACCGTTATGCATGACGAAAATCTGGCGCTTCGTGCTGAAGGTGGCCATGGCGCTGGTCATTGGTTTTGGAGTTTTCGCACTCTACTGGTGGGGATTCGGGCCTTGGCTCGCTAGCAGCATGTTTGATTTCATGCGATGAGTGTTCTGGAATCTGACGGCACTCAGTCCTTAGCTTGCGTGTATGACACGTTTCTTCCTGAAACTCTGGCTCCGAAGGAATGCTTGTGTAGTAGCCTGGGAGAACAGTGACGGCATTATGCATAGATCGTGAACTGGCCGCCTTCCAGTGCCAGCGAATATGAAAAAGCGAATTGAAGTCGTAGGGGCAGTGTTCGTCAAGAGTGGGAAGATTTTGGCTGCCAGGCGGGGCGGGGCCATGGCACTGCCCGGTCTTTGGGAGTTCCCCGGTGGCAAGGTTGAGCCAGGCGAGTCCCCGATCGATGCGCTGCGCCGCGAGTTAGCCGAGGAGCTGAAGGTCAATGTCGAGGTAAAGCAATACCTGACCACGACCGACTACGAGTATGAGTTCGGGGTGGTGTCGCTGTCGACCTACTATGTCGAGCTAAGGGGCACGGAGCCAGTCCTGACCGAGCACTCAGAGGTCCGCTGGCTCGCGCCGTCTGAACTCTTTGACGTTGAGTGGGCTCCTGCCGACGTGCCGGCGGTCAGGATGCTGGCCGGGCAAGCGAAGCCGCAGTGAACCGATCCGAGATAGGCAATGCGGTCTTCCACGGCTTTCTGAACCGTAATTCGCAGACCTCGGAACGCTATTCGCCCCTGCTGATTGACAACCAGGATGCGATGACGATGAGTCGCGCAATCAGCGCGGAGCTGCGCAGGGCCGATTCTTTCATCTTCTCCGTGGCATTCATTACGCCTGGTGCATTGAATGTACTCAAGCAAGACCTGCTGGACTTCAAGGGCCGCGGGCGGATCATCACATCGAACTACCTCGGCTTCAACACCCCCGCGACCTACCGGGAGCTTCTCAACTTTCCGGGACTCGATGTGCAGGTGGTGCCAACCGCGGCCGGTTTTCACGCCAAAGGTTACGTCTTTCACTCCGGTGGCAGGACCACCGCGATCGTTGGCAGCTCCAACCTGACTGTCAGCGCTTTGAACAGCAACTACGAATGGAACTTCCGCTTCTCTTCTGAGGGTCAGGGGCATGTGGTGGAGCAGTTGGAACAGGCTGTTCACTCACAGAGCCTGATTTCCGAGCGGCTGGACGGGGCTTGGCTCGAAAGTTTTGAACGTGATTATGTGCCGCGGCTACCCCAGGGTTGGTTGGACCGGCAGCCTCAACATCTGACCGAGGAGGAAGCACTTGGCTCGGTCACAGGTGATCGCCCAATTGTGGCCAGCATTGGGCCCGGCCCCGGGCTGGTCTCGGAGTTGCCGGCGATCAAACCAAACCGCATGCAGCAACAGGCGCTGGCCTCGCTGGACGAGATGCGAAGCAGCAAAGCATCGAGAGCCCTGGTCATCTCTGCGACGGGGACCGGGAAGACCATGCTGTCTGCCTTGGACGTCAGAAAGTTCAGTCCGGAGCGCTTCCTGTTTTTGGCACACCGCGAACAGATACTCGACAAGGCGATGCAGGAGTATAAGGCCGTGCTTGCTGCGCCAGGGCATGCCTTCGGCAAGCTTGCGGGCGGCAGCAAGCAGGCAGGAGAGCACCTCAGATACCTGTTTGCGACAACCCAATCGTTCGTAAGGGCCCTCAGGAACGGAGCTGTTGGACCGCACGACTTCGATTACGTGCTCATCGACGAGGTACACAGAGCCGGCGCGAGTACGTACATCGAGATCATAGAGTCTCTGAAGCCCCGCTTTCTACTGGGCATGACAGCTACCCCGGAGCGTACCGATGGCTTCAACGTGTTCGAACTCTTCAATCACAATCTGGCTTACGAGATCCGGCTTCAGAGAGCCCTGGAAGACAACATGTTGGCGCCCTTCCACTACTTCGGCGTTACCGATTACACGACGGCCAGCGGAGCAACCATCGATGAGCTGAGCGAACTACGGCACCTGGTGTCCAGTGAGCGTGCCGATCACCTGGTCGCCAAGCTTGCGCAGTATGGCCATGCCTGGGATACTCCTCGCGGGCTGATCTTCTGCAGCCGCAACGATGAAGCCCGGGAATTGTCAGAGCTGCTCAACCGCCGTGAGTTGCATGGCCTGCCACTGCGTACCAGAGCAGTCTCTGGCGCGGACTCGGTCGAGTTCCGCGAAGCCTGCGTGCGGGAACTGGAAGCCGGCAGGCTCGATTACCTCTTGTCTGTAGACATCTTCAACGAAGGCATCGACATTCCCAGTCTGAACCAGATCGTGATGATGCGCCAGACGCAGTCCAGCATCGTCTTCACGCAGCAGCTTGGCCGCGGCTTGCGCAAGCACCCTAACAAGGAATACCTGGTAGTCATCGACTTCATCGGCAACTATGCCAACAACTACTTGATACCCACGGCGCTCTTCGGCGACACGTCGCTCAACAAGGACCAGTTGCGCCGCAGGATGATCGACATTCGTGGTGATCATGTCCTGGCCGGCGTGTCGAGCATCAATTTTGACGAGATCGCACGAGAGCGTGTCTTTACCGCGCTTGCAACCGCGAAACTCGATTCACTTGCGAACCTGAGGCAGGCCTATCTCATGCTGAAGGCGAGGCTCGGCCGCATTCCCGACCTGCTCGACTTTGCAAAGCACGACACGATCGATCCTGTTGTGATCGGCACGAAACAAGGCAACTACGCAGCCTGGATACAGCGGAGTGAAGGGTCTGCTACTGCCTTAACCGCTTTGAATGCGGATGAGAACGCCATGCTTTCGCTGCTCAGCCGGGAGTTTCTGAATGGGAAGCGGCCACAGGAGTTGCTCTTGCTGCGCGAGCTCGTATGCCAAGGCAGCCCTATCACCGCAGTGGCGTATCGAGAGCTGCTTGAAGGAAGGAGCTTGGGCGCCTCAGCTCCCACTCTCAAGTCAGTCGAACGCATCCTTAACCTTGAATGGTTCACCGAGTCGGAACGCAAGAGATACAACAACGCTCCGCTGGTCACGTTCGATGGAGCCTGCTTCCACCTGTCAGCGCACTGGCGCGATGCCTGGCTGTCGAGTCCAACTTTCAGGCGGTACGCCATGGACGCCATCGAGACCGGCTTGTACATTGCGGAACACCGCTGGGAGTTTGTGGACCAGCTGATTGTCGGCGCGCGCTACACCCGCAAGGACGTATGCAGACTGCTGAACTGGCAGCGCAACGAGCAATCCACCATGTACGGCTACAAGGTTGACCGCGAGTCCGGTACATGCCCAATCTTTGTCACATACCACAAGGCGGACGATGTCTCTGACAGCACCCGCTATGAGGACGAGTTCGTGGATCCCCAAACGATGCTCTGGTATACACGCAGCAAGCGAACCATGACGAGTCCTGAAGTGCGTGCGATAGTCGATAAGGAAGTGCCGCTCACACTTTTCGTAAAGAAGGATGACGCCGAAGGAACCGACTTCATCTACCTGGGCGACGTGAAACCGCACGGTGCAGTGCAGGCCACCATGCCGGATTCAAGCGGCAAGGAGCTGCCCGTCGTCACCATGCTGCTCGAATTGTCGCAGCCGGTCGATGCTGCGACCTTTGAGTACTTAACGGGATGAGCAAGACGGCGAGTTGCCAACGGCAGTACGTATTCACTGTCTCATAGCACAACTCCGGCTGTGAAGCTCGTGCCGCTGACAGCAGTGAGTTTGCTGAGTGAGCACGTTGTTGGGCGACAGTCGGTCCCTGCCACAGGGATCGTGGTTGTCAGTCGCTACTGCACACTGTGCCGACATCGGCAGCAACTCGTCGCTGCCGCAGCTACTGTCACGGCTCCCCGAACAAGCCGGTCTCGCTATCGACGAGAAAGCGAGTCACGAGGTCGGCGCATTCACGATGGTGTGTCTCAAGCAGGGCGTGGCCGCTTTCGAAGACGTGGATTTCGAGGGCGTCGAGGTTCCGGCTGTAGGCCATTATCTCATCAAGCTCGAAGAAGCGGTCGTGCCTGCCCCAGAGGATGAGGCAAGCTGGTTGTTGTTCCTGGTGGTAGGCACGGATGTCGGGGAAGCGTGCGATGTGAGCCCGGTAGTCCGTGAAAAGCTTGAACTGGATGTCGATGTTTCCGGGGCGTGACATGCGCTCCCAGTCCAGGTGCCAGTTCTCGGGTGGATAGAGGACCTTCAGTCGCTCGGGAAGCCCGCCTGTGTACTGGTCCCGGGTGCCCTCGAAGTTCAGCCATTCGGGCAGCTTCGCCTTGTTGGCCTCCGATGGGTCGGCCCAGTAGGTCTTCGGTGCGTCCCAGTCCGGCCCCAGGCCCTCGTCATGGACGTTGCCGTTCTGGATGATCAGGCCGAGGACGCGGTCGGGCTTCCTGGTGGCGAGATGGTAGCCGACCGGCGTGCCGAAGTCGTTGAGGAACAGATAGAAACGCTCCAGGCTGAGCGCCTCGATAAATGCTTCGATGGTGTCGGCCAGGTTGTGAAACGTGTAGTCGTACTCGTCGGCCTGCGGGGCGGAGGAGAAGCCGAAGCCGGGGAGGTCAGGTGCCACGACATAGGCAGATTCTGACAGTGGCTCGATGATGTTGCGGTACATGTGCGACGAGCTCGGGAAGCCGTGCAGAAGCAGGATGGCCGGTCGGCTCGGATCGCCGGCGTGGCGGTAGAAAACGTCGATGCCGTTGACGCTGATCATTTCGTGGCGGGTCTTGTAGCGGTGCTCAGGCATGAGTTTCGGCCTCCTCCTGTCACTGCTGACTGCTCACAATTAACTGAGCCGCAACAACAGCACGTTGTGGCGCAATCTTAGGCCAGGGTTGACAGGGCAAACGATGAGCTGGAACTCACTGTTGAGGCCATGGCCGACTCCGTAGTGACTGGATGTCGGCGTTGCCCGGCCAACAAGGCTCAGGCCTGTGCGAATCCGTGCGTCACCACGACAACACCTCGCTCGACGCCCAGGCACCTGAAGTACGCGTGGCCTCTATCCCGCCAGATCTCCGTTCGGATGGTTTCGCCCGGAAGGACCGGCGCACTGAAGCGCGCCCCCATCGCCTTGAGCCGCTGCGGCGAGTAGTCACAGAGCCCTCTCAGGAGCGCGTGGCCCGCCACGCCGAACGTGCACAGTCCGTGCAGGATCGGTCGCTCAAACCCGGCGCTGTGCGCCACCTTGGGATCGGCATGCAGAGGATTCAGGTCACCGCTCAGGCGATAGATCAAGGCTGCGTTCTGCTGCGTCGGGAGATCGACGGTGACGTCCGGCGCCCTATCCGGGGTGGCCGGAAGGCTGCGAATGCCTTGGGGCCATCCAGGCCCATGTGCACTGCCGACGCCGCCATCGCCCCGGCAGACGGACGTCATCGACAGGAGGCACAGGGTATCGCCCGTGGCAGCATCCGACACCTCGCGCTCATGACGGACGAACAGGCCAGTCCCTACACCCTTATCATCCACGTCCACCACGCGGCTTCGTCCGATGACCTCGCCCGAAACCGGCAACGGCGCGAACAGCTGCATCGACTGCTCGCCATGCACGGCACGGCGCCAGTCGATGCCGGTCCCGGGGTCCATCATCCAGAAACCCGGGTGAGCGAGCACGGTAGCCATGGTGGGAAGGACGCGCAGCCCGTCTTCATACACGTACCTAAGCTGGTTGCGGTCGAGCGGATCATGGCCCAGTCCGACGCCGAGGGCGTACAGGATCGCGTCGTGCGGCTCCAGGCGCTGGCGCACTTCTGGGATCCTCCAGTTCAGGAGGCGGTGCGGGTCGACAGCCAACCGTCGGCCTCCTCATCGGTGTATCCCAGTTCTGACAGGATCTCGCGTGCATGCTCGTCCAGCCGGGGCGGGTGGCGCCGGGCGGAAGCCGGGGTTCGTGACAGTTTGATGGGAAAGCCCACCTGCCGCAGCCTGCCTGCCGTGGGGTGATCGACCTCGATCACCATCTTGCGCGCTGCGACCTGCTCGCTGCCGAAGGCCTGATGCAGGTCATTGACCGGCGCAATCGGCACGCCGCTCTCCTCAGCCTGGCGTACCAGTTCGGCGGTGTCCAACTGGCCGATCAGGCGGTCCAGGAGTGGGATGAGCTCATCGCGGTTCCTGACCCGCTGGGGGTTGGTCGCGAAGCGTGCGTCCTGCGCCAAATCTACGGCACCAAGGATCCTGCAGAGCGTTCGGAACTGACCGTCGTTGCCGACACCGACCATGACGTCGCCATCCGTCGTGCCGAACGTCTGGTAGGGCACTATCGCCGGGTGGGCGTTACCGTGCCGCCGCGGAACCTCGCCCGAGATCAGGTAAGCGGACGCCTGGTTGGCGAGGCTCGAGAGCGCCGTCTCCAGCAGGGAGACATCGACCCGCTGGCCCTTTCCGGACTTTGCGCGTTCGTGCAGTGCAGCAAGGATTCCGGACACCGCCTGCCAGCCGGTCATGATGTCGATCACCGCCACGCCGACCTTCATGGCGCTTCCGCCGGGCTCCCCGGTGATGCTCATGAGTCCGGATACCGCTTCGATGACGGGATCGTAGCCCGGCAGGTGGGCATCGGGACCGGTACGGCCGTAACCGGTGATGCTGCAATAGACGAGTCCCGGGTTCTCGGCCGCAAGAACCTGCTCGTACCCCAGGCTCCAGCGCTCCATCGTGCCGACGCGGAAGTTCTCGAGCAGCACGTCACTGCCGGCTGCGAGCTGCCGCAGGACGGCTCGGTCCGCATCCAGCGAGAGGTTCAGGGCGATGCTGCGTTTGTTCCGGTTGACACCAAGGTAGTAGGCCGCTTCCCCTCCGGCTGACGGAGGAAGCCATTGGCGGGAGTCGTCCCCTGAGGGCGGCTCGACCTTGATGACATCGGCCCCGAGGTCGCCGAGTTGCATCGCCGCGAAAGGCCCGGCAAGGATACGGGACATATCGAGCACGCGCAGGCCGGTGAGTGGTCCGGTTGCGGCTCTGACGGTCATGCCGGAGCGGTCGTCACGCTGCGACCACCGTCGACGTAGAGAACCTGACCGGTCATAAAGGAGGAATCGTCTGAGATGAGGAAGTGCGCGACAGCTGCAACGTCCTCCGGCGTACCAGTGCGTCCGAGTGGCGTGGAACCGATGGCACGGTCGCGCACCGACGCGTGGAGTGCCTGGGTCATTCCCGTCTCGATGAACCCGGGGGCGAGGGCGTTCACGCGAACGCCGCTGCGGCCCAGCTCCAGCGCGAGGGTCCTGGTCAGGCTGACCACGCCACCCTTGGAGGCCGAGTAGCTGGCCTGGCCCAGGTTGCCCAGGTGCACGCGCGATGCTGTCAGGACGATGCTGCCGGAGGACTGGCTGCGCATGACCGCACTAGCTGCGCGCGCGGTGATGAAACTGCCGGTCAGGTTCACCCGGATTACCTCCTCGAAGTCCTCGACTGCCATCTTCCAGTGCATGGCGTCACGGGTGATGCCTGCCAGGTGCACGAGCCCGTCAAGCCGTCCGTGTTCGGCCCGGACGGCTTCCATCACCGCGTGCATCGCTTCCTCGTCGGTAACATCAGCGGCAATGAACCGTGGTGGGTCCTTTCCGGCCCCAGGCAGGGATTGCACGTCCAGGTCGACACCGATCACATGTGCGCCTTCGCGGGCAAGCCTCTGAAGCGTGGCGAGCCCGATACCGTTGCCGGCGCCGGTAACCACCACTACCTTGTCGCTCAGGCCGCTCACGCCTTCATCCTCGAATCGCCCATGTCGCGCAGCGCGTCGCCGAAGAGGTTGACGCCGATCACGGTCACGAAGATGGCGGCGCCCGGAAAGATCGCGCTCCAGGGGGCGAGGCGCAGGTACTGGTTGCCCTGGTTCACCATCGAGCCCCAGCTGGCAGTGGGAGGCTGCGTGCCGAGACCGAGGAACGAGAGGGCCGACTCCGCCAGAATCGCACCTCCGACCGTCAGGGAGGACCACACGATTATTGGCGCGAAAATGTTGGGAAGTATGTGCAGTAACGCAACCCGCATGTGGTTCGCGCCGATGCCCCTGCTGGCCTCGACGAACTCGCGGCTCCTTAGTGAGAGGATCTGGCCGCGCACCAGCCTCACGAAGTTCGGGATGGACGATATGCCTATGGCCACCATCGCCCAGCCGAGCCCTGCTCCGAACACGGCAGCGAAGGCGATCATCAGCACCAGGTTCGGAAAGGCGAGCAGCGCGTCGGTCACGCGCATGATTACGCTGTCGACCGGCCCCTGCAGGTAGCCCGCGAGCATTCCGAAGAGCGTGCCGAATACCACGGCGATGCTGGTCGCCACGAAGCCTGCGAGCACCGAGGCGCGGCTGCCGAAGATGACGCGGCTCAGCACGTCCCGTCCAAGATGATCGGTGCCGAACAGGTGCTCGGCCGAAGGTCCCTCGAGCCTGGCGGGCACGTTGATGACGTCGGGGTCATAGGGCGCGAAGACTGGCGCGAAGATCGCGCAGGCCACGACGGCGATCACGACGATCCCGCCGATGATGCCCTGCGGGTGACGGATCAGCTTGCGCATGGCTACCCGGAACGGACTCCTGCCGGGGTCTGGTGCCAGCCCGGCACTGCCCAACACGGACTCTTGGCTCACTTGCCCTCCTTCATGCATAGCGGATCCTCGGATCGAGCCACGCGTACATCAGGTCCACCATCAGGTTGACCACCAGGTACGTCAAGGCGAAGAAGAGTACGACGCCCTGAACCACGGGAAAGTCGCGGCCGTATATCGAATTGACGGTCAGGCGGCCCAACCCCGGCACCGCGAATATCTGCTCAACGATGAAGGCGCCGCCCAAGAGACCGCCGATCTGGAGGCCGAGCACCGTGAGCACGGGAATGAAGGCGTTCTTGAGCGCATGCCGGTACAGCACGCTCCGCTCGCTTGCGCCCTTGGCACGTGCGGTCGAGATGTATTCGAGCCCAAGCACCTCCAGCATGCTCGCGCGGGTGATGCGCATGATGCTCCCGAGCAGGGACGTTCCCATGGTGAAGGCCGGCATGATCAGCAGGATGATGCTTTGGCCAAGGTCCTGCGAGGGCGGGACATAGCCGCCGGCGGAGACCCACTGGAGCGAGTACGAGAACACGAATATGAGTACGCTCGCCAAAAATATGTTCGGCATGGATATGCCGAGAAGCGAAATTATCGATGCGAAGGTGTCCGCAGTCGTGCGGGCGCGGATGGCGGCATAGATGCCGAGTGGTACACCGAGTATCAAGGCGATGACCATGGACATCAAGGCGAGGTGCCCGGTCACGGGGAAACGCTCCACAATCAGCGTGAGTACCGGCTGCCTGGTGCGGAGCGACGACCCAAGGTCACCCTGGGCCAGACGGACCAGCCATTCACCGTACTGCACGACGATCGGACGGTCGAGGCCGTACGCCGCACGCATTTCCTCGAGGTCATCCCGCGTGAGTCGCTGCACCTCATCAGGCGAAAGCAGCTGAAGGAGTGGATCCCCCGGGATGAGGTGTCCGAGTACGAACACGAAGAACGTAACCAGAAGGGCTACCGGGAGCATCGCAATAAGTCGTCTGATCAGATAGGCGGTCAAGTTCCTCCTCGCTCCCCGTGCGCGGCGAGTACCGATCGGTACTCGCCGCGGTTCGCTTGACAACGCTGCGCAGGGTCCTGGTCATGCGGGATACGCAGCAGGCGCTGGCAAGGCTCAGTGAGGGCCGATTACTCCTTCCACGTCTCCATGTACTGGAGGCGGCCGGCGGGGTTCACAACGAGATCATGGATGTCCGAGTTCCAGGCATAGAGCATCGGCGGATACAGGATGACTGCCAGTGGCGCATCCTCGATCACCATTCGGACGGCCTCCTCGTACAGTTCAATGCGCTCGGGATCAAGCAGGTCGGTGTAGTTTGAAACGCCGTCATGCATCGCCATCTGGTCCACGACCTCGTTGCAGTAGTCGTGCCCGTTGTAGAGGGCGTCACACTCGAGGTGTCCGTAGTAGTCGTAGGGATCCACGCGGCCGGTCAGGCTGTCCACGAAGCTGTGCCAGTCGCGACTGACGATGCCGTCAAGGAAGGTTCCACGTTCAACCACTACGACGCTGACGCGGACGCCGACCTCGGCCAGCTGCGCCTGCAGCACCTCCGCCACGATCTGGAAGAGAGGTACCGCAACGATGATCTCCATGTCGAAGCCGCCGGAATAGCCGGCTTCATCGAGCAGCTCGCGCGCCTTCTCGAGGTCCCTCGGGGAATAGGGGTCGAAGTCCGGATCATAGGCCGGTGTAGTCGGGCTGTACATGCCGGAGCCGGTCTCGGCCAGGCCGAAGTACGCGGCCTGGTTGATCGCCTCGCGGTCAATCGCCCATGAGACGGCCTGGCGTACACGAACATCGGTGAACGGCTCGGCGGTGGTCAGCATGCGCAGGCCCATGTAGCCGACGCCCGGCTCGTTGAAGACGGTGAAGCCACTGCGCGACTCGATGTCTGCGACGTTGGAAGGCGAGATGGTTACGTCAAGGTCGATATCGCCGATCACGAGGGCCGTGTGGCGCGTGCTTGCGTCGGGCAGGATCCGGTAGGTGACGGTGTCAAGGTAAGGCAGGCTGTCGCCGTTCTCGGCGGTCCGCCAGTAGTCGGGGTTGCGGACGAGAGCGATCTCGGAGTCAGAGAGCCAACGTTCGAACATGAACGGTCCTGTGCCGACCGGCTGGAAGCCGAAGTCCTCGCCTTGCTCCTCGACAGCCTGGGGCGGCAGGATCGCTTGCGTGTGATTGGCAAGTGTGATCAGGAAGCGGCTGTTCGGCGCCTCCAGGGTGACGGCGATGGTGTACTCGTCGATCACTTCAGTGCCGGCTACGCCGGAGACACTCACGAGGTAACCGGCTGGCGCGTTCATCCACCAGTCGAAGTTCCATGCGACCGCATCGGCGTTGAAGGCCTCGCCGTTGTGGAACGTGATTCCCTCAACGAGGTGGAAGGTGTAGGTCAGACCGTCGTCGCTGGCGTCCCAGTCGTGCGCGAGGCCGGGGGTGATAGCCAGCGAGTCGTACTGCATGACCAGGGTTTCATAGATGGCTGTATAGACGCGGTGCGCGTTCGCGTCACCGCTCCGCCAGGGCGCGAGCGCACTGGGTTCGGTATCCAGTCCGATGGTCAGGTTGCCACCGTACTGTTGTGCCAATGCTGATCCGGAAAACAGGATTGCGATGGACAGCAGTAGCGCTGCCAATGCGTTGCGGTTCTTTGTGGGGGTCCCGTGTCTCAATTTGGTCTGCCTTTCTTGCGGCCCGGGGGCAGCTGTGGTCTCAAGTGAGCGTCGTGGCTGAAGCATAGAAGTCCAGACAGGCTGCAAGGTTTGCGCGGCTGTCACGTATCGTGGCGGCCGCTTCGTCTTCGTCCTGGAGGACGCCGGCTATGTGCCTCAGGAAGAGCGCTCCTTCGGCGTTCGGCGGGGGTGCCTCATGCCATCCTCCCTTGCCGCCGGCTGCTGCGGTCGCGATATCACCCCCTTCCGGAAGGCGGTCGAAGTTCCCGAAGATGCGGACGGTGTCCGCGGTGCTGTCGAAGATGAGGGCTCCGTCTGAACCGGTCACCTCGACGGTGCGCCTGAACGCACCGTCGGGCGCGAGCCAGTGCGCCTCGCTGGTGACTGCGATGTCGCTTCCGAACCGGAAGGTCGCCAATCCGAAGTCCTCTACGTCGAACTCGGGATGACGGACGGTGCCGACCACTCCTGAAGGCTTTCCGGGCTCGGCGTCGGTCAGCCAGCGGGCGATGTCGATCTGGTAGATGGCATGGTCGATCCATCCTCCACCGGGCGACCTGCTGCTGTCGGTCCACCAGCCGGGTTCGTTCGTGTCGCTCCAGGCGCGCGGAACGGCGGCCTCGTGCACGCAGCGCACCGCACGCAGTCGGCCGATCAGGCCCTGTGTGACCGCGTGCTTCATGGACTGCATTACCGGCGTGAGGCGTGCGTAGCTCTCGTAAGGGAAGTAGTGCACTCCTGCCGCGTCTACGGCGCGGACGCTGCGGTCCGCTGCCTCGATCGTCATGCCGACGGGCTTGTTGCAGACGATGTGCTTGCCGTGTGCCGCGGCCTCGTCCACAAGTGCAGACGTCCGGTCCGTGCTCGAGAACACGGCCGCGAGTACCACGCCCTCCACGTCAAGGGCCGCGCCTGCCGAAGCGAACCAGGTGGCTCCGTACCGCTCGGCAAGACCACGCCCGCGTTGCTCCAGCGGATCCGCAATGGACAGCAGCTCATACGTGTCCGAATCACGGAGCTGGTCGAGCAGGGGCAGCAGGTTGTACCAATGGTCGGTCCCAAGCACCGCCACGCCGATACGTTCGCTCACGCAGCCACTTCCTTCGTGCTCTGCACATATTCGAAAACCTTCGCGACGCCCGCGGCGGTCGCGTCGGCATCCGCGGCGCTCATGACGGGGCTCACGCCGATGAACACAGCCCTGGACACCAGGTCCTCGCTGTTGGGACATATGCCGGGCCCGTAGCTCACCCCGCGCAGATCAAGGGTGGTGAACGGGAACCCGCTGCTGAAGATGCTGCGCTTCTCCGATATCTGTGGCCAGGTCCGGTATGCGACGCGACCCGAGTACGGTCGGCCGCAGCCGATGTTCTCGGCAGTGAGCAGCTTCACGTACAGCTCGGCGTCCTCCGGCACATCGGCGAAGAAGACCAGCGAGGTGCTGGCGTCGCCTGCCGGGTCTGGCACCGTCCGGAGGTTCAGGGGCAGGGCCTTGAGTGCTGCAAGCATCCTCTGCTTGTTCGCCTGCATCAGGCCGATGATGCGGTCGAGCTTGCGCAGCTGCTCAAGCGCGACGGCGGCCGTCAGTTCGTTCATGCGGTAATTCTCGCCGAATGTCTGACCCTCGTCCCAGTCACCGCGCAGGAAGCCCTGGTCGTGGTAGCGGATTGCGCGCTCGGAGGCGGCAGTATCGCCGGTCGTGACCATGCCGCCCTCTCCGGCCGTGATTATCTTGTTGAGTTGCAGGCTGTAAGCGCCCGCGTCTCCCCAGCTGCCGACCCGCCGGCCACCGAACGCCGCTCCGCACGCCTGCGCGCAGTCCTCCACCACCTTGAGGTCGTGGCGCTTCGCCACTTCCATGATCTCGTCCATCCGGCAGGCCACGCCGCTGAAGTGTACGGGCATGATCGCTCTGGTGCGCTTGCTTATCCTGTCGCCAAGGAGCTTGGGGTCGAGGTTCAGCGAGTCGTCCACCTCTGCGAAGACCGGAATCGCGCCGAGCTGCACGATAGCCCCGACCGATGCGATGAAGGTGAATGCCGGGACGATCACCTCATCCCCAGGCTGAACGCCGACCGCGGTAAGCGCGACTTTGAGTGCGGCCGTGCCGGAGGTGACGGCCAGTGAATGCTGCGTACCCATCAGCTGGGCGAACTCCTGCTCCAGCGTGTCGGTCTTGTGCAGGAGGTTCGGGCCGTAGTACCGGAACAGTGACTTGCTCTCGATGACGTCGAGGACAGCGGCCCGCTCCTCAGCCCCGATCATGAGGGCACCAGGGTAGGGCTGCTCCGGGGCGCTTTCGCGGGCCGGGCGCCCACCGAAGAATGCGAGTGTGGACTTCATACGATCACCCTCTCGTTGGAAGGGAGCGTAGTGCTTCCCTGCCCATGGCGGACGTTGCCGCCGATCATCGTCATAAGCACGGTTCCCTGTTCGTCCAGCACGGTCAGGTCTGCTTCCCTGCCTTCCCGGATACTGCCGAAGCGGTCCTCGAGCCCCAGCACACAGGCGGGGGTCAGGGAAGTCATCTCGGCGATCTGCGTCCAGTCCAGGCCCAGGCTCCGCAGGACGGTGCAGTTGCGGTTCATAGGGCTTGCGCTTCCGGCGAGCGTGCCGTCCTGCAGCGTGACGCGCCCGCCGCTGGAGGTGACGATGCGACCCCCTTGGGTGACGCTCCCCTCGGGCTGACCCATGAAACTGCCCCCGTCCGTGATCACGGCGACCTGGGAAGTGCCCCGCGCCCGGATGGCGAGGCTCATCACGACGGGGTCGACGTGATAACCGTCTGCAATCAGTTCGACCGTGATGCCTGGCCGAGTCAGCGCTACGCCAGCCACGCCCGGCTCCCGGTGATGGATGCCCCGCATCGCGTTGAACAGGTGCGTGACCACGCTGAGCCCGGCCGCGAACGCCTCTTCCATCAGGCCTGCCGTTGCGTCGGTGTGTCCTGCGGAAGCGATGATGCCTCTTGCCGAAAGGTCCGCAATGAACTCAAGGGCGCCCGAACGCTCGGGGGCGAGTGTGACGTAACGGATCGTGTCCTGTGACGCTTCCCGCAGCTTGTGGAAGTGTGCCGGGGAGGGATCACAGAACAGCTCGGCGTTCATCGCGCCCTTGCGGACCGGATTCAGGTAAGGGCCCTCGAGGTGTGCACCGAGTACTCGCGCCCCTGCGGTATCGGAGTCCGTGAGCCCAGAGATCTCCTCGAGCGTTCCAAAGAGGACGTCGTCGGGGGCTGTTGCCAGCGTCGGCAGGAACGCGGTGGTCCCGGTAGTAGCCAGGTAGCGGCTGACAGCGGCAACGGCGTCATGTCCGGCCTCTTCCTCGGCCGCGATGCGACGCCCCGCGCCACCGTGAACGTGCAGATCGATGAAGCCGGGCAGCAGTCGGCCAGCGCCGAAGTCGAGCTCGAGCACAGGTGGCCCGTCCTGCAGTATGAACTGGTCTGTTGGACCATGAATGCCCGTGATCACGCCGTCCTGGATGAGGACGCGCGCGTCCTCCAGGACGCCGTCCGGCAAGACCGCGCTTGCCCTGATCAGGACGGGCTGGCCCTTTGGGTTCATGAGCGGTCCCGTCGCGTGGGGGCATGCATAAGTGAGTCAAGCAGCCGGGCAGCAGTCGCGGTGAGTTGCTCGCCGGCGCCGGGTGCGACGTGGGCAACGTCAGCCTCGTAACCGCGTTCCGGGTACGCGCTTTCGTCGGGTACGTAACCGATCGCCTCGTTCGCGTAACCGATCACGAACGCCGGTCCGGAGGAGAACCTGTCCCTGAGCTGCAGGCCGAAGGTGCTGAACGTCTCGCCAGGCATGCCGATCACCGCTGAGTCCCCGATGCGTGCGACCTGGAGTGTGAAGGGCAGCTTGCCATCTTCGTCGATGAGCTCTTCGATTCGCTGCCGGGTCTTGCGGAACCGCTGAAGCATCGCCTTGGCCCGCAGTGCTTCTTCCTTGAGCCTGCGACCCTCGAAGTTCTCGCTGTCACCGTGTCGCGCGAGCGCGGCCTCAGCCGCCGCGACGTAACCGGTGAAGACGTGTTCGTCGGTGTGACGCAGCTGCATCGGGACGGTCTCCCCGGCACTTGCGACGCTCAGGTCACCAGACACCTGGGCGGTGGCGGCCGCTTCGAGGGCGGCCTTCGCCAGCTCGTGGCCGAGCTCGGTCACAGCGGCCTGGTCGCCCCGAAAGCGTGGGTTGATGTCACCACAGGTGGAGTTCATGAACAGCGCCGGGGCGCCTGTCTCCTCCTCGATCCGTGCGGCCATCGCCGCAGGGAAGTCCCCGGAGTACCGCAGGTTGTCCTCGCAGAGCACCACCGGGTGGCAGGCGTGATTGACCAGGGTCGCGATCACGCTTCCTGTTTCCGGGTGGCGGGCCTGGAGCACTGACACGGCGGGATCTGTCCTGCCGGCCGGGTTGGCCGCCAGCCTGACCTCACCCAGCGGGTCCTTGAGTCGCCGGTGAACCGCGATGCCGGCTTCACCGGACGCCAGCGCCACGACAGCCGGAACCTCGCTGTTCACCGCGTCCCGGACCGCTTCGATCATCCTGTCGGGCAGCGCGAGTGACCACTCGGCACTTACAGCCGGTTCGGGCTCACCCGCCGGCCTGGTATAGGAGCTGTAGAACGAGCCGTACGCCGGTCCCGAGTGGGTATGGGTGACGGCAACGATGACATCGGAAGCCTTGACGCCAGCCTCGGCCTCCACGCGACTGCGGAACGCGCGAAGCACGGCGTGGTCGAAGGCGATCAGGTCGGCAACCAGCAGCACCAGCCTGGTCCCCTCGCGGGCGTTGCTGATCGCCAGGGTGCGGATGGTGAGCGGGTCAGCCACGCCGGTCGAGTCGCCCGTCCTCGCGCTGTAACCGGCCATTGGCCCACCCGCCTCGGGGGTGATGTCTCGCCTGGCCGTGCCGACGCGCATCTCAGTTGTCGTCATCATGCACCTCACTGGGAATCCGGACCTGACGGCCCAGCCTTGCTGACTCGTATATGGCGTCGATCATGCTCATCAGGGTCACGCCCTGCTCGGGCGTCACCAGCGGAGCCTCGCGGCCCTCGGCGGCCGCGATGAAGTGGCGCATCTGTGCTTCGTACCCGTTCGCCTCCGGCACCTGCGGCTGCATGTCGATGAGCGTTCCGTCCAGCTCGCCAAAGAGCCTCAGCTCCGAGGCGAGTTCAGCGCCGGCCTTCGTGCCGTAGTAGAGGCTGTAACGGTTCTCGGCCTCGCAGTTGAGTGCCCAGCTTGCCTCCAGCATCAGGTGAGCGCCGTTGTCGAAGTGGACCAGCGCGAAGGCGGAGTCCTCCACATCGAACACCTGCTTCTCCTGGTGCTGCAGGTGGCGCTGCATGACCGGATCCGGTGTCGTGGCATCCTCGGATTCGTAGTTGCCGAAGTTGCTGTAGGTGTGACCGCTGGCGGCGATCGGGCGGGGCGTGCCCATGATCCACCAGGCCAGGTCGAGCCCGTGCACCCCAAGGTCGATGAGTGCGCCGCCGCCTGAGCGGGATCGGTCGGTGAACCAGCCTGCGGGGTTGCCCCGGCGCCTGAGCCAGCCGGTCCGGGCGGCGTGGATGTGTCCCAGGTGACCGGCCTCGGCGAACTGCCTGAGCCTGCGTGCCGGAGCACGGAAGCGGGCGCTCATTGCGTACGTCAGGAGCCTGCCGGCCTTGCGTGCCGCGTCCCGCATCCGCCTGGCGTCGCGAGCATCGAGCGCCGGGGGCTTCTCGCACAGCACGTGCTTCCCGGCGGCCAGGGCGGCCAGCACCACCTCCGCGTGGAGATGGGTGGGGACGCAGACGCTGACGGCATCAAGGTCGGTGCGGTCGAGCAGCTCGCGGTAGTCCTGGTAGACGGCGTCGAGGCCGTACTCGCGGGCGGTCAGGGCTGCCACTTCCGGGCGGCGGGTGCACAGTGCCCTGATCTCGGCACCGGCACGCCGGTACCCGGGCAAGTGGGCGACCTCGGCGATCCCGCCGACCCCGATCACGCCTACCCGCACGGCGCTCTTTCATTACGTTTCCGCACTATTACCATCGGCTTCTCCCGGTGCTGCGTGCAACCTGCGCTCCTTCAGCGTGCTCAGTCAAGCATTCTGATCTGTCCAGCCATAGTGGCGTAGACGGTCGAGGTGAATTTGCGGCAGAATAGCAGTTAATTGTTTGCGGGTCAAGATGCCTCACTCGCGGCATATCAATCCGGGTTAGCATTGCCTATATGAGCCACACAGACACCAGGACTGTATTTACATTCGGAAGCGCATGGAAAAGATTGACTTGCGTGCGTTGCTACTGCTAGTGTGCGGTCCAAGGTGACACGAACCGCCCCATTGTCGGACCCTCGGCTCACCCGCGGGGTTCAGATCCTGCAACTTGCGTACCGCTCTGACGGCGTGACGCGCGCCGAGATAAGCGAGCTGACCGGGCTCAGCCCGACTGTCGTGGTGAGGCTGGTGGGGAAGCTGGTCGAACGCGGTCTGCTGACGGCGGGCGGGTTCGTGGAACGCCCGAGTCGTGGGCGGCCCTCGGAACTGCTCAACATCGCCCCGGAGGCCGGGTACAGCGTCGGTCTCGAGTTCGGCCGGGCGCACCTCCTCGTGACGATCGTGGACGCCACCGGCACCGTGCGTCACACCAACCTGTTGCCCGAAGCCCCGGAGTTCACCGCGACGCAAGCGACGGTTGAAGCGCTCGCGCAGGTCATCCGCTCGGAATGTGGGGCCGCCTCGGTCCCATGGGACCTGGTGCGCTCGGTCGGCATCGCACTCCACGATGTCGTGGACGCCGAGGGCCGCTGGTTGACGCAGGCGGCGCTCGACATCGAACCCATGCCCATCAGCGCCCTGCTCGGCGAGAGGCTTGATCGCCTCGTGCTGGCCGAGGACGTGTCGCGCGCCTTCGCGCTCGCCGAGCACCGCGACGGCGCGGCGAAGGGCAAGGACGACGCGATCTACCTCTTCGTCGGAAGCCACGGCGTGGGCAGCGGCATCTTCGTCAACGGCGAACTGCTGCGCAGTACGCTCGGCGTGTGTGGCGAGGTGGGCCACCTGGTGGTCGAGCCCGACGGAGTCCAGTGCGTCTGTGGCAACCGTGGCTGCCTGGAGACGGTTGCCAGCCACGAACGCGTGGTCGAGCGCTTCCTTGCCCTGGCCCGGGCCGGGATCGCCACGTCGCTCGACTGGGAGGCCGGCGTCACGTTCACTGCAACATGCGAAGCAGCACGGGATGGCGACAAGGTTGCCAGCCTGGTGCTGGAGGAGCTCGTGGTCCACCTGGCCAGGGCACTGGCAAGCGTTGTCAATATCTCGGGCGCAACACACATAGTCATCGGCGGCCAGCTGGCCAGCGCCGGCCAGCCGTTCCTGGACAGGCTGATGGCAGAACTCCGGCTGCGATCCCTTGCGCTGCTGGGCCGGCAAATGTCGGTCGCTTTCGCGTCCCTGCCGGCGCACGCCGGGGCATGGGGAGTCGGAGTTCAGGCACTAGAGGAAGCGATTGCGCAGGGGCGCTTCCTGACGGTTGATCCTGCAGTGGAGGCTGAGAAGTGAAGGATGGAAACACTCTCCTTGGCGGGGTGATCGAAGGGTTCTACGGGCGGCCATGGTCGCAGGAGCAGCGAATGGAGCTGTTCCCGCACATGGCCGCCTGGGGGCTGGATACGTATGTTTACGGGCCGAAGGATGACCTGAAACTGCGGGCGGAGTGGCGCTCGCTTTACTCGGCCGACGAGGAGGCAGCGCTGCGGATGCTCTTCGGAGCCTGCCTCCGGGCTGGCCTTCAGGTGAACTACGCGATCGCCCCCGGCCTGGACATGAACTACGCGGATCCGGCCGACACGGAGGCGCTGCATCGCAAGGTCAGGCAGCTCATCGGTCTCGGTGTGCGCGACTTCACCCTCCTCTTCGATGACATCCCTCCGGACCTGCCGGAGGCCGCCAGGCACATGTTCAGGTCGTTCGCCCATGCCCAGTACAGCGTGGCCAATGACCTCCTGGACTTCATCCGCCACGAGTCCCCCGAAGCGCGGCTCTGGTTCTGCCCCACCGAGTACTGCGACCGCCGCTCGGTGCCCAACGCAGCGACCTCGCCCTACCTCTCCGAGCTCGGCGAGCACCTGCATCCCGACATCGACGTCTTCTGGACAGGACCGGAGATCGTCTCGGAAACCATCAGCGTGGAGGACGCGCGCCGCGTCGGCAAGGTGCTGCGCCGCAAGCCCCTGATCTGGGACAACTTCCACGCCAACGATTACGACATCCGCCGCGTGTACCTTGGACCGCTGGCGGGCCGAGATCCCGGGCTGACGAGTGTGATTCGCGGCATCATATCGAACCCGAACTGCGAGTTCGAGGCGAACTTTATTCCGCTTTACACGCTCGGCCTCTACCTCGCCGATCCGTCGAACTACGAGCCGGCAGCGGCGTACGCGCACGGGCTCGAGGAGTGGCTGCCGCGGTTCGCGCTGCACGAAGGCGACCACCTGACGCTGGAGGAGGTGCGGCTGCTCGGCGACCTGCACTACCTGCCCTTCCAGGCGGGGGAGCAGGCCGGGTTGATACTCGAGCTGAGCCAGGCGGTGCTGGACGGCGCCAAGCCATCGCCCGGCTCACCCGAGCTCCTACAACTGGGCGATCTGGCGAAGCGGGTGTCAACACTGTTCGAACGGCTCACCCACCTCGAGAACCGCGAGCTGCTCCATGCCGTCTACGAGTACATGTGGGAGGCAAACGAGGAGGTCTCGCTGCTGCACGGCTACGCCGCAGCCCGTGCCGAGGGCCGCGAACGGAGCTTCAGGCAGCCCGATCCCGTGCCGAACACCTATCGGGGTGGCCTGGCAGCCGAGATCCAGCGACGGCTGCCCCTGGAAAAGGGCCTGATCACGTACCGGCGACCTGCAGGCCATGGCGACTGACAGCTTCGCGATCAGGCCGTACGAGCCCGGTGACCTGGGCGCGGTGTACGCCGTCTGCCTGCAGACAGGCGACTCCGGCGAGGACGCGACGGGACTCTATCAAGACGGTGACCTGCTTGGCCACCTCTATGTCGGTCCGTACGTGAGCCTGGAGCCCGCGCTCGCGTTCGTGCTCGAGGACGAACGTGGCGTGTGCGGCTACGCCCTCGGCGCCCTGGACACGGCCGGCTTCTTCAGGCGCGTGCACGAGGAGTGGCTGCCGCCCCTGCAGGCACGCTACTCGCGGCCGAGCGGTCAGCGCGACGCGCGGTCGCGTGATGAGCAGCTGATCAGTGAACTGTACGACTACGACATGGCGCTGCCCGCCGACCTCGAATCCTATCCGTCACACCAGCACATCGACCTGCTCCAGCACGCACAGGGCAGGGGGCAGGGTACGCGGATGATGGAGTCCGCCCTCGCGGCCCTGGCCGAGGAAGGCTCCCCCGGGGTGCACCTGGGAGTCGGCGTCCGCAACGTGCGTGCGCAGGGCTTCTACCGAAAGCTCGGTTTCAGTGAGCTGACGCCCGCCAGCGATGCCTGGCCCGGAACGATCGTCATGGGAAAGAGGCTGCCGTGAAACCACCTGACGCACCACTGGAGACAGACGCGCGGGCGCGCTACCTCGAGCATGCGATCAACGTCCTGGTCAAGCTCCGCGACAGTCAGGCAGAGAACATGGAGGCCGCCGCCAGCTGGATCGCAAGCACGATCGAAGGCGGCGGACTCGTGTACGTGGCGGGCTCGGGGCACTCGCACATGCTGGCCGAGGAGGTCTTCTATCGCGCGGGGGGACTGGCCGCCATTCATCCGCTGCTTGACTCGCCCCTGATGCTTCATGACGGCGCCCGCCGGAGCACGGCACTCGAGCGGCTGGAAGGTCTGGCCGGCGTGATCGTCTCACACACGGACATGTCTGAACACGACCTGCTCATCGTAGCGTCGAACTCAGGCAGGAACTCCTACCCGATCGAGCTCGCGCTCGCCGCCCGGGAGCGCGGCTGCCGCAGCGTCGGCGTGACCTCGCTCGAGACCGCAGCGCACGTCACTTCACGCCACAGTTCGGGCAAGCTCATGGCCGACGTCGTCGACCTGGTGCTGGACAACTGCGTACCGTATGGCGACGCCGTCGTGGAAATCGAAGGACACCCTTCGAAGGTCGGGCCGGTCTCGACCGTCGCCGGCGCCGCACTGATGAATGCGCTGGTGAGCCGTGCGACGGAGATCATGGTGGCTGGCGGGCACCAGCCCGACACCCTCACAAGCGCGAATGTGCAGGAGCGAGGCGGCCGCCTCCCGGACATGGCCTACTGGGCCACGCGCGTGAGGCACCTCTGATGAGCGGTGCCGCAGGAGGGACGGATCCTTGCGGGCGTTCCTAGGGGTTGACGCCGGCGGCAGCAAGACGCGGGCGCTGCTCATCGGCTCGGACGGCAGCCTGCTCGGGCGGGGAAGTGCCGGCGCGGCCAACTTCAGGACGGGCTCGCTCGCGGCGGCGAGCCAGCAGATCGGGCAGGCGGTCGACCGCGCTGCGAAAGCGGCTCGCCTGCCGCCCGGCTCCGGGATCGATGCCGCCTTCATCGGCACGGCAGGACTGGAAGGCCCCGGCGAGGATGAGCTCGCCCGGCAACTGCTGGGACGCGCTGCGTTTTCACCGCGCCGGGTGGGGCTGGACAGCGATGCGTACATCGCCTGGGCGGGCGCGTTCGCCTGCTCGCCCGGCATACTCGTGTCGGCCGGTACCGGCTCAGTCGGCCTGGCAGTGCTCGGAGCGGGTGAACGCCACTACGTGGGCGGGTGGGGACCACAATTCGGGGACGAAGGCAGCGCGTACGCTATCGCCCGTGAGGCCATACGGGTAGCCCTGGAGATAGCCGACGGTCGCCGCAGCTCGGGCATGTTGCTTGCTGCCCTGCAGGAACACTCGGGCCTTGCCGATCACCGGGGCCGCGTGTTCTCCGACGTGTACCGCGAAATCACCAGGTGGCTCTATGCCACGCACCGGAACCAGTCAGACATCGCCGCGCTCGCTCCCCGCGTGCACGATGCCGCCAGGCATGGGGATGAGGCGGCGAAGGCGATCCTGGAGCGGGCCGGCAGCCAGCTGGGCGACATGGCACTGGCGCTCGCCAGGCAGTACAGGTCGCGGCGCCCGGGCAGCAGGCCGAAGGTGGCAACGGCTGGCTCGGTCCTGCGCGACAACCCGTTCGTGCGCGATGCCTTCCTGTCTCGGCTCGAGTCTTCGGTCGACGACATCGGTTTCGTCCCGGCAATGTTCCCACCCTGTGCCGGGGCCGCACTCCTTGCGCTTGCGGGTCCCGACAGCGTGCCGCCTACGGGCGTGCTCGAGCGCCTCAGGGGGGAATTCGCGAAACAGGCTGTTTGATGTGGGACATTGACTCGTGGCATCCAGGAGGCGCGAGTCATGTCGACGAATCGTGAATCTTTCGACACGTTTTTGGGGATGTGTCGATTCCGTGTACATGTTCTCACTCCTAAACCGAGGATTGCAGCGGTTGCAAGCAGCTTGGTGTAGCTGCCTCTTTGCGACTGGACGACGAAGCCTAAGCTTTGCATTGTCGGAACTACATCTCGTTCGGAGACCGCCTTAAGACCTGGCGTGATATCAGGTTGGGAGTTGATGTTCTAAGTTTTGACTCTGATGCTGAGCGGGTCTGTTACTATCCAACCAGCAGTACTTCTCTAGAAGGTGATTCACCTTTAAGTGAATCGCTAGATGGTGGAAGGGAGCCTGTATGCCGGACGGCACCAACAATCCATTCCGAATCGGTGAACACGTAACCGGCTATCACTTCGCCAACCGCGAGGAAGAACTGACGAGTATCCGAACTGCCATGCTCTCCGGTTCGACTCTGCTCGTTTACGGACCGCGGCGTATGGGCAAGAGCTCGGCAATCGCCAACGCAGCAGCGCTGGCGCAGGTTGCGCGGCCAAAGCCAATCATCGTGGGCGTTGATGTTTCTACCGCAACGAATCTTTACGATGTCGCCACCCGCCTACTCAGGTCGCTTTACGCCGAGACGCGTTGGTTGAAGCTTCGGCTCGAGGATCTGCTGGGCGGGCTGGCTCCGCGCGTGACGGTCAAGCTGGACGAGCACGGCGGACCGCCTGCCATCACCTTCGGCTTGGACCGCCGTACGGCGACTGAGGAGCAGCGTCGCCAGGCGCTGGAAGGTGTGATTGGGCGCCTGGACCAGATAAGTAAAGACACCGGCCGTCCAGTGGCAGTCGTGCTTGACGAGTTTCAGGCAATCGGAAACTTCGCCGGCGAGAGCTCTGAGTGGCATCTGCGCGATGTGATTCAGCGGTACGGAGACCTTGCCTTCATCTGCGCAGGTTCGCAGGAGTCGCTGATTCACGACCTGATTGGGCCCAAGCGTGCGTTCTACAAGATGTTCGACCTGTTGCGACTGGGGCCGATAGATGGGCATGTGTTCACACAGTGGCTCGAGGAGCGGCTCGCCAGGGGGAGCGGGGTTGAGCACGGCGTTGGCAACGAACTGCTGCGGCTGGCTGGTCCGCGGACGCAAGACGTAATTCAAGTGGCACGGCAACTGTACTTCCGTGGGATTACAGCTGGGCGGAAGGTCAACGGTGCAGACGTGAGTCTGGTACTGAACGACGTGGTCCGCAGCGAAACGCCGCTGCTGCGGAGCCTGTGGAACAGCTTGTCTGGCCAGCAGCAGGATGTGCTGCGCGTCGTGGCGTTGGGTGTTGAAAAACTCTACTCAGCCGAAGCTCGAGACCAGTATGCGCTACCCGGCACCTCGTCGGTGCACAAGGCCGTGGAAGTGCTGACGGAACGCGGTCTGCTCGTCAAGGACGGCGAGCGGGTTGTGTTTGACAGTCCGTTTTTCCTCGCGTGGGTCCGGAGCGAAGTGGCGGCAGATTTGGGATGACGGAAGGGACGTTGAGAGGGGCGCTCGGCGTTGAGGTGGATGCCGTTACCTCCAAAAGGTCTGCATCCTTCGATTCGGCAGCGGGTTGAAGCAGAGGCTGTCGTCAGAGTTCTGTGAGGGCCGAACGGGATTTCTCGTGCAATCTGTAGCGTAGACGCCGTGCAATCTGTAGCGTAGAAGCTCTATAAGCTGCTTGGCTGCACTCCCACACACGTTGAAAAAGGCATAACAGATGTCCGGGTACCTGCACCGAATAACTGATCGGGAACTGGATGAGCTGATGCCTGATCTGCCAGCTATCAGCATCGAAGGACCGAAGGGCATCGGAAAGACCGAAACGGCAATCAGACGAGCCGCCACAGCGTTTCGGCTCGATGATCCGGCAGCAGCTCAACTGCTGCCGGCTGCCACCGAGCGACTTCGGACTACCGATCGACCGGTGCTACTCGACGAATGGCAACGTCATCCCGAATTATGGGACCTCGTAAGACGCGAAGTTGACGCGAGTGCAGCAGGAGGACAGTTCCTTCTGACCGGAAGTGCGGCTCCAACGGGCAGTCCCATTCACTCTGGGGCCGGCAGGATAGTGACACTGCGCATGCGTCCGCTCTCTCTGAGCGAACGACTTCAGACAGAGTCCACTGTTTCCCTTGCCGCACTCCTGAAGGGAGGGGCTGAAGTAGTTGGCGACAGCGAGCTTCACCTGGAGGATTACGTCAGCGAGATCCTTGCATCGGGCTATCTGGCCATAGGAAGACTGCCGCCCCGCGCCCGTACCCTACAGCTTGATGGTTATCTGGCCCGGGTGATCGAGCGAGAGTTCGCGGAGCAGGGCGCGGCCGTCAGGCGGCCCGGCACACTGAGAGCATGGATGGCCGCTTATGCTGCTGCCACCGCCACCACCGCAAGCTATGAAGCAATTCTGAATGCGGCTACGCCCGGATTATCCAATAAGCCTGCCCGGTCCACTACTACTGTCTACCGTGATGTCCTGAGCCAGCTTTGGTTGCTAGATCCGGTTCCCGCATGGACTCCAGGCAGCCGGATACTCTCTCGCTTGGCCACCACGCCCAAGCACTTTCTGGCTGATCCGGCTTTGGCAGCCCGGTTACTTGATCTGGATGCTGAACAACTAATGGACCGGGAGGGAGACATGCATATTGGTCCGCAGACCTCGACGTTGTTAGGCCGGCTGCTCGAAAGCCTCGTTGCCATCAGCCTCAAGACATACGCGCAGGCGAATCGCGCATCCCTCAGCCACTTCCGCGCCAGCAACAGCTGGGAAACCGGCTGAAGGATGCTGCAGTCGTGTATACGGGCCCGCATGCGTACCGCCGCAAGGACGGCATTGCGGTGATTCCCGCTGCAATATTGGGACCATGAAAGGACGACGCCGACCTGCGCACGGCCCTGGAAGTCCGCATCCCTACTCCGAATCACTCCAAGATACGCGCGCTGCACGGCCTCGTCATCACGCAGGTCCGCGGCGCGGCCCTCGCCCATGATGCGGCCGGTCTCGAGCAGGTAGGCGCGGTCGGCGATCTTGATGGTCTGACGGGCGTTCTGTTCGACCATGAGGACGCTGACGCCGGTGTCGCGCACCTGTTCGAGCACGCGGCGGAAAGGGCGCTCCTTGAGTGGGCCGGCAGCCAGCTGGGCGACAGGGCGCTCGCACTCACCTGGCAGTATCGGTCGAGGAGTCCGGGCAGCCGGCCCAGGGTGGTGAGGGCCGGCTCGGTCCTGCGCGACAACCCGTTTGTACTGGACGTCTTCCTGGCACGGCTCGGTTCTTCTGCAGAGGACATAGGCTTCATCCCGGCCATGCTTCCGCCTTGCGCGGGGCCGCGCTCCTGGCGCTTGTTGGACCCGACGGCGTGCCTCCTGCAGGTGTGCTCGAACACCTCAAGGGAGCGGCGTCTGGCATGCCGACATCGGCCGGTGGGCTTCAGCAATAGCCTTCCAATCGCGCTTTTGCCAATACCAGTGCCGTGTCCAGTTTCTCCACGAGCTCGGTCAGATCCTCGGTTGACGCGTTAAGCGGTGGGCCAATCAGCAGGTGATCACCAAGACCCCCAGGCTCACTGCCGGTACCGGGGTAGGTGTTCAGGCCGACCTCCAAGGCTGCCTCCTTGAGGGTGTAGGCGTAGCCTGGACGCTTGAAGGGATGCGTTTCTCCAGGCGGTCCGAACAGTAGCCCGATTAGCAGGCCGTAGCCACGTACAGCATGTAGCTCTGGATGACGGATCTGCAGCCGCTTCAGTTCACTCTGGAGCCTTGTCCCGGACCGTTCAGCCAACTCGACCAGTTTCTCTTCGGAGAGGATTCGCAACACCTCGATGCCGACGGCAGCTGAGACCGGATGCCCCGCGTAAGTGAATCCATGCCTGAAGCTTCCGGAGCCCAGGCTGATGTCGTTGACGACTTGTTCCGAAACCAGGATTCCTGCTAACGGGGCGTAACCGGCGCCCAGCCCTTTGCCCAGTACGACAACGTCCGGGACTGCATCCCAGTGGTCAAGGGCCAGGGGCCGTCCACACCGTCCCAGCCCACTCATGACTTCGTCGAAGATGAGCAGAATCCCATGCTTGTCGCAGAGTGCGCGAAACGCTTCGTAAGTGCCAGCCGGCGAAGCAAGTCCTGGAGAAGCCGCGCCTATGACTGGTTCCAGCATCAGCGCCGCTATCCTGTGTGCCCCGAGCCGGTCCAATAGATGTTCAAACTCGGCCAACTGCGTCTGTGCGGTGTCTCCGGGCCTTGGCGAGCTGATCTTCTCGAACGCAGCCGTGTTGATCATCGGCTCGTACGGGTCCCGGCGAGAGCCAAGGCCAGAGGCAGCCAGCGCGCCCAAACTGGCACCGTGGTAGCCGGTTGATCTGCTTACGATGATCGTCCGCTCAGCGTCTCCGCGTTCCAGTTGTACCTGTCGTGCAAGCTTGAGCGCACTCTCGGTTGCCTCACTGCCACCTGATACTGCGAAGAACCGCCAGGCGCCCTCCGGGGCGAATGGGGTCAGGGCAGCGGCCAGTTGTTCGAACGGCTCGCTCGAGAACTGGCTGCCATGTACAAAGTCAAGCTGCCTGATCTGTCGCGCAGCAGCTTCGGCTACTTCACGACGTCCATGGCCGATGTTGGCGACGAGTGCGCCAGACGTCGCATCAAGGTAACGATTGCCGTGTGAGTCCCACAGATGACTTCCTTTTGCGCGCACGATGACCGGGTAGCTGAAAGCCGGCTTTCGATGAAACGGTCGGACGCTGCGCTCCAATCTCACGGCCTCCACGCGGTGTCGGCTTCGAAAGGGAAGGCCGGGGTCAGGCGATGCTGGAAGTCATGCTGGGTGAAGTCGGTCATGCTCGCACCTGGGGCTTCGGCATCGATGATTTGGGCGACCAGGTCACCGAAGGCTGCACGGAAGTGCCCCTTGACCTTGAGCGCCATCACCCGCAACTCTCGGATTTCCAGCCCGAGCATCTCCAGCATCGCCGGGTCGTTCACGCTGGACCTGCCTTCGGTAACTGCCACCAGAACTTCGCCAACTTTCAGGAGCGCCGTCTTGCCCAACCGTTCCAGCTTTCCGTAATTCATCGGGCCTTTGCAGTGGTAGTCACCGTCGCTCAAGCGTTGGATGCGTGCCCGTGCGACTACTGGCGCCCCATGTTGGGAGTTGATCTTGCCGCCGATGGCAAATTCAGCTACAGAACCCTCTCCAAGCTCGAAAGCCCGGGCCGTGCTGGCGGGGTCGTGAATGATTCCGACGAAGGTTCCTGGCTGGTCGTGTTGAACCAGCAGCCTGAGCAGCCCGGCCGTATCGCCCGTGCCACCGCTGCCGGGATTGTCAGCAACATCGGCCAGGACAACCGGGTGCTGTTTGGCAGCCAGCGCACGGTCAACCGCCCTGTCGGCAGGTTCGACGCTCTTGTAGAAGTCGCGTCGTCTGTCCCAGAACTCGCGGGCAATCTTCAGGGCCGCAGCATCTGCTGCAGACTGCGACCGCCGGTGCACCGCCACTACGCTGGAGCGATGAGACGGCACATCACCATACGGAAACCCTGCGTACAGGCCCAGCTCGATCAGGTCAGGATCATTATCGACAGCTGTGCGCGCAAGCTGCTGCAGCTCTGTATATGGGCTGTCCGGATCGATAGTTCGCATATTGATGCTGGGTAGAAGCATCGGCAGTGCCATGAACGAAGAATGGAACTTCGAGCCGGTTGAGATGAGCTCCCTGATCGCCGCAGCAGCCTGCCTGCCCCGTTGCGCCATATCGACATGCGGGTAGGTCTTGAAGCCCACGGTCACGTCTGTCGTCGCAATCATTTCTTCCGTCACGTTTGCATGCAGGTCCAGGACCACGCCGATCAGCCTGTCACCTGCAACGCTCCTCAGGCGGCGGAGAAAGTCTCCTTCGGGATCCAGGTACCCTTCAGCAACCATCGCTCCGTGGAGGAACAACAGGATCGCATCGTAATCCGTTGTCCGGGCCGCCTGCTCCAGCAGCTCATCCCTGAGCGTCTCGAAAGCGTGTCTGGTCAGCGGTCCGCCCGGGCACGCGTGAGCGTGAATCGTCGGCACGATGTGCACGCCGTTTGCCTCCAGGTCTTCCAGGAAGCCACCCATGACGCTGTTGACGCCGCGGTGAGTATCAAGTATTTCCTGGCCACGCAGCAACTCGCTCCCGCGGCCATCGAAGTCCTCGAGTCTGGTCGGGATTCCGGTGAACGAGTTGCTTTCCTGGGCGAAGCCGCCAACGATCACTGTTGGCTTTCTCATTTCTGCCTCCCATACAGAGTCCTGGGCGTTCGGTCAGCCACGAAGCTGTCCTTTCAGACGAGGATCCAGACGCTCCTGAAGGCCATCGCCGAGGAGGTTAAGTGCCAGAACAAGCGTGGCAATCAGGATTCCCGGAATCACTGTCATCGAGGCTGCCTGATAAATATAGGTACGTCCGTCGCTCAATATGCCTCCCCAGGAGGGGTTGAGGACAGAGCCGGTGACTCCAAGGAACGAAAGAGCGCTCTCTGCAATCACTGCCAGGGCAAAGATGTAGCTCAGCTGCACGATGATCATATCGGTGACGTTTCGCAGAACGTGAAGCCAGAGGACCCGCTCGTCACGCGCCCCCACTGCCTTGGCAGCCGTAACGTATTCCTGCTCTTTCACGTTCAGAACGACACCGCGGACCAGCCGGGCGATTCGCGGCGTGTAGACTATCGCCAACGCGATGATAGTGTTCGAGGTCCGTGGCCCGAGGGCGGCCACCAGCCCAAGCGCAAGTACGACACTTGGGAACGCGAGCAGGCCGTCCATGATCCGCATGATGAAGTTGTCCAGGCGGTGGTAGTAGCCTGCGAGCAATCCGGTCAGCACACCTGCGGCGCCTGCAAGTGCCGCAACTAGCGCCCCCACCATCAGGGTTGTACGCGTACCGTGAACCATACGTGACAGCAGGTCACGGCCAAACTCATCTGTGCCGAACCAGTTGGCAGCGGACGGGGGCTGCAGACGGTTCATGACGTTCTGTGCGAACGGATCGGCGACTGTCATCGGTCCGAACAACGCTATCAGTACAAAGAGCAGCAGCAGGCCTCCGCCGACCGGGATTCCCGGTGATGTAGCGATCAATCGCAGAAAGCGCCGGCCCGCGGAAGCTCTCGTTGTTGATGCCGTCATGGCGAGCCCTTCATGAGTACGAGATCCTTGGATCAATCACGATGTAGACCATGTCCACGACGAGGTTCACCAGCACGTTGAACATGGCGACCAGTAGCAGGGCGCCCTGAATGATCGGGTAGTCGCGCTGCTGGATCGCCTGTAGAATCAAACGGCCCATCCCGGGGATGCCGAAAACCGTCTCTGTGACGATGGCGCCACCCAACAGGATGCCAAAGCTTAGCCCGACGACGGTGACAATCGGGATGAGCACATTGCGCAAGGCGTGCGACAACATGACCGACCTTGCCGTTACGCCTTTTGCTCGTGCAGTGCGGATGTAGTTCTCCTGGAGAACCTGAAGCGTTGCTGTGCGGCTGAGCCTGGCAACGAATCCTGCCTGGCTGATGCCGAGTGCAAGCACGGGAAGGATCAGATATCGAACTGACGCCAGACCATCCTGAAAGGGGGAGAGGTACCCTGTCGCGGGCAGCCAGCGCAGTTCTACAGAAAAGACGATGATGCCGAGAAGGCCAAGCCAGAAGTATGGAATCGATATGCCAGCCACAGCGATGATTATGAGTACCCTGTCAAGTAGCGTGCCTGCACGAGAGGCGGCTGTGATACCGAGCGGGACGCCCAGCAGCACGCCGACTAGAGTTGCAGACACTGCGAGGACCAGGGTCGGCTCCAGGCGCTCTCCGATAATCTCAAGTACGGGCCGTTGCTGAACGACTGAGTTGCCAAGATTGCCTTGCAGTGTCTGTGTGAGCCAGGAGAAGTACTGGGTGACCAGCGGCTCGTCCAGACGCATCTGGCTGCGGAGTCGCTGAATGTCGCTCTGGGAGGCGCCGGATCCCAGCATTACGGTCACTGGGTCCCCCGGTATCATGTGAACAAGAGCGAACACGACAGTGCCTACGACCAGTGCCACTGGAATCAGCGAAAGCAGGCGTCGAACGATGAATGCGGTCACGACATGTCGCCTTCTGCGTGCCCCGTCCCCTTTCGGGGAGCAGGGCACGCGGCTTCATCGATACTGGAGCCGTTGTAGCAGTTGATGTCCTGGCGCCGCATCCTGGCCTTAGTCCATCCAGACGTTATGCCAGAAGACCTGATTCAGGCTCGCATAGCCGTGCACGTTGCTGGTTGATCCATAAAGGTTGAAGTAGTCGCCCACCTTGACGGACGGCTTGAAGTCCCAGAAGTAGGTCTGGAGTTCTTCCCAGATCGCGTAGCGCTCTTCGAAGGGTGCGTCAAGGGAGAGCTCTTCGAGCAGGCGGTCCTTCTCCTCATCACACCAGAACGCTGGCCACTCACAGTCCAGGACGAGGTATTGGGTGGGGTCAGGCTGGATCGAGAAGCCGGTCTGGAAGACTTCCCAGGCTGTTTCGTCGAAGCGCCGGGACAGGATCGTCGCGAAGTCCACTACTTCGAGTTCGACGACGAAGCCGGCCTGGGTCAGGAGCTCGGTGGCAACGACGGCGTGCTCGTAGTAGCCCGCGTTATCGCGCGTGGTCAACCAGCGGATGGGTGTACCGTCATAGCCTGCTTCCTGGATAAGTTCAGCAGCACGTGCGACGTCTGCCTGGTTGTAATCTTCGACGCCTGCCTGAGTCCACCAGGCGGTTTCCTGCGGCCAGAGGCCACCATCGATTCGATAGAGGGATGGGTCTCCAAAGGCAGCCATCATCATCGATTCCATATCGAGTGCTGCGACGAATGCGTCACGGAGCAGTGAATCAGACAATGGGCCGAGCCTGCTGTTCAACACCATGTCCAGGGAGCCGTTGTAAGGACGGTAGAGCGTCAGGTTCGGGTTGGCTTCGAAGCGGGGAAGGCCATCGGTCGGCAGGTTGAGAGCGAAGTCGAAGTCGCCTGCCTCGAGCCCGGCTGCGCGGACGGCACTCTCGGGAGCGACGTGCAGGACGACCGCGTCGAGCCAGGCGGTCTTTGCGCCTCCAAGTCCGTCGGTCGGATCGCTGCGGGTTGCGAACTCCTCGTGGCGCTCCAGGCGAATCTGGCTGCCGGCGGCGACGCTGGCGATCCGGAACGGTCCAGTGCCGATGGGCTGCTGTAGAACGGTACCTTCTTCGAGTCCCTCAACCTGACTGGCCGGCAGGATTGCTGGCATCTGATACGAGAATGCCAAAGCCGACACGAGAAGTGCGCCGATTGGCCGCGAGAACGTGAACTCAACGGTGTAATCGTCCAGTGCCTCGAACGAGACGATATCGGGTGACAGGTTTCGTCCTGGCGAAGATACGTCCAACCAGCGACCGAGAGATGCCACAACATCCGCAGAGGTCATTCCGGTTCCGTCGTGGAACACGACGTCGTCACGCAAAGCGATCGTGTAGGTCAGCTGATCTTCGGAGGCCTCAAAGCCGGTGGCCAGATCCGGTATCGGCTGATAGGTCTCGTCCAAAGCGAACAGACCCTCGACCACGCTGGAGATGACTACGCGGGTAATGAATGCTGTTGAGAGGTGAGGATCAAGATTTGTCGGATCGCTGTTGATAGCCACCCGCAAGGTGCCACCGTGACTCGGCTCGGACTGAGCTGCTGCAACCGGGAAGATCAACAGGCCAAGAATTACTAGTCTCAACAAACTGCGCATGCCTTTACTAACCATTGGAAACTCCTTTGGGGATGGGAACTACGGGTCTGCTCGGTTGTCGTGTCATCTCCTTTCATCCAGCTGACTGTCCAGGTAGCCGAGGTTGCTTGAAATTGCCGCAGCCTGCCTCAGCAAGGGGGTGACAAGTTTCGTGTTGATGTCAGAAACGGTGTACTTCGAGGCGCTGACAGCGATTCCTAGCGCTGCAACGGCATTGGCGCCGCTGTCAAGAATCGGTGCCGCCACTGAGCGAAGGTCCGGCCGCAGGTCACGGTCATTGATGGCGAATCCGCTTTGCCGGACCTGCTTCAGGTCGGCCCGGAAGTCCTCTTCGGTAAGCTCACGGGCGTTGGTGGAGAAGGGAAAATCGATGGCACTTATGACGGCTTCACGCTCGGATTCGGGCATGTGGGCGATGAGGACGCGACCCATCGAGGTGAACTGAAGAGGAAGGTTCGAACCGACCCAGAGGTTCGGCAATACGATGCTGTCCTGATTCGGGAGCCTGCTGACATATACGATGTCCATGCCTGAGCGGACGGACACGTTCACAGTCTCGCCGGTTTCCCTCGCAAGCTGTTGCATTGGCTGCTGGCTCGCGCGCTGAAGATCCACGCTCTGCATGTAGGATCGGGCGATGCGCATTACTCGGGGACCAACACGGTACGTCTTCTTTACCGCGTCGCGCTCGAGATAGCCGAGGCTGGTCAGCGTATGCGTGATTCTCTGTGCTGAACTTAACGTCACGCCCGAACGGCGCGCTATCTCCGACAGGCCCAAATCGGGGGCGTCGGGTTGAAATGCTTCCAGAACGGACAAGCCCTTGGCCAATGACTCTACGAACATGCTCGACCTCCTCCGCAAGTCTATCGCACAGCGATAGCTGTTACTGGGAAGAGATGTGGTGCTGCCTGAGGGCGTCGTACTGATCATTCGACTACTCCCTGCTTCCTGTAGCCGTGTCAGGTGCAACCGGTATGACTGATTCAGCGATGCGGAAGTTTGCCGCGGTCGTCTCCTTGACCTGCGATAGTGAGGCGCCAGGTTGCAGCTCCAGGAGAGTTAGATGTCCATCCGGAAAGCTGAAGACTCCCAGGTCGGTAATTACCATGTCTACGACGCCCTTGGCGGTCAGCGGCAGTGTGCATGTCTCGACCAGCTTCGGCCGGCCGTGGCGGTCTGTGTGGGTCATGACGATGATCAGTCGCCTGGCACCCACTGCCAAGTCCATGGCGCCACCGACTCCAAGCTGATTTCCACCGGGTACGGCCCAGTTGGCCAGGCTACCGTGACTATCCACCTGAAGCGCACCCATGATGGCAACATCCACGTGCCCACCACGGATCAGGGCGAATGACTCAGCGCTGTCAAAGTAGCTGGCGCCGGGCAAGGCCGTTACCGGCGCTTTGCCCGCATTAACAGGGAAGTCGCGCGCGCCGCCTGCCTGGGGGGCGGGACCGACACCCAGCATTCCGTTCTCCGTGTGGATGACCACCTGGTGCCGAGGCTCTATCAGTTCACCCACGAGTGTTGGAATGCCGATACCAAGATTGACGACGTTCCCGGGTTCCAGTTCCCGCAAAGCCCGCCGAGCCATGGCCATACGTCCCGCGTTGTGCCTTCCCGCGGTCGAGTCCACGCTCGCTGAGGTGCCGAGCTGTTCCGCCGTCACCGAAGCGATTACCAACGCATCCACCAGGTTGCCTGGTGTGTGAACATGCTCAGGCGGTATCTCGCCGATCTCCACTACCCTGTCGACTTCCGCGATTACCAGGTCGGCTGCAGTTGCCATCGCCTTGTTGAAGTTCTGCTCGGTCATCCGGTAAACAAGGTTGCCTGCCCGGTCCGCCATGTGTGCGCGCAGGAATGCGACGTTTCCCCGGATTCCACGGACCAGCACGTGGTCACGGTCGCCGAATCGCCTGGCCTCCTGGTTCTCGGCTATCACGGTTCCGGCAGCGGTTGGCGTATAGAACGCGGCGATGCCTGCCCCGCCGGCCCGCAGTGCCTCTGCAAGTGATCCCTGGGGGATGAGTTCAACCTCGATCCCGCCGGCCTGCACCGCTTCGACCACATCCGGGTTGCTGGTAAAGAACGAACCGACGACCTTGCTCAACTGACCATTACGCAGGAGCTTCCCACCACCGAGTCCCTGTTCGCCTACGTTGTTGCCCACATAGGTCAAGTCGCCTGTGCCCAAGTCAGCCAATGCATGGAGCAGGTTCACAGGATTGCCCGTCATGCCGAATCCACCTGCCAGAAGCACATCACCACGGTTTACGCGGGCGGCCGCTTCCTGCGCGCTGACTATCGGTTTGGTTCTCATGGCTGCCCCACAACCACGGCTTCGCCCTGGCCCACGCCCACGCAGAGCGCAGCCAGTCCCAGCCGTGCTTCAGGCCCTCGCCTGCGCATCTCATGGATGAGTGTGGTCAGCAGGCGGGCACCTGAGGCGCCCAGGGGATGCCCGAGAGCAATGGCCCCGCCGTTGACGTTCGTTCGCTCCGGGTCCAGCCGCAGCATGCGCGATACAGCTATCATCTGCGCTGCGAATGCCTCATTGACCTCTATCAGATCGATATCGTCTATGGCCAGGTTCAGTCGGCTGAGCAAGCGCTGTGTCGCGGGGACCGGGCCGAGTCCCATCAGTCTGGGGTTCACACCTGCTGCAGAGGAGCCGTACCACACGGCGAGTGGCTCAAGACTTAGCTTCCTGGCCATGCCGGCACTCGTGAGAACCAGTGCTGCCGCCCCATCGTTCATGCCGCTGGAGTTTCCCGCCGTCACTGTTCCACCCTCGCGAAAGGCAGGTCTGAGTGACCCCAGCTGTTCCAGGGAGGTGGTCAGTTCAAACATTCCGGCGTCCGTCCTGGCCACGCGCGGGTGTTCATCCAGGCTTATGCTCCTGGTCCCCGATCTGGACTGGACAGCGACTGCAATGGTCTCGGCCTCGAACCGGCCAGCGCTCATTGCATCGGCTACGCGGGCGTGGCTCGTCAAGGCAAACGTATCCTGCTCCTCACGAGTGATGGGGCCACCGGGAAGCTCACCGGCCGCCGCGGTGTCAACGATGTTCTCAGCGGTCACGCCCATCGCTTCCAGCGGAAAGATGTCCTCCAGCGCAGGGTTCGGAAAGCGCCAGCCAAGACTGGTGTCATATGCGATCTGGTTGCCGCTGGGACCATAGGGGCGTGAGTTCTTGCCCAGTACGTATGGTGCCCTGCTCATGCTTTCGACTCCGCCTGCAACGACTATCTCGGCCTCGCCCGCGAGAATCGCCCTGGCCGCATGGTTCACTGCCGTAAGGCCACTCGCGCACAGCCGATTGACCGTTACGCCAGGCACCGAATCCGGCATGCCAGCCAGCAGCAGCGCCATCCGGGCGACGTTCCGGTTGTCCTCGCCGGCCTGGTTGGCGCAACCAAGAATCACTTCATCGACGGCAGCCGCCGCAACTCCGCTGCGCTCGAGAACTCCCCTGATCGCAATTGCAGCCAGGTCGTCCGGTCGAACCTCAGCCAAGGCGCCGCCGTGACGCCCAATCGGCGTACGCACAGCTGCAACAATTACGGGTTGTCGATCAGGTGCGCCATCAAATCCAGGAGCGCCCGCCGACGGAACCGGCTTGGTCATGTTGAGCAGGATACGCTAGGCGGTGCTTGAATATCAATAGGCGACTGTGGATATCGCAGAGCGATAAGCATAGTGGAAGAGGCGGACCTCTTCTATGGAAGCCTAATGTCAAGGGCAGTTTAATCGTGGACGTTTTGGGCAACTTCGTGCTTTACGCTTTC
>CAZBVI010000018.1:0-56793 GCA_964495325.1 uncultured bacterium
GCCCACCAGGCCGGAGAGGATGACGCCCGTGATGCTGTTGAGCAGCGTCGGCTGGCCCCACAGGCGTGAGAGTCCGAAGATGCCGTCACGCAACACCAGGTAATTGCTGATGAAGATCACCTGGCCCGGGATCATCTGTGCGAACAGCACCAGCATGAACACGAGGCCGGCACCGGGGAACCGGATTCGCGCGAGCGCATAACCGGCCATCGAGGCGAACAGTACCGTGCTCGCGACCTTGGCGAACGCGATGATGAACGAGTTCACGGTCCAGCTGGCGAACAGGCTCCGGCCGGTCGTGATGCTGCGCGCCTCATCGAAGACGCGACGGTAGTTGTTGAAGGTGAAGCCGAGCACGCCGGGTGCAACGTTGTTGTACGAAGCCACGAGCCCCAGGCGCTCGAGGCGCGTGATGGGGAGTGTCGAACTCACGTACCGGTGCTGGCGGTTCGGGGCCTCGACATCGAGCGGAAGCCGACTCACCTCCGGGCCCTCGCCGTCGAACGTGATCCGCACGGCATACGTCACGAAGTGGCCCCCGACGGGCTCCGGACCGGCGGGGTGGGTCCCCGCAGCCTCGCTGACGAGCGTTGGTGGCGAGACGCTCGCATGGTCCGCGGCGTAGTCGATGACAAGGACCGCACCAAGGCCACCCCCCGGCCTGCGCCGCGGCACCGTGAAGACCGGCTCGCCCCGCTCGGTGCCGTCCGGCACGAAGTACGTGACCTCGAAGGGCACGGACGCTCCCGGCGCGAATCCGCCCCACCACATGTCACCGGCACCGGCCCGGCCCTGCCGCGCCGCAGCCGCCCAGTTCGCGGGCGAAAGCTGCGGGATCGCGACGGTCGGTGGATACTCGAGCGGATCCACCTTGAGGCTCGAGAGGGCAGCGAACAGCAGCGGACCAAGGAACAGGATCGAGAACAGCAGCATGAGGACGTAGACGATCGCCGCCCGGGCCCAGCGGCGGCGCTTGAGCCAGCGCTCCAGCTCGGCACCCGACCTTGGCACGCTCACCGCCCGGTCTCCGAACGGATCACGAGCCGCTGCAGCATCACGATGAGCAGGGTGAAGACGGCCAGGAAGATCGCGGCGGCCGAGGCGAAGCCGACCTCCGGCAGTTGCGCGCCGGGGAACATGCGGTCGTAGACGAAGTACGCCAGCGTGATCACGCTCCTGAGCGGCACCGCCTCGCCGAAGATCGCGACCTGGTCGAACATCTGCAGCGTGCCGATCAGGCCGAGCGTCACCACGAGGAACGTGACGGGCTGGACCGACGGGATGGTGATGTGGAAGAACTGCTGCACGGGCGTGGCGCCGTCGAGCGCGGCGGCCTCGTAGTACGACCTTGGCACGTCCTGAAGCGCGGCCAGGAACATCAGCATGAAGGTAGGGATCGTGGTGAAGATGTTCTGGATCATGATCGCTACCAGCGGGATCGGTGCGCTCAGCCAGGTCGGGAAGCTGGCCGGCACCTCCTGGCGCGTCTGGAGCCAGACGAAGTCGACTGCCGGGACGGCCCGCGCCTCGATTACGCCCGTCACCGCGAGTCCCGCGGTCAATGCGACCGCGACGAGCAGGCTGATCACGAACAGCGCGGGGTCCAGCAGGCCGGCGGGGTAGCCCCGGCGCCGCTCGAGCAGAACCTGGACCAGCTGTACGAGAGCGAGCAGCACCAGGAACACGAGGAGGTGCGGCAGCCAGGTGAAGAACTGCGTGGCAAGATAGTTGAACACGCCGCGCCGCTGGTACATCCACAGGAATATGAGCGTGATTACCACGCTGCTTGTGACGCTGGGCATGTAGAAGGCCGCCCGGAAGAAACCCAGGCCCCTGACCCGCTGATTGAGCACCGCGGCCATCACGAGTGCGCCGCACGTCTGCAGGAACGTTACGGTGGCGGCGAAAATGACCGAGTTCCTCAGCGCGGTCAGGAAGTTGTCGTCCCGGAACAGGTTCGCGTAGTTCCGCAGGCCCACCCAATGCGGGTCGTTGAACAGGTTGTAGTCCGTGAAGCTGAAGTACACGGCCCTTGCTGTCGCGAAAACGAAGAATATCAGCAGGGTGAGCAGGAACGGACTGAGGAATAGATAGGCGGCAATGGTGTCGGTGGCTCTGGTCTTCATCTGCATCCGTCCAAGTCAGATACGTGTGGATCCGCCGCCGGGGGCGGATCCACAGGCAGGTCTTGCCGCTGTCAGCCGGAGCCTATTGCCCGGAGCGTTGCAGCAGCGCGTTCATCTCTTCCTGCGCTTCCTGCAGCGCGGTCTGGCTGTCGGCCTGTCCGGTCATGACCACGCTCATCGCGTTGTTCAGCGGATTGAGGTAATCAGTGCCGACGTTTCCGAACTGGAAGCCCAGCACCGCGCCATCCGAGGCGCCGCGGAACACCGTCAGGTTGCCCTGCGCCTCGGGTGATTCGTCGAGGAAGTAGGCGTTGTCGGCCAGGTCTGCACGGCTCGGGATGGCGAGCCCCTGTTCAAGGATGAACTGCTGGGCCCCGGGGCTAGTCAGCGCCTCGAGCACTGCCACCGCTGCGTCCTGGTGGGCGGTACCCGCGTTGATGCCCCAGGCAACCGTGAAGATGAAGTTCCCTCGTTCACCGGTCGTTGGAGACTTCGGCAGCAGCGCCGAGCCGTACTGGAGGTTCGGAGCAGTGTCCCGCAGGAACCCAAGGATCCAGGCTCCCTCGATCGCGACCGCGGCCTGCTCACGCGCGACGCAGTCACCGGGCCAGCCGGCCCCGATGTCTGCAGGCTGGACAGCGATTCCTTCCGCGACGAGCCCGTTGTAGAAGTCGAACGCCTCCATGAAGTCCGGATCAAGCAGGTCAGCGCTGCCGTCCTCGTTGAACGGCTCCCAGCCATTGGCGAACGCGAAGGCGCCCATGCGGGCGAAGTCGGTCGGCAGGCACACGCCGTAGACGTCATCGCCGAGATCGGAAATCGCGCGCAGCTTGTCGGTGAAGGTGTGCCAGTCGTCATCGTCGTTCGGGTAATCGACGCCTGCTGCGTCGAAGAAGTCCCTGTTGAACCAGACTGCCAGAGTGTTGAAGTCCTTGGGTATGCCGTAGATGCTGCCGTCCACCTCGTAAACACTCATCAGGGAGTCGAGGAAGGCGCTCGTGTCCGTCAGGTCCTCGATGGCCAGGACGCGGCCAGTGGCGATGATGCCTGGTGCGGTCTCCCCGGGGATGTAGAAGACGTCGGCAGCTGTCCCCGCTGAAAGCGCATTGGTGAGTACCGCGTTGTAATCGGTCTCGATCGGCTCGTAACTGATCGTGATGCCCTGGGCGGCAAGGTCGGCGCCGATCACCTCGTCGATCAGCCTCTGGACGATCGCCGGATCGGAGCCGCCATAGCCCTGAAGCCGGATGGTCTGGGCGACGGCGCCGCCGGCCAGCAGCAGTACCGCGAGCAAAATTGTCAGTCTCTTCATTCTTGATTCCTCCAGAAATGGTCTTGAGTTCAACATGAATTGCGGCTGTCGGCTTCCGTTCCGTTTCGAGCGCTACTCCCTTCTGCGGGCGGTGGTGCCACGCACGATCAGCTGGACTGGCAGGGTCACGTTACGCACGGGCTGCAGGGCGAGCCCTTCGCGCAGCAGGAGCACGGCTGTTTCGCAGATCCGACCGATGTCCTGCCGGATCGTTGTCAGGCCCTCGCCTACCTCGGGCAGGTCATCGAAGCCAACGACGGAAACGTCGAGTGGCACCCGCAGGCCGACGTCCTCAATGGCGGCAATCGCACCGACCGCCATCTCGTCTGACGCCGCGAACAGGGCGGTCGCACGGACACCGTCTTCGAATGCCCGCCGCACGGCGCGGTACGCCGAGAGCGTCGTGAAATCGCCGTCCAGGAGCAACCGGCGCTGGGGTTCGGTGCCGGCCTCGAGCAGCGCGTCGCGATAGCCTCGATACCTGTCCTGGAACGCCTGCTGGTCCATCTGGCCACCAAGGTGGATGATCTCCCTGTGGCCGAGGCGGATCAGGTGCCTTGTGGCCTGGAGTCCGCCGTCGTGGTCATCCGGCATGACCCAGCGGACTCCTTCGGCGTGACCGACAAGGACGAAGGGAACTCCGGCTGCCTCCAGGTACTCGAGCCGGGGGTCGTCATCATGAGCTCCATGGAGGATCATCCCGTCGGCCAGCGACTCCGGCAGCCCGTCCGGGCCGGCCGGGACCTCGGTAAGCAGGTAGCCGTCCTCCCGCGTCCGCTCGAGCAGGTGTTCGATGAAGAGCATGAGGAAAGGCGTGAGTCGCCGTGCGCGGGCAGAGAGGCTGACGCCGAGCATCTTCGGCTGCAGCGAGAGGGTGCGTGCGGCCATGTCCGGTCGGTAACCGAGTCGCCTGATCTCCGCCTCGACCAGTTCCCGCGTTGAGGCGCTTACCCCCGGCCTCCCGTTCAGGACCCGGCTGACCGTGCCGGTCGACACTCCCGCCTGCCGGGCGACGTCCTGGATCTTTGGTCTCTCCATGCGCGCGTCCTTGCGGGTACCCACGTCGCTCCTCTCAAGGAAGATGGCTCAAGCTCCGTAACCGCTTACAAGACGTTGTCTGGAGTGTACTTGGTGGTGTTAATGGTGTCAACCATCGCGTTGACCGCGCGGAAGCTCCGCGATCGAAAGCGGATCTGCGATCTCTGCGTAAGCGCTTACGTGATGCTGCTGCCTGACGCGCATGGTACCAACGCCGCCCATCCTGCTGTTCGGCCTGAGCGCAGGCAGCCACGCGCTCGAGGCACGCATGGTGATCGGCAGCTTCAAGGTCGCCCGCGAGTCCGCGCACTCGCGGGCGACCAGGACAACGCCACGGATTAATCGGTTCCGGACGCAGGCGTCGTGTGCAGCCGGGTGAATCGGGCGTGTGGGGAAACGGCTACAGCGTCGTGACTCGCGTCTACACGGAGTGCGGCGCATGGCGTCACGCCACGGCGACCAGCATGCCGACGAGGCCGCCGCCGATGATGAGGGGTACGGGATGCACCCTGTACCTCTGCATCAGCCAGCCCGAGGCCACCGCGATCGCGAGCAGGTACCAGTTGGCGAGCCAGGAGGACAGCTCGGTGCCGAACACCTCGACCAGGAAGTCCCAGACGACGTAGAGCAGCAGCGCCACGACAACGGGTCTGACGCCTGCGATGATCGCCTTCAGCACCGGGTTGTTCCGGCGACTCATGAAGAGTCCTGCCGCGAGGATGACCAGGGCCGCGGTGGGCCCGGCCACGCCGAGTAAAGCCGCGAAGGCCCCCGGCCAGCCCGCAACGTGATAACCGGTGAATGCCGCGAGCTTGGTGGCGATCGGGCTCGGCAGGGCGTTGCCGAACGCGAAAGCGTCCAGGAACTCCGCGTTGCTCAACCAGCCATGCAGGTCAACGACCTCGCTCTGGATGAGCAGAACCATCGAAGGTCCCCCACCGAAGCCCAGGATGCTGGCCCTCAGGAACGAAACGAACAGGTCAAGGACATCGGTCACCGGAGCACGGCCAGGCCGAAGGCGCCGCTGATCCCGATGAGCACCGCCGCGTTCAGTCCGCTGAACATGGTGAGGCAGAACATGACTGCCACCAGCGCAAGCTTCACGCCGAAGTGCCAGCCGTCCTTGCGGGTGCCAAGGGATGGCCTGATGAAGCTCACCGCGACCAGTGCCAGCAGCGCGATGACCACCGGGCGCACGCCTTCGAGAAAGCCCGCGACCAGCACGTTGTCGCGATAGGCGGAGTAGAGCGCTGCCAGAAAGATCATCGCCGCCGCGGTCGGAAGGACGGAGGCAGCAAGGGCGATGATGGCGCCAGCGGCGCCTGCGAGGCGAAAGCCGATGTAGCCGGCCAGATTCGAGCCGATGGGACCGGGAAGGGTGCTTCCGAGCGTATAGATGTCCAGGAACTCCTCCTCATCGAACCAGGCGTGGCGCGTGACCACCTCGTCCCTGAGTACGGGGATGACGGACGCTCCGCCGCCGAAGGCGAACAGTCCGATGCGGAAGAATGAAGCCGTGAGCTGCCAGCACAACGTTGCCTTGCCGGCGTGACGCGCCGGCGGGCTTGGAGGTGTGGAGCTCAAGTGCCGTCCCCCCGGCTTCCGAACAGCGAGGCTTGAACCGAGCGCAGGTGGACGCGGGTAGCTGCCTCAGCCGCGTCCGCGTCACGGTCCAGCAGCGCCCTGACCACGAGCCCATGTTCGTCGGCTGACCTGTCAAGGCGGCTATGGGTCATGACCGGCTTGCGCAGGTTGCCCCAGCTGGTCTCGGCCCGCAACCGGTTGACCGTCAGGAACAGGTTCAGCAGCAGACGGTGACCGGCCGCGCGGGCGATGGCCGTGTGGAAGCGCTCATCCCAGTGCTCGAAGGCCTCGTAGCCCTCTACGGTCGCGGCCTTCTCGTGGCAGTGGCTGATCCTCGCAAGATCATTGGAACTGGCCCGATGCGCGGCGAGCCTGGCAATCGCGGGTTCGAGCACCAGCCTGGCCTGCATCACCTCCTCGGGGTTAGTGAGCTTGCTCACCTCGATGACGTCGCGCTCGCTCAGCAGCTGTCGCTGTCCCACGAAGGTTCCCTGGCCGACGCCACGCCAGACGGCGCCCTCTGCCTCGAGCAGTTCGAAGGCCTTCCTGAGTGAACGCCGGCTCACACCGTACTGCTCCGCAAGCGCGCGCTCGCTGGGCAACCTGTCGCCGACCGCGTACTCCTCCCCCGCGAGAAGGTCGCGCAGAAGCTGTTCCGCTTCACGGGTCTTTGGCGAACCATTGTTCAGATTGGCTCCATGTCCCACCTTCATGGGCGGAGTATACTCCGTGGCTAGCGCCTTGCATAGCATGCACCATTGACACCATTTTCGGATTGCGCCTATAATCAGCCAACTGATCTGCGAGGAGCCAAGCAGCACCGGCACCGCGTTAGGGTCCTGCCAGCCAGGACCTGAGTCAGTCACATCGAGCGGCAAGCGCCAATGGAGAGTGATCAGCCTGTGAGTGTTTCAGTTCCCCGAGTCACCCAAGCCGTTATCCCGGTCAGTGGCTCAGATACGCCCTTCCCGATCAGACGCATATTCTGCGTGGGTCGGAACTACGCGGAGCATGCGATCGAAATGGGGCACGATCCGGATCGCGAACCCCCGTTCTTCTTCACGAAGCCGGCGGATGCGGCGGTGGTCGCCCCAGTGCAGCTGCCCTATCCGGGGGCGACAAGCGACCTGCACCACGAGATCGAGCTCGTCGTCGCACTCGGCAGCGGGGGTGCTGACCTGAGCAGCGACGACGCGCTCGGCCACGTCTTCGGTTACGGCGTCGGACTCGACATGACGCGGCGTGACCTGCAGGCACAGGCAAAGAAGATGGGACGGCCCTGGGACATGGCCAAGGGCTTCGACCAGTCTGCCCCGATGACGCCACTCAGGACTGCAGCCGATGTAGGACACCCGTCCAGCGGCCGGATATCGCTCACCGTCAATGGAGAACTCCGCCAGGAGGGCGATCTCTCACAGCAGATCTGGAACGTACCCGACACGATCGCCTACCTGAGCACGCTCGTCGAGCTCCGCGGCGGTGACCTGATCATGACCGGCACACCAAGCGGCGTTGCAGCGGTCGTTGCAGGCGATGAACTCGTCGGCGATATCCAGGGCATCGGTACCCTCACCGTCAGCTACCGCTGACCCTTCACAAGCCTTCCCAGACAGGAGCAACATGGCAGTCACCAGCATCGACCACATCGAAATCATCGTCCACGACCTCGAGGCCTACGTCAAAATGTTCGAGAAGCTCGGCTTCAATATCCTCGCGCGCACTCCCCATCACGAAGGCTCCGTCGAGCTGCAGCTTCCCGGCGAGAACCAGCCGATCTTCGAGATCCACCAGGTGATCGGCGAGGAGAACCCCGGCGTGAACCACATCGCCTTCCGCGCCGAGGACGTCAACGAGACGTACAACGAGCTCAAGAACCATCCCGGAATCACGTTCAGTGGCCCTCCCAAGTTCGTCTCGCACACCGGTCGGACCAACGCCAACTTCCGCGACCCGGGCGGCTGGCGCTTCCAGCTGGTCCACTCCGAACGCGGCGAGTGGGACGAGGAATAGGCAGCCAGCACCATCCGCGCAGTCAGGCATCCGAACCACGCTCCAGGAGGTAACGAAATGACAAGGACGACCACCAGATTACTCGCCTGCATCCTGTTCGCCCTCACGGCATTCGCACCAGCCGCGCTTGCGCAGGAAGGCAACACAATCACCGTCCGGTACCGGGGTGACGTCGCCAGGCTCGATCCCCATGACCAGTCCTCGCTGAACGATTACGGCGTTTCGGACAACATATACAGCCAGCTCATCCGTTACACGCCGGGCTCTTCCGAGATAGTCGGGGACCTCGCCACCTCCTGGGACGTCTCCGAAGACGGCCTGACCTACACGTTCCACCTGCGCGAAGGGGTGCAGTTCCACCGCGGATTCGGTGAGCTGACGGCGCACGACGTCAAGTGGACGTATGACCGTCTGCTCGATCCAGAATCGACGTCGCCCGGCCGCTTCGCCTTCACGCCGATCCGCGAGATCGAAGTGGTCGATGACTACACCGTCGTCTTCCACATGCACGCACCGCACGGACCACTGCTCGGCAAGCTTGGCTACCCGCGCTGGACGGGGATCGTGAGCGAGGCCGCGATCGAGGAATACGGCGACCAGTACACGTTCAATGCCGTGGGCAGCGGACCATACATGCTCGAGAGCTGGACCCCCGGCGACCGCATAGTGCTCGCCGCGAATCCTGACTACTACGAGGAGGGCCTGCCGGTAACAGAACGTATCGTCCTCATACCGATCGCGGATGACACAGTGGCCGCCGGAGGCCTTGAGACCGGTGAACTCGCGTTCGGACTCTTCCGTAACCCCGACGTAGTTGCGAGGCTCGAGGCGCATCCGGACCTGGTCGTCGACCGCGGCCAGCAGTCCGCCATCTCGGCGCTGTACTACCGCCTTGACCGCGCACCGTTCGACGACCCGCTCGTAGTCCAGGCACTTCATCACGCAATCGATCGGACCGGAATCGTCGAATCGGTTCTCGCCGGAGTCGCCACGCCCGCGTACAGCTTCGTGTCGCCACTGGCGGACGGAGCGACCACGGACGTGCACACTCCTGAGTACGATCCGGACCTGGCACGCGAGCTTCTCGCCCAGTCAAGCTATGACGCAACCCCGGTGGTCCTGCTCTCGACCCAGCTCGAGCCCTGGCCACTCGTCGCACCGCTCCTCGCGTTCTACCTTGAGGAGGCCGGCTTCAACGTCGATTTCCGCCAGCTGGAACACGGAACCTACGGCAGCGAAGGCGGCGCCGGCAACTACGACATGGTCGTCCTAACCATCACCGGACCGGCTGATCCGGACACGTGGGTGAGCATTGTTCACTCGTCCAACACCCCTCCGGGCAACAACCGCTCGTACTACTCCAACCCTGAAGTCGACGAGCTGATCGACCGGGCGACCGCAACCGTGGACCAGGAAGCCAGGGCCGAACTGTACCGTGAGATCCAGCGCCTGGTCGCGCTCGATACCCCGCTCTATCCGATCTTCCACCTGGGCGTACAGGTAGTGAGGCAGTCCAACATCGAAGGCTTTACGGTCCCGATCGCGCATGACTTCGCGCTTGAGACCGTCTATCAAAACCCCTGACAAGGATTCTCCGGACCCGGCGGCCTCAGGTAAGCCGGGTCCACTTTCGGACTACACAACAGTCTTCAAGAGGTGCACATGAAGTTTGATCTCGGAGCGATCCGACTCGCCCTGCTGAGCGCCGCCGTACTGACGGCCGGCGCCGGTTTCGCACAGGATGATTCCACCATGGTGATCCGCTACCGTGGTGACCTGTCCACCCTCGACGCCCAATGGCAGTCCAGCATCAACGACCTGGGCGTGGCAGATAACATTTATAGCCAGCTGCTTCGCTACGAGCCCGGCACCGCCGACATCATCGGCGACCTTGCCGAGTCGTGGAACGTGTCTGATGACGGACTCACCTACACATTCCACCTGAGGCAGGGAGTACAGTTTCACCGTGGCTTCGGGGAGCTCACCGCCCACGACGTGAAGTGGTCTTACGACAGGATGGTCGATCCTGAGTCCACGTCGCCCGGCCGCTTCCACTTCAGCGTGGTCGAGAGCATCGAGACTCCCGATGACTACACCGTTGTGATTCATCTCAAGGAGCCCCACAGCCCCTTCCTCGGACGCCTGGCCTACAACGCACGCACCGGCATCCAGAGCCGTGGCGCCATCGAGCAGTACGGCGACGACTACACTTTCAACGCAGTAGGCAGCGGACCCTACATGCTCGAACGCTGGATCCCCGGCGAACGCATCATCCTCGTCGCGAATCCCGACTACTACGAGGAGGGCCTGCCCCGTACGGAGCGGATCGAACTCGTACCGATCGCGGATGACATCGTCGCCGCGGGCGCGATCGAGACCGGCGAGCTCGCCTTCGGTCTGTTCCGCAACCCGGACGTGATCGCCAGGCTCGAAGCAAGGGACAACCTGGTCGTCGATCGGACCGACCAATCCGCCGCATCTGCCCTGTTCTTCCGTATGGACCGCGCACCGTTCGATAACCCGCTCGTCCGAGAGGCCCTGTTCCACGCGGTCAACGCGCAGGAACTCGTTGAGTCGGTCCTGACCGGCGTAGCGGTCGAGGCTGAGTCGTTCGTCGCACCGTTCGTCCCCGGCGCCCTCAGCGGCGTGGACAGGCCCGAATATGATCCCGAGCGTGCGCGCGAGCTGCTTGCCGAGGCAGGCTACGATGCCTCAACGCCACTCGTGCTCCTATCAACTCAGCTGGAACCCTGGCCGCTGGTCGTACCGATCCTCGCCTTCTACCTGCAGGAGGCTGGCTTCAACGTCGAGATCCGCCAGCTGGAACACGGAACCTACGGCAGCGAGCGCGCCTCCGGGAACTACGACATGGTGGTAGTGACCGTCACCGGCCCCCCCGACCCCGACACCTGGATGGCACTCGTCCAGTCCGGCAATACTCCGCCCGGAACGAACAGCTCGTACTATGCCAATCCGGAGGTCGATGAACTCATCACGCGTGCCACCACTGCAGTTGATCCCGACAGCCGTGTGGCCACGTACGAACGGATCCAGCAGCTGGCCATCGAGGACCGTGCTCTCCTGCCCCTGTTCCACCTGACGGTCCAGATGGTCAGGGACGGCAGCGTTGCGGGATTTCCCGTTCCGAACGCCCACGATTTCAAGCTCAAGACGGTCTACTGGGACAGGTAGGGAGTCAGGTGGTGTTCATGCTCAGGTGAGCGTGGACACCACCGCACACGGATGCTCACATATATCGTCAAACGTCTGATCGGCGCAATCCCGACCTTCCTCGGGGTGCTCACGCTCGTCTTCATCCTGATGCGGATGGTTCCGGGTGATCCTGCCCTCCTGATCCTCGGTGACCGGGCAACACCCGAGTCGGTCGAGGCACTCAGACGGGACATGGGCCTCGACGTACCGATCTGGCAGCAGTACGTTACGTTCCTGGGCCAGGTGGTCCAGGGCGACCTCGGCCGCTCCATCCGTACCAACCAGCCCGTGTTCACCGAGGTCATGAGGGTGTTCCCCCATACTGCCTCACTCGCACTCGCGGCCATCGGCCTGGCTGGCATCATCGGTATCGCGGCGGGCACCATATCAGCCCTGAGGCGAAACTCTGTGCTTGATTACGTGGTTTCGACGCTCTCGATGGTCGGTATCGCCATGCCCGTCTTCACGCTCGGCATCATCCTCCTGCTGGTTTTCTCGTACCAGCTGAGATGGTTCCCTGCGATAAGCAGTACCGGATCAGCCGACCTGGGCTCCCTCCTCTGGCAGCTGGTGCTGCCAGCTGTTGCCCTCGGGCTCAGCTCCGGCGCGGTAATCGCCCGGATGACGCGCTCAAGCATCCTCGAGATACTCAATCAGGACTACATCCGCACCGCCCGTGCCAAGGGACTGTCCGACAGGCGGGTAACCATGAAACACGTCCTGAAGAACGCGATGATTCCCGTGGTGACCATCATCGGCATCAACTTCGGCAGGCTGATGAGCGGTACGGTGATCACGGAAACCCTCTTCGTACGTCCCGGCCTGGGTCGCCTGATGATCGACTCAATCTACACGCGGGACTATCCTCAGGTGGAAGCAACCATCGCCTTCTTCGCAATCATCTTCATCGTCATCAATCTCGCCGTGGACGTCATCTACGCCATGCTGGACCCGAGGATTCAATATGCCTGACGCGACCTCACCAGCGGCTGACGCACGCTTCTCCAGGCCCGCCGAGAGCGCGTTCAGGGCCGCGATGCGCACGCTGCTCAAGAACAGGGTGGCAGTGATCAGCGGCGTCGTCCTGCTGCTGCTCGTTGCCATCGCCCTCCTCGCGCCCTTGGTGGCGCCATTCGAGCCCAACCGGCCCGACCTTGGCAACCGCCTGCAGCCGCCCAGCGCGGAGCACTGGTTCGGAACCGACCACTACGGCCGTGACATCCTGAGCCGCACGATCTGGGGCGCGCGGGTATCGCTCCTGGTCGGCGTCGGAGCGGTAGCGCTCGGTGCCTTCTGCGGCATCTTCCTTGGCCTGATGGCCGGCTACTTCGGCGGCCGGATCGACGCGGCCGTTTCCAGGCTGGTGGACATTCTGCTGGCGTTCCCGCTGCTGTTGCTGGCGCTCACCCTGATCGCCATCCTCGGCTCCAACCTGATCAATGTCATCATCGCGACCGGCGTCTCGACGATCCCGCAGTTCGCCCGTGTAGTGAGGAGTTCCGTGCTCGCCATCCGCGAACAGGAGTACATCCAGGCGAACCGGGCGCTCGGCGCCTACAACCCGAGGATCATCTTCTCGCACGTGCTTCCCAACGCTGCCGCGCCGATCATAGTGATGTCGACGCTCTATACGGCGACTGTGATCATCCTTGAGGCCAACCTTGGCTTCCTGGGCTTCGGGGTCCAGCCGCCGAACCCGTCCTGGGGTTCGATCGTCAACGACGGCCGCGGCTACCTGCAGAACGCTTCGTGGGTATCCATCTATCCGAGCATCGCCATCACGGTGACAGTGCTGGCACTCAACCTGCTGGGCGACGGCCTGCGCGACGCGCTCGACCCGAAGATACGCAGCATGTGATCACGGGCCCGGGAAGAGGACGGCCCCGAGGCCATCCCCGGCCGCCGCGTTCACGGCGAAGACGCCCAGTCGCTGCGCCGTGACCCAGTCAGCACCCTCATGCAGCAGCCTCACGTTGCCGCCGGCCTCCTCGACCAGGAGCATGCCGGCGGCAACGTCCCATGGGCTCACTTCAGGCTGCCAGAAGGCATCCAGGCTGCCCCTGGCGACGTACGCCAGGTCACGCGCGACCGAGCCGCTCTGGCGCAAAGCGGCCGTGCCATGCAGAAGCCGCATGTAGCGGTCGACCTGCGCTGCCTCGGTCCTCGCACCGGGCGTGAAGCCGACCCCGACAGTGCACAGGCCCGGCGCGGTGGCTGCAGAAACGGAGAGTCGCCGACCGTTGCAGTAAGCGCCACCGCCCCTGATCGCCGTGTAAAGCTCGTCGGAAACGATGTCGTAGACGATTCCCAGCACGGCGTCGCCGCGGTGAAGCAGCCCGAGCGAGACACAGTAGCCTGCGTGTGCGTTGATGAAGTTGCGCGTGCCGTCCACCGGGTCAAGCACCCAGACGTATTCGGCATCGGGCGTGAGGCTGGTCCCTTCTTCGGACAGGAAGCCGTAGGACGGAAAGTGCATGGTCAGCAAGGAGAAGAGGCGGCGTTCGACCTCAACGTCCACCTCGGTAACGAAGTCCGAAGGATCGGCCTTGCTGCTCACCTGAAGCCTGCCGCCGGTTTCATGCTCATCGGCCCTGGCGCGGATCCAGCGGCCGGCCGATACGACCAGCGGCGCCACCAGATCCAGTGCATCCCGCAGCTGCTGGTCGCTCACGCCTTGAGGCCGGGCCGCGCCCGGTAGATCTGGGTGACGTCCTTGATCCGCATGACGTTGTCCCGCACATGTTCGATCTCATCCTGATCGCGCACATCGATCCTGAAGTGGATGCGGGCGCTGGTGGCGTTCTGCACGTCAGCCGTTACCCGGCTGGCAGACTTGTTCATGCTGGAGATGACGGCGAGCACGTCCTGCAGCAGTCCGGGGCGGTCCACGCCGATGATCTCGAAGTCAACAGCGAAGACGTCGCCTGAAGGAGCGTCCCAGCTGACGTTGACGAAACGGCCGGGCTCGACGCTGCGCAGGTGCCGGACGTTGGGACAGTCGATGCGGTGCACGCTGACGCCCCTTCCGCGCGTGATGTAGCCGATGACGTCGTCTCCCCTGACAGGGCTGCAGCACTGCGCCAGGTTGGCCGGCATGTCCAGCTCATCCACGTAAACGCCGGAGATGCTTCTTGGTTTCGTCGGCAAAGCCGGCAACGGGGTGACACCGGTCCTGGCCGGGAACGCGTCGGGAGCGAGCACCTCCAGCAGCTGCTTCGGCTGGATCCGGCGGCTGGCAAGCGCGATGTACAGTTCATCGACGCTGTCGGTATGAAGCAGCAGCTCGGCCGCTTCCTCCAGCTTCGCCTTGGTGGTGTTCGGGGCCAGGGGCAGCTGCCTGCGACGCAGGGCGCGCTCGAGGGTCTTGCGGCCCGACTCGAGCTGCGTCTGGCGTTCCTGTTGCCTGAAGTAGTGCCGGATCTTCTGCTTGGCACTGCGGGTGGTGACGATCCCGAGCCAGTCGCTCGAGGGGCCATACTGGGAGGAACGGTTCGTCAGCACCTCGATGCGGTCACCGGTCTTCAGCCGGTAACCCAGGGGCACGATCTCGCCGTTCACGCGCGCCCCGATGCAGCGGTGGCCGATCTGCGTGTGCACGTAGTAGGCGAAGTCGATCGGCGTGCTGCCACGCGGCAGGTTGTACACGTCACCCGCCGGCGAGAAAACGAGGACCCGCTCGGAGAGCATGTCGGACTTGACCGTGTCGATGAAAGCGCCGGCTGACTCGCTGTCATCGTTGGCATCCAGCAGCTGCTGCATCCAGCTGAGCCTCCGCTGGACCTCGTCCGGGTCCTGCAGTCCGGCCTTGTACGCCCAGTGGGCGGCGACGCCGAACTCCGCGACCTGATGCATCTTGCGGGTACGGATCTGCACCTCGATCGGCTGGCCCTGCAGGCCGATGACCGTGGTGTGCAGCGACTGGTAGTCGTTCGGCTTCGGCACGGCAACGTAATCCTTGAACCGGCCCGGGATGGGGGTCCAGAGGCTGTGGACGATGCCCAGGGCCCGGTAGCAGACGGCCTTCTCCTGATCCGCGCGCGAAAGCTCGCCGCCGTTGTCGGCGTCGATGATCGCGCGAATGGCCATCAGGTCGAAGATCTGGTCAAGGTTCTTGCCGTCGCGCACCATCTTGCGGTGGATGCTGTGAAGGTGCTTGCTCCGGCCGCTCACCTCGTACGTCAGGCCCTCCGCGGAAAGGCGGTCGCGCAGCAGCGAGATCGAGTCGGTCAGGAACTGCTCGCGCTCGGCATGGCGCATGCGGACCTGGCGCTCCAGCATCCCGTAGCGCTCCGGCTCCAGGTACATGAAGGCCAGGTCCTCAAGTTCGTTCTTGATGTGGCCGATACCGAGCCTGTGGGCGAGCGGCGCGAAGATCTCGATGGTCTCGCGACTTATCCGCTGCTGTTTGTCAGTCGGCATGCTGGCGAGGGTACGCATGTTGTGAAGCCTGTCCGCAAGCTTGACAAGTATGATGCGGACGTCGCCGACCATCGCCAGCAGCATCTGCCTCAGATTCTCGGACTGCTCGTCCTCGTACTGCCGAACGGCCAGCTTGCTGATCTTCGTCTCGCCCTCGACGATGCGTCTTACCGTCTTGCCGAACCTGTCCTCGATCTCTTCAAAGGTGACATCCGTGTCCTCGACAGTGTCGTGCAGCAGGGCAGCGACCAGCGCATCGGCATCAAGGCGCATCTCGGCCAGCAGCACCGTCACGGCGACGGGATGTGTGATGTAGGGCTCCCCCGACCTGCGCCGCATGTCCTTGTGCGCATCACGGGCAAGCTCGAACGCCTCGGCCACCCGGTCCAGGTCCTCCTGGCTCAGGTAGTCCACCGCACTCATAAGGCTGTCCAGCAGGCCCTCCATACAGGCATACGAGCTTATCACGCGATCCGCAGCAAGCCCGTGCCTCACGCTCCCGCCGACAGCCGGATGCGCATCGCCAGTCCCGCGACTGCCAGTACCAGGCTCGCGAGCCACAGGCCCAGCCACACCGGGATCGCCCCGGTCTGTGCAAGGAGCTGGCCGAACGTCATGAGCAGGTACCACGCGCCGGTGACCAGGACCGCAAGGCCGAACGCAAGCCCCCGACTCTTCGAGTAGCGCGCTGCAAGCGGCAACGCCAGCAGCAGAAGGGCGAAACTGCCGAACGGCTCGGCGAGCCGGCGGTGGAAGGTGATCAGCATCCTGCGCCGCTCCGACTGGTTCAGTTCGGGATCAGCGGCTGCCCGGAAGGCGCCTGTCACGCTGCTGGAGTCCTCGAAACCTCCCTGGTCGAAACGCGCGACCAGGTCAGCCTGACTCTCGGACGTGTGCACGAAGAGCGTGGCGTCAGGGTTGGTCGGCACGTTCTCGGCGAGCAGCAGGGCCGCCAGGAGTTCCTCCGCGTTGTCGGCGCCTCTCTCCAGCGCGGCGAAATCAGCGACGTAAGTGCGGTAGCCGGTCAGCCTGATGCCGTTGTCGGCGAACACCGCGCTGTCGGCGAAGATGACCTGCATCTCCCTGCCGTCCCACCGCTCGATCCTGACGTCATGCATCCTGTCCGTGTCCCGGTCGCTGCGTCCGAAGTTCAGGGTGAAGTCATCGACCGAGAGCGCCTGCTGGGCCAGGCGGAACAGCCCGCTGCTTCCGCTGGTCAGCTGCCAGTAGCGCGTGGCGACCTCACGGTGCGTGTGCGGCAGGACGTACTCGTTGATCGCAAGACCGCCAAGCGTGCAAAGCGCGCCGAGGATGAAGTAGACACGGTTGATGCGGGGAAGCGCGATGCCGCCGGCCTGCATGGCATGCAGCTCGCGATCGGCCGCGAGACGGCCGTAGCTCAGCAGCACGCCCAGGACAACGGCCAGCGGCAGGGTCTGGACGATGCTCGTGGGAAGCTGGAGCGCAAGCCAGCCCAGCAGCGGGCCGATCGGGGCGCCGACTATCCACTGCAGGCGCGGGATGGTCACGCTGATCACGCCCAGCATGCTGTACAGAAGTACTCCGAAAAGCACGGCAGGCAGGCTTTGGGCAAGCAGGTATGTGTCGATTCGCTTGGTCATCAGTGAGACGGTGGCACCCGGCTTACCGGGTCACTACCTGTGTGCGACTATACAACCGGTCAGGCCTCAGTCCCGCGTGAAGTTGCCCGAGAGCGTCGTGCTGAAAGTGCTCCCGTGCAGGCGGTAGCCGATCTCGAACAGTCCGCAGCAGCTGTCCCACTCAACGATCAGGCCGTGACCCGACAGGGCCGGCCCGGCACCGCTGGCGAGCAGCGGGGCCACGTCGAGCGCCAGGAAAGGCACCAGCTTGACGCTCTCGAAAACGAGCGGATAGGCCACGTGAAATTCCAGGTACTCCAGGCCGCTCCTGCTGCCGCCAACGTGATGACGTGCCATCACGCCAAGCTCGACGTCTCCCGTATCCGCATCCAGATAGCCGTGGAGAAACGCCTGCCGGCCGGGCGTGGGACGCGGATCCAGCAGCCCGGCCAGCTGGAGGCTCACGCCGGTACGCACGTTCCAGTCACCGGCCGTCGCCACCGCATCCGCCTCAAAGAGGAGCGTTTCGAAGCCGGACCTGCGTCCGCTGGCGAGTTCCAGCCAGTTGTAGGTGGCTTCTGCCGAGGCACTCACGTGCGTGACTTCGCTCAGGTCTGCCTGCCAGGTCACCTTGAAGTTGCTCCGGTTGATCGGTACAAGCCTGTCCAGGACGGTGCTGAAGGGTGAGGCCGCGTTGGTAAGCTGCCAGTCGTGAGCGATGCTGACCGTCGTGTTGTCGAGCCCGAGCGACCATGAAGGCCTCAGCCTGAACCCGAACTGATCGCGTCCGCCTCCGTACGCGGTGTTCTCCAGGTTCACCTGGAGCCTGAAGGTGCCCGCCTCACCCGGCGGGAGCCGCCAGTCGAACGAAGCCGCGGTGCGGAAGCGGGGCGCCATCACCGGATCGGGCGCCCGACCCTGGCTGCTCGCCGCGGCGGTCACGGTGAATCCGATGGCGAGCGTGCCGCCGCCGCGAAGATCGGCCGTGGGCAGCCCGGTGGCGAGCGTGAGCAGCCCTTCGTGCAGGTAGTGCTGGCTCGCATAGTGCCTGTTGTTGATCGCGAAGGTAACGCTGAGCCAGTCGTTGACCGGCCGGCGTACGCTGAAGTCGGCGCGTGGCCCCCCGCTGCGGGTCACGCCGAAGATCGCGTTCACGCCGTCCTGTTCAAACGAGTAGACGCCCCAGGCGCCGAGCGGGTGGTCCGAATCAAGGCCCGCGATCCCCAGTTCGAGACTGCTTCCTTCGCCCAGGTCGAGCCTGGGGATCCAGACTGCCAGGCCCCGACCGCGCGGATTCTGGTCCGCCGGAGCCGGGTCGAACTCGACGACGACCGGCGGGCTCAGCCTCTGGAGTGACTCGTCGTTTACAAGGAACTCCTCGGCGAGTGCAACGCGCAACCAGCCGAGCCTCAGCTCACCGCGCGTGAGCAGCACGGAGCCCTCGGCCAGGTCCACCTCGGCGTGATCGCCGGCGAGCACGAACACGGGATCGCCCGGGCACACGCAGGTGGTCACACGCGCTCCGCTCAGCATCACCTGGTCCTCAACGAAGCTGGCATGATCACCCCAGAGCCGGTAGCCCGTGCCGGACGCGGTGATCTCGGTTCCGCGGATCTCGCCGCTCGTCAGGCTGAACGAGCCCTCCTCCAGGGTGCCGCCAAGCACGTCGCTGCGGAAGGTTCCGCCCTGGATGATGAAGCTCTCGCCGTCGCTGCGCAGCCACTGGGCGGTCATGATCCAGTATGGAATCGTGAGGCGGGCCTGCGTGGCGACCACGTCGATGGGGTGCCCTGGCTGCAGGCCGCTGATGTTGACCGTTGCAGCCTCTACCGTCCAGTCGCCTTCAGCGCCGGTCAGGCAAACACCTCCTGTCAACTCGGCCTGGTTCTGCTCCACATCGATCCGGAAGTCAGTGAAGTGGGCGGTACCGAACTCCTGGATCGACAGGCGTACAGGGTAAGCCTGCTCATCGCACGCTGCCGCGGCCCAGCCGGACAGGAACACAAGGCACAACAGGGCCGCAGCTGGCCTCATGTCAGTCGAGCAGGGCGGCGAACACGTCGAGGGTAGCCTGCGACGGCTCGCTGCTCACCTGAAACCGCGCCGGCCCCTCCCCGTCCGGGTCCGCCTGCGCCCCGAGCAGCTCCAGGTACGCGCCCGGCTGGCTCGAGCTGAGGCTGATCAGGCCGTCATCGAAGCTGTACGGACCGACCAGGAGCACAGTGCCGCTGGCAGTATCGTAGAAGAGGCTGGCCGCGCTGAAACCCGGTAGGGGCGCGTCGACCCCGCCGGTAAGCACGATCACGCCACGGTCCACGTAGTAAGCGAGCTCCGTTCCGAGCACCTGCAGGTTGGGGCCGAGGAACTCAAGCTCGCCGTGCGCGTGGACTTCGCCCTCGGGGATGTCCACCCGGACCGACCCTCCCGTGACCGACCCGAACGGCCCGGTCAGGTGCGCCATGCCCGTCTCGATGAAGGAACCCGCGAGGTACGTGATGTGCTCCGACTCGAGCTCGACGCCGCTGGCCCGGTCGGTCACCCTTCCGCCGTCGGTCAGGGTGCTGACGCCGGTGGAAATGTCGAGCACCTCGTCGCCGAACGCGTTGATCGTCAGGTTGGCGAACGAGTTGCCGTCATGTGCAAGTGAAAACGTACACAGCAGCAGCATCAGCAGACAGCACCGAAGGCGGATGCTCACGACTGTCCGGCGTCCGGACCAAGCTGGAGTGTGAAGAGGCGGTCGAAGGGCCGGTCTGCAAGGAACCCCGCAGCGTCATCGAGTGATGTGTTCATGATGGCTTCCACTTCCTCCCGCACCGTACGGTACTCACGCCGGTAGCTCCAGGCGCTGCCAAGGGATATCAGGCGACCGAACGGCGTCTCTCCCCCAAGCGTGAGGCCCGTGGCGGCCTTCGTCTGTGCCGCACGCCACTCAGCGGCGGACGGCAGCTCATCCTGGATGCCACGGACGACCTCAAGAAAGACGTCCCTGACCTGTTCCGCCCGGTCCGGCTCCGTGGATGCGTATCCGGCGAAAGTGCCGCTGCCATCACCCGCATCGAGCGAGAAGCTTGCAGAATCAGCGATACCGCGGTCCACGAGGGCCCAGAACAGTCGGCTGCCACTGGCGTCACCGAGGCAGGACGCCAGAAGCGACGCCGCCCTGCGAAGCTCGCTCTGCGCACTGACACCGGGGGCATGAAAGGCCAGGTGCACCCGGTTGAGCTTGCTGTCCGTCACGAACTCCATGCCGCCGGCAGGCTCGAGCGCGGGGTGCTCCCGGCCGGCACCCGAGCTGCTCCAGCTGCGGGAAAGCCCCGTGACCTGTGCCACCAGCGCGTCCCAGTCGAAGTTACCGGCCACCACCAGCGTCAGATTGTCCGCGGCGTAACGGCGAACGAAGTAGTCCATCATCGCGTCACGCGAAAGTCCCTTGATGGATTCGACCGATCCGAGCACGCTGTTGCCGAGCGGATGCCCCCTGAAGAAGCGTGGCGCGGCGAGGTCGAACACCCGGAACTGCGGGTGGTCCTGGTACATGGCGATCTCTTCCAGGATCACGTTCTTCTCCATGTCGAAGTCGCTTTCGCGCAGTGCCGGCCTCATCATGTCGGTGAGCAGGTCCAGGAGCCTGTCCTGGAACGAAGCAAGTACCGCGCCGTAGTAGACGGTGCGTTCCTCGCTGGTGAAAGCGTTGTAGTTCGCCCCGAGCTCGTCGAACTCGCGGTTGATGTCTTCGGCGCTTCTGCGGTCCGATCCCTTGAACATCATGTGCTCCAGGAAGTGCGATACGCCTGATACCGGCGCGGTCTCGTCCCGGGAGCCGGTGCGGACGAAGTAGCCTGCCGCGAACGTGCGCGCCTGCGGATTCCGTTCACCGACTATCGTCAGTCCGTTGTCAAGCGCTATCTGATGGAAAGTATGCTGCTGACTCACTGTGCGTCCCCTCCGGCCCGGGTGTCAGGCCCCAGGGTCACGACGAACGGCTCGGGCAGCGGCCTTTGCGCAAGCCAGCTGTTCACCTGTTCGAGCGTCACGGCTTCGATGGCCGCCTGGATCTCGGCGACCGTGCGGGGTACTCCACGCAGGTACTGGTCACCCGCGAGCGCCTTCGAGCGTGAGGAACTCGACTCGGAATGCATGACGAGGTTCGACAGGCTGCCCATCCTGGCGCGCTCAAGCTCGTCTTCACGCACGCCCTCGCTCAGGCGCACGAACTCGTCCCGGAGCACGCTCAGCGTCTCGGAGGCCCGCTCCGGGGTGGTGCCGGCGTACGCGGTGATGAAGCCCGCCCCGCGGATGGCGCGGACAGCTGCGCCTACGCTGTAGGCCAGGCCGCGCTTCTCGCGTACTTCGGTGAAGAGCCGTGCGCCCATACCGCCGGAAAGCACTCCGACCGCCAGCGACTGGAGGTACCAGTCGGCATCATCCACCCCGGCAGCTTCGAAGTTGAGGCCGATGTGCTGCTGGGAAGTGTCCGCGATGACGTGAGTCGCGTGCGGACTCGCCAGTCGGACCTCTGGCGCCTGGAAGCGGTTGCCCCTCCAGTCGGCGAACGACGCGTCGACCAGCCCGAGCAGCTCGTCCCAGTCGCAGCCTCCGGCTACCGCCAGGACTGCCCCGTCCGGGCTGTAGCGGTGCTCGAAGTCCTGCCGCACGCCCGAAGGCGTCAGGGCCGCGAGTCCCTCCTCCGTCCCGTAACTACTCCTGCCGTGTCCACTCTCGAAGTAAGCGTTGTTGAGCGCCTCGAACAGGCGCGAGCTAGGCCTGTCTGTCAGTGACCTGAGTTCCTGCCTGACCAGTTCGGTCGCACCATCGAACTCGGCGTCCGCCAGTTCAGGTCTGATCACCTGATCGGCCAGCAGCGGCAGAACCCTGGGCAGCGCCGAAGCCAGCAGCGAGGCGGAAACCACACTGTACTCGCGGTCTGAGCTGCCACCGCGCCAGGCGCCCAGGGCATCGAGTTTCTCTGTGAATGCCCGGTTGTCCAGGCCACCGGCGCCGCGGTTGGTCCAGTCGTAGAGCACGCTGGCCGAACCCTCGAGCCCGGTCGGGTCGGTGACCGAACCTGCCGGAATCAGCAGGGAGACGCTGGCGCTCTCGAGCCAGGGCATGCTCTCGAACAGCACGGTCAGGCCGTTGTCCAGGCGCGTGCTGCGAATCTCATCTGAGGTTGAAGTCATCTGGGCGATTATACAGGCGGCTTTGGGTGATTGCCGTTGCCGGGTTCAGGCGGCCTTCACCGTCCTGTCAGAATGTCCTTAAGCGCGGCTCCCGGTGAACCGCTGCCGGCCAGGCTGGTGCCGATCAGTACGGCGTCGATCCCGTCCGGCAATGCCCGCAGTTCGGCAGCGGTGCTGTAGCCGGATTCCGCCACCAGTACTCCCGTGAAGCCGGCTGCCCGCGCGCGGCCGCACAGCTTCGGCGCGGTTTCCAGGTCGATCCTGAGCGTACGCAGGTCCCGGTTGTTGACGCCGATCACCCGGGCGCCCGCGTCCAGCGCTATCCCTAGCTCGTCCTCGTCGTGCACCTCGACAAGCGCGGCAAGGCCGAACCGGGCTGCCAGTTCGATCCATGCGCGGGTGTGCTGGAGTGTCAGTGCAACTATCAGCAGGACTGCGCTTGCGCCGGCCGCCGACGCTTCCGCCACCTGGGCCGGGTGCACGGTGAAGTCCTTCCTGAGGACAGGCACACTGACTGTCCGGGTCACGTCCTGCAGGTGCGCCAGCTCACCCCCGAACCGGCGCGGCTCCGTAAGGACGCTGATCGCGGCCGCGCCGCCGGTTTCGTACTCCCGTGCGGTCGCGACGGGGTCAAGGTCCCGGATGTGTCCCTGCGACGGGCTCGCCCTCTTCACCTCGGCGATCACGCTGAGTCCCGGCGCCCTCAGCGCATCCTCGAAAGCGCCTGCGCCTTCGACAGCGCCGGCGGGGCCCACGACCGTACCGGAATAATCGGCCAGGCGCTCAAGGGCGATCGCGCCCAGCACGCCGGGCACCGCTTCGAGTGCGGGTCGGGACAGCGGCTGAACCTCAGTAGACATGGAAGCCCTCCAGCGCACCACCTTCGCCCCAGGTGACGTCGAGCGCCTTGACGTCGGCGTGGGAAGTACCGAGCCGGATGCGCACCAGCAGCAGTTCAAGCGAATCCCTGGTGCCCTCGGCAACCACTTCGACCCGGCCGTCCGACAGGTTCTCCACGTAGCCGCTGACAGACAGGTCGCGGGCACGCCTCTGGATGTACTGGCGCATGCCGACACCCTGGACCTGACCCGACACCAGCACAGTCATGCGTTCCTTGTCACTCATGCGCACCACACTACCAATCCACCGTGCGCCCGGCGCGTTTCTCTCATGCGGCCCGGTGATAACCTTCGTTGTGACAGGAGCCCACACCGGGAAAAACGATCCGGAGCTTCAGGCATGCGGCTGAGGCGGCTCCTGGTTGCCCTTCTCGTCGTTGGGCTGATTCTCCTGCTCTGGCTTCTCCCGCGCAGCGCGCTCCTGCTTCAGCCCGTGTTCAGCAGCCTTCAGCGTCAGGTGGAGACCGCCGGCTACGAACTCACGGCCCAGCGGGTGAGCGGCAACCTGCTCACCGGGCTGACGCTTGAGGGAGCCACGCTCAGCGGGCCGGGCCTGCGCCTGTCCGGCCAGTACGTCAGCGTCACCTACTCCCTCCTCTCACTGCTCAGTGGTCCCTTGATGATCGACGCGGAGCTTGCCGGCGTCAGCGGGCGGGTCGAAGCCGGCAACATCGAGCCTGGCCAGACAGGTTCGATCAACCTGCCGGTCTCGCTGGGCGACCTGAGCCTGAGCGACATCGCCATCGGGTTCGGCGACTTCCCCTTCCTGTTTCCCGAGCTCTCGCTCACCGAAGTATCGGTTGAGGGGGTCGACGGGCACATGCGGTTCCAGGCGGCGGTCCTCACCTCCGATGGCAGGCTGGACCTTGATGGCAGCTTCAACCTCGCTGACATGGAGCTGAAGGTGAACGTGCCTGCAGCCGACCTGACCATCGCCAACCACTGGTGGCCCCATGTCACCGGCGGGCAGGCCGTCGGCACCATGTACTGGTCGGACGGCCGGTTCGGCTTCGATGCAACGGTGCAGGGCGGAGGCATCGACTTCCTGGAAGCGAGGGTGGGCTCGATTTCCGGGCCCGTCTCGATGCGGGACCTGGTGATCACGGGCGACCTGGGAGGCATCGGCCTGGGCGGAAGCGTCATCGCGAGCACGGTCGTGGACATTGGCGGCCTCACCTACACGGGCGAGCTCACTGCCGATCCGCGGCTTGAGGATGCGATCGCGTGGCTCGGCCGCAACCTGGAAGCAGACCTTGGCGGCATCACGTCCGAAGGCAGGCTCCATACATCCCTCGAGCTGGGCGGATGGGAGTCCGTGTGGCTCAGGGGGGAGGCATCGGGGAGCGGACACGTCCTTGACCTGCCGCTGGACAACCTCGAAGGCACCTACACGTACTCGACCGAGTCCAGCATCGGCGTGGACGCGGCAGCGGCCTGGTCCAGCGGTACTGTCGCCTTCAGCATGGTGCCGACAGCCGAAGGGAGCGACCTGAGCGTCCGTGCGGCCGGAGTGCAGCCGCTGCCCGACGCCGCGCCCGGCCTGGCGCTGGACGCCGAGGCAAGCCTGCTGGTGCCCCACGAACCCGGTCAGTTCCGTCCGGGCAGCACCGCAGTGGCGTCGCTCTCCGGAGAGGTCCTGGGCCGGGAGCTTCAGGTCCGCGCGACCGGGAGCAGTGACGACGTCAGGGACTGGCTCGTCACGCTGAGCGGCGAGGACACCTCAGGCTCAGTCCTGGACGGATCGGGCCGCCTCGACTTCGGCGCGGGCGGTGCTGCAGGCTCGCTCACCCTGGGCCTGTCAGACCTGCCAGGCGTTCCCTGGCCCGTCAACGCGACCCTGGACGTGCCTGCAGCACCGCTCAGCCTGCCGCTCGCGCTCAGCATCGAGGCGCAGGCGGGCCCGGTGGTTCTCGCGCAACTGCCCGTCAGCGTTGACAGCACGCCGGAAGGCGGCTTCACGGTCAACTCTGGTCCGGACGCGCTGTCCCTGCGTGCCGACCCGGGCAGCACTACCCTGCTGCTGAGCGAGCCGCCCCTCAGCGTGAACGTACCGGGCGCCGGCCCTGTCCCCGTCCATGTCAGCGGCCGCGCGGGCAGCAGCGGAACGGCGACGATCGTGAACCTGAGCGCGGCCGCCGCGGGCTACCTGCTGGAGGTCACCAGCGAGCCCGGCGGGGCCGTGCTGGCGCGTCTGAGCGGTGCGTCGGAGGAGGCAAGCCTGCGGTTCGGCCCGGTAGGCGCGTCCTGGGAGGCGTCCGGCAGTGTCGCGCTCGAACCGCTGGGCGATCTGCTCGGCATCGCTGCCGGGGGCACGCTGGAAGGCACCGCGCGTGGCGCTCCGGGCGGCACGTTTGCCGATGTGGCCGGAGACCTGCTCATCGCCGGGTTGCCGCTCAGCGTCAGGCTCCATCCCGCAGGAGACATGCTCATGGTCGAGGCAACAGCGGAGCTTGCCGGTCTGGAATGGTCCGTATCGGGCTCGCTCCTGCCTGAGGTCGAGCTGGCCGCCAGCAGCGCTATTGGCACGCTCGAGCTGGCAGGTGACCGCATCGGCGGGAGGCTCGAGGCAGGACTGCCCGGCGTCTCGTTCATCGCCGACTCCGGTGAGGCGCTCAGCACCTTCGAAGCGGCCGTGACTGGCAGCCTCACGGAATCCAGGGCGACCGTCGACACGCCTGCCGGTGTGATCACCGTCGACTGGGCATCCGGAATCGAGCTGGCCGGCACTCTGCGGCAGGAGCTGAGCATGGCGGGACTCCGGGGTTCGCTCGACCTGACGTTCGCTCCCGACCTGGAGGCGACCGCCCGCCTTCAGCTGGACACCGCCGGGCCGACCGCGACCGGGCTGACCGCTTCAGGCAGTCTGCGCTCCGGCGCGTTCGCGCTTGCGGGAGGACTGCCGGCAGAGGCGGCCTCCGAACTGCTCGGGGCCCGGGAGCTTCTTTCGGGCGACATGGCGCTGGAGGGCCGGCTTCAGCTGTACGACCCGCCCGCCCTGGAATCCGGACTCACCTGGACCGGTACGGACGGCAGCGCGCTCAGCGGCACCCTCGCCTGGCAGGCGGGCCAGCAGGCAGTCCTGGAACTCGGGGGCAACGGCCTCGACCTGATCCTTGACGGAGACGGCCTGCAACTGGAGCTGGCCGGCTTCGAGCCCGCCCCGTTCGTCGCGCCCGCTCCCGCGGGCTTGCGCCTGGACGCTGTCGCCAACACGAGCCTGCAGGGCAGCCTGGACGCCGCGTTCTCGGCTACGCTGCCCGGCCTGGCCCATGCGACCGGCACCGTCGGGGGCGAAATCAGCGCCCCCGAGGTCGCGGCCAGCCTGAGCCTGGACTCAACCCTGACCGGATCCGACTTCCATTCGCTCGAGCCTCTGGACGTCTCGGTCACACTGACGCAGGCCGCAGGCCTGCTGGTACTGGGTGAAGGCACCCGCGTCACGCTCGAGGATGGTGACTGGCAAGGAGAACTCACGCTGCGCGGCGAGCTGCTCGGCGAACCGCACACGCTGGGTGCGACCCTGGCCGGGCCGCTGCTGGCGCCAGTGGCAGAGGTACGCATGGTCGGCCCGCTGCTCAATGGCGAGGCACTCTGGGACGGCGCAGAACTCTTTGTCACCGCGAGGCTTGCCCGGCCGCTGGAGCATGTCTCGAGCGCCGAAGTGGTCGGCACGCTGCAGCCGGATGGCACCTGGGGGGCGCACCTGCAGGCGACTCACCCCGGGTTCGCGGGTGTGGCTCCCCTGATGTTCGGTGCAGAACTTGACGGCGACCTGAGCCGCCTGCAGGGCATCGGCAACGTCAGGGGCGGCAGCGAAGCCGAACGGCTGTTGACGCTCAGCATCGAGGGCGGTTTCGATGGAGCAGTGGCCACGGCCGACCTTCGCTCGCTCGACACAGCCGTCGTGTCCCGGCTGCTGGGCGTTCAGGCCGAGGCGACGGCTGCGGGAACTGCCACGGTCGGGTTCGGCAGCGGGGGCTTGGGCCTGACGGTCCAGGGGTCGCTCGCCGGCCCCATAGCCGGCGCGGACGTCGACATCACCTTCACAGGTACCGAAGAATTCGTTCAGCTTCAGGGCCGCATCGCGAACGAGCAGTTCGAGGCCGGCCTCTCTGCGGCCGAGCCCTACTCTCTGGCAGCGACCTGGGGGGCCTTCGAACTGGACGTCGCATCAGTGGCCGCTCCTGAAGGGACCCTCCTCACCGCCACGCTGCTGGAGAGCGACCCTGCTCCCGTGACCGCCCGCGCCGCCGCCTCCCTTCTGCTGGATGCAGACGGCGCCTACCTGGAGGAGCTGAGCGCGAGCTTCGGGGGAATCGAGGCCCATCTGGCCGGTCGCCTCTGGCCGGAACCCGACGCGGCTGGGCAGGTGGAGTCCGACGGCCTCGTACTGCCGATCGTTCTGGTTCAGACGGAAACGGGTCCGCAGCTGCAGGCTCGGGCCGCAGATCTCGCACTCTCGGCCGGATGGACCACCGACGGACCGGTCGTGGCTGCTGCCGGGTCACTCGAGTACGGGAGCGAAGCCTCCCTCCTGATCGATCTTTCATGGTCGCCCCCGACAGGTTTCCGGGGCACGCTCGAGGCAGGCGGCGAGCTGTCTGCCGCAGTCGGGGCTTTCGGCTGGCAGCTGCATGCCACCGGCGTCGACGGCGGCGCGCTGGTGGCAGAAGGCAGCCTCTGGCGCGAAGGCGGCAGCAGGGGCCCGCTCGTGACGGCGCAGGCGCGCCTGGACAGCGATCCGCTCAGAGGGGACGCTCTGAGTGGACGGATCAGTGGAGTGGCAGGGATCAGCGATGTCCTGCCCGGAGCCGCCGGCTTGAGTCTCGGCCTGAGCACGAGCCTGAACCTGTCCGGCAGTGTAACCTCGCCGGAACTGGAAGGAACCGTGGCGTTGACCGGCGCTCTGGAGGCAACCGGCAGAGTTGACGCGAACGTGCCGGCTGGCGTGCGGGTTCAGCTTGATGGCGAGGGCCTCGAGCTGGTGGCAGCGGTGGACCAGGACGGGTGGACGACCTCGGGCCAGCTGACCAACCTGCCGCTCGACGGCCTCACCTTCGTGCTGCCCGGCGGTGTCGTGTCGCTCAGGTTCGAAGGAGGCTCCGCCCCATCCGGAGCCGCCATCGACGTTGCCGGCGTGGCCGTGCGGAGCCGGAACTCGATCATCACCGGAGCAGCCCGGTGGCACAACGGCCTCGAGTCACTCGTCGAGGCAGAACTCGAGGTGGCAGTGGACCTTGAGGACCTCGCGGTCGGAATCCCTCTGACGGGACTGGCCACGGGCTCGGTATCGCTCTCGGGAGTGACACCCGGTTCCGCTGAGCTGAGCGGGGAACTCCGGCTCTCCGAGGTTTCCACCGGCGGCATTCCGGTGCTGGCCGGTGGCATCGTGGTCGCCGGCACGCCCGCAGATCCATTCATCGACGTTCAGCTGGAGGATCTCGCGGACACCGGCACGACCATCACACTCAGCAGGAGCAGTGCGGGCATCAGTGCCAGTGGCTCAGTTGGCATTCTCGGTGGCACTCTCGAGATAGGCACAACGGATGACGGCCGGTTCACGCTCACCGGCACCGACACTCTCGAAGGCTGGGAGGCATCACTGGATCCAGTACCGTTCAGCGCTCACGTGACCGGCGGCCTCGACAGCCTGTCAGCCGCCACCAGCGGCACGCTCGAAGCAGCTCTGGTGCCCGGGCCCACCGGCACCCGGCTGCAGGGGTCCCTGAGCGGCGTCACGCTTGCCGGTATCGCCATCGGCGACATCACGCTGGCCAGCGAGGACTTCTTCGGGGGCCACACCACGCTTAGTGGACCAGCGATCAGCGCGCGCCTGAACACCAGCGGAGGCTGGCAGGTCTCCACCCTTGAACTCACGCTGCCCCACGGAGTGAGCGTTGTGGCTTCAGGCAGCGGGGAGCTGCCCGGCGGCAACCTCAGGGTGTCGGTAGCAGGCGCCCTGCTGGACTCCCCGTTCACGGCCAGCATCACCGCGAGTGGCGACCCCGACAGGCTCAGCATCATCGCGGCTGGTGCCGTCCTGGGAGGTACCTTCCACGTGGATGCCAGGCTCATCGACCGGGTGTGGCAGGGCGCCGCTGACATCGCAGGACTCAACCACGCAGGCACGGAACTGAATGCGAGCGGCGCGATTCACGGAAGCGCGCTGAGCCCGCGGTTGGAGCTGCAGAGCCGTGCGCAGGGCTGGTCGCTCGCCGCCACAGGCAGCATCCACGTCTCACCGGCAGGGTTCGAGTTCCATCAGACCGTTCAGGGTGGCGGCCTGGACGGAGCCGTTACGGTTCAGGGCGCGTACACCAGTGAGCCTGTGCTCAGGATCACGGGACCCGATGGCCATTCCTTCGTGCTTGAGGGCCAGGACACGCAGCCGGGCTCCCCGGTGCTCGACCTGCCCCTGCGGGCGAGGGGGCGCCTGAACGTGAGCCTGGACGGATTCACACTGGCTGTCGAGGCGGCGGAATCCGGCGACGCGGCCATGGTCCTGCTTTCGTCGGACCTGCTGTCTGGCCTGCAGGTCCAGGGTGACCTGGACCTGAGCAGCCTCGGGGCCCAGCTCGCGCAGCTGACGGACGGAATCGAGCTCCGCGGGCTCGGCGGGACCGGCGGCCAGGTCCGCCTTGACATCCTGAGCACCTCCGTGACGCTGGATGCGTTCAGCGTGGGCACGCCGGTGGGTACTCTCAGCGCCAGCGGCACGGTGCGCCTCGACGGCAGCGGCCGCGTCACCGGCGAACTCAGGCCCGGTGACAGTGCGCTGTCGCTGATAACGGCCGACACGGTGCCGTTCGCCCTCGTGTCGCAGGCCGGGATCATCCGGCTGGTGTCCGCTGGTCCCACCGCCGATCTGGAGGCGGTCTTCAGCCTCGCGACGCAGCGCGGAGCGCTGAGCCTGTTCGTGAACCCGGGCAGCGGCAGCCTCAGCGCGCAGCTCGCCTTCGACCCGGGGCAGGGCCTCAGCGGGGTCATCAACGCGTCCGAACTGCGACTTTTCGAGCTGCAGGACGGGGCCCCTGCCCTGCTGAGCGGCAACGCAACCCTGGACGGCGAGCAGGCCAGCGGTTCGGCCAGCCTCACGCTGGGCAGTGGAACAGCGAGCCTGTCCGGTGCCTGGGGGCTGGCCGGCGTGCTGCCACCCTGGATGGCCCCACGCGGTACGACAGGCGGCAGTGCCGACCTGCGGGTCGGCAGGTTCGAGATGGACGAGCTGCCCTTCACAGGCGAGTTCGCGCCGCAGCTGCACGGAAACCTGACGGGAGTGCTTCAGCTCAGGAACCGTACGGTCGTCGGGTCGTTCGTCGCGCCGGACCTGCGTGCCGGTGACACGCCGCTCAGCTTCGAGACACTGGTCAGCGGCACGCTCGACAGCATCGACCTGGGCGGAAGCATCAGTGGAAGTCCCTTCAACCTGACGTTCGACGGGAACACGCTTCGTGGTCTTCTCGAGATGCGCCGTTTTCCGCTTGAGGCGCTGGCAGAGGCGGTCGCGGGCCCGTTGGACGTGACGGCTGAAGTGACGGGCGTCGTACGGTTCAACCTGCCCGTGTCGGATCCGGCGTCGATCAGCCTGCACGTCGCGACCGAGCTGGTCAGGCTGGAACGCGCGGGGCAGGTCACCACCGGCAACCTGAGCCTCGAGCTCGCAGAAGGACGCTTCGAGATCAGCGAGGCCGCCTTCGAGGGCGCCGGAAGCTGGACCGCGGAAGGAGTGCTTACCGAGGAGCGGCTCGACTTCACGCTTAACGCACATGAGGCGGACTTCGGACCGATGCTCGGGCTCATACCGGCAGTCGCAGCCCTGAACGTCGACGCCGTTGGCAGCCTTTCGGTGCGCGCACTCGGCTCGCTCGCCGACCCGAGGATCACGGTCAGCAGCGAGGCTCTCGACTTCAGGGTCGCGGGCATCGGCTACAGACTGGAGGCCGTCGCCCTGAGCGTGACCGGGAACCAGCTTGACCTCGCCGCAGAGCTGCTGGCAACCGAACCGCTTCAGGGAAGGCTCTCGCTGCGCGGGAACGCGGGAATCTCCCTCGCCCCGGCAGCCCTTGCGGCCGCGGACTTCCGTTTCAGCGGAAGCCTCGTCGTGCCGTTCGTCGGCGCGATACGGGAAGTGGACGGGACAATCAGCTCCCTTGGAGCCGAACCCGGGGCCCCGCTGGTCGCGGACGTTACAGGCAACCTTGGCGCGCCGTTCCGTATCACGGGCAGCCTCTCGCCACTCGAGCTGAACATGACCGGCGACCGGCTCCTGCTCGACCTGCCGGCCGTGTTCCTCAGGCGGACGACGGCAGACGTGAACCTGGTCCTGCGTGAGAACGGCGGGCTGCACCTTGGCGGGGATGTCGTCATCGAACAGGGCACGCTCAGCTTCTCGCAGGATCCGCCTGTCGCTGGGGATGAGGAAGGCGTGCCGACCGGTGTGGCGGGGGCCGGTCCCCTGGGCTCCCTTGCCGAGATGCTGCATTTCGACGGGCTCACGGTTCGGGTGCCCTCGCGGCTGCGGGTTACCGAGAACTTCGGGACAGCCGAACTGACCGGCCAGGTCACCGTGTCCGGGACCCTTGCCGAGCCGCTCCTGTCCGGCCGTGCGGACACGCTGCGGGGGAACTTCCAGTTCGTTGGGCGGGACTTCACGCTGCAGCAGGCTTCGGTCATCTTCGATCCCGCGCGCGGCCTGCTGCCGGCCCTGCAGTTCACGGCGGTCACGAACTTCGACCGGACGCGGCTGTTCCCCCAGGGCGCCGGGCTCCAGCTGGTGGCTCCCGTCGAAGGGGCGGTGGAGGTCGTCCTCAGCTTCGGTGGCGCCGTCGAGATGGACTCAGCCGGTACTCTCCGGTTGAACGTCGATCCGGTTCTCACCAGCAACGCACAGGTTCAGCAGGTGCTTCCCGGCGGCACGACCATGTCGGTCCGCAGCCTCACGAGCGATGAGTTGCTTTCGCTCGTCGCGTTCGGCAGGATCGAGCTCGATTCACTGCTGGCCGGCGAGACAGGGCTCGCGCCCGCCGTCGCGCAGGGCGCGATCGAAACAGCGGTGGACATGCTCATCCTGGCGGAACTTCAGCGTGCCCTCAGCGAGTCACTGGGGATAGACCTGGTCGAGATCCGCAGCGGAGTGATCAGCGAACTGCTGACCGGCAACCAGCCCGAACAGTTCGGCGTGTCGTTGCGCCTGGGCGGCTACGTCACGGATGAAGTCTTCGCCACGTATCGCGTGAGCGCGTTCGACGATCCGCAGGGACTGTACTCCTTCTCCAACGAGGTCGGGCTGCGCTACAGCCTGGGTCCGGTTGAGCTCGAGCTCGCGGGTCGACTCAGCATCCCGGACGATGCAACAGCGGCACCCGTGACGGAGCTGAGCCTGGGCCTGCAGTACGCCCTGAGCCAGCACACGAGCCTGTCAGCCGGCTTCGACCTGTCAAGTGAGCGTCAGCAGTATCGCTTCGGCATCACCTGGCGGTGGTAGCAGCCAGGGTACTCGTGTACGCTGAATGTGGTGGACCACTAAGGTCGTGGGGGCCACGAAGCGGAGGTCACAGGTAATGAGCGAAGGAACGGGAGTGCCCGCTGGGGCACAGGGCAGCGCACTGGAACTGACAGGCGTCACGTGGATCGACAACCCCGGTGTCGCCCGCCTGTATGAACACGCCCTGAGCGGACACGAGGGCGTGCTGAGCGAACACGGGCCGCTCGTGACGGACACCGGTACTTTCACGGGCAGGTCGCCGAGCGACAAGTTCATCGTCCGGGACGACCTGACCGAGGAGTCCGTGGACTGGGGCGCGGTGAACCAGCCGATATCTTACGCACATTATGACCAGCTCCGGCGCGACATGCTCGAGTTCCTGAAGGGACGCACGCTCTTCAGCCAGGACCTGTTCGTCGGGCAGGACACCCGCTTCCAGCGCCCCGTACGGGTCATGACGGAATACGCCTGGCACAGCCTCTTCGCAAGGACGATGTTCGTGCGGACCGGCAGTCCTGATGCCGCGGCCTCCGGCGGATGGACCGTACTTGACGTGCCGAGCTTCAGGGCGGATCCGGAGCGCCACGGCGTGCGCTCGACCACCGCGATAATCATGAACCTGAGCGAGCGCACGATCCTGGTGGCGAACACGGAGTACGCCGGCGAAATCAAGAAGGGGATCTTCTCAGCCATGAACTTCGAGCTCCCGGGCCTGGATGTGATGCCGATGCACTGCTCGGCGAACATCGGCCCCGAGGGGGACACGGCCCTGTTCTTCGGCCTGTCCGGCACGGGCAAGACGACGCTCTCGGCAGACCCGGAACGCGAGCTGATCGGTGATGATGAGCACGGATGGTCTCACAGCGGGGTCTTCAACTTCGAAGGTGGCTGCTACGCAAAGGTGATCCGCCTCGATCCCACGACTGAGCCGGAGATCCACGCCGTGACGAGGCGCTTCGGCACGATCCTTGAGAACGTCGGTTTCGTCAAGGGCACGCGTGAGGTCGACCTTGATGACGGCAGCAAGACCGAGAACACACGGGCGGCCTACCCGATCGAGTTCATCCCCAACGCAAGCCGGGAGGGCCACGGCGGACACCCGAGGAACATCATCTTCCTTACGGCGGACGCCTTCGGCGTGCTGCCGCCCATAAGCAGGCTCACCAGGGAACAGGCGATGTACCACTTCCTCTCGGGCTACACGGCGAAGGTGGCCGGCACCGAGCGGGGGGTCACGGAACCAAGCGCGACCTTCAGCGCCTGCTTCGGTGCGCCGTTCATGGCCCGGCATCCCGCTTCCTACGCGGAGCTTCTGGGCGAGCGCCTTGAGGAGCACCGCTCGCAGGTCTGGCTCGTCAACACCGGCTGGACGGGCGGTTCGTATGGCGAGGGCAGCAGGATCAAGCTTCGCTATACCCGGGCGATGATCGGTGCGGCGCTGTCGGGCCGGCTCGATGAGGTCAGTTTCAGCGAACACCCGGTGTTCGGGGTCAGCATGCCGGAGTCGTGTCCAGATGTGCCGGCAGACCTGCTCGATCCGCGCAGGACATGGAGCGATCCGGAGGCGTACGACCTGCAGGCCGCGCGCCTCGCCCGGATGTTCCGGGAGAACTTCGCTCCTTTCGGGCAGCGGGTCGCTCCAGCCATAGCAGCCGCCGGTCCGGGCTGAGGCTTCCCTGAGCAGGGCACGGAAACAAACGTACCGGGGCCGCACAGCGTCAGTGCTGTCCGGCCCCGGTTCAGTGAGCTGAGGCTGGGTTCACATGCCCGCTGCGGTCGTGCCCCTGAGTGTCTCCACTGCGATACGCAGGGCGTTGTCGTGCTCAAGGTCAAGGTTGGCCTCACCCTGGACCTCGGAGGGGGTCCTGACTATCGCGGTATAGAACTCGAAGTTGCCTTCCTCGTCCGCTGTCGCGCTACCAACGGTCTCGCCGTCGATGACGATCTCGATGACCTGGCCAGCGTCGGCCCCGGTACCTTCGGCCATGATCCGCTGCGGGTAGCGGTCATCGATGGCGATGACGTCGGGAGTGATGCCTTCCGCGCTGATGCTGTTGCGGTTGGGCGTGAGCCACTCGAAGGACATGTACACAAGCTGGCCGCCGTTGCTGAGGGGCAGCACGTGTTGCGCCACACCCTTGCCGAACGTCTGCTCGCCTACCACGAGTGCGCGACCGTTGTCCTGGAGCGCACCGGCGACGATCTCGCTGGCGGATGCGCTGTACTCGTTCACCAGCACGACCATCGGCAGGTCGTACCACGCCGGGTCGGCATAGGCCAGGCGTTGCGTCACGCCCCTGGCCCGGTTGAAGACGATGTCGCCACTGGCGAGGAAAGCGTCGGCGACGGAGATGCCCTGGGCAAGGAAGCCACCCGAGTTGTCCCTCAGGTCGAGGACGAGCGACTGGGCTCCCCGCTCGATCAGGGAGTCGAGTGCCGCCGTCATCTGGTCGGTCAGCTGCATGTTGGCGAAGGTGGTGAGCGAGATGTAGCCGACGTCGTCACCGAGCATCGTGGAATCGACGCTCACAATCTGGATCGTGCCCCGGATGATCCGGAACTCGATGCGCTCTTCCACGCCCGGGCGCTGCATCACCAGGTGGACCTCGGTGCCGCCAGGGCCCCGTACCAGGTCTGCTACCTCCGAAGGCGTCATCTCGGTCACGTCCGTGCCGTCCACAGAAATGAAGAAGTCGCCGCGCTCCACGCCGGCGCCGTAGGCCGGACCGTCGCGGTAAACCTGGAGCACTTCGACCCCGCGTTCCGTGTTTCGGTTGCGCGGGGTAAGTACGGCACCGATTCCTTCGAAGCTGCCGCTCTGATCCTGCAGGTCGCGCGCAGCTGCGGTAGGCGTCTTGTAGTAAGTGTAGGGATCATCCAGCGCTTCGAGCATGCCGGTAATCGCGCCTTCGATCAGCGTCTCCTCGTCGACATCGTTCAGGTAGTTCGACTTGAGTGCACCGTAAGACTGGATAAGCGCTCTCGATGTGGAAGACTCGAGGAACTCGTTCGTATAATCTCGGGAGAACTGTGCGTTCACCATCACAACGCCGGTACCCAACACAACCAGCACCGCGATAAGCCATCTGCGTTTCATTCGATCCTCCAATGGAGCTTCAGCCACGAAGCAGTATACGCCGGAGCGTAAACGTCTGAAGTAATTGAAACAGGCTGCGGTTTGCGGCTCATGAGTGCTTGCACCGCATTGCTATACTCGATGCCGATGCGCATCCTCTTCGCCTCCAGCGAGGTCTGGCCCTTCTCGAAGACGGGTGGCCTCGCTGACGTAGCCGGTTCCCTGCCGCAGGCGCTCGCCCGCCTTGGTCATGAGGTGCTAGTGGTGAGTCCCTGGTACTCGGGTCTCAAGCGGGCCGAGCCGTTCTGGATCGGAGACATCGAAGTGCCGTTCAGCGGCTTCTTCGAGCCCGCGGGGGTCGGCACCTGGGAACAGGACGGCGTCCGCTACGCCTTTGTTGGCCATGATTTCTTCAGGCGTGATTCGCTGTACGGGTACGACGACGACGCTGCCCGCTTCAGCCTCTTCAGCCGCGCCCTGCCGCAGGTCGCCTCGCGCCTGAGCTTCACACCGGATGTGATTCATCTGAACGACTGGCATACGGCCACCGTCGCGCTGGTTCTTGAACGTGGCTGGCATCTGCCCCCGGGGTTCGCATACCTGCCGAGTGTCTTCACCGTTCACAACGCTCAGTTCCAGGGTGAGGCCACACTCGCCGAGATGGCCTGGTGGCTGCGCCTGCCCGACTCGATCGACCGGACGTGGCTCAACCGCTTCGGCCGGGCCAACGCGATGCAGGCTGCACTCGGCACGGCCACTCGCGTGACCACCGTCAGTCCCACGTACTCCCGTGAGATCCAGACACCCGGGTTCGGCTTCGGGCTTGATGCCAGCTTCAGGAGCATCTCGCACAAGCTGTCGGGCATCCTGAACGGGATCGACCAGACCGCCTGGGACCCGCAGACCGACGCCGCCCTGCCCGTCAACTTCGGACCGGAAAGCGTGCATAAGGGCAAGGCTGCAGCCAGGTCGCTGCTGTGCTCCCGTCATGGCCTGGACCCCGCCAGGCCCATCGTCGCGGCCATCTCGCGCCTGGCGGACCAGAAAGGCATGGACATACTCGTGGACGCGGCCCCGGAGCTGAGCCGGCTCGGCCTGAGCCTCTTCGTGCTCGGCAGCGGCGACCCCGGGCTCGAGCGGCGGCTCGCCGACCTGGCGGGCCAGGACCCGAACATCGCGGTCGTACTCGGTTATGACGACCCGCTCTCAAGACTCGTTTACGCGGCTTCGGACCTGCTTTGCATGCCCAGTCGGTTCGAGCCCTGCGGCCTGAACCAGATGATCGCGATGCGCTACGGAAGCCTGCCGCTTGTGCGGGCGACCGGCGGGCTGAAGGACACGGTAAGGCACCTGGGGAACGGCTTCACCTTCGAGGACGCTTCCGTGGACGACCTTGTCCGGGCTGCGCGTGAAGCGGTAAGCACCTACGGCACGGATAAGTGGGCACTGATGCAGGAGACGGCACTGGGCGAGGACCACTCCTGGGAGCGTTCCGCCCGACAGTACGAGCGCCTCTACTCGGGTATTGTGTCCGGGTGAGTGAGACAGCACTGAACGTGACTTCTACCCGGGAGCAGGAACTTACTTGGCGCGAGCAGCTTGCCAGCGGAACGCCGGACCGGGCGCTCGCCGCGTACCTGCGCTTCGGCCCCGAGGAAGCCGGCGTTCAGCGCGGGCTGGAAGACCTGAGCAACGTGATGAGCCTGGTGCGCAGCAAGTCCTTCAACCGGGCCGAGCGGATACTGCAGAGGCTCGAGGAGCGCGGCGCCTGGTTCGACTGGGATGCCTTCGAGGCAGACCTGGCCCGCATACGTGAAGCTTCCGCCCACATCGACGAACGCAAGCTGGACGAGGCCCACGCGCTTCTCGATCAGGTCGGCATGAGCATGTTCGCAGCCGAGATCGCCAACATGCGCGGCACGGCGCGGATATTTTCGGGTGACCTGGACGAGGCCCGGCTGGACTTCGAGACGGCGCTTGAGCTGGATCCGCAGCATTACCGCGCGCTGACCAACCTCGGCAACGCTGCTCTGGAGGCCGGCGAGCTTGACGAAGCGATCGCGTACTACGAGCGGGCCATACGGCTGAACGGGGACTTCCCGAACGCCCATCACAACCTCGGCGTGGCCTGGCGCAAGAAGGGCAAGATCGGCAAGAGCATCAGCTCGCTCAAGAGCGGCCAGAAGGCCCAGCAGCGCTACGAGCAGGCCGAGGCGCGCGAGCAGCTCGGGCGCATGGGCAGGAACTTCGGCGGTTCGAACTCCCGCAAGTACCTCAAATGGCTGATGTATGGCGTGGTTGCGGTCGGAGTCTACTGGTTCCTGACGAGCCGCGGAACGATCTGAGTCCTACTCCCAGGGTTTGGCGGGAACAAGCCACTCATGCAGGAACGCGGTAAGACCGCCGAAGCTGCCTGACACCGCCGGGTCGGAGTTTGCCTGACCGGCGAGCAGCGGCTGCAGCAGCACGCTGCGACCGTAAGCGAAGAAGAACGAATCCCTCACGCCACTGTTCACTGGTGCCACCAGGTTGGTCGGCGGGTAGTACAGTCCGTCTGCCCGCCGCTCGACCGGCAGCGCAGTAACGGCCGTCAACAGCAGGGCACAGCCGAGCAGCAGACCGAAGAAGCCGCCAAGCAGCGTCCCCGCAGCACCCGGCCTGTGCTGGGAGCGAGTGAGGCGCCCGGCAAGAAGCGCGAGCAGAAGCCCGGCCAGCAGTGCCGCGATCAGCGCAAGGAGCGGCGACACGGCAGCCAGCCCGAGCAGTGGCCCGAGCAGCACCAGGCCGCCGGCACTGACCAGCACGCCTACCCAGCGGCGCTCCGCAGAGAGCGCCGCCACGGCCACCAGGGCAATCACCAGTAGGACATCAACCCATGTCATCCGTCGCGGACATCATAGCCTGCGTGCTTCGCCACCCGGATGACATTGCTCATAGCCGCAGACACTTCCTCGTCCCGCAGCGCGCGCTCGCTGTCGCGAAACGTGAAACGCAGCGCGATGCTCTGGTTGCCCGCCCCGAGTCGCCCGTCGCGATACACGTCGAACGGCTCCAGGCGTACCAGGTGCTCACCGGCGGCAGGCCGGAGCAGGTCGTCCAGGCTGGCAAAGCTCACGTCCTGCGGTGTGACGAGCGCGATGTCGCGCTGGGAATGCGGCTGGCGCACCGGCTCCTTGAAGCCCACCGTTCCTTCGGGCAGGGGCAGGTCAAGCTCCGCTACCCACGTGTCGGGCAGCTCGAAGCTGCTGGCGATCTCCGGATGGATCTGACCGATGAATCCGATCCTGACCCCACCCGAGTAGACGCCGGCGCTCACGCCGGGATGCAGCGGCGGATGCTCCTCGTTGCGGAACTCGAGCTCGGATCCCATGCTCCGCGCAAGCCTCTCGAGCTGGCCCTTGAGCACGAACACGCTGCCGGGCTCGGCCTTGCCGCGCCAGCCGGATCCGACCCATGGCCCTCTGGTGAGCATCACGAGACGTTCGCCTTCCTGCTCCAGGAAGACCGAACCGAGCTCGAAGAGCGCAAGGCTGTCCCTCGCGCGGTTCAACGCCGCCGCGGCCAGCAGGCCTGGGTAAAGGGCCGTGCGCAGTACTGCGCGCTCGACGCCCTGTGGCTCGGCCAGCTGGACAACGGACGGCGGTGCCTTGGTGCGGCTGAGTTCCGCCTCGCCCGTGAAGACATAGCTGATCAGCTCCTGGAAGCCCGCGCCTGCCAGCCTGGCGCGCAGCCGCCGGTGCGTCGGATCCGTGAGGGGTGGCGTGAAATGCATGTGCGGGACGCTGGTGCCGATGTGCTCGTAGCCGTGCAGCCTCGCGACCTCTTCGACCAGGTCCTCGCAGATGTTCAGATCGACCCGCCAGCTGGGGGTGCTGACAAGCCAGTCGTCCTCCCCGCGCCGCTCGACCTTGCAGCCAAGCGCCTCAAGGTACTTCTGTTGCGTGTCCGCTTCGACCTGGAGCGTGGTGAGGAACTCGACGCGGCTCGGAGCGAACGCAACCGTGCTGCCCCCTCCCGGAGAGCCCGAGGCGGCCAGCTGCGGATGAACACTGCCCCCCGCGAGCTCCGCGATCAGGGCGGCGGCACGGGCCGAGGCGTAGTACGGCAAGGCCGGATCAGTGCCCCGCTCGAAGCGCAGGTGGGCGTCTGTGTGCAGTCCGTGCCGTCTGGCAGTGGCCCGGACGGTGTGCGGATCGAAATGGGCGACCTCGAGCGCGACCTCGCTCGTGTCTTCCACGACGCTGTCGTGCATGCCGCCGATCACACCGGCCAGGCCAATGGCGTCGCCTCCCCCGCTCAGGACGAGGTCGGCAGGGTCCAGCTCGAGCGAATCGTCCGCGAGCGTAGTGAAGGACTCTCCCGGACCGGCCCTGCGCACGTGCAGCTCGCCGGCCGGGAGCGCGCGCATGTCGTACGCGTGCGTCGGCTGGCCCAGCTCGAACATGACGAGGTTGGTGACGTCGACGATGTTGTTCCTGGGTCGCTGGCCTATCGAACCCAGGCGCCTTTGCAGCCACACCGGACTGGGTGCCGGCGTGACTCCGCTGATCCTGCGCAGCGAGAAGAGTGGGGCGCCCGCCTCGTCGTGGTTGTGCACGCTCAGGCCACCGGCGCTGGTGCCCTCGGGCTCGATCACCTGTACGCCGGTGGGCTCGATGAGCCGCCTGTCGAGCTTCGCCGCAAGGTCACGAGCGACTCCGCGGATGCTGAACGCATCCGACCGGTTGGCCGTCAGCTCAAGTTCGATGACGCGGTCTGGTGGCCAGAGTCCGGCCAGGTCGGCGCCGGGCTCAACGTCGCCGGGCAGCTCGATCAGTCCGCCGGCGTGGTCGTACACGCCGAGCTCCCTGGGTGAAAGCAGCATGCCTTCGCTTCGCACGCCGGCCATCTCCCTGGTCCCGATGGTGATTCCCTGGGACTCGAGTCGCGTTCCGGGCGGAGCGAACGCCGTGACTATGCCGTCCCTGACGTTAGGCGCAGCGGTGATGACAGTGAAGTGCCGGCTGCCGTCCCATGCCCGGGCGCTGCTCAGCTGGTCAGTTCCTTCGATGTGGCTGACTTCATCGAGCCGTACCGCCACCGTCCCGGGTGCGGCACCGGGGTAATCCAGGATGTCCTCGGTGGCGAGCCCGATTCCGGTGAGCAGATCCGCGACTTCGTCTACCGGCGGCAGGGGCTCGGCGAAGAACTCGCCCAGCCATGAGTAGGGGACGTTCACAGCTTGCCCCTGAACTGCTCCAGCACGCGCAGGTCGCCCTGGCTGAGGTAGCGGATGTCGGTTACTCCGTAAGGGATGAGGGCCAGCCGCTCGATGCCGAATCCGAAGGCGAACCCTGTGACGCCCTCGAGGCCAGCGGCCTTGAAGACGTTGGGGTGAACCATGCCGCAACCACCCAGCTCCAGCCATTCTTCCCTGCCGGTGCGCGGATGTGTCCACCAGATGGCGAACTCCGCTCCGGGCTCGACGAACGGGAAGAACGCAGGCTGAAGCCTGGTCTTAGTGCCCTTGCCGAGCAGGGCGGTAGCCATCTCCTGGATGGCTCCCTTCAGATCAGCCATCGTGATGCGCTCCCCGACAACCAGCGCCTCGAGTTGATGGAACTGGGCCTCGTGGGTCGCGTCCACAGCCTCGTTCCGGAACGTCTTGCCTGGCACGACGATCTTGAAGGGCGGCTCGTTGGCCTCCAGGTAGCGCGACTGCATCGGGCTGGTATGGGTTCGCAGGAGGCGCCCGTCAGTCGTCCAGAAAGTGTCCTGGGCGTCGCGCGCCGGATGGTCAGGCGGGAAGTTGAGCGACTCGAAGTTGTACCAGTCCGTCTCGAGCTCCGGTCCGGTCACGACCTCGTAGCCCAGCGACGTGAAGACGTCGAGCAGCCGGTTTGTGACCCGGGTGAGCAGGTGCTCGCCCCCGACGCTGAATGAATCGCCCGGCAGGGTCAGATCGACGCGTTCAGCCGCCAGGCGTGCGTCGAGCTCCTGCCGCTGCAGGTCGTTCTTCCGGACGTCCATGGCGTCCTCAAGCCGGGTCTTGATCTGGTTGATACGGGCACCCTCTGCCCTGCGTTCGTCGGGCGCCAGCTTCCCCAGTCCCTTGAGGAGCTGGGTCAGCTCACCCTTCTTGCCCAGGTAGCGGACGCGCAGCTCCTGCAGCTGCCGCGCGTCGGCGGCAGCTGCAATGAGCTGCAGAGCTTCGTCAGTCTCCACGGCTCAGGCCGACGCGCGTGACTTCGCCTTCGTCACGCCGGCAACCCGGGCACGCGCCTCCTGGCGGTCCTTGAACCAGACCAGCATGGGCGCGAGGATGAACATGCTCGAGAGCGAGCCGATGATGACACCGCAGAAGAGCACGATGCTGAAGTCACGCAGTACGGGACCGGCGAAGAACAGCAGCGCGAAAACGGGCAGCAGTGTCGTACTCGAGGTAAGGATCGTCCTTGAGAGGGTCTGGTTGATCGAGAGGTTCACGATCTCCCTGTATGTCTTGCCGCGGATGGTTCCGACGTTCTCGCGGATGCGGTCCGAGATCACGATCGAGTCGTTGAGTGAGTAACCGACGACGAACAGCATCGCCGCAAGCACAGGGATCGAGAACTCCGCGCCGACCAGGTTCAGCACTGCCAGGGTGATCACGACGTCGTGCGCCGTGGCCAGCGTGGTGGCGACGCCGAGGATCCAGTTGGGCCAGAAACGCCAGGCGGTATAGCCAAGGATGAGTACGAGCGACAGTATGACCGCCATGACGGCGCCTGTGCGCAGGTCCGCTCCCACCGAGGGTCCGACCACGTCGGCGGAGACGAGCTCGGCGCCGAGCGCATCGGCCAGCCGCGTGGGAATCTGGCTGTCTATCGCCCCGTCCTCGCCCGCGCTGAGACGGATGCCGAACTGGTGCACGTCCAGGTCGGCCGACTCCATCTCGACGATGGTGGCCGAGGTGCCGAGCACGCCTTCGAGGTTGTCTACCGTCTCACGCACCTGCGAGACGGTAGACGCCGCGGGCAGGTTGTAGACGGCGCTGATGCCGCCCGTGAAGTCGGTTGACGCGTTGAGCGGCTTGAAGACCATGAGCGCGCCCGAACCGACCAGGAGCACGATCGCCACGGGCACGGCGATGCGGGAGTAACCGAGGAAGCGGAAGGCCGGTGCCGGCTTGCCCAGGCGCATGCGCGGGTTCTTGTTGCGCAGGGTGATGACCTCGAGGATGTACGGCACGACCACGATGTTGACGAAGACGCTCACGATGAGGCCGATGCCGAGCACCACGGCGAAGCCGCGCACGGGCCCGGTCGTGTACTGGTAAAGCGCGAGGGCCGTGAGGAAGCTGGTGATGTTGGCGTCCAGGATCGGGGCGCGCGACATGTTGAAGCCCTGCCTCATCGACACCCGCAGGCTCTTGCCTTCGCGCAGAAACTCCTTGACGCGTTCGAACGAGATCACGTTGCCGTCGATCGCGGCTCCGATCGTGAGGACGAGGCCGGCCAGGCCGGGGAGCGTCAGGGCTGCGCCAAGCGCCGCCAGGATGCCGAATATGAACAGCATCGCTGCCAGCAGGCCGGCGACGAGCGCGCCGCCGAAGACGGGGCCGTAGATGAGGAGAACCGCGACTATGACAGCGGCACCACCGATGATGCCCGCGATCGTGCCCGACTCGATCGAGTCACGCCCGAGCGTCGGGCCGATGGTGCGGACCTCCTCGACGTTCAGGTTGAACGGAAGCGACCCGCTGCGCAGTACGAGCGCGAGGTCGGACGCCTCTGTGATGTCGAACATGCCGGTGATCTGGCCCTGGTCGGAGATGCGGCCGTTCAGCTGCGGTGCGGTGATCACCTGGTCGTCCAGGACGATAGCCATACGGCGGCCGAGGTTGCTTCCGGTGAACTGGCCGAACGCGGACTGGTCCGCACTGCGGATCTCGAAGGTCACCATCGGCCCGATCTGGGCGCCCGGCATCGTGTTGTAAGCCGCGCTGGCCGTCCGGATGATCTCGCCGGTGAAGGCGACCGGCTCCAGGTCCGCAGGTGTCAGCGGATCGAACGCACCGGGACGGACCAGGCGGAACTCGAGGACCGCCTGCTGGCCGATCAGGTCCAGGGCACGGTCCTGCTGGTCGCTGGTGAGGCCGGGGAACTCGACCAGGATGCGGTTGCTGCCGCTCGTCTGGATCAACGGCTCGGAAACACCGAACTCGTTTACCCGGTTCTCGATGATGCTCCTGGCGGCCGCAAGCTGCTCAGGCTCCGGAACGGGACCGTCGGCTTCCAGGACGACCCGGAGGCCGCCCTGCAGGTCGAGGCCAAGCTTGAGGCTCGACTCGTCCTGGTTCCATGGCTGCCAGATGTAGGCGATGGCGAGTACGACGCAGGCAAGCAGCATAATGCCTGTGAATGCGCGCTGGTTCATGCTTGACTCCTGGGGGGCGTGGGATTCACGTCATGGATTCTACAGCGGGGGACTGTTGGCATGTCAGACCGGGATCTCGACCATCTCGTAGGCCTCGATGATGTCGCCTTCCTGGACGTTCTCGTAGTTCTGGAGGTTGATTCCGCACTCGAAGCCTGAGGCGACTTCGCGCACGTCGTCCTTGAAGCGCCTGAGCTGGGCGATGGAGCCCTTGTACACTTCCTTGCCGCCGCGCGTGACGCGCGCCTTGGCGCCACGGCGGATGACTCCGTCGGTGACATACGAACCGGCGATGTTGCCTTCGCGCGGAACCCGGATGACCTGCCTGACGGTCGCGTGGCCGATGACCTGCTCCTCGTACTCGGGTTCGATCTGGCCGCGGATCATGCGCTGGACTTCCTCGATGAGCTGATAGATGATGCGGTAGCTCTTGAGGGAAATACCCTGGCGATCGGCAGACTTGATGACGCTGCCCGGCGGGTTGACACCGAAGCTGAACACGGTCGCGTCAGCCGTGCTGGCGAGCAGGAGGTCCGACTCGGTCGGTGCGCCCACTTCAGCGAGCATGATGTTGATGTCGACCTCGTCAGTGTCGGCCGATTCCTTCTCGAGCACGCCCTTGAGCGCTTCGAGCGAGCCCTGGGTGTCGGCCCTGAGGATTATGTTCAGCGTTACGACGCGGCTCTTCGTGAAGAGGTCGGCAAGCGTGATGTTCTTGCGGCCGATCTGGTCAAGCTGCCCCTCGGCTCGCGCGGAAGCCCGCGCACTGGTCATCGCCTTGGCGGTCGCCTCATCGGACACTGCCTCGATGCGGTCGCCGGCGACCGGCTGGCTGCTGAAGCCCAGTACCTGAACGGGGGCCGCCGGCAGGGCCTCGGTGACAGTCTTGCCGGCATGGTCGGTAAGGCGCCGGATACGCGCCCAGACCTCGTCAGACACGATGTAATCCCCCACGCGGAGGGTGCCTTCCTGCACGAGGATGGTTGCGAGCACGCCGGCCTGCTTGTCGAGGATGCTCTCGATCACGATGCCGCTGACGGGCGCGGAAGCGTCGGCCGTGAGCCCTTCAAGCTCTGCCACGAGCGTGATCATCTCGAGGAGGTTGTCGATGCCGGCACCGGTCTTGGCGCTTATCTCGACCATGACGGTGTCTCCACCGTAGTCCTCAGAGACGAGCTCCAGCTGCATCAGGTCCTGTTTGACCCTGGCAGGGTCCGACTGTGGCAGGTCGGTCTTGTTGATGGCGACGATGATGGGGACGCCGGCAGCCTTGGCGTGCGCGACGGCCTCGCGCGTCTGCGGCATGACGCTGTCATCGGCAGCGACGACGATCACGACGATGTCGGTCGCGGTGGCGCCGCGCTGGCGGATGGTGGTGAACGCTTCGTGACCGGGAGTATCCAGGAACGTGACGAACCCTGAGGCTGTCTCCACGCTGTAGGCACCGATGTGCTGCGTGATGCCGCCCGCTTCCTTGTCGGCCACCTTCGCCTTGCGAATGTAGTCAAGAAGCGAGGTCTTGCCGTGGTCGACATGACCCATGACGGTAACGACGGGCGCACGGGTCTGGGGGCCACTCGACACCGCTTGGGCCTGACCCTTCTTCCTGCGGCCCGACCTGGATTTGGCTGAAGCTGCCTGCGGGGCTGCCTCAACGGCCGGCGCGGGTGCGGCGGCCGGCTCCGCGGCTGCTGCTTCCGCAGGTTGTCCGTTGTCGCCCTCCTGCTCGGCTACCAGCTGCCTGACCGCCTCGGCCGTCTCCGCGTCCAATGAACTGGAGTGCGACTTGTAGTCGACTCCCATATCGTCCAGGATGTCCATCATGGCCTTGGTTTCGATCTCGAGTTCCTTGGCCAGATTGTAGATCCGTACTTTCTCAGACATTAATCCTCCGTCCCGGCTGGCCGGCTCCGATGCGCTCGAGCTCCAGCTGTTCTGCCACAGCGCCGGCCTGGCTTCTGAAGAAGCGGGCCAGCCTGCGTTCGATCCTGCATTCGTCCTTGCCGCACACCCATGCACCCCTGCCTCCGAGCCTTCGGGCCGGGTCTGCCTGCCAGTTGCCCTGCGCGTCGCGGCTGAACCGTGTCAGCGCGGCCTGTGGCAGGGACTCGCGGCAGGCCACGCAGCGGCGCAGTGGAATGCGGCGTGCAGTGGTGGTGCGTGAACTCAGGATGATGATTCCTCCGTGGCGACTTCTTCCTCGGGGGCAGCCTCGGTGCCGTCCGTACCGGCTGGCTCACCAAGGGCCTCTTCCGGGGTACCGGCGGCCTCCGCTGAGCTGTCGCCGAACAGGGCATCGAAAGCAGCGCGCTTCGTGTCGCTTGCGACGAAGTCCTCGGTCCGGCTCGCCGCAGCCTGCATCGCCGCGTCAAGGTCGCTGACCGTCTCCGACGCCTGAAGGTCGATCTTGAAACCCGTGAGCTTGGCTGCCAGGCGCACGTTCTGGCCGCCCTTGCCGATGGCGAGCGAGAGCTGGTCGTTGCCGACTGTGACCCTGGCCTCGAGCAGGTCCGTGTCCACCTCGATCAGCCCGACCTTGGCCGGTGAAAGGGCGTTGCGGATGAACTCACGCGGGTTGGGATCCCAGAGGATGATGTCCACCCGCTCGCGCTGCAGTTCGGCTGTGACGGCCTGGATACGGCTGCCGCGGTGCCCGATGCAGGCGCCGATCGGGTCGACGTTGGGATTGGAGCTGGAGACGGCCACCTTCGAGCGCTGGCCTGCCTCCCGTGCGACGGCCTTGAGTTCGACCGTGCCGTCGTTGACTTCCGGGATCTCCTGGCGCATCAGGTACTCGAGCAGCTCGGGGGCTGCGCGAGAGACGAGGATGCTTGGTCCCCGGTCGGAAAGCTCGACGTTGACGACATAGACGCGCAGGCGCATGCCGACCATGTAGCGTTCGCCCTGGATCTGCTCCTTGGGCGGCAGTATCGCCTCGCCGCGCCCGAGATCGACGAACACGTTGCGCTTGTTGTCCGTACGCGAGACGACTGCGGTGAGCACGTCGCCGGCACGGTCCTTGTACTCTTCGTAAACGATCGCCCGTTCGGCGTCGCGGATCTTCTGGGTGATCACCTGTTTGGTGGTCTGAATCGCGATGCGGCTGAACTTGTCGGTATCGACCGGGAACTCCATCTCCATGCCGACCTCGACCGTGTCGTCCAGCTCGAGCGCCTCGGCAACGGAGATCTGTGTGAGTTCCTCCTCGACCTCCTCGACCACGCGCCTGATGAGCAGGACCTCCATCTCGCCCGTGTCGGGGTCAATCGATACCTCTACCAGCGCGCCGGGCTGGATCTTGCTTGTATACGCCTGTTCGAGCGCTTCCTCGAACTTGTCGAGCAGTTCCTCCTTGTTGAGGTTCCGCTCCTGGGCCAGCTGCCCCAGCGCGTCTATGAATTCTTTGTTCATGCCTGCTTCACTCCCTATTCAATTGTGTGAAACCCGGGTCCTGAGCCGGGTTCCCTTAACGCGGTTCGGCCGGCCACTCAGCCAGCCAGGCGCCGTCGATATCTGACAGTGCCAGTGTTGCTTCGGTTCCGTCCCGGTCGAACCTCACCGAGTCGCCTTCAAGGCCCATGATACGGGCCGTGAAGGTCGTGCCGTCGCTGCGGACCTTGGCGAGCAACCCGTTGAAGCGCTCGAAGTGGCGGGGCCTCGAAAGCGGCCGTTCTCCTCCGGGAGACTCCACCTCAAGCAGGTAGGGTGAGTCGAACGGATCCAGCCGGTCGAGCTCAAGCCCGAACACCTCGGACGCAAGCGATACATCATCCATCGAGACAACTTCCTCGTCCAGCCGGTCGATGCGAACGAGCACACGCCTTCTCCGGCCGGAGCTGCCAACCCTGACCTCGAGTACCTCGAAGCCGATCGGCTCGAGTACGCGGGCTGCCGCTTCTGCCAGTTCCATGCTACCTCCGAGCTCGCGACAACAGCAAAAAGGGCGGGTCCCAGGCACCCACCCCTAAGCGGTCGTCGGGAAGCCGGCCCGTGTTGAAGCGGGCCAGCCATCAATCACGCCCAGCGGGCGCAAACGGTCGCTATCTTAGCACGTGCGGCGCCGTGACAGGCGTTCTCAACTACCTTCGACCACCAGGCTCAGCTGTCTCAGCACGACCGAGTGGATGCTCAGCAGCACGCGCCACTCCCCGGGACGCACAGGGACGTCTTCCGGCAAGGGAAGGTTGAAGCCCGCGCCCGTGGAGTCCCTGTCCACCCAGACACTTGCAGACGCAGCCTCACGGTTGTCCGGTCCGAACCACTGTACCGCCAGCCAGCCCTCCTGCGGGACCTCGAGCATCCGGACGCTCACGACCGGCACGCCATCCCTCATGGCCAGTCCGGCCTCGATGCGCGGCCTCGGATCGGGGTGCGTCAGCTCGGGTACGAGCGGCAGGTAGAGTGGCCTGCAGCCAACCGCGAGTACGGACATGAGCAGCAGGAGCAGCGCGGCGAACCTCATATGCCTCAACGATATACCGTTGCTTCAGTCACCGCGTGCCGCGAGCAGGGCTGCGGCGATCGCAACCGGCGCTGTCTCGGCACGCAGGATCCTCCGGCCGAGCTGCAACCCGGTTGCTCCGAGCGCCTCCAGCCGGCCGACTTCCTCGAGGCTCAGGCCGCCCTCGGGCCCGGTGATGACTGTCAGCGAATCCGTGACCACCAGTTCGGCAAGGGTGGTCGCAGCCCGGGGATCGGCGTATGCGACGGCGCCCGCGGCGTCGAAGCTGTCGAGAGTCACCGCCGCGTCGACCTCCGGCACCAGCGCCCTGCCACTCTGTTTGCTCGCCTCGCGCGCCACGCGCCTGAGCCGGTCGAGCTTCGCCTGAGACAGTACGCGGACGTCGCTGTAGCGGGTTATGAGGGGCCTGAACCTGGCCACGCCGAGCTCGGTGCCCTGGCGGACGACGTCCGCGAGCCGGTCGCCCTTCAGCAGTGCGACGGCAAGCGTAAGCCTGAGGCTCGCCTCGACTTCTCCGGGCACGGGATCGGCCAGGTGCAGGACGACGCGACCGTCGGACGCGTCCACGACCTGCCCGAGGGCCTCAAGGCCCTTGCCGTCGAACGCGACCACCTGCTGGCCGGCCTTGACACGCAGGACCCGGACCAGGTGCGTGGCCTCACTGCCGCTGATCACTTGCTCGCCGGCCGCCACACCCGGCACCAGTACGCGGTGCGACCGCACGCTCACACCTTCGGACGCGCGACGAGCGTTATCCAGTCGCCTTCGATGAGCCGCTCTTCGACAGTGAAGTGGCCCGAAAGGGCGGCCTCGGCGGCCTCGCCCTGTTCCTGCAGGATGCCGCTGGCTATCAGCAGGCCGCTCTCGCTCAGGTGCGCGCGGTACGCCGGGGCAAGCACGCGGTGCAGTTCCGCAAACAGGTTCGCCAGGATCAAATCGAACGGCTCCCCGGGGCTCAGCACGGGGACAGCCTTCGTCTGGGCCCAGTCGAGCTCCGCGCCGCTGTCCGGATCGACCGCGAAGGGATCCGTCTGGCTGAAGGCAGCGAGGCTGGCCTCCATGAATGTTGCGCTTGATCCGTTCAGCCGCGCGTTCGCGCGTGCCACCGGCAGCGTGGCTGCGTCGTTGTCCACCCCCAGCACGCTGCCCGCACCGAGCAGGTCAGCTGCGATCGAAAGGATGCCGGAACCGGCCCCGACATCGAGTACGCGCAGGCCCTCGAGGTCTTCGTGGTCCAGCCTCTTCAGTACGCTCACGGTCGTATCGTGATGCCCCGAGCCGAACGCCATCCCGGGGTCGATCCACAGGGGCCGCTCAGGGCAGTTGAGCGTGACGCTGGAGTGCGTGGGCGCGATCAGGAGCCGTCCGATCCGCACGGGTTCAAGACCGGCGTAATAATGTGCGACGTAATCCACCACCGGCGGGGTCTCCCAGCGGCCCTCTAGCGGAAGGGTCACGATCTCGTCGAACCATGCCACGAGTTCGTCGCCCTCCTCAACCACGCCGTTGCAGCCGTGGTCCCAGAGTATCGAGGCCTCAAGCCCTTCCAGGCCGTGCTCGGCGCGCGTACGGAAGAGGAAAGTCACGCCTGCTGCCCGTCGCTGGTGACGATCTCGAAGCCGAGGCGCTCACCTTCGCTCAGGTAGTAATCGATGTCCGCAGACCGCGTCATCGGCCCGAGCGAGGCGCGTTCGAACGAGCGCGTAGCCGTCATTATCATGGTCTCGGCCATGCAGGCCGGCACCATGCCGTCGCCGAAGTGGATGTCGATGTTCACCATCATGTTCCCCGGTGGCCTGACCACTCCTCCCGGAACGATGTGCACGCCCGGCACGCTCCTTACGGAATCATCGACGTCAGCCGGACGCCCGAGGTCGAATATCCAGGCGCCCTCCTTGACGTGCTGGCTGAACAGCACCGGATCCGGGTCAGAAGTGGCGGTGAACACGAGATCGGCGTCGGCCGCAGCGGTGATGTCGGTCGTGGCGACTATGGTCAGCGCGGGGTGCTTGCGCCTCAGTGACTCCGCGCTGCGCTCGAGGCGCACCTGGTCGCGCCCGATCAGCACCAGCTCGCTGACGCTGGCGGCTACCGTGCGCGCCACTCCGAAGGCAACCACACCGTTGGCGCCGATGACGGCTGCCCGGCTGTGGGCGAGCGAGCCGCCGGCCTCCTCGAAGCGCTCCAGGAGGCCCGGGACTGCGGCCTTGACACTGGCTGCCGTGTACGCGCCCCCGTTCGTGATCCGGATCTCGGGTACCGCGTCCTGCACGTCCTGGCCCTTGTTGCCGACCGTGGACCAGAACGCGCCGAGCCCGAAGGCCTCGGCGCCGAGGTCGCGCGCCAGCTGTGCTCCCTGGATGGCCATCCTGGTGGCCAGTTCGGGCTGAGTGCGGATCATGTCCGGCAAAAGCGGTCCGGTGATGATCATCACGCGCAGCTCCCGTCCGTCAGGCAACTCGATGCCGCTGAACTCCGAATGGAGCAGCGGCCGGAAGAACGGCAGGATCCGCCTCAGGTTCGCCTCGCTGAGGATGCCGCGCTCGTACAGCCAGCGGATCGGATGCAGGCTGCGCGGCTGCCAGATGTCCGGAAGCGTGATCGGATGAACCATGAACGCCGCCCTGACGATCCGCGGATCGGAGCCGAGGACCGGCGGAGGGTCGCCGAGCCGCGCTTCGGTTCCGTCAACCAGCCGTGTCAGGCTGGACTTGAGGCGCCAGATCGACAGGCCCAGGATTCCGGCCGCCGCGACCGTGTACGAAGGAGCGATGCCCAAGGAGGCGACCGTAATGAACAGGCCGGCAAGGGCGCCGATGGTCGCGACCGCGACGTAGCGGCTGAACCCGAGCAGGAGCGCGTAGACGAGGACCGGGAGCATGCCGGCCCAGTACGGGAGCCCGCCGAACGAGACCAGCCCGGCGAGAACGCCGAGCAGGACGCCGTTGCCACGGCCGCGGGGCGTGGCCCCGAACCGTGTCCCCGGGATCGGGTAGAGGTGTCCGAAGAAAACGCCGAGAGCGGCCAGCGGACTGCCCAGGCCAAGCGCGAGGGCAGCGAACCCCTTGAGCAGGTCTGCCCCGAAGGACGCGACGGCGACGCGCGTGCCGACCAGCTTGACGAGGTTCTCCACGCCGAGGTTGTGTGCCGTGAACGCACCGGGATCGCGCCCGCTCAGTCGGCGCACCAGCATGCTGCCCAGGGGCAACGAACCGATCAGGTAGGCGAGGATCGCGGCAGCAACGTGCCACAGGGCGGTGTCATCCATTGTGCAGTCATCATATATGCAGTTCCCGGGCCGGGACGTACCCGGCCCGCAGCCAGGGGGCCGCCGGCCAAGTACAATCGTGTTCAGTGGAACAACGCCTGCCTCCCCAGAATCTGGATGCCGAACAGAGCGTTCTTGGCAGCATCATGCTCGACAACGATGTTTTCGGGACGATCGAGGGCATCCTCACAACCGAACACTTCTACAAGGAAGCTCACCGGAAGGTGTTCCGGGCGATGGAGCGACTCGCGCGCCAGTCGGAGCCGATGGACCTGGTGACGCTCGGCGAGGAGCTGAGGCGCACGGGCGAGCTTGACAGCATCGGCAACTTCGCCTACCTGCTGGGACTGATGGAGTCCGTTCCGACCGCCGCCTACGCCGAAAGCTACGCGCGCATCGTGGCCGAGAAGAAGGTGCTGCGCGACCTGATAAGCGCGAGCGGGACGATAATGCAGCGGGCATACGACCAGGCAGCGCCGCTGGACCAGCTCCTGGACTCAGCCGAGCAGTCGATCTTCGGGGTCAGCTCGCAGCAGCGCCAGAACAGCTTCCACGGGATGGGCTCGCTGGTCAACGAGACCTTCGAGTACATCAACGAGATGCACGCCAACCCGGATCCGGTCTCCGGCCTGAGTACCGGTTTTCGCGAGCTGGACAACCTGACCGCCGGCCTGCAGCCCTCCAGCCTCAACGTGCTGGCCGCGCGCCCCAGCATGGGCAAGACCGCCGCCGCGCTCTCGATCGGCCAGCACGCCGCGTTGCGCGAGAGCAAGACCGTCGCCATCTTCTCGCTGGAGATGAGCGCGGTTCAGCTGGTCACGCGCATGCTCTGCAGCGAAGCACGCGTGGACATGAGCCGCGTGCGCAACGGCCAGCTCAGCGACCGTGACTTCCAGCGCATCGCCGACACGGCCGGCAAGATGGCCGAGGCCCGCATCTTCATCGATGACAACGCGATGCTGAGCGTGATGGAACTGCGCAGCCGGGCAAGGAAGCTCATGTCGGAGCATGACCTGGGCCTGATCATCATCGATTACCTGCAGCTCATGTCCGGCAACAACAGCGAGAACCGGCAGCAGGAGATCAGCCACATCTCGCGGGGGCTGAAGGCGCTGGCCCGCGAGCTGGACATCCCCGTGCTGGTGCTCTCGCAGCTGTCCCGCGCGGTCGAGTCGCGGCCGAACAAGCGCCCGATGCTCTCGGACCTGCGTGAATCAGGGGCGATCGAGCAGGATGCCGACCTCGTGATGTTCATCTATCGCGATGAGTACTACGATCCCCACTCCGAGAAGCAGGGCATCGCCGAGATCATCATCGGGAAGCAGCGCAACGGTCCTGTCGGTCAGGTCGAGCTTCAGTTCCACAACGCGCACGTCCGCTTCAACGACCTCGCCCGCCAGACATGACCGAGGCTCGCTGTCAGATGCGAAATTTCACCCGAGGGACGAGCAGCATCATGTTATTCTCACGACAGCTTTAGGAGGAATTGCCATGGCCTCACTGCGCGAGCGCATGTCGCGCCTTTTCAAACCGCGTGTTGAAGCCATCGGGCTCGAGGTGGGCACGAGTGCCCTGAAGGTCGTCGAGCTCCGGGCCGGCGGTCCGCCGAGCTTGGCTTCAATGGCCATACGGCCGATGCCGCCCGGACTCATTCAGGACGACACCGTCGTAGATCCCCAGGGCCTCGCGGACGAGATCCGCGGGGTACTGTCCGACGCCGGCACCGGTCAGCGGACCGTCATCACGGCGGTAAGCAACCGGCAGGCGATCACGCGAAACATCCAGCTGCCCCGCATGTCGCTCCAGGAGCTTGAAGAGGCGATCAGGTGGGAAGCCGAGCGCTACATCCCTTTCCCCATCGAGGAAGTCGTACTTGACTACTACGTACTGGACAATCCTGCGGACGTGGAGGCTGACGGCAACATCGAGGTCGTCATCGCAGCCGCCCGCCTCGACCTGGTCTCCCAGCAGGTCGACTACCTGAAGCTCGCCGGGCTCGAACCGATCGTGATCGACATCAAGCCCTTCACGCTGCTCAGGTCCCTGCACGGCTCACTACTCGGCAGCCACCTCACTAAGTCGACCCTGTCCGGCACGATGTATACGGAGAGCAACGAGGTCGGCGTGGTCGTTGAGATCGCCGCCAGCAACTCGACCATCACGCTGGTGCGCGGAGAACGTGTGCTCATGAACCGAAACATCAGCGTCTCCGGAGACGACTTCACGGCCGCCATCCAGCGCAGCTTCGGGCTGGACTTCGATTCCGCCGAGGAAGTCAAGCTCGACTACGGCACCGCGGCGATCCCCACGGAGGACGAGGAGGAACTGCTGAACTTCGACATGAAACGCGAGCAGTTCAGCCCGAGCCGGGTTTATGAATCGCTGCGGCCCGTACTGGTCGACCTCACGACCGAGATCCGCCGCAGCCTGGAGTTCTTCCGGGTTCAGGCGGGCGATGCCAACATCGAGCGGGTCATACTGTCCGGCGGAGGCGCCAAGCTGCGCGGGCTGCCTGACGCGATCGGCGATGCCCTGGGCTTCCGTGTCGAAGTGGGCGATCCCTGGCTGACGGTGACCGTTGACGAGAACAGGTTCGACATGCAGTACCTGCAGCGTGTCGGCCCGGAGCTGGCAGTGCCGCTCGGGCTCGCACTGCGGGGGGTGAACGGCATTGATTAACATCAACCTGCTGCCGCGAAACCTGCGGCGAGTCCGCGAGCCGGGCTACTGGAAACTGCTGAGCGTGCTCGTACCGGTGCTCGCATTCGCGATCATCTTCTTCTTCCAGTTCACGGCCAACCAGACGGAGCAGAACCTGGCCGGTCAGGTCCGGCAGCTGGAGGACCGCATCGCGCTCCTTCAACCCGCTCTCACCGAACAGCGGAACCTTCAGCTGCGCCAGACGCAGCTGCGCGAACTGATCACCGTAGCCAACGCCGTGAGGCAAGGCGCGGTCGGCTGGTCGGACGAACTCGGCAGCATGCTCGAGTACCTGCCTGCCACCACCGTCGGTGGTCGCCCGGGAATCGACTTCAGCAACCTGCAGATGCAGACGGTTGACCCGCCCCGCACGGACCCGAACCGGTACGAGGGCAATCCCGTGATCGCCGAGATGACAGTTTCCGGCACGGTAGCGGGCACGGCCATCCTCGAGGAGTTCATCGGTGCCCTGGAGCAGTCCAACGAGTACGGCGTGTTCTTCCAGTCAGCCTCGCGCGTTCAGGAAGAAGGCGGTCCCCTGCTGTACAACTACAGCCTCACCATCGGCTCGCTCGGAGGTTCCGAGTGAACTTTGACTTCAGCAAGCTCAGGCAGCGCGATATCGCGCTGATCGTCCTCGTCCTGGTAGTGATTGCCGCGGCCGTCTGGTACTTCTACATGTACCGGCCGACGCTTGACCGCGTATCTCTGCTCGAGAACGATGTCATGCGCCTCCAGCTCGAAGTCACGCGGGGAGAGGCTGCCGAACGCAACCTGCCCACCCTGCGGGAGGAGGTGGAGATGCTCGAACAGGAGCGCCTCGAGTTCCTGTCCGAACTCCCTCTCGAGAGCGACGTGGCCGGCCTCCTGGAACAGGTCCGCGTCAGCGCCGAGGCCGCGGGGCTCGTTCTGAACCAGATGAGCCAGGGCAGCATCACCGAGTCCATCGCCGATCTCCGCCCGGTCGCGTTCGACTTCGTCACCAGCGGCAACTACATTCAGACGATGGAGTTCCTGCGCGCGCTGGAGGACCTGCAGCGCTACGCCAAGATCAGGCAGGTCGGCCTCAGTGCCGGCTCGGCGCCGGGCGTAGAGGACCCCGTGCTCGACAGCAACTTTGCGCTCACGTTCTACGTCTACACCGGTGCTGATCCCGGAGGGGTGGCCCAGTGAGCGACCAGCAGCGGTTTCCCGAAGACGGGGCAACTCCGTTCCCGGACGAGACCATCTCGGATCCCCTGATCGACATGGACGCCACGCCGGTGCCCGAGGACCTTACCGATCCCGGCAAGACCACTCAGACACGTGCGCCTTCACGCACCACGCGGATCCTGCTCGGCCTGCTCCTGCTGGCTGTCGCGGCATTCGTCTGGTTCAACAACTTCCGGCAGCCTTCGGTCGAGCCTGTCGTCACCACCGGTGCGCCACTGGCGCCGGCCAGCGGCCCGGCGCGCCTGCCTGGCGGCAACGGCAATGGTACTGCCCCTGCCGGCCCCCTGGTCAGCAGCGGTGACGCAGCACCGGCAGATACGACACGTTCCGGCACCGACCTGCCCTCGCCATCCTCCGGACCGGTCGTGCCGGTGGTCATGCTGGATGAAGACGGCGAGCCGGTTTTGCCCTTCACCCTCTCGGGCGTGGTTGCCCGCGAGCTGGTCGTGTCCGACCTGCCGTTCCTGGTGACCGACCCCGCGCCGGATACCGCCACGACCGAGGCCGGTGAGCCGGATCAGGCCGGCCAGCCTGCCCCGCAGCGTGCAAGCATCAACCCCTTCTCGCCGGTGGTACTGGCCCCGATCCCCGAGGCGGAGACCGCGTTCGCCGGTCCGACGCCCGACGCGGTCGAGCCCGGCGCACCCGAAGCGACGCTCCCGGATGGCGAGACCGTGATAGACGTGTCGATCCCGTCCGGCCCCGACGAGACCGCAGTCACGACCGTCCTGGCTCCGGGCGCCGACAGGACCCCAGACGACACAGCGTCCGGCCGCCACGCCAGTTGCGACCCCGGCCGAGGCTCCCCC
>CAZBVI010000019.1:0-54793 GCA_964495325.1 uncultured bacterium
GGGGCCGGTTGTGCCCCCGCCGGCGGAACAGTCCGATGTTCACGAGTTCCGCCCCAGCCAGGGGTTCGCAAGCGAGCGGTTCAGCCGGGGCAGCATCCCCGCAGCAGCCGGGCAGGCAGCGCCCGGCGAGGATCCCGCCCGCGAGCCGCGCCCACCCCGTCAGCCCCGCCCCGCGATGAGCCCGGTCGTGCCGGAACCCAGGGATGATGACCGCAGGAACCGCCGCATAATCATGCTCGTGGTCCTGGTACTGCTGTCCGTCGTGCTCGCAGTCCTTGCGCTCCGCTGGCGCGACCAGGCGGCCGGTACGCCCGCGGCCGGCATCCAGACTGCCGTGACCTACGTGATGGACGTGGTCGTGGAACCAACCGACCTCCCGCCCGTGGATCTTTACGTCCTGCAGAGACCGCAGGGTTCCTCGCTGCCGCAGGGCATGAACCTGGGCACCGTACCCCGCAGCATCCAGCTCGACGCAGAGGGAACCTGGGTGTTCGAGGGGCGTTTCCAGGGGCGGGTTTCCGGACCGGTGACCGTCAACCTGCCGGGCGACAGGGCGAGTACCATTCTGATCGCTATTCCACCTGAACAAGGAGACTGAGCAGCAGATGAAACACTGGCTCTTCAAGAGCGAACCCGGGGCGTTCTCGTACGCCGACCTGGAGGCATCCCCCAACAGGACCACCGGCTGGGACAGCATCCGCAACTACCAGGCCCGCAACATGATGCGTGACGAGATGAGCGTCGGCGATCCCGTGCTCTTCTACCACTCGCAGACCGGAAAGCCCGCGGTCGTCGGAGTGGCTGAGGTGGCGTCCACGCCGTATCCGGACCCGACGCAGTTCGATCCCGACAGCAGGTACTTCGACGCGAAGGCCACGCTTGAAGCACCCAGATGGTTCCAGGTCGACATACGGGCGCTCAGGCCGCTGGAACGCCCCGTGACGCTGGCGGAGCTGCGGAATGTGGATGAGCTGGCCGGGATGTACCTGCTCAGGCGCGGAAACCGCCTCAGCATCCAGCCGGTCACCGAGCGGGAGTTCCGGTACGTGCTGAGCCTCGCCGCCGGCTGAGCTCCCCGCGCGGTAGTATGGCGCATGCTGAGTAAGCGGCACAGCACGGTACTTAACCTTGTTGCGCAGGGGTACATCAACACGGCGCGACCTGTTCCGTCGGTTTGGGTCGCGAACCGGCTCGGCTTCAGCAGCGCAACTGTCCGCAACGACTTCTCCGTCCTGGAGGAACAGGGCCTGCTGCAGCAGCAACATGTCTCGTCAGGTCGCGTTCCGACCAGCGCGGGCCTCAGCGCCTATGCCCGCGGCTTCATCCCGCCCGGCCGCCTGCCGCAACGGCAACGCACGCTGATCCTGCGCAGGCTCGGCAGGTCCCATGGCGACTCCCTCCTGCAGGGAGTGGCGGAGCTGGCGTCCGAGCTGTCCGGCTACGCCGTATCGGTGAGCCTGTTGGGCGACAGCCGGCTTGAGACGCTGCAGATCCACCTGAGTGAGCTGGCCGCGTGCCGGGTACTCGCCGTCGTCATCCTTGAGAACGGGCTCGTGAGACAACGCGTGCTCACCGTCGACCCGGCCCCAAGCGAGAATGAACTCGCCGAGGCCGCCGACACCGTCCGGCTGCTGCGCGTCCCCCTCAGGTCGCTCGCCGAGGCTGCAAGGGCGCTGGCCAGCACCCGCGCCGACGGTGTCGGCAGGATCCTGCTGCACCTGGCAGCGGCCAGCACCGACCTGATGCCTGTGCGCCACTATTCGCACGGGCTCGCGAACCTGTTCCAGGAGCCCGAGGCGCAGGACCCGGAGTTCATCCGGCTCGCCCTGTCGCTGGTCGAGTCGCCGGAAGTACCGCTCGAGCATCCGGGACCCGAGAGCCTCCGGCTGCTCCTGGATGACGCGACAGCCAGCGTCCAGGCGTCACTGAAGCTCGGGCATCTCAACGCCAGCCTGTCCGTGATCGGCCCGGCCAGGATGCGCTTCAGGGAGACGCTGAGGGTTGCCGATGGCATCGCGACCGCACTTGCCGGAACCCACGGAGCAGACACACCCGCCTGATTCGCTGATTTTTCACAACCCGCGCCTCGGACTACCGCCTAGACTGTGTAATAGTGCCTGTGGCCATGGCTAATGAGGTTTACATCCGAACACAGCAGGGGCTCGCCGAACTCGTATCGGCCGGCGCCGCTTCCCGCATGCTTGAATCCGCACTCGCCGATGCGGGGCTCGACACGGACCTCATCGATGCCGAGCGGATGCGCCTGCTTCTGCTTGGACCGATTCAGGCCGAGCTGATGCGAATACTGCCGCGGCGCGGCCTGCCGATGCGGCTTGCCGAGATCGCTTCGGCACTGCCCACCTCGCCGCATCGAAGCACGTCCGCTCCGCTGACGGCGCGGCCCGCCGAAGCGCCTGCGAGCATAGCCAGGGAACGCGCTGTCCGGGTGGTCACCGGGGTGCGGACGCAGCTTGCGGCCCAGCGCGAGCACACCCAGAAGGAACTCGAGCGGGCGGTGCTGAAGCTGGCGACGATCGAGAGCGTCACGCTCGTCGCCGCCGTAAGAAACTCCGGTCAGACCGCGTTCTCGCGCGGGTCGGGAGACATCGATGAACTGTCACGCATCGGCATGGTAGCCCTCTCGCTCCTGAAGAAGAGCGGTCCGCTGCGGCTCTTTTACGTGGCGCACGAACAGGCATCGCTGCTCGTCTTTCCGTGGGGTCCCGATGCACTGCTGCTGGCAGGGTCACCCGAGCTCAACGTAGGGTCGGCCCTCACGGTCTTTGCAGACCTTCAGATCGACAAGGAGGCAACATGAGTCGCGTCACGCGCACGCTGATCGCCCTGGTGGCACTAGTGGTGCTGAACCTATCTACCGTCCTGGCCCAGGATGACGAGGCACTCCAGCGCTACGAAGCCGCACTCGCCAACCTGCAACAGAGCGTGGAGATGCTGCCTGCGGATGCAGGAGCCAGCCTGGACGCGCTCGCCAGGGCTGACGCGGCCCTTCGGCGACTCTCGCAGGACACGGCCAGCGCCAGCCTGATCGAAGCCATGGAGCGCGTCTTTGACAACGCACGCGCGGCCGTTCAGAACCGGAGCAGTGCCGACCTTGCAGTACAGGCCGCCGTGCTGCGTGGCGGCTTCCAGCGCGGCCTGCTCGAGGCCTCACTCGCCGCCGGCGAACCCTCCGAAGCCCGGGACGGCATAAGGAGGCTTGCCGGCGACCTGGGCCTGGACCTCGCGACCGTCGAGGCGATCGGCGAAGCACCGGACGTTTCCTCGCTGCTCCGGCACTACCAGGCTGGCGTGGCCAGGGGGGTAGCCCAGCGCATCGACCTTGCCGCCGGCCAGCTGGACGAGAGCCTGGAGACGTCCTACGTGACGCTGGCAGGTGCGTACGGCATGTTCCTGAGCCTGCAGGATTCGCCCCATGCCCCAGCTGATCTGAACGAGGACTTCCTGGCACTGGTCAACGCCCTTGTAAGCAGTGAGTCCGCTGAAGTGAACGCACGGGCCGGGGACCTGAGCGCTGCGTTCGCAGGGCTGAGTGAGTCTCTGGGAGCTGCCGCTGAGGCAGCCGAGCCGACTCCGGACACCGAGCCTGCGCCGACGCAGCCTGTTACTGAACCTGAGGCCATCCCAACCGAAGAAGCACCCGCGGAACCAACCGCCCCGGCAGAGCCGGCAGATCCCGCTCCGGCGGACGTACCCGCCAGCGAGTCCCCCGAGGACGCAGCCGGCGATCCCGCGGGGACGGACGCTCCCGCCGCACCCGACTCGGACGCACCCGGCTCGGAGCCACCCGTTGCGGCTGGGCCGTCAGTCCCCGACCTCGAGGCAGCCGCCGAGACGCTTCGCCAGCAGGACCTCGAGCAGCGCGGCAGCGCGATAACTGCCGAGCTCGCCATGCGCGGCCTGCGCGGTCAGCCTGCCGAGGCGGCAGCCAACCAGTTGCTGACCCAGGGGTACACCTCCCTCTCGGGTGCGGTCGACAGCCACTACGCTCTCGCCGCACGCTTCGCGGACGCCGTCTCAAAGGGAGACGACCTGGACGCACGCGCTCACCTGACATCCTTTGAAGGGCTTTTCGGAACCAGCCTGGCGCTGATCCTGAACCGAACGGCACCCGAGCTTGTGACCCAGACCAATACGCTTATCAACAGCCTGCGCGACGCGCCAACGCTGCGCCAAAGCGATGCCAACGCCCTCATCGACCAGACAGCAGCGGCCGATGCTGGCCTTTCGGGCACCGGCGCGGGCATGCTCTCGCAGGCTGAGGCGGGAGTGAGCACCTATTTCGGTGGCTGGCCCCGCCTCGTGGTCATCGTCCTGCTGGCGCTGCTCGCCATCCTGCCCCTGGTACTGCTCCGCATCGCCTTCGGCACTGGCAACCGCAACTGGGGCCAGATCGGCGCAGGGCTCTTCCTGCTCCTCCTGCCGCTGATGCTGGACGGACTGGGCCAGGTCGCGGCGCTGGTCGGCAGCCTGACCGGCATCGGCACGCTGAACCAGGTGGCCAGCTGGCTGACCCTTTCGACTCCCATCGGTGAGGCAGTCTGGCTGTTGCTGATGCTCTGCGCCATCATGCTGCTGAGCGTCGGGCTCTACGGCATCTGCAAGCAGTTCGGCCTGTTCGGCGGCAGGGAACCCGGCCAGCGCGCCTCACGCAAGCACGACAGCAAACCCGAAACAAAAACGCTTGTCGACTGGGACGAGGAGTTCTGAGCGGCTGACACCTCCGGGCGGGTCAAGCGGGGGTGCGGATCAGGGGGATGCGATGCTGCACACGCCATATCAGCGACTGATCAGGGAACTGGAGACGGTACTGCCTCCACGCGTCGTGTCCCGCTCCCTTAAGGACGGCCTGACGCTCCTGGGCCGGACTGCTGATGACGTCACGATGCAGGATCTTGAACAGCTCATGCGGGGACCCATCCAGCGCCAGCTGCAGGCGCTGATGACGGAGGACAACGCACGCACTTCCATTGAATCAATGCTTGAGCGCATCAGCAACCCGACGGTCGTGGAAGGTGCACCTCCGGGCCCCGCAGAGCGCAAACGCACCACCCTGACCGAGCTGAACGAAGCGCTGCGGCCCTACAACCTGTACTTCGAATGGCCGGAGGTGCAGAAGCTCCGGGCCCAGGTCCAGCTGATCGAAACCGAGATGCGCGCCGGCGAGGAGACCGCCCCACTCGTCAGCGAAGCACGCGAACAGCTTGGCGCGATCAGGCAGAAGCTCTCGGACCAGCTGTCAGTGCAGGCACGCGAACTGGCCGACCTGGAGGACGCCAGCAACCGGCTCACTACTCTTGGTGGCCCGCGCGTGCGGCGCCTGCAGAACCTGCTGGAACAGATCCGCAGCTCCCAGGAAGAGGGCCAGCTGGCCAGCGCCGAGCTGCACCGTGCGCGTGAACTCAGTACCGACCTGCGCAAGCTGCTCGAATCCAGCGTCTATTCAACGGTCGTGCCGGCTGCCTCCGAGGACGATGAGCCGATCATCATTCCGCCGGACGAGCTGCCCGGCGAGGTCAGCGAGCGCCTGCTTCAGCTCGACCTGGAACAGGAGAGCCATCGGCTCGAGCTTCTCGCTCAACAGCACGCTCATCTGCTCGGACTCGAAGAAGACCTTCAGAAGCGGATGACCGACCTGCGCGACCGGATCACCGGCGGCGAGAGCTGCTCCCCAGAGGTCAAGGCGCTCGAGCTCGCCCTGGAGCATGCGTTCAACCGGGCTCGCAACGACCTGACCGCAGAGCTGTCCCGGATCGCCGCCGACGATGAGGCGATGGCGTCCCCGGTCGGTCAGCGACAGCTGCGCCAGGCGTTGCAGGTGGCCAACGGAATCCTGATGACGACCTTGCCGGATCCGGGTGACATCAGGCACCTGCGTGATCTTCATGCCCTGGCGCGCGAGCAGGCCGAGACCATGCGCACCCAGGTGGACGAGTTTCCCGACACAGAACTGGCCGAGCAGTTCACCAACCTCGTCGTTGACGGCCGCCAGGACCTGCTCAACGAGCTGTTCCAGCTGGAAAGGGAGGTCAACAGCCTGCCTCCAGGCAACTCGGAAGAGACGGAGGAGCTGCGCACGGCGCTTCACGCGGCCCGCGACCTGCTCGGTGACGGCGACCGTGAGCCCGACCTTGACAACCTCTGGATGCGCCTGGAAGACGTGCGCGGATCGGTCCTGGTCAGGCTCGAAACTTTCGACGACCGCCTCGACGAAGCGCTCATCACGTTCGAACGGGTGCGCCGACTCAACAGCGAGGACGTGGCGATGGCCAGGCGGACCCTCGCACACCTGAGCAGCCAGCGGGAGCTTCTGGGCGAACTCTCGCTGGCCAGACGGTCGGAGCTGGAGGACTCGCTCAGGGAGGTCGAGAGCATCCTGGAGACGCTCTCCGGTGAGTACGAGGCGACGCGGGCGATCGCCGACAAGCTCGTCAGCGCCTCGATCCTGGACGACATCCTGGGTGGCGGAAGCACCCCGACCGAGCAGGAGGCCGCGCCAGCTCCCGGCCCCCGGCCGGAGCGGGCGTCGGCCAGTGGAGTCACAGGACTGGGTGAGCTGGACGAACTGCTCGGCGAGCTCGCGGGCGAGCGTGGAGTCAGCCGCCTGCTGCTGTTCGATGGCACCGTCCAGCTCGCGGGCCCCGCGGACCGCAGTCCCGACCGGCTCGTGAGTGCGGTCCTCGACCTCGAAAGGGACCTGGTGGAGCTTGGTGCCGGCCTCCGGGCCGGCCCGACGCGCCTCCTGACGCTGGAACTCCCGGGCCTGATCCTGGCGGTCGCCTGGCCGACGCTCCGACACCGGGTGCTGGTCGTCGTGGACGTCCCGGCGACACTGAGCCTTGTGCTGCACCGGCTCAGACTGAAGCTTCCCGCAATGACTGGCCTGCTGAATGATCCTGCGTTCGACAGACGAACTTGAAGGTCTCGCCCGGCGCGTCCTGGATCAGCTCGGTTCAGGCGCCCTGCTGCTGCTCGAAGGCGAGATGGGCGCCGGCAAGACCACGTTCGTCGCCGCGCTCGCGCGGCAACTGGGCAGCGAGGCCTCGGTGAGCAGTCCGACTTACACGCTTGTTCACGAGTACCCCACGCCGGAAGGCACGCTGGTGCACATCGACGCGTGGCGCCTCCCCGATGCAGGGGCGCTCGAACGGCTCGGGCTGGACAATTACCTCGACACGTCAAGGCTGGTCGCCGTGGAGTGGGGCGGCGACCTGAAGGCGACCTGGCCCGATGCTGCCCTGCTCAGGCTCACCGCCAGGGCCGACGGCAGCCGGCGGTTCGAGTTCGAGCCCGGGAGCGCCCCGTGAGACTGGGGATCGACACCAGCGGGCCCTGGCTTTCGCTCGGACTCGTCCACGGCACCGGCGCTCCGCTCCACAGCGTGCAGCTCATGGCCGGCCGCCGTCACGCGGAGCTGCTGCTGCCGGAGCTGGAAGCCCTGATGAAGCGTACACGCGTCCGCAAGGACCAGCTGACGGGCGTGGTGACAGGCACCGGCCCCGGGTCGTACACCGGCCTGCGCGTCGGCCTGGCGGCGGCAGCGGGGATCGCACGCGGGCTCGGGATACCCCACTACGGCGCGGACAGCCTGGCCGCGGCCGCCTGGCCGCTGCTTGCCGAGGGGGCTGCCGCCTGGATCACCGTTGATGCCAGGCGCGGTAACGTCTACGCGGGCTGCTACTCAAGGACCGGGAACGAGCTGGTGACTGTCGCTGCCCCCGCCAAGGTGCCGCTCGCGGAACTGACCGGGCGCGCAAGCGATGCGGGCATCCCGATCGTGCGTGCGGGCCCGGCGGACGCGACCTGGCTGGCGATGCGCGCTGCTGCCGGGCAGCCCCCGGATGCCGTCTATCTCTGAAGGGCTGCGGACGCGGTCTGAGCCAACTCTCACAAGGTGCGTTATACTTCCTTGCGCCTGAATGGGCCTGAATCCCGCGGCAGGGACCTGCTGCGCACGCTGGAGTGAAGATGTTTAGACCATGGCAGGTAATCGGCGTAGACCTGGGCACCGCCACGGTACTCATCTACGTCAAGGGAAAAGGAATAATGCTGCGCGAGCCCTCCGTCATCGCGACTTCACGTGACACCAAGGACGTGAAGGCAGTCGGCGAAGAGGCATACCGCATGCTTGGACGCACGCCGGGCAACATCGTTGCGAACCGGCCGATGCGCGATGGCGTCATAGCCGACTACGACCTGACGGAGAAGATGCTGAAGGCCTTCATGCGCAAGGTCGTGACGGGACCCGGCCGCTGGTTCAAGCCTCACATCATGGTCTGTGTCCCGTCCGGTGTGACTGAAGTCGAGCGCAGGGCCATGCTGCAGGCGGCCCGCGAGGTGGGTGCCCGCAAGGCGTACCTGATCGAGGAACCGCTCGCTGCAGCCATCGGTGCCGGAATCCGCATCGCGGAGCCGACCGGATCCATGATCGTGGATGTCGGCGGCGGTACCACGGACGTGGCCATCATCAGCCTTGGCGGCATCGTCGTCAGCGAGTCGGTCCGGATCGCCGGCAACGAGTTCGATGAGTCGATCGTTCGCCACATCAGGCACAAGGAGAACCTACTGATAGGCGACCGGACGGCCGAAGAGATCAAGATCCGTGTCGGCTCCGCGATTGTGACGTCGCCGGACGACGTGCACTCGATCGAGGTGCGCGGGCGCGACCTGATAAACGGGCTGCCCAAGACCATCACGGTCACGACCGAGGACGCCGTCGCCGCACTGAAGGAGCCGATCCAGAAGATCGCGGACGCGGTGCGCAGGGTCCTCGAGCAGGCTCCGCCCGAGCTGGTCGCCGACGTGATCGACCGAGGCATCATCATGACCGGCGGTGGCGCGCTCCTGCACAACTTTGACGAGCTGCTCAGGCAGACCACCGGCATCCCTGTGGCTGTAGCGGAGAACGCGGTGGATTGCGTCGCTCAGGGAACCGGACTGGCACTCGACATGATTCCGCTGCTGCAGGACGCACTGACCTCGGACAACTTCCTGAGGCGCTAGGACCAGGAGCTTGCTGCGGTCGCACGACTTCCCCGGCTTCACCGCAACGGAACTCGCGGTGATCGCGCAGGGCGAGCTTCTGGCCCGGGACGACGGCGAACGGTTCCGCCTGGCGGCGCCGGGGGCGGCAGCCCCCGGGTTCGTCTGCGTCGCCTTCGACCTCGATGCGCTGCAGACAGCCGTTCGTGGCGGTGCAGGCCTTGTCGTCGTGCCCGCCTCCCTCGTCGGCGAGGAGGCTGTGCCCCGGATCACGGTTTCGGACGCGCGACTGGCCCTGGCGGCGCTGACCGAGGCGTTTCACGCCCACGCTCCCGTGGCCTTCCCCGCTGACAGGGATGCCGCACACGTGGCTGCCAGCGCAATGGTTCACGCCAGTGCAAGGCTGTCAGCCGGCGTCTGCGTGGGCGAACACGCCGAGATCGGCCGGAACGCCGTCCTGGAACCCGGGGTCACGGTCGGGGCGTTCTCGCGGATCGGGTCGGACTGCCACCTGCACGCAGGTGCCCGCGTGTACGACCACGTGACGCTGGGCGACCGCGTCATCCTGCATTCCGGCTGTGTCATCGGAGCCGACGGGTTCGGCTTCGCTGCCGCCGCGAGCGGGCCGGTCAAGCTGCACCACCTGGGCACCGTGGTCCTGTCCGATGACGTCGAGATCGGAGCGAACAGTGCCGTCGACCGCGGACTGCTTGGCCCCACGACCGTCGGTGCACGGACGAAGATCGACAATCACGTGCAGGTGGGACACAACGTCACGATCGGCGAGGAGTGCATGATCGCGGGGCACGTTGCGATCGGCGGCAGCAGCGTGATCGGCAACCGGGTGACGCTCGCCGGAAACAGCTCGGTCACGGATCACGTTCAGCTGGGTGACGGCTCGACCCTGGCCGGCATGAGCGGGCTCACGCGGGACCTGCCGGCGGGCGAGGTCTGGTTCGGAATCCCGGCGATGCCGCTGCGCCGCTTCAGTCGCCGCCAGTACCTGCTGTCCAGGCTCGAGGAGATCTGGAAGTTCGTACGGGACCGCCGCGGCGGATGAGCACGCTGACCGGCAAGGGGATCCACAGCGGACTCACCGGCACCGTGACCCTGCACCGTACCGGGGGCCCTGTCGCGTTCATCCGCGGCAAGACGCGCATACCGGCGCGGGTCGAGCACGTCCAGGCAGTCAACCGCAGCACCGTGCTTTCGAAGGACGGGGCGAGCATCGCGATGGTGGAGCACATCCTCGCGGCGCTCCACGTGCTCGGCTGGTGGGAAGGGCTCGACATCGAGGTAAGCGGGGCCGAGATGCCCATCCTGGACGGCTCCGCCGCGGACTGGCTCGAGCCACTGCGTTCACTGGGCACTCCACCGGCCGCACCCCCGGCTTTCCGGGTCGGCCGGGGGTTCGAGGTCGAACTCGGCGCCGGCCTGGCCGTCGTCGAACCCGGTGAGGCCGGGCTTTCCGTCTGCATCGACTTCGACCATCCCGCCATCGGCAGGCAATCATGGCACAGCACTCCGGACGGATACGCAGACGTCCTTCATGCACGCACGTTCGGACTGCTGAGCGAGCAGGAGCAGCTGCAGGCGGCGGGACTGGCGCTGGGCGCCGACCTGAGCAACACGCTGGTGTTCGGCGAATCGGGCCCGCTTTCGCCCCAGCGCTACCCTGACGAACCTGTCAGGCACAAGGCGCTCGACGCGATCGGGGACCTGTATCTGTTCGGCCGTCCCGTGAAAGCCTCAATCCGGCTCACACGTGCGTCACATGGCTTGCATGCGAGACTGGTAGCGGCTCTGCGGGCAGCGGAGCGCGCGAGGGGACTCGTTTCATGACGAATGTCAAAGTCGCTGTCATCGGTTTCGGCGTGATGGGTCAGTATCACGCCAACAACTATGCTGCGATGCATCAGGTCGACCTGGTCGCGGTCGTGGATCCGGACGTCAGGCGGCGCGTCCACGCCGAGAAGACCTTCGGGTGCCGGTCCTACGGCACCGTCCCGGAGCTCCTCGCAGGCGAGGAGATCTCGGCTGCCAGTGTCGCGGCACCTACCAGCAGTCACTTCGCGGTCACGACCGGGCTGCTCGATGCGGGCGTTCATGCACTCGTCGAGAAGCCCCTCGCCCCGACCGTCGAGGAGGCCAGGACCCTTGTCGCCCAGAGCGAGGCTGCGGGCCTGGTGCTGCAGGTCGGCCACATCACCCGTTTCTACGAGGCCGTGCAGCTCCTGAACAGGACAGTCGGATCGCCCTACCTGATCGAGGCGCGCAGGCTGACGCCCAACGCGCGCATCCGGGACGTCGGCGTGGTCCTGGACCTGATGATCCACGACATCGACATCATCCTCAGGCTGGTCCCGCCGGGATCGAAGATCGTCGACGCCGCCGTGGCCGGTCACTCGTTCGAAAGCGGCTCGCTTGAGGACGTGGCCGCGGCGCAGCTGGTGTTCGACAACGGCTGCATAGCGCGGCTCCTCGCCAGCCGGGTCGCCGTTGCGAGCGAACGCAACCTGATGGTGATGGAGCACAACCAGACGGTCACGCTGGACTTCAGCCGGGATCCTCACACTGAGCTCGCGGTCTACCGGCCAGGCAGTGTTGCTTCCGGAACCGGACTGGTCGAAGTGAACCGGTACTCGATCGAAGAGGACAACCCGCTGCGCCGGGAGCTCGAGCACTTCATCGCCCGTACTCTGCAGGACACCGAGCCGGTGGGCACCACGGAGGACGACCTGAGGTCGATCGGGGTCGCAGCCCGGCTGCTGGACAACATGCGGACCGCAAGGCTCGACGAGCTGGAGGAAGCTTTCCGCTGACGCGGTACCCGCCGCGTCCCGATGCGGCTGTACAATCTCTGCATGGTCATCGACATCCAGGCGATCCTGCCTCACCGCTACCCCTTCCTGATGGTCGACGGGTTCGTCTCCGCTGACGAAGACGGCTTCGAATGCTACAAGAACGTCTCACACGGCGAGCCGTTCTTCCAGGGCCACTTCCCGGGTGAGCCCGTCATGCCGGGCGTCCTCATCATCGAGGCGCTCGCCCAGGCCGCTGGTGTCGCCCTCGGCGTGACGACCGACACCGCCGGACAGACCGGCTACCTGACGGGCATCGACAATGCGCGCTTCCGGCGCAAGGTGGTTCCGGGCGACCGGCTCAGCCTCACCGGCAAGGTCGTGCTCAACCGGCGCGGCATCTGTCGCGTCGAGGCGGTGGCCCTGGTCGGTGAAGAGGTGGCCGCGGAGGCGGTCCTTACCTTCGTCTACCCCCGGAGCTGAGCCGGATGGGCGCATCGGTGCACCCCAGTGCGATCGTCGATCCGGAGGCCAGGCTCGCAGAGGGAGTGCACGTCGGGCCCAACTGCGTCATCGATGCTGGCGTGAGCGTCGGCCGGGACAGCCGGCTGCTGCCGGGCACGATCCTGATGAGCGGCACCAGCGTGGGCGCCGCGTGCCTGCTGGGGCCTTACGCCAGCATCGGAGGCGAGCCGATGGACTCGGCCTTCAGGGGTGAGCAGTCGCACGTCGAGCTGGGTGATGGAGTGCAGGTGCGCGACTTCGCCAGCATCCACCGCGCCACCGGGCAGGGCCAGACCACCAGGGTGCTTGCCGGAGCCCTTGTGATGAGCTACGTGCACGTCAGCCACAACGCACAGATCGGGCAGCACGCCACCCTGACTTCAGGCTCCCAGCTGGCCGGCCACACCGAGATCGGGGCGCACGCGGTGCTCGGCGCCGGCACGCACGTTCACCAGTTCGTGCGCGTCGGGATGCTTTCGATGACGGGAGCCATGTCGGGGCTGAACCGGGACGTCCTTCCCTACTCACTCGCCGTCGGCAAGTTCGCCGAGCACTACGGCGTGAACCGCGTCGGCGTCCGGCGCGCCGGCATCACCGGGGAGCGCTACTCGAGTCTCGAGAAGGCGATGCGCGCGCTGCGCCGCCGCGAGCCGGGGCTCCTCGAAGAGCTGGCTGAAAGCAGCGAGGAGGTCCGGATCCTGCTGGAGTTCATCGCTGCGGGCACGCGCGGACTCTCCCGCTTCAGGGGCGGCGGGCCTTGAGCGGCACCATCATCCTCGTCAGCAACGGGCCCGGCGAGCTCCAGGCGTGGGTCAGGCCCGTGCTGCGCGAGCTGCGCGAGGTCGCGCCTGACAGGAAGGTCGTCATCAGCCTGATCCCCTGCCAGTTCGCCAGCGGCAACGAGACGCGGCTGGCCGAAACGTTCGGGGCTGACCACGTCACGTCACCGGCCGAGGCCGTCAGGTTCCTTGCAGGCGACAGGACGCCCGCGGCGTTCAGGGGCGATTCCGGCGCCGTCGTCAGCCTCGGCGGCAACACGCGGATGGCGGTGCGCATGGGCCGGCGCCTGGGCTTCCCGACCTACCGTTACTCCTTCATCCCCTTCTGGCACCACGGGCTGCGCAAGCTGTTCGTCCACGACGACAGGGCCAGACGCAAGGCGCGGCTGCTCGGGGCACCCGACAATCGGCTTGCCACGATCGGCAACATCGTTGCCGACGCGGTCGCCCAGGCCGAGCCCGCTGAGGCGTACGGTGACCCACAACTGCTGCTGGTGCCGGGCAGCCGCGACAGGTACGTGCGGGCGATCCTGCCGCTGATGCTGGCGGTAGCCGAGCAGGTTGCGGCCGCATGGCCCGGGGCGGCCTTCAGCTGGCCGGTCAGCAGGCTCCTGAGTGACGACGCCATCGCCGATGCCATCGCGGGCACCGGTTCCGAGCGGATCGGGGGCTTCGGTGGTGAACGCGTGGGAGACGAGGTGGTCACGCCGAGTGGAGTGCGGGTACGCATGATCGATGAGGCCGAGCGCTACCCGGTCATGAAGTCAGCTGATCTTGCGCTGGCGATTCCCGGCACCAACACGCTTGAGATGGGCATAGCCGGCCTGCCCGCCGTCGTCGTCCTGCCGCTGAACAGGCCCGAGATCATCCCGCTGGAGGGGCCGGGCCACTGGCTTTCACTGCTGCCCGTGATCGGCACACCGCTGAAACGCCACGCCGTGCGTCTCTTCGCCGAGCGGATGAACTACCCCGTGGCGCTGCCCAACCAGTTCAGCGGTGAACAGCTGATGACCGAACTGAAGGGCATCGTCACGGTGGACCAGGTGGCACAACTCGTGCTGGCAGACCTGGCGGACACGCAGCTTCTTGAGCACAGGCGCCGGCGCCTGCTCGAGACGATGCCCCAGCCGGGTGCGGCACGCCGTCTCGTCAGCGAGATCCTGCAGGGGAGCAGTGCCTAGTGAACCTTTACGATGACGCTCGCCTGTACGACCTGCAGTACGAACGCTACCGCGACGACGTTCCCCACTACCTGAGGCTCGCGGCCCAGGAGGACGGTCCAGTGCTCGAGCTCGGCTCCGGCACGGGCAGGCTGACCGCGGCCCTCGCCGGTGCCGGCTTCCGCGTCACCGGAGTGGAACTCGCCGCCGGAATGCTGGAGGTCGCCCGCGAACGCCTCGGGGATACGGCACTTCTGCTGCAGGGAGACATGCGTCGGCTCGACGGACTTGACCTCGAACCAGGCAGCTTCAGCCTGGTCATCGCCCCGTTCAACGCCCTCATGCACCTGCACGGCCTGTCCGACCAGGATGCCGCGCTGGCGGGGGCCTTCAGGCTGCTGAGGCCCGGCGGCCTGCTCGCGCTTGACCTCTACCGTCCCGATCCGGGGCCACTGGGGGTGCTCCGGGTCGAGCCCGAATGGTCACACGTGGCCGGGGAGGGCGGCCAGCTCTTCCTGGTCCAGGAGCACGACGAGCTCAACCAGGTGATCACGAGCCGCTACCTCATCGACGAACAGACGACAGGCGGCATGTTCAGGCGTCGCACGGTCACGCTGACCCAGCGCTACTATCATCGGTTCGAGATCGAACGGGCACTTCTGGCGGCCGGCTTCGGCCAGTTTAGGCTGAGCGGGTCCTTCGACGGGAGCCGCTACACTCCCGCATCGACGCACATGGTGATCACGTGCCGGCGGCCTGCCGCTGCGCGCTGAGCGCACGCCCGAGGGCGGCCAGCAGCACGTCCACATCCAGCTCGTCGGCGTGGCCGAGCAGCGACGGCCGGATCAGCAGGTCCGCGTGCGCATCCTGTCCGCCGGCAATCGTGATGCCCTGCCCGGCCAGGTGCCTCACCACTTCCCGGGCGCTGATCCCGGCGGGCACGCGCAGCGCGGCCACAGCCGGCGTGCGCCGCTCGGCGAACTCGTGGAAGCCCAGCCTCACGGCACCCTCCACCAGCAGGCCCGTCAGGCGGGCACGGCGCGCCCACACGTTCTCGATACCTTCCCCCAGCAGCAGGTCAAGGGCGACCTGCTGGGCCGCCACGAGGCTCACGGCCGGCGTGGTCAGGGAGTTGCCGGCCGCCTGCCGCGCCAGCTCGCTCCTCAGGTCGAGGTAGAAGCTGGGCAGCAGCCCGGGCCGCTCCTCCCTCGCGCGCGGCGAAAGCCAGACGTAGGCCAGGCCCGGGGTGCAGAGCAGGCCCTTCTGCGAGCCTGATATCACCGCGTCGATGCCCCACTCGACCGGCCGCAGCGCGGCCGACGACAGGCTGGTGACCGCGTCCACAAGGAAGAGCGCCGAAGGCGCTGACTCCCGCGTGACGGCGGCAAGCGCCTGCACGTCATGAAGCACTCCGGTGGACGTCTCGCTGTGCGTGGCAAGGACTGCCGCGGTGTCGGGATACTGCCTGAGTGCCTCGGCAAGCCGCGCAGGCGAGGCTGCCTTGCCCCACTCGAACTCAAGCTCGACAACATCTGCGCCGAAGGCGCGCGCCAGCCTCACCCACCGCTCGCCGAACTTCCCGGCGTTGATGGCAACCACCCTTGCTCCCGCGGGCACGGTCGCCAGGAACGCGGCCTCCATCCCCGCCGTGCCGCTGCCGGCCAGTATCGCCACGTCATCGCCCGGAGTCATGAACACCCGCGCCAGCTTCGAGCGGACGTCCGCGAACAGCGCCTGGAATTCGGCGGTGCGGTGGTGCATCACGGGCCGGGAGAGCGCCGCCAGGACCTCGGTCGGCAGTTCGACAGGTCCCGGTGCGAAGAGCCGCCGCTTCATGAGCGGACGACGCGCAGGCTGTGGATCACGTCCGTCATCCCGCGCAACAGGCTCAGGACGCTCTCGGACGGGGTGTGGTCGACGGTGAGCGCGAACATCGCCAGGCCGTCCTCGCCGACCCGGCTCAGCTGCATGCTGATGATGTTCACACCCGCGTCGCCCAGTACCGTACCGACGCGGCCTACCGCACCGGGACGGTCGTAGTTCGTACAGATGAGCATCGCGCCCTCCGGCTTGATCTCGATGGTGAAGCCGTCGATCTCGACGACCCGCGGTGAGTCACCCAGCACGGTGCCGCCCACGCTCACGTGTCCCTCCTCGGAGCCCGCGCTCACCAGCACGTGATTGGTGTAGCCGCGCTCGCGGGCCGCGGTGACCCGCGACACACGGATGTCCCGGTCGCGGGCGAGCGAGGGGGCGTTGACGTAGTTCGGCTTCTCGCTCAGGATCGGCTCGAGCAGCCCCTTCGTGACCGCGGTAGCGATCGGATCAGGGTCGACCGGGAAGCTTCCGCTGAACTCGATCTGCAGCTCGTTGACGCGGCCGGGCACCAGCTGCGCGGCCATGCGCCCGAGGGCTTCACCCAGCCGCAGGTGCTCGCCCAGGTGCTGCATGACCTCGGCGGAAAGGGCCGGCGCGTTCACGACACCGCGCGAGTAGTCGCCGCGCAACGCCAGGACGGTACGCTCCAGGATCTCCTCGCCGACACGCGCCTGCGCCTCGGACGTGTTGGCGCCCAGGTGGGCGGTCAGCACCACATCATCGCGCCGCAACAGCGGGTTGTCGCCGCCAGGCGGCTCGAGCACGAACACGTCCAGACCTGCCGCGAACACCTTGCCGGACTCGAGCGCGGCAAGCAGGGCCGCTTCGTCGATGATGCCGCCGCGCGCCGCGTTGACCACGATGGCGGCGTCGGGCAGCATGGCCAGCTCATCCGTACCGATCATGCCGGTAGTCTCCTCCGTGAGTGGCGTGTGCACCGTGAGGAACTCGGCCCTGGCGAGCAGTTCGGGCAGCGAATCGACCAGCTCCACCTTCTCCTCGCTGCCTCGCTGCCGGGAGAGGTAGGGATCGTGAACGACCACGTTCATGCCGAGGCCCTGGGCGCGCCTGGCGACCAGCGTGCCGATGCGTCCCATGCCGATCACGCCTAGAGTAGCGTCCTTGAGTTCGCGCCCCAGGTACTTCCTGTCCCAGACGCCCGCCCGGATCTGCCGGTCGGACCTCGACACGCCCCGCGCGGCTGCGAGCATCAGCGCGATCGCGAGCTCGGCGGCCGACACGTTGTTCGATTCGGGAGCGTTAACCACCAGTACGCCCTTGCGGCTTGCCGCCTCCAGGTCGATGTTGTCGATGCCCACGCCACCGCGGCCGACCACGCGGAGTCTGGAAGCCGCACCGAGCAGCTCCGCATCCACGAGCGTGCGGCTCCTGGTGATGACCGCGTCGTACTCCCCGATCGTCCTCAGCAGCTCTTCCCTGCCGATTCCTTCCGCGTACTCGACGCTCATGTCGGGATAGGTCCTGTCGCCCAGCTGCATCGTGTCTGTCACAAGGATTCTGGCCACGAGCGAAAACATATCACGGGCCGCTCCGGGGTTGGTCAGCGCCGCTCAGTTCCCGCGCAGTTCACCGCTCGCCCTGAGTCCGCCCGGCACCGCGAACGTGTCCACGCCAAGCACGTCCATGAAGAGGTCTCCCTCGACCGTCACATGCTGCTGCCCGGTTCCGAGCAGGTCGCTGAGCACCCGGAGCTGCGAGGCGTCCAGGCCGGCCTGCTGGGGGTAGAAGTGCAGTTCGAGCCTGCCCTGGGAGTGAGCAGCGATCGGCGTGGGCAACAGGTCCTGCGTGGCGAGTACCGTGCCATCGCTGACGAGCCGCAGGTCCTTCGAGTGGAGGAAGTAGCCGATGTCTCCCGGGTTGCTCGCGATCAGTACCACCCGCACTACCGGCATGCCGGGCCTTAGCATGAAGGCCCCGCTGACCACGCTGTTGAAGCCGATGTCCGGAGCCCGGACTTCCTCGGTGGCGCGGGCAGCACCCCGCAGTGTGAAGTTCGTGTGGCCGCTCGATCCCTGCGCGTCGCTGAGGAAGCGGGCTCGCCCCTCGAGCTTCACGTCGAGCGGACGCCCGCTGAACGAGCGGGCCACCGCCCGGAGCAGGTCCGGGTTGCCCCCGAGGGACGCCTGCAGGTTGAAGACCAGTTCTGCCGTCTCACCCGCGCCGATGGTCACTCCGACGACGCGCGTGCCACTGCCGACCGGCCTGCCCTCGATTGTGGCGCTGTACTCGAGCACGTCGATCATCAGGTCGAACGGGTTGGCGTTGGACACGCTGTAGCCCACCTCGAGCGTGACGAGGCTTCCGGTGCCCGGCGGATCGAAACGCGTCACGCCCGTCGAGCTGTCGTCGATGGCGAAGACCGGTGCGATGGTGCCGCGTGCCCCCAGCTCGCCCGACGCGGGTTCGCCGGTGCGGGGAGCGCAGGCCGCTAGTACCGCCGCAACCGTGAAGAGGACGGCTGTCAGTCGCCGGATCACCCCAGCAGCTTAGCAGACAGTTGCATGAAGGCTCTGAACGGGACCTTCAGATGAGCTCCCGCACGCCAGTGGAGACGATGCGCCTGCGAAGCTCGTCCCTGAGCCGCTCCGCCCAGCGGGCTTCCAGCCGGGGATCCGCCTCGAGGATCTTCATGGCGATCCCGCGTGCTTCCTCGATGATTCCCAGGTCCTGGGTCAGGTCGCCGAGCAGCAGGTCGGGGTGCCCCGACTGCCTGGTGCCGCGAAGCTCACCGGGGCCCCGCAGTCTCAGGTCGTGCTCGGCGATCTCGTGACCGTCGCTCGTCCGCGCGATGACCTCGAGGCGCTCCCGGGTCTTGCGCGACGCGTCTCCCCGGATCAGGAGGCAGTGGCTCTCGTGAGCACCGCGGCCAACCCGCCCCCGCAACTGGTGCAGCTGCGCCAGGCCGAACCGTTCGGCGTTCTCGATGATCATGACGGTCGCGTTGGCGACATCGACACCGACTTCGATGACAGTGGTCGATACGAGCATGTCGATATCGTGACTCCGGAACGCGTCCATCACCGCCTCCTTCTCTGAAGCAGGCATGCGGCCGTGCAGCAGGCCGATGCGGCACGCCTCCGGCATGATCTGGCGCAGGTCGCGGTACAGGCCCTCGCTCGACAGGACCTCGTCGAGCACCTCGCTGTCCTCGACCAGCGCCGTGACCACGTAAGCCTGCCTGCCGGACCTGATCTGCTGCCATGCGAACCGGTACGCATCACGCCTCGCCGAAGCCGCCATGAGGCGGGTCACGACGGGCGTGCGCCCGGGGGGCATCTCGTCGATCACCGACAGGTCGAGGTCTCCGTACCACGTCAGCGCAAGCGAGCGTGGGATGGGCGTGGCGCTCATCACGAGAACGTCCGCCCGCGTGCCGATCAGGCGGCGCCGCTGCTCCACGCCGAATCGGTGCTCCTCGTCGATCACCGCCAGGCCCAGGTCCCGGAACCCGACGCCCTCCTGGATGAGCGCGTGCGTCCCCACCACCAGGTCGGCCTCGCCCGAGGTCACGCGCCCAAGCGCCTGCCGGCGCGCGCCGGCGGGCATGGACCCGGTGATGAGTTCCGTCCTGATGCCGAGCGGGAACAGGTACTGCTGCAGGTTGCGGAAGTGCTGGCCCGCCAGAATCTCGGTCGGCGCCATCAGGGCGGCCTGAAGGCCGGCCCGGGCTGCCGCATGGATAAGCGCGGCGGCGACAGCCGTCTTGCCGGAACCGACGTCGCCCTGCAGGAGGCGAGCCATGCGCCTGTCAGACGCCATGTCCTCCAGCAGCTCGTCGGTCACGCGCGCCTGGGCTGCCGTCAAGGGGAACGGCAAGCTGGTCAGGAACTCGGCCAGGCCCTCCCTGGTAACCGGTATCGCGCGGCCCGCGGCGTCCTGGTTGCGGTTGAGCAGCACGCGCAGCTCCAGGAAGAGGAACTCGTCGAACTTCAGTCGCCTGAGCGCGGCCTTCAGCGCCTCGGGGTCCTCAGGGAAGTGGATCGCCCTGAGGGCTGCGCCGAGGCTGATCAGTCCTAGCCGCTCCAGCAGGCTCAGCGGCAGGTGATCCGGCACCACGCCCAGAGCCTCGATCAGCTGATGGGCAGAGCGGCGCAGGTACGCCTGGCTCAGTCCGGGAGTCGCCGGATAAACGGGCGTGATGCGGCCCGTGGACAGCGACTCGGAGTCGTCATCGATCTCGAAGTCCTGAACGTGTAGCTCCGGCCGGCTGCCGCGGAGGCGCACCGCGCCGGTCACGATCAGGCGCTGGCCCGGATGCAGCTGCTTCTCCAGCCAGGGCTGGTTGAACCAGACCAGCGGGAGCGTCTCACCCTTCTGGCCGGCCAGGGTCGCGCGCAGGACGCGGATGCCCCGCCGGCCACTGGTGCCCTTGCGGCCCCTGAGCACGCCGGCTACGGTCGCGGTCTCCACGTCCTTCAGCAGCGACCAGGAAGGCAGCTCGCGCCGGTCCTCGTAGCGCCGCGGGAAGTGCTGGAGCAGGTCGCGATACGTCTTGAGGCCGATGCCCGCAAGCTTGCGGGGCGCGTGCGCTCCCAGCGGCACGGCCTGGTCGGACAGCGGCCTGTCAAGAATGTTGCTCGCGGCATCCACAACAACTCAGGATTGTTGCACGACGGCACGCGCAGTTCCGAATCCTGATATCCTTGACGGGCAAATCCACGTGTCTTGGAGGACTTTTGATCATGAAGAAGTTGATGTTCGCACTATCCGCCTTGCTTGTACTCTCCCTCGTCGGCGCCCAGGATCTGCAGGGCCGCGTGGTCACCGTCGGCTCGGACACAACCTACCCGCCGTTCGAGACGGTGGACGAGGCCGGCAACATCGTAGGTTTCGACATCGATGTCGTCAACGCCATCTGTGAGCGCGTCAACTGCGTCGCCGAGTTCCGGACCACCGCCTGGGACGGCATCTTCCCCGCCCTGGCTGCCGGCGAGTTCGACATGGTCGCCTCCGGCGTCACCATCACGGCCGAGCGCGCGCTGGTCGTGGACTTCACCGAGCCTTACTTCGTGGTTGACCAGGCGATCACCACCAGCGTCGACAACGACCATCTCACGCTCGACGACTTCCGCGGCGGAGACCTCACGCTCGGCGCACAGGTCGGCACCACCAACGCCTTCACTGCGGAAGAGATCGCTGGCCGCGACAACGTCCACCTTTACGACGACTTCAACTCGGCGATCCAGGCGCTGCTCAACGGCGACGTTGACGGCGTGATGATCGACAACGTCATCGCCGACGCCTTCGTCGCGACCTACGCGGGCGAGCTCAGCATCCCGATCCCGAGCGTAGAGGCGGATGAGCAGCTCGGCTTCGCTGTCCAGCAGGGTGACGAACTCGTCGACGCCCTCAACGCCGGCCTTGCGATGATCAGGGAAGACGGCACGCTGGACGCGCTTGTCCAGAAGTGGTTTGTCGACTGAGCCTGACCTGAGACGCAAGGGCGCGGCCGGCCCGGACAGGTGGCGGGTGTTCAAGGGCATCCGCCCCAGCTACCTGATCCTGCTGGCCGCGCTTCCTTTCGTCATCTACCTGTTCTGGGGAGTCGATGACTACCGGGCCGCATTGGCCTTCATCGCACCCGGGATCTGGACGACCGTGCTTGTCACGGTTCTCGCCTACGTCCTCGCGGCGATCCTCGGGCTGGCCATCGCCGGCCTGCTGCTCGTGAGGATCGGCGACAACACCCTGCGCAACCTGTTCGTGCTCTGGCTTGTGCTGGTGGCAGCCAGCGTCTGGTTCTTCACGCGCCAGCAGGACGAGTACGCGCTGATCGGCGAGGCCGAAGGTCTGGTAGCGATCATCTCGGGCACGCCCTCGCGTTACGGCGACCTCCTGCAGGCCGGAGGCTGGCAGGAAGACGCACCGACCAGGAGCGTGCGTGCGGTGGTCGATGCGGACGCGGCCATCCAGCGCCTGGAGGACGGCATCGTCACCGGTGCGTTCGTGCCACGGAGCGCGGTCCCCGCGGGGGTCCCGATCCTGTGGGAGGCACGCTTCCTGCCCCGCTCCGAAAGCCTGCCCGCCACGCTGCTCAGCGTTCTCGCAGCGATCCTGGGAGCGCTGATGTTCGCAGGTTGGCAGAGCGGCAAGCATCCTTTCGCGATCTTCGCCGAACTGTACGTGGACATGATCCGCGGAATCCCGATGCTGGTCATCGTGCTCTACATCGGCTTCCCCGTGCAGGGCGCCGTGCGGGAACTGACGGGTGGCCTGATCGAGCCGGACCGCATCACCCGCGGCGTCATCGCGATCGCGCTCGGCTACGCGGCATACATGGCAGAGATATTCCGGGCCGGCATCCAGGCGGTCGCTCCCGGTCAGCTCGAAGCCGCCAGAAGCCTGGGGCTCAACGGCATGCAGACCGCACGCTTCGTCGTCCTGCCACAGGCGCTCAAGATCGTGATCCCGCCCCTGGGAAACGAGTTCATCGCGATGCTTAAGGACACCTCGCTCCTCTCCCTCCTCTCGCTTCGGGAGGTGACGCAGCGCTCGCGCGAATACACTGCCCGAACGTTCGAATACTTCCCCGGCTACAACACCGCCGCCATCGTCTACATCGGGCTGACGCTGGCCGCCTCGTCGGCACTGAAGTTCGTTGAGCGGCGCTCGGACCGCTCACGACCCGTCACGTAAGCCGCGCGGCGGGGCTATTGTGGAGGAATGAGTACCGCACTGGTCGACCTGAACGCGCTGACCGCCAACCTCGAGGCTGTCCGCGCGCAACTTCGACCGGGAACCAAGGTGATGCCGGCCATCAAGGCAGACGCTTACGGCCACGGCGCGGTCCGGGTGGCCCGAACCCTGGAGAAGGCAGGCGTTACCCGCTTCGCAGTGGCCACGCCGTCCGAGCTGCTTGAACTGCGCGAGGCCGGGGTCACGAGCGACCTCATGCTGCTGACCCCGGCCCTGGACATGATCAACGAACTGGCCGATGCAGGTACGATCTTCACGGTGTCTGACAGCTCCGCCTTGGCGCGGCTGATGCGGGCCCGCGTCCCGAAGGGAACCAGGGTGCACCTCAAGGTCGACACCGGCCTGAACAGGATAGGCGTTGCCCCTGAGGAAGCCGTCCAGCTGGCGAGACGGATCACGGATTCGCAGTTGCTGGAGCTCGAGGGTGTGTTCACGCACTTCGTCGCTGCGGAGGACGATCCTGTGATGACCACCAGGCAGATCGAGCGCTTCGAGTGGACGCTGTCCGGACTCGCCCGAGACGGCATCACGCCACCGTTGCGTCACACCTGCAACTCGGCAGGGATCTTCAACCATCCCGAGGCTCACTACGACATGGTGCGGCCCGGCATAGTCATGTACGGCTACGCACCGCTGCCGGGCATGGAAGTGCAGGAACGCCTCTCGCCGGTACTCAGCCTCATAGCGCCCGTGATCTCCTGCAAGCGCGTGAGCGCCGGTACCGGCGTCTCGTACAACCACCTGTGGCACGCCACTTCAGACACGAACATCCTCACGATCCGCTGCGGCTACGCCGACGGATACCGCCGGCTGCTCTCGAACCGCTCCTGGGCGAGCCTGCACGGCCACCGCATACAGGTCAGGGGCAGGATCGCGATGGACCAGATGATGCTGGATTCCGGCGACCTCGCCGCCGAGCCCGGCGAGCTGATCACACTGATCGGCGCTCCAGGACCGGGGGCCGATGAACTCGGGACCCTGGCGGAATCCAACGCCTACGACATCCTGAGCTCCTTGACTCGCCGGGTGAACCGGCAGTACGTTCGGGGCAACACCGCCCACGGCTGACGCCGGGCGGATCACTTCGGAGCAGAATGTGTACCTAGCGATCGCCGGCAACATCGGGTCCGGCAAGTCAAGCCTCACGGGCCTGGTTGCCGACCGCTACAATCTCGTGCCCGTCTATGAAGCGGTGGACGAGAACCCGTATCTCGAAGACTTCTACCGGCAGATGGACCTGTACGCGTTTCACTCCCAGATCTACTTCCTGGGCCGACGCCTGAAGCAGCACCTGTCACAGGTGAACCCCGGCAAGCACATCGTGCAGGACCGCACCGTCTACGAGGACGCGGCAGTTTTCGCGACGAACCTGCACCGTCAGCGAGTGATGAGCGACCGGGACTTCAACAGCTACTGGCACCTCTATGAGGCCGTCACGAAGGCGCTCAGGCCACCGGACCTGCTCGTCTACCTGAAGACGGGACTGCCCCGCCTCAGGAAGCAGATCGCGCAGCGTGGACGCGGATACGAGGAGTCGATCACGGACGAGTACCTGCTTCAGCTGGGCGACCTGTACGACGAATGGATCGGGGGCTTCTCGGACTCCCGCGTGCTGGTCCTGCACACCGATGACATCGACTTCGTTCACGACGCCGCGGACCGGGCCGCCGTGTTCGACCTGCTCGAGCGCCACGGGCTGGCATCGCCACTGCTGTGAAGCTGTCCGAGCTGCTTCTGTCGGGCCTGGGCAGGCGCGGGGAATGGCCCGACATCGAGGTAACGGGCGTGGTACAGGACCACAGGCTCGTTCGGCCCGGCAGCCTCTTCATCGCGCGCAGCGGGACCCGGTTCGACGGCAGGAACTACCTGGCGGCTGCCCGCAGTGCGGGTGCGGTCGCCGCTGTGGCCGAGCCCTCGCCCCTGATCACGAACGCCTTCATGCCCGTGGTTACGGTCCCTTCCGCGGCAGACGCGATCGCTCCCCTGGCCGCCGCGTTTCACGGCTGGCCGGCCCGCTCGATGACTGTCGCCGGCGTGACAGGAACCGACGGCAAGACCTCAACGTCCTTGCTGCTGCACCATCTGCTGTCCGGCACGTTCAGGACGGGACTGCTGAGCACTGTGGCCGTACTGAGCGGCGAACGGCCCCTGGAGGACACGTACTTCACGACTCCCGAGGCGACGGAGGTGCAGGCCCGGCTGGCCGCCATGCGTGCCGACGGCTGCACGCACGTGGTGGTGGAGGCAAGCTCGCACGGCCTGGCGGCCGGACGGCTGGACGCGATCGACTTCGACATCGGCGTCTGGACCAACCTCACGCGCGAGCACCTGGACTTCCACGGCACGATGGAGGGATACCGCGATGCGAAGGCCCTGCTGCTGCGGCGAGCGAAGCACGCTGTGCTGAACCGCGACGATCCCTGGTACGGGGACTTCTCGGGGGCTGCCGCGGCGGGCCATGCGGACTTTGGCCTCACGCCCGGCCAGGGCTGGTGGGCTGAGGACGTTACCCAGACACCTTCCGGGCTTGGCTTCACCGTTCACACGCCCACCGGCTCGCTCAGGGCCGCGGTGCCGATGCTCGGTGCGTTCAACGTGCTCAATTCGCTGGCAGCCCTTGCAGCCGCGACGCGACTCGGCGTCGACGAGGCGACGGCCGTGGGCAGGCTCGCCACGTTCGGCGGGGTTCCCGGCCGGATGCAGGTCGTCCAGTCCGAGCCGTTCGCGGTCATCGTGGACTTCGCCCACACTGCCGCAGCGCTCACCAAGGCCATCGCGGCGGCCAGGACCGTGACCGACGGCCGCATCCTGCTCATCACCGGCGCGGCGGGCGAGCGCGACCGGGGCAAGCGTGGGGACATGGGCAGGGCCGCCGCCGCGGGCGCTGACCTGGTCTTCCTGACCGAGGAGGACAGTACCGTCGAGCCGACCGCCAGCATCCTGGCAGACCTTGCCGGGGCAGCGCGCGCGGCCGGCGCGCGGCACCTGGAGCTGATCGAGGACCGCCGCACGGCGATCGGCGCGGCGATCGCCGCCGCCCGGCCCGGCGACCTGCTTCTGCTCGCCGGAAAGGGCGGGGAGCGCAAGATGGACCGCCCCTCGGGCACGATCGCGTGGGACGAGGTGGCGGTCGCGCGCGAACTGCTGCAGGCCGCCGGATACAATCAGGGCAATGAACAGCGTTGACTTCATCCTCGCCAAGCGGCGTGGCCAGGAGCACAGCCTGGCGGAGCTCGAGGCCTTCCTCGGCGCCTACCTCACGGGAGAAGTACGGGACTACCAGGCCTCCGCCTGGCTGATGGCCGTATGCTTCCGGGGCATGACGGATACCGAGACTGCCGACCTGACCAGGGTCATGGCCCGCTCGGGAGACATGCTCGACCTGACCGGCCTGCCCTATCCGGTTGACAAGCACTCGACAGGCGGCGTCGGCGACAAGACCAGCCTGGTCCTTGCTCCCCTGCTGGCCGAGGCCGGCGCGACGGTGGCGAAGATGAGCGGCCGCGGACTGGGACACACCGGCGGGACCGTCGACAAACTCGAGAGCATCAAGGGTTTCAGGTCTGCGCTCAGTGACGCAGAGTTCCTCAGAATCGCCCGCGAGCTTCGCGTGGTGATCTCCGGCCAGTCGACGGACATGGCGCCGCTCGACGGCATGCTGTACGCGCTGCGCGACGCAACAGGCACGGTCGACTCCCTGCCGCTCATCGCCAGCAGCATCATGAGCAAGAAGCTGGCCGGTGGCGCCCGCTCACTGGTCCTGGACGTGAAGGTCGGCAGCGGCGCCTTCATGAAGACGCTGGACGACGCAACGAACCTTGCGCGCAGCATGCTTCAGATCGGCCGCCACGCCGGGCTCAGCGTCAGGGCGGTGCTGTCCGGCATGACTGCGCCGCTCGGAGCCGAGATAGGCAACGCGGGCGAGGTTCTGGAGGCGGCTGCCTGCCTTCGTGGCGAGGGCCCCGAAGACCTGACCGACCTCAGCCTGGAGCTTGCCGCCCAGGTGCTTGCGGCGGCGGGGATACCGCGCAGCACCGAAGAACTGCGCAGGCTGCTCACCGACGGTACCGCCCATCAGCGGTTCGTGAGGTGGATAGAGGCCCAGGGCGGCGACGCGGCCACGCTCGACTCGTTGCCGCTGGCGCCCGGCGAGCATGTGATCACGGCCGGCCGGTCGGGTCACCTGAGCAGGCTGGACGCGCTCTCGGTCGGGCGCGCCGTCAGCGCACTCGGCGGGGGCCGTCAGTTCAAGGACCAGGAGATCGACCACGGTGTCGGGGTCCGGCTGCTCGCGAAGCCCGGTGATGAAGTGAGCTCCCGCCAGCCGCTCATGCTCGTGCGCCATCGCGACGGGCGCGGGCTCGAGGCCGCCGTAAGCCTCCTGGAGTCCGCGCTCGGCATCGGTGGGCCTTCGGACAGTGAGCCCTTGATCCTGGGCGTGATCGAGGGCTGAGCTCGGCCTTATTCTGCGCCGGTCAGCCACACCTCGGTGTAAGTGAACGTGTCCTGGTTCCGTTCCTCGACCTGCACCGCTACCTGCAGCCCCGTCGCGCGGTCGTAGAACGCGTATGACACGAAGCCCCTGGCTCGGCTGGCGATGACGGCGTAGCCGCCTTCATCCTGCTCGACAGTGACCTGCATTCCCAGATGCGGGCTGCTGTCAAGCAGCTGGCCCGGCGTCAGCCGCGCGAGAACCTCAGGCGGTATGTGATGCCCGGTACTGCCGCTGACCAGGTTCGTACCCGCTTCGGACAGCGGCGGCGAGCCGGGCACGTTCACAGTGGTTTGCACGTCGAAGAGCAGCCAGCCGGGTGTCGCCTGCCGCAACCGGTACTGTGCGGTCAGCTGGCTCACTACGGAGGAGTCGTACGTCGTGATCGCCGGGAACGACAGGGTCTGCCGGCCCTCGTACGAGAGGCCCGTCAGGCCGGAAAGCGCGGCGGGGAGCGCACCGTGCGCGCTCCAGGGCAGCTGGGGCCTTCGGACCTCGAGCAGCTGCATGATCGAGGACTGGGAGGCCATGCTGGGCGTGGCGCCCCAGGACCGGTCTCCGTAGCCGCCGGAGCTGAAGACGAGCACGCCGGTCGTGTGATCGTACGCGGTGCGGGAATAGGGCCGGCCCTGCTGCGGGTCGTGGTTGATGATGACCGTCTCATAGGTCCGCCCGTTCACCTCAAGCGGTCCGCTGCCGACGGTGGTGTGCTGATCGGCCGTGCGCTCCGCACCGGCGAGCGCCGGGCCCGACATCCAGATGTCACCACATTCATCAGGCGTTCCCAGGACCGGCTGGCTCCCCGCCGACCCGAGTGACCCGTCCAGTGGATGCAGGGCGTACATCGTCACGGTGACCACGCATCCCGTCTCTTCCCAGGCATGGACGGTGACCACCGAGAAACCCTCGCCAGCCACTACGCGTGCGTCGGGACCCGCGCTCGGGCCCGGGTGGCTGGCCGAGGTGACCCGGTAGATCAGTTCCGTACCCGGCGGGAGACTTCCTGCGGGCTGCTGCGGCTGCAGCGGAACGAGCTGCGACATGAACTGCGCCAGAGCCCAACCGGAAGCCACCACGGCGATGGCGACTGTCAGGGCCGGGCGCAGGGCGCCAAACGGGATGCGTACCTTGTGCATTGTCGGGATTCCTCCTTGTCGCAGCCACCTTAAGCACCCGCTGCTTAACCGGCCGTTAAGTGACCTGCTACGATTGACTCGCCCCGGTATGGGGCAGACAGGAGACGGTTCGCAATGACCGATGAACATTCGGCTGACAACAACGGTGCGGCGTCTGATGATGCAGTTTCGCGCAGCCCTGAGGCAGGCAGGACCTTTGAACCCTCGGCTGGCGCGGAGGCGACTCGTTCGGGTTTCGTAGCCATACTGGGCAAACCGAACACCGGAAAATCAACGCTGCTCAACACGCTGCTCGGCGTCAAGGTCTCGCCGATCACGCCCAAGCCGCAGACCACCCGCCGTGGGGTCCGCGGCATCTATACGTCCGGCAAGACCCAGGTCGTGTTCGTGGACACGCCCGGCTGGCACCGTTCCAGTTCGGCGGGAACGAGGCTGGATGAGTACATGCACCGGGAGGTCCGGAGCGCACTCGTGGACGTCGAGGTGGTCCTCTGGGTGGTGGATCTGCGCAGGCCGCCCGGGGACGAGGACCGGGAGGTGGCCCGCCTGCTGCAGGGCATCGACCCGAACGTCGAGGTCTGGCTGATCGGCAACAAGGTCGACGCCGCCAAGTACCCCGAGGAAGCGATCAGCCTTTACGAGGACCTGGGCACGTTCAGCCGGGTGGTGCAGATATCGGCGATGAGCGACCCCGAGGCGGTCTACGACCTGCGCGAGGACCTGCTCGAGCGGATGCCCGAGGGGCCGCTCTATTACCCCGAGAACATCCGCAGCGACCAGACGCGCGAGGCATGGGCGTCCGAGCTGATCCGCGAGAGCGCGATGATCCAGCTGCGCGAGGAACTCCCCTACGCGGTGGCGGTGCGCGTGAGCGAGTGGCGAGAAGCGGAGACAAGCGACGATCCCATCTATATCGCCGCCGAAATATGGGTGGAGCGCAGAAACCACAGGCCCATGGTGATCGGCAAGGGCGGCAAGATGATCCGTGAGATCGGGCGCAACGCCCGCAGGCAGCTTGAAGTGTTCCTGGATCACAAGATCTTCCTGGACCTTGAGGTGGTCGTTCAGGGCAACTGGCGCGAGGACAGGGAGGCCCTGCGCGAACTCGGCTACGAGAGCTGAGCCTTGCCGATCGCTGCGCGCTGGCGCCGGATTGACAGGCTGCCGTTACCGAAGGGACGGGATCCGATGCCGGGTGTTTACGAGCTGGCCGATGGAGACCGGAACGTGATCTACATCGGCATGTCGGCGCGCGACGTACCGACACGCATCCGCCAGCACCTGTCCAGGCCGGGTCAGCTGCGTGAGAAAGTCGCCTGGTGGCGATACGCGTACTCGCGGGTGCCGCAGGCGGATGAGGCCAGTCTGATAGAAGCCCACGTGAGCAGGTTCGGGACGGCGCCCGAGTGCAACCGGAGCCGCCCGCTCCCGCGTGGTGCGGTGAGGCGGTATACCGAGAGAAGCACCGGCTAGGGCGCTACTCTAGCCGCCCGCACGGGACAGAACTATAAGCCGGCCTACTGCCCGGCCCACCTCTGCCCTGTTATAAATGAACCTTAATGAGGGGCAGCCACAACAGCTTCTCGTTCTTCTCGGAGGGATTTTTTATGCGCAAGTTACTGGTTTCGTTAACCGCTGCATTCATGATAGCCGTGGGGACCGCCAACGCTCAGGACGCGTTCGGCTCGACTGTCCAGTTGAGTCCCGACTACTACGCCGGCGCCAACTTCGGCCTCACCGGCGGCCGTGCCGCCTTCGGCCTGCACTTCGGCATCAGTGACCTGATCACGCAGGGTGTCGGCACCCGTTTCACGGTCGGCATGGCCGGCAGCGCCTTCAACATCGGTGCTGACGTCATCGCCAACCTGCCGGTCCAGACCGGCGACGCTCCGCTGGGCATCTACGCAGGTGCCGGACTCGGAGCGAACTTCGCCGACCGCACCAACGTGACGCTCGGCCTCTTCGTGGGCGGCGAGTTCCGCCTCGTCGCGGCCGGCTTCTCCCCGGGCGGCATCTTCGCCGAGCTGGGTCCGTCCTTCAGCATCACCGGGCACGGCACGGCCTTCTACCTCCGGACCGGCTTCAACTACCACTTCTGAGCAGATCTGACTGACACGCGCTACTGGGCTTGGGGCGCGACCGTGATCACGGTCGCGCCCCATGTCATGCGCAGGCGTAAAGCAGACGGCTGATCGCCTCGGGGTAATCTTCTGCCTTCAGGCCACGCTTGCGGATGGAGAAACCGGGCGGATAGCGGGTCGGCTCGGAGGTGAACGGCAGTTCCTTCACGGCGCGCGCGTCGTAGTCGATACTGCTCTGGCCGAACGCGATCTCGATGTCGGTCATGTGTTCCTTGATGCTCACCACACCCTTGCTGCCGGCGAGCAGACGAAGCCGCACCAGTCCGACGAACGCCTTCACCTCGGCCGGCATGGGACCATGCGTCTCGCGCAGCTCGCGCGCGATGCGGGCAACCTCCGCCAGGCTGGCGGTTTCTGCCAACCTGCCGTAATAAGCGATCCGCGCCTCGTCATCCTGGATGTAAGCCGGGCTGAGCCGCGCGTCGAGGCTGAGGTCGATGGCCACCGCTGGCCGGTCCTGAGCCTGCTGCTCCCCCTTGAGCTTCGCGATCTCCTCGGCAAGCATCTCCGTGTAGACCGACAGGGAGACCGCGTTTATCTGACCGTGCTGCTCAGGACCAAGCAGGTTTCCGACGCCGCGGATCTCCATGTCCTTCTCCGCCAGCATGTGGCCGGAACCGAGGTCGTTCAGTTCGGCGATGGCGTAGAGCCGACGCTGCGCATCCTCGGTGAGCCTGCCCGGGTAGAAGAGGTGGGCCCATGCCTCGGTCTCGCGGCGGCCCACGCGGCCGCGCAGCTGGTAGAGCTGGGCAAGACCGAGCCGGTCGGCACGTTCGACTATCAGGGTGTTGGCGCCGGAGATGTCCAGGCCCGATTCGACTATCGTGGTGGCGAGCAGGACGTCGTAGGCGCCCTGCTCGAAGTTGAGCATCACTTCCTCGAGTTCGGCCGCGTCCATCTGTCCGTGCGCTACACCCACGCGCACCTCGGGGACCAGCTGCTGGAGCGTGCGCGCCCGCAGGCCGATTGATCCGACCCGATCATAGATGTAGTACGTCTTGCCGCCGCGCTCCAGCTCGAACATGATTGCCTCACGCACGGCGCTGGCGTCATACGGCTGCAGCACAGTCCGGATCGGCTGTCGGCCCTCCGGCGGCGTGAGGATGCGCGAGACGTCACGCAGGCCCACCAGGCTCATGTAGAGCGTGCGGGGGATCGGTGTGGCCGAGAGGGACAGGACATCGATGCTGGCACGCAGCGACTTGAGCCTTTCCTTCTGCGTCACTCCGAACCGGTGCTCCTCGTCGATGACGAGCAGGCCAACCCGTTTGAAACTGACCCCTTCGGACAGCAGCCGGTGAGTGCCGATGACGATGTCGACAGTGCCGTCCTTCAGGCCGGCCAGTATCCGGGTTGCCTCCCGGTCAGTCTGGAAGCGCGAGAGCAGCCTGATGGTCACCGGCAGGTTGGCGAAGCGTTCGGTGAAGGTCTCGTAGTGCTGCCTGGCGAGAATTGTCGTGGGCACAAGCACAGCAACCTGGCGCGAGTTGCCTACTGCGCGATGCGCCGCCCTTATCGCCACCTCGGTCTTGCCGAAACCGACGTCGCCGGAGACCAGCCGGTCCATCGGCACCTCGGCCTCCATGTCCGCAAGCACTGACTGCACGGCGAGGCTCTGGTCCCTGGTGAGCTCGAAGGGAAAGCTATCGTCGATCAGCACGTCCCAGTCGGGAACCGGCGGCAGTGACTCGCCATGCTGCACCTGGCGCTCGGCGTACGTACGCAGCAGTTTGCCTGCCAGTTCCTGCGCGTTGGCCCGGGCGCGCTCCCTGGCACGGGACCATTCGTTGGTGCCGAGCGTCGACAGCCGGGGAGGATCGTCTGTCGTGCCGGGGTGCCTCCGCAGGAGCGGCAGGAGCTCCACGGGCAGGTAGAGGCGGCCCTCGCCCGCGTACCGCATTATCAGGTAGTCACGCGTCACGCCGACCACAACCCTGGGCTCGAGGCCCTCGAAGCGGCCGATACCGTGGTCCGGGTGGATCAGGTAGTCGCCCACCTGAAGCTGAGAGGCGTCGCGCACCCCCTTGCCCGCCAGCTTCCCGAGCCTGCGCCCGCCCTGGCTGCCGTAGACGAGCTCCTCGCTCAGGACAACCTGTTTGCGTACGGGGTCGATGTAGCCGCCCTGCGTTCCGGGTGCGTGCAGCAGTGATACCTGGCCCAGAGGACCCGGCGCCGCACCGGACAGCCAGCCTGTCGGACGGTCTCCCAGCACCTTCTGTTCAAGGTAGACGCCGCTTCGTTCGAAGTTCAGCAGGATACTCACGCCGAAACCCGCCTTCAGCCACCCGTCGATGTCGTCCGTCAGGGCCGAAAGGCGGCCACGGTAGTGGCCAAGCGGTTCTACCTCGGCCCTGCGTTCGGCCAGGGAGAGCTGATCGCGCCCGAAAGAAACGAGGTCGCGTCCCCGGATCAGGTCGAGCAGATCCTTGGCGGCATCCGCCCCGAGTTCGCCCTCGATCAGCTCGGGCGCATCCAGGTAGACGGTGCCCGGCAGATGCTCGAGCAGGCGGGTGTCCCAGACCTCCTCCCCGAACGTATCGTCGGTCCCGGGAGCGGCCGAGAGCTGCCAGGTGCTCACCTCGCTCTCGCGCCTGGCGATGCGCTCCAGCTCGTCACCGAAGAACTCGAGCCGGAGCTCGTCCGCGACTCCGTCGCTCAGCATGATCACGATCGTGTCGCCGAGGACGCTGTAGCCCGGCGCCTCATCGCGGCCGTAGCCGAGGTCATCGAGGCGCTGAAGCAGCTGGCCCCGCGGATAACTCCCGCCCTTCTCCAGTTCGAGGACGTACGCATCCGGGTCGCTGGGAAAGCTCCTGAGCGCATGCTGGAGGCTCAGCACGACCTTGTCGCTCCGGTCGGCCCAATCGGCCAGTTCCGGATCGACCGAGACGCGCGAGCCGAACGCGAAGCCCGAACGGTACAGGGCGGTGCGCTCCCCGGTGGTGAGCAGTACGCCCGGCCCCGGCCCGGACGCGAATGCTGCAAGCCGGGCCACCTGGGGCAGTCCCAGTATCCTTGAGTTAGTGGTTGTCTCTACGGGTTCTTTGATCATTCACGCTCCGGCAACCCGCGCATTGTACTATCCGCGCCGGCTCTGACCCTGTAGCGAGAGCCCGTATGCGGTGTTCCTGGGGGCTCCTGCGAGCTCAAGGGCCGACCGCACGGTACGAACGTCCAGTCCTTCTCCGGTGAGCAGCTCGGCCAGCCTGGCGTACTCGCCGGCCGGCGCGTCGGTTCCGCCCTGCGGACCGACGCAGATCACGATCTCCCCCCTGAACTCGGCCGCGTCGAGTCCGGCCAGCTCGGCCAGGGTGCCGCGGTAAGTGGTCTCGAACCGCTTGCTGAGCTCCCGGCTGAGCGAGGCCATCCGCGACTCGCCGCATACCTCGCTGAGCTCCTTCAGGGTGGACGCGGCGCGGCCGGGCGCCTCGTAGAGGACGGTCGTGGCGGTCGAGTCCCGGATCTGCTCCAGCCGCGCGCGCCGCGCGCTGCCTTTGCGCGGCAGGAACCCTTCGAACGTGAAGCGGGCCAGTGGCAGGCCGGACAGCACCAGCGCCGGCACGAACGCGGTCGGGCCCGGAAGCACTTCGACGCTGTGTCCCGAGCCCAGGGCGAGCCTGACCAGCTCCTCGCCGGGGTCGCTTATCCCCGGCGTCCCCGCGTCGGTAAGGTAGGCGATGCTCCCGGCGTTCTCGAGCAGTCGCGGCGCGCGCTGCGCGATCGTGTGGGCGTCAAGACGAAACAGTTTCCGGTCAAGGCCCAGGTGCTGAAGCAACCTGCCGCTGTGCCGCGTGTCCTCGGCGGCGATGATGTCGGCATCGGTCAGTACCTGGACGGCGCGCTGCGTGATGTCCGCCAGGTTGCCGACCGGCGTGGGAACCAGGATCAGGTGGGCCATGCTCAGGGCGCCGGGGCCGAAAGGAAGCTGAGCCTGCTCAGCCGGGTCCCGGGATAGTAAAAGGCAAGGATCTGCTCATAGGCATAGCCCGAGTCGGCCAGGCTTCTGGCGCCGTACTGGCTCATGCCGACGCCGTGGCCCCAGCCGTCACCGCGGACGCTCAGGGCGCCTATGAACGTCAGCCGCGTCGACTTCAGGCCGAGGCCCCTCAGGAAAGAGGTAGCCATGGGCCCATCGAATACGGTGCTGCCCGTACTGCCGCTGACCTCAAGCCTGGCGACGCGACCCGAGTCGCTGTAGGCGAGCACGTTCATGCTGCTGACGGTGCCCACCTCGCGACCCGCGTTCCTGACTGCCGCGGTCACGAGCGCCTGGCTGAGCGTCGCCGTCCAGCCCCGGTGCGGGCTGCTGACGGCGACATCGGTGATGGTGGGCAGGTAGGCGAGGTCTGTGCCCCACACCTCGGCCCCCGAGGCTGTCACGCCCCCGGAATCGGAGTGGTAATAGGTTCGAGCGAACTCACCCAGGTGCGTGAGGACGAGGCCGCGAGTGGCTGCCACCGCCGAGTCGCTGCCCGGATGCTCGACCTCGGTGCCGCGGTACACCTGGCAGGAATCGGTGGCGCAGATGTCGAAGTCATGGTCCGGTCTAAGGCTGGTAAGCGTGTAGCTTCTGGCCGCGACAGCCTGGGCGCGAAGCGCGTCGTCCGGCCAGCTCGCCTGCATCTCGGACGGAACGACTCCGCGCAGGTAGTCTTCCAGGTCAAGGTGGTTGATCACGAGGAGCATGGAGTCCTGCGCCACGAACGTCAGCGCGCCCCGGTACTCCAGGTTTTCCCAGCTGACCACGCCCGCGTGGGGGGCGAGAGTGAGGCTGTTGCCGACCGGCTTCCCGTCGACCAGCAGCGTGTCCCCGCTTGCTGCCAGGGGCCATTCCAGGTCAAGGCTGGCAGTGAACTCGACACCCGAGGATGTGAACCCGGTGTGAGGCCCGCTCATGTGAACGCGCGCCTGCGCCGCTTCGCCAAGCAGTACCCGCACGGGCAACTGGGCACTCGCCCCGGCGATCAGGAGTGAGGCAAGCAGCGTGAGGACGATACGGAAGCTTCGGCACATGGCGCTTCATTATGACTTGTGCGGCGGGACGTTCCGTGCGGGTTCCGTTACAGGCCACCGCCAGGCCCGTTACAATCCGTTCAAACGCATTGGAGGAGTCACCTGTGTTCAAGCCTGATCTGCTGAAGGGCAAGGTAGTACTGGTCACCGGCGGTGGCACCGGCCTGGGCCGGTCCATGAGCAAGCGCTTCCTGGAGCTGGGCGCTAGGGTCGCGATATCGAGCCGTCGGCTGGAGGTGCTCCAGGCCACTGCCCGGGAGCTGGAGCAGGCAACTGGTGGGGAGGTCCTGCCCGTTCAGGTCGATGTGCGCGATCCAAATGCTGTGGAGGCGATGCTCGATGCCGTCTGGTCCGGCATGGGTGGGCTTGACGTGCTGGTGAACAATGCCGCGGGCAACTTCGTCTCGCCCACCGAACGCCTTTCACACCGTGCTTTCGACGCGGTGCTCGGGATCGTGCTGCACGGTACTGCGTATTGCACGCTCTCGGCCGGCAAGCGGTGGATCAGGGACGGCACCAAGGGCGTGGTACTGAACATCGCAACGCTATATGCCCTGGGTGGTTCGGGTTACGTCGCGCCTTCGGCGGCGGCGAAGGCCGGTGTCGTCGCACTCACGAAATCACTCGCTGCCGAGTGGGGCAAGTACGGGATCAGGCTGAACGCGATCGCGCCGGGGCCGTTCCCGACCGAGGGCGCCTGGAGCAGGCTGATGCCGTCAGAAGAGGTCGAGGCGCTCTTCGCGGGCCAGGTCCCGCTCGGCCGCTACGGTGAACACCGGGAGCTGGCCGACCTGGCCGCGTTCCTCGTGTCGGACCATGCCGGATACATCACCGGGCAGGTCAGCGTCATCGACGGTGGAATGCTGGCCCGGGGCAGCGGCGAGTTCAACGTGCTGGACGCGCTCAGCGAGGCGGACTGGGACGCCCTGGCGCGCCGCTAGAGCGAAGAGTTCGGCGGCACCCGCACACGGAAGTTCCCGGTGGCGTCCTGGAACTCGATCCGCACGAGGTAGTTGCCCGTGCCCTCGACCACAACTTCCGACAGCGCGATTCTTTGACCCTGGGAGTAGCTCATGTCGTAGACCACGCGTTGCGGGATCGCCGCTGCGGAGGTCTGGAAGCTCTGGGGGCGGTCGAAGAGCACGAGGATCCGAACCGTGCCCCGCCTCACTTCGCCGCTGACGTTCAGCGGCAGGTGGTCACCGTTCCTGACGGTGCGTGCTACCTCGGCAGTGTGATCCACCTTGTAGGTGATCATCGGCGTCTGCCCCGCCAGCCCAAGGTACACGCCGCGCCACTCGCCGACGACGAAAAACGCCACCACCAGGATTATCAGGAAAACCAGGAGCTGCCTCATCAAGCAGGATTATCGCACGCCGGAGGCTTCAGCAGGATGGCGCATCTCTCATCCGGAACGTGCTGTCGCAGAACCGGGACCGGAACGCGGGCATTCAGTCGCGTTCCGGTCCCGCAAGGCATCTGTGCCGGGATCAGTCAGGTCTCAGGCGGCAGGAATCTGGTCGAGCAGTGTGCGCAGCACCGTGTGCAGGATGCCGCCGTTGCGCTGGTAATGGATCTCGACCGGAGTGTCGAGCCTGCAGGTCACGGTGAAGCTGCCGCTTCCGCCGGTTTCCGCGTCGCGCCAGTCAACCCGGATGTCCTGGCGGGGCTTGACGTCGTTATCGACATGGATGGTGAACTCCTCGCGTCCGCTGAGGCCGAGTGTCTCCGGGGACTCGCCCTTCCTGAACTGAAGCGGCAGGACTCCCATGCCTATCAGGTTGGAACGGTGGATGCGCTCGAAGCTTTCGGCTATCACGGCCTTCACCCCGAGCAGGTACGTGCCCTTGGCCGCCCAGTCGCGGCTGGAGCCCATGCCGTAGTCGTTGCCGGCCAGGACGATGGTCGGAACGTCCGCCGCCTTGTAGTTGAGGCTGGCGTCGTGGATGCTTGCGATCTCACCGGTTGTGAAGTCCCGGGTCCAGCCGCCCTCACGTCCGTCAGCCAGCTGGTTCTTGAGGCGGATGTTGGCGAACGTGCCGCGCGTCATGATCCGGTCGTTGCCGCGCCGCGATCCGTAGCTGTTGAAGTCCTTGCGCTCGACGCCCTTGTCCTGCAGGTAGCGTCCGGCGGGACTGTCCATGGCGATCGCGCCCGCCGGGGAGATGTGGTCGGTGGTGACCGAGTCCCCGACCATCACGAGGACGCGGGCGGACTCGATGCTCCTGATCGGCTCGGCCTCGGCGCTCATGTCCTGGAAGAACGGGGGTTCCTGGATGTAGGTAGACGAATCGTCCCACTCGAACAGCTCTCCGCCGCGCACGGGGATGGCGTTCCACTGCTCGTTGGACTTCTCGATGCCGTCGTACATCCGTTCGAAAGCCTCCGGCTTGACTGCAGCCTCCATCTGGGCGGTCACCTCGTCGAAGGTGGGCCAGATGTCGCGCAGGTAGACGTCCTGTCCGTCCTTGCCCTTGCCGATCGGGTCGTTCATCAGGTCGATCTCGACGGTGCCGGCCAGGGCGTACGCGACGACCAGCGGCGGTGACGCGAGGTAGTTCGCGCGTACGTGCGGGTTGATGCGTCCCTCGAAGTTGCGGTTGCCCGAAAGGACGCTGGCGGCGACGAGGTCTCCCTCGTCGATCGCCTCGACGACGTTGGCCGGGAGCGGGCCCGAGTTGCCGATGCAGGTGGTGCAGCCATAGCCGACGGTGAAGAAGCCCAGCCTGTCGAGGTAGGGGGTGAGCCCGGCCTCGTTCAGGTACTCGGTCACGACCTTCGAGCCCGGCGCCAGGCTCGTCTTGACGTAGTCCGGCACCGTGAGCCCATACTCGAGTGCCTTGCGGGCGACCAGTCCGGCTGCGAGCATCACCGACGGGTTGCTCGTGTTGGTGCACGAGGTGATGGCGGCGATGACGATGTCCCCGTGCCGGAGCCTGCGCTCGCCATCGGGAGTCCGCAGCGTGCCGGTCGAGGTGATCTGTTCGTCCGTCAGTGCATAGCCGCGCTGATCGATCGGCTTGCGCAGTCCCTCGCGGAAGTTCTCTCCGACATCGTTGAGCACGATCCTGTCCTGAGGGCGCTTGGGTCCTGCGACGCTGGGAACCACGGACGAGAGGTCGAGCTCGACGACGTCCTGGAACTCCGGGTCGGGAGTATCGTCGGTGCGGAAAAGCCCCTGGGCACGGTAGTAGGCCTCGACCGCGTCGATCTCGTCGGGCAGGCGTCCGGTCTGGGCCAGGAAGCGCAGCGTTTCGGCGTCGACCGGGAAGAAGCCCATGGTGGCTCCATACTCGGGCGCCATGTTAGCGATGGTCGCACGGTCCGGAACGGTCATGGCCGAAAGCCCGGGGCCGAAGAACTCGATGAACTTGTCGACTACGCCCTTGCGGCGGAGCAGTTCGGTCACTGTCAGCGCCAGGTCAGTGGCCGTGGAGCCCTCGGGCAGGCGTCCGCTGATCCGCACGCCGACCACTTCCGGAGTGAGCATGTAGATGGGCTGGTTGAGCATGACTGCTTCGGCTTCGATGCCGCCGACGCCCCAGCCGACCACGCCGATGCCGTTGATCATGGTCGTGTGCGAATCGGTTCCCACGAGCGTGTCCGGATAGATGATGTCCCCGTCGACCCCGTCCTGGGTGTCGGTCATCACGCCCTTGGCGAGGTACTCCAGGTTCACCTGGTGGACGATGCCTGAGGCGGGCGGCACGACGCTGAAGTTCTCGAACGCCTGCTGGCCCCAGCGGAGGAACTCGTAACGTTCGCGGTTGCGCTCGAACTCGATCGCGGCGTTGTTGGAAAGCGCGAACGGCGAGTCGTACTCGTCCACCTGAACCGAATGGTCGATCACAAGGTCGACGCGGACCTGCGGGTTGATGAGGGAAGGGTCGCCGCCCATCCGGTGCATCGCGCTGCGCAGCGCCGCCAGGTCGACGACGCTGGGAACGCCGGTGAAGTCCTGCAGGATCACGCGGGCGGGTTTGAACGGGATCTCGACCTGCGCAGGGGCCTTGGCGTCATAGGCGGCGAGCCTGCGGATGTCCTCCTGGCGCACCTGGAAGCCGTCCTCGTTGCGCAGCAGCGCCTCGAGGAGAATCCGGATCGAAAACGGCATCCGCTCCAGGTCGAGCATTCCCTGGGCTGCGAGTGCCGACAGGCTGTAGTACGTGAGCCTGTTGCTGCCGATCTGCAGCTGGCTCCTCGTTCCGAACGTATCCTTGCTTTGCGTCTGTGCCATGTTGTAGGTATCAGTCTCCCTCCGGGGTCGAGCCCTCGTACCTGATATTGTCCTCCCATGCTACATGATGTGAAAGGCTCACAATCACGTTCGCGTGACCCGGACCCGACTTCCGTCCAGATCGTCACGGACAGCAGGCTGGGCGACCTGCTCAGCAGGCCGGGGACACTGCAGCAACTCGAGCCGTTCCTGGGCCGTGACTCCAGCATCAGCGAGGCGGCCACGCGCACGGGCGAGAAGCCCAACACGGTGCTGAGCCGGGTCCGGAGGTGGGTGCGGACCGGACTTCTGGTGGTCACGGGGCAGCGCAGGCGGGCCGGCCGCCCGATCAGCCTGTATCGCACCAGCGCGGACTCGTACTTCATCCCGTTCGACACGACGTCGGCGGAGACACTTGAGGCCGGCCTGGCCGAGCGGGACGCCTGGTGGGAACGGCGTCTGCGGCGCAGCGTGATCAGGGCGCGGCAGCAGCAGGTGGGCACCTGGGGCACGCGGGTATACCGGGACGCCCGCGGCAGGCTCCAGATGCAGATGGCCGTCTCGCCCGAGCGGAACTGGACGAACCTCGACGCGGACTCACCGGCGGTCCTCTCCGCCTGGCGCGACAGCCTCTACCTTGACTTCGAGGACGCCAAGCGCCTGCAGCGTGAACTCTTCGAGCTGCTGCTGCGCTACCAGCAGCAGGAGGGATCGCAGCGCTACATCATCCGCCTGGGCCTGGCCCCTACGACCGACCCGGACTGACCCGGCACACACGCAGTTCTCATCCGACTTTCAGGCATGATGCCCGTATGAAGAACATGCGGATACGTTCCGGATTGTTGATTCTCCTGCTCATCGGAGCCACGCTGGCCGCCTGCGCTCCGACAACCGTCCCGCCGGTGACCGGGCCTCCGGCGGAGACCGAGCCGGATCCCCGCGAAGAGCGGGCGGTTGACATAGCGAGCACCATCTTCCACCGGATGGAACTCGGCAACCTCGAGAACGGCAGCTACAGCGCTGACGTCCTCATCGACCTGGAGCTGCCCCGCGGCATCGCCTGGACGATGGTGACCTTCCCCGGCGAAACGTTCGAGATGCGCGTGACGGACGACCTGCTCCCCGGAACCTACTGGCTGGTCACGCCGGACGGCATCAGGCGCATGCCCGCGTGACGGCCAGGCCTTACAATCAACAGCAGGAGGAGAAACACATGACCGACAACACAAGGGCGCGGGCACCGCGCAGCGCACGCACGATCATCCGGCTCCTGGGGGCGATGGCGGTACTGCTTGCCTCAGGAACGGGGCTGACGCAGCAACTCGCCTCACTGATGCCACCCGGCAGCCTCCTGGCTGTCGAGGTACGTCAGGAGGGCCTCTTGGGGGAGGCGACCCTGGCCGAGCTCAGCGAGCTGGACTGGGAGGCCGGACTGGCCGTCCTCGAACAGGCCTTCGAATCAGTGGGCGGTGCCGAAACCGTCTCCGGACTGCTTCAGATGTTCGGCGCCCCAGCCGGCCTGGACGACACCTTCGCCTTCTGCCCGGCCCTGGCGCCCTACTTCGAGTATGAAGAAGGCAAGCCCGTCTTCGGCCACTACATGATGAGCGTCGGCTTCGCCCCGTTCAACCCGATTCCTGCCGTGAACATGGTCGCTGCCGGCCATGACACTGAGCTGGTTGACTCCATGGTCGGCGAGCTGTTGGCCTGCGCCGCCACCGCGCCCGGTGTCGAGGTGCTGGAAGCGGAGCAGGACGGCACGGCCATCACCACCGTCACGATCGATTTCGACGTATCGGTCTCGTTCGCCCGGACCGCCGGCGCCTTCATCCTGAGCACCAACCCGGACCAGGTCCGCTACGCGGTCCGGCTCGCGGGCGGCAGTGACGAGCCGTCGCTGGCCGACAGCGCATCAATGCAGACTGACCCTGTTTTCGAGGATGGTCAGTTCGCGATGCAGTGGCTGGTCGACTTCACGGTCGTCTCGGACCTGGTCAGCGTCTTCGGTGGCGAGTTCGGCCCCGAAACCGCACCGCTCGTTGAGCGCCTGAACGCAATGCTCCTCACACTCGGCAGCGTGCGCGGCAACATCGCGGTCCAGCCGGACGGACTCCTGTTCGAGGCCGTCATGTACCCGGACAGCACGGGCGGAGACGCCGCGCTTTTCGACCTCCTTACCGGTTCCGGCCTCACCCTTGGCTCAACCCCGATCCTGCCGGAAGGCAGTGTCGGCGCGAGCTCGAGCGCCTTCGACATGACGGCTGGCGTCAACTACCTGCAGGGCTGGCTTGACACCGTCGGCGACCTCATGGGCGAACCGTTCGACCTGCGCGGGACGCTGCTCGAGATGTTCGGCTTCGACCTGGACGCCGGGCTGCTCGACTGGCTGGGCAACGAGGTGCACGTCCTGCAGCTCGACTACTCGCTGCGTGGCCTCGACAGCATCTACCCTGGGGCCGGCGTCGCATTCGTCCTCCCGGTAGCGTCCGGCGAGGCGGCACTGACCGGCTTCAGCGGCCTCAGCAGCTGGGTCAACAACACCGTGACGATGTTCAGGGAGCTTGAAGGGGCAGACGGACTCGAGCTGGCGATCGTTCAGGGCGAGTACCGCGGCCACGCGGTGCAACGCGTCCTGATCGGACCGATCAACGACCTGGCCGCAACCTCATTGGGCGACAACCTGGTGATCACCATGCCGGCCGCCGCGCTTCCGGGTGTCATCGACGCCTGGCTGGATTCCGAGGCCGGTCCGGTCCCCTTCGTGCCCACAAGCGGAAACCTTACGGCAGTGTCCTACTCGGACACCGCTGGTGAGCTGCGCGCGATGGCGGGCTTCATTGACCTGCTTGTCCAACCCATCGCCTATGCCGCCCGGGTGTCGCTGCTCGAGGAGCGTGACTGGCTCGATCACGGCGTTCATGGCGGCGGCTTCGACGACTGGGACTGGGACGCGCAGGACTGGTCGGACGGATACGTCTACAGCGAGCGCGATGTCACCGCCATCGAGTACAGCGTGATCGGCCCGGGCACCCACTCAGGCGTGATCACCGCCGTGCCGGACGCCTCCATCTTCGCCACCTACTTCCTGCTGGAAGGAATCACGCCCGGCCAGGAGTTCACCGTGTCGCAGACGAGCACCGAGCTCGACAGCTACCTGAACCTGATCGAACTCGAGACAGGTTCAGTCATCGCGTATAACGACGACTACGGCGGCACGCGCGACAGCACCATCGTCTACACGGCGGCCGAGGGCATCACCTACCTGGTCGAGGCCACCACCTGGTCCAACACCGGCACCGGCGCGTTCGTACTCGAAGTCAGCCTGGCGGACGGTACCGACGATGCCATGGTCGACGAAGCTGAAGCGGCAGACGAACTCCCGCCCGTCCCGAGCTTCGCAGAGCTGGTAGGCGTGGGTGAACGCTTCCCGGCAGCGGTGAGGATCATCGCCGACCGTTCCGGTCCGGCCTACGGTCACACGGAGGTCATCGGCGACACCATCCGAAGCCGCATGTTCTATACCTTCGACTGGTAACCAGTCACCGGTTCAAACGGCGCGGGCAGCATCCCTGTACTGGGATGCTGCCCGCGTCCTGCCTGTGGCTGCTTCGCCTACAGGTACTTGTCGATCTTGCTCTTGTACGCGCTCTTCTGCTGCGCTCCGATCATTACCTCAACCGCTTCCCCATCCTTGAAGAGGATGACGGTGGGTATCGACAGGACCCGGTACTTCTCGGCAGTCTTCAGGTTGTCGTCCACGTTCAGCTTGCTGACTTTCACCTTGCCCTCGTAATCGCCCGCGAGCTCCTCGATCACCGGTGCCACGAAGCGGCAAGGGCCGCACCACGGTGCCCAGAAATCGACCAGTGCCAGGCCTTCCCCGATCTCTTCGGCAAAGCTATCGTCAGTTACTGTTCTTGCAGTCGATGACATGGCTTCCTCCATGCCCCAATGTACAGCCTGGAGGCGGATGCGCCTGTCGGGTCAGCTGTCGGTCCGGCCCGCTGCTTTCCCGTCCCAGATGAACAGCCTGCCGGTGTCGTCACCACGTCGCCATACCGGGGGTTTCAGACCCAGCGCCTGGTATCCGCCCTTGACCACCGAACGCACGAGCCCGAGGGGACTCGCGTTGTCGCCATGCAGGTCGCGGGCATACCCGGCCTCCTCGAGCACATCCAGGCTCGGACTCGAGGCGAGCGAATCGGTCCCGATGCCGACCGACACGCCGTGGCGCGCGTAGGTCTCCCAGGGAAAGCGGCCACAGTAGAGCTGGTCGTTGGATCTCGGGCAGTGCACGACGCTGCAGCCGTACCGGTGCACCGTCCTGATCTCTTCCTCGGTCACGTTGACCATGTGAACCAGGGTGGGCCGTGCCTCGAGCACGCCCAGACGCTCGAGCAGGTTCACCGCGGACACGCCGGGGGGCTGCCAGCCGGGATCGAACTCGCGGCGGACCCGGGCAAGCTCACCCTCGCCCCGCAGGTGCATCGGCTTCTCGAGCGGGCTTTCCTCCACGTGGATCTGCATGGGCAGACCGTTGGCCAGTGCGAAGCGCGCGAGCTTCTGCATCAGGTCATCACTGACCGTATGGGGCGTGTGCGGAGTGAGGCCGACGCGCACGCCACCGGGACGTTCATGGCGCCTGAACCCGGCGACCAGCTCGATCGTCTCCTGCAGTTTCGCGTCCGCCTCAGCCGGATCGGGTGAGATAACTTCCCAGTAAGCTACGCCGGAGAGACCTTCGTGTGCAAGCAGGTACTCCATGACTTCGGGCAGCGTGACTATGTCCCCTACGTGCCTGACGCGCGACCGGAGCACCTGCTCCGTCCCCGTCCGCGCCGCCTTCAGGGTGCGGCCGCCGGAGGCAGCGAACGCGATCACGGTGGGGATGAAGGACTCGTAGCGGTCGTTGACCAGCGGCATGCTGCTCAGGTCGAGGTGCGTATGCGCGTTCACCGGTGGCGGCGAGATCGCGAAGCCGACATGCCTCGAAGGCATGTCCGACCAGACGCGGGCCACTTCCGCGCTGCTGCCGATGTCGATGATCACGCCCCTGTCGTTCTCATGCTCCACAACCACGGCGCCGTCCTTGAGCGGCGTGCCCATGCCGCTGTAAACGACATCCGCCGTCAATACTTCCCGTCTGATGGCACTCATGCTGCGTCGATTGTAGCATCGCTCGCCTGCAGTTTTCCGCTCTGCAGCCGGAGCGTTGTACCTGTATACATCCCCATGGTTACAATGGTTTGATGCCAGACACGGCCCTGACAACGCACACCAGTCCCTGGCGCAAGATCTTCGAAAACGTTCGAAGTGCGACGGGAAGCAAGCGCGACCAGCACGGAATCCTCGGCAGCATCAACTGGTTGCGCAAGCACATGGAACTGCGGGGTGCCAACCCCAATGTCGTTCGGAACATCATATACCGGGACAAGGGCAAGCTCGACGACAAGCGGGCCCTCTTCGCGATCCTGGATGAACTGTGGCAGGGCTGTGGCAACGACAAGCTGTCGGCACCAGAACTCGAAGCACTCCTGTCATCCTCCGCCGGGAGTGAGGTCGAACTGATGCAGCTGCTCGGCCGCGAGAAGATGCAGGCCTACAGGCGCTTCACGGCCGGCATCCGCAACGGTACGGATACGCGCATTCTGCTCACCGGCAAGGCCGGCTCAGGCAAGACGCTGCTCGTCGACACCGTCCAGCAGGCGCTCGTGAACATGCCCGAAGCGAAGGACAGGATAATCCGGCTGGAGTTCTGCTCGGCAGACCTGGTCCCCACGCTCTACCGCTTCGCACGCGAGCTCAAGATGGACAACGGTGCGCTTGAGGCACGGCTGATCAAGCTGGGTGCGTCGACCGCGTTCGCCGTTCAGGCCGACGCCCAGGCCGACGTTGCCAGGTTGCTGGAGAACGCCATCAGGCAGCGTCCCCTGCCCGTGATCCTGCTGGTCCACGTCTCACAGACGCTGGGCACAGCCGAGGAACTCGCGGGCGTTCCCCTGCGCCTGAACACCCCCGAGGTACCGCGGGTCCGCGCAGGCGAATGGCTCTGGCACACACTGCTCGAACCGCTCAGCCGGACGCCCGGAGTGAACCTGCTCGTCAGCCTGACCGAGCTCTCGGCCCGCATGCTGCAGCAGCCCGGCAACTTCGATCCACCCGTGAAGCTCAACCCGCCCACCGTCACCGAGGCACGCAGGTTCGTGCGGGCGCGCCTGCCCCAACTGAGCCCGGCTCAGCAGGAGTCGCTGATAAAGAGCTCGGGGCGTTCGTTCGAAGAGCTGCGGACGCTCACGCTGCTGGCCGAGATGCGTGAGCCGATCGAGAGGGAGACCGCGGGAGAACTTCAGCACCTCCGGCAACTTGGCCGACTGATCGAGACCTCGTCCGACAGCCGCCTCAGGGAGTTCCTTTCCGCGGTAACCGTCCTTTCAGCCCCCGAGTTCATGTCGTTCCCCGGCAAACTGCTGTCTCTGCTGCGAACGGACGAGTCGCCACTCAGCAGCCTTGAGCAGGCCTTCCTGGACCCCATGCCCGCCCGGCCCGACCAGTACCGGATCTTCTCGCGTCAGCTGGCGCGTGGCCTGCGCGAGTACATGCAGACGTCGGTGCCGGAGCTCTACCGCGAGCTCAACCTGAAGGCGGCCGATTGGTACAGGGGTTCGGCGCTGGCCGAGCCGCGCTCGGAGGAGGCCGTCCGATACCTGCATCACCTGTTCGAGGCGCGCCAGTGGCTGCCGCTCGAGCAGTGGATGCGCAGGACCAGCGTGCCCCAGTCACTTCTGCTGCGGATCTGGCGCGCGGCCAGGCAGGAGCTCGTCGAGGGTGATGAGTTCGAACGGATCGCCCTGCGAATCGCGACACACTACGTGCGGCTCGGCTCGTTCAACCACCCCGACGTCCTGGAGGCGTTCGAGCCGCTCAGCCGGTCCCATCACAGACACGTGCGTGCCTGGACCACCCTGAAGCGTGCCGAAGGCGCCGCCCTGCGCGGCCAGTTTGAGCTGGCCGAATCTTTCATCAGCGATTGGACGCCCGCCGAAGATCCCCTCCTGGACGCAGAGGCGGCCCTGGTCAAGGCGAGTATCGCCCGCTGGCGCGGCCAGTTGACGGAGGCGGCACGCCTGGTCAGCGAAGAAGCCCGGCCATTGCTGCCAAAGGTAGACGATAGCGGTGCCAACTCTCAGCTGCTGCATGCGAAGGTCGCGATCTGGGCCGGACTGGTCGCCAAGGACCAGGGTGACATGCACCGGGCGCTCCACGAGTTCTCGTCGGTCATCCCGAGCGAGGACCTGGTAGAGGCCAGGGTCGCGTACCAGCAGGGCGACGTACTCCTTAGGCTGGGACGCTTCGACGCGGCCCTGCAGCAGCTGAACAATGGGGTTGAGCTCGCCCGGCGCAGCGAGGCACTGGTATCCGAACAGACCCGCTTCCTGTCCCGGCGGGGCATGCTGCACGGCATGCGCGGAGACCTCGAACTGGCCGCGCTCGACTTCAAGGCTGCCCGTTCAAGGCTGGAAGAAGCCGGCGGCGATGAGGCGCAGTCCGTCCTGCCTGGCGGATCGCTTGAGCGCGACTTCTGGCTCGCGCGCAGCGACGAGGACAACTCCCTCGTGCTGCTCGCCGCAGGCCGTTTCCAGGAAGCGATCTTCCTCCTGACCGACAGCCTGCAGACCTTTTCGCACTATGGCGCGACCTTCGGCGTAGACACCGGGCCGCGCATCCTGCGGTCATCGCTCTACCTGGCACTCGCCTACTGCAGCCGGGGACTCCAGCAGCCCTTCCGGTTCCCCCTCACGCAGGATCCCAGGAACGCCATCTACCCGGCAGACCTGGAGCACGCGCGGCACCTGCTCGACAGGGTACGAGTCCGGGCCGAGGAGCTTGGCGGACCGACGCTCGACACCATGCGGCGCGATTGCCTGCTTCTGGAGAGCCTCCTGCTGACTGATTCCGCGGCGGCCGTCGCGACCGCCGAGTCCGCCCTCGCGCTGGCGCGTTCCTCGTATGACCAGGCTCAGGGAAGCGCCTACGTTGCCATGGCGCACTGGCGCAACTCCGACCACCCGGCGGCCCTCGCTTCCGCCAGGGCCGGCATGAAGGACCTGCTCAAGCTGACAGGACCGGACGAGCGGAGTGATGAGGGCCTGCGGGCCTGGCTGCTTTCACTCTCCATCTGTGCGCTTGTCGGCCTGGGCAAGGTCGAGGAAGCGGGCCTGAAGCTCAAGCGCACCCTCGCGGACGCCGGCCTGTCGCCCCATCACCAGGTCATCCTCCGGAGCTTCGGCGACGCCGTCGAGGCCGTCGGGGAGCGGACCAGCCTGCCTGATGACCTGCTGCCGCTCGACGGCAGCGTTGCCAGGGAGATGCGCCTGCCCGATGAGCTGGTTGCAAACTGGCTCGTCAACAACCGCCAGGCTTAGACTGGAGACATGAGCGGCCTGCAGGTCGAGACTTGCGTCAGCCCCACCCGTCTGCTCGGCCTGGTGCCCGATCCCGGCCTGAGCATGTTCAGGCCGCCGGCGGCGCAGCACGAGGCGCTCCTGGAGCTTGCGGCCGACCCGCGCTGCTGCGTCAGCATCGCGGCCGAAGGCAGCGCCCTCCTTGGCTACGTGACCTTCCATCCGCCCTCGGCAATCGAAAGCTGGGGTGAGGACGCAACGGGACAGCTGATCGAACTTGGCGCGATCGAGGTCTCGCCTTCCGCACGTGGCCAGAAAGTTGCCCAGCGACTGCTCGAAGCCTCGTTCGGCACGGGGCGCTTTGATGCTACGATCGTCTTCGCAACCATGTACGTCTGGCACTACGATCTCGGGCGCACCGGCCTGAGCGACTTCGCCTACAGGCGGATGCTCGAAAGGCTCTATGGCGGTGCAGGACTCAGGCAGGTGGGTACCACGGACGAGGAGCTTCGCGCCAGCCCGGCGAACCTGCTGATGGCGCGTGTCGGCCCGGACTGTCCCGGGCACGTCAGCGATGAATTCGACCGTCTGCGCCTCCGGGGCCAGACCAGAAGGAAGGACCAAGCGTGACAGTACAGGACATCATGACCCGCAAGGTCGTGGCCATCGGCCCCGACATGCCGATAACGGACGTTCACAAGCTGATGGAACAGCGCAACATCCGGCACTTCCCCATCCTCGAGCCCGACGGCGAGGGAGCCGGCCCGGGCCGCCTCGTCGGGATCGTCTCCGACCGGGACATCCGCGTTGTGGGCGGCACTCATCCACAGTCGCCCGCCGGCGTGAAGATGGACAGCCCGGTGAGCATGATAATGATCCGCAACGTCCTGACGGCCCACCCGCTGGACCCGATCGAGGAAAGTGCACGGGTACTGCGCGAGCACAAGATCGGTGCGATGCCTGTACTCGAGGGAGACGAGCTCGTCGGCATCGTCACCGGCATCGACTTCCTTGATGCCCTTGTCGCGATGACAGGCGTCAACCGGCCGAGCAGCCGCCTCGAAGTCGAGGTGCCCAACCGGCCGGGAGCACTTGCAGCGCTGCTGGACCGCGTCGCCAGCCTGAACCACAACGTGAGCAGCGTCTTCGCCACCGAGCGCCACGAGGACAGCATCACGTTCGTCCTGCGCGTCGAGACCATCCACGGGCACAGGCTGGCAGCAGAGTTGCGGGAGATGAACTACCACGTGATCTGGCCCGGCGGCAACTGAGTAAAGTGGCTGACCCGGTCAGGTTCGTGCACGCTGACTCACTCTCTGCCTTCGAGTTCTCCCCCTCGCACCCATTCAAGCCCCTGCGCAGCGAGCTGACGCGCTCACTGCTCGAGCATGCCGGCGCGCTCAGCCCTGAGGACATCGTCGCGCCCGGACACCTGAGTGAGTCCGAGCTCGCCTGGGTGCACGATTCCGATTACATCGAGCTCGTAAAGGCCGTCTCGGCGGGCCAGTCCCGCCGCACCGCCTTCGCAGCGGGGCTGGGAACCAACGACAACCCGATCTTTCCGGGGATGCACGCCGCAGTTCTGGGAATCTGTGCCGCGACAGTCAGCGCTGTCGACCTCGTCGCCAGCGGCAAGGCGAAGCGTGCCTTCAACCCCTCGGGCGGACTGCACCATGCACACGCCGACCGGGCCTCGGGCTTCTGCATTTACAACGACCTGGCAGTCGGCATCGAGCACGCGGTGCGCGTGTACGGCATGCGGGTCGCCTACATCGATCTGGACGCCCACCACGGTGACGGCGTGCAGAACCTCTTCTACGAGCGCCCCGAGGTGATGACCATCAGCGTGCACGAGTCCGGCCGCTACCTCTTCCCCGGCACCGGACAGACCTACGAGGTGGGCCGCGGCGCCGGCAACGGCCTGAGCGTGAACGCGCCCCTGGAGCCGTTCACCGAGGACGAGTCGTTCCTTGAAGTGATCGACGGCGTCCTTCCCGATGCACTCGCGTGGTTCAGGCCCGACCTGATCGTGCTCCAGGCTGGTGCCGATGCGCACCGCCACGACCCGCTGGCCGACCTCTCGCTCAGCCTGCAGGGCCTCACCCGCGCGTTTCGCCACGTGGTTGAACTCTCCAACCGGCACTGCGGTGGCCGTATGGTGGCGACAGGTGGAGGCGGATACGACGCCTGGCGCACAGTACCGAGGGCATGGGCACACCTGTGGTGTCTGATGAGCGGTCGGGAGCTGCCGGAGCTGCTCCCGGAAAGCTGGCGGGCGAAGTGGGCTGAAGAGGGAATCCCGGACCTGCCCGAGAGCTCCCTGGACCTTCCTTCTGATTTCGATCCACAGCCGAGGCGCAGCCTCGTGACCGGACAGAACCAGGCGATGTTGCGCAGGCTGGCCGGTGCCCACGCTCCCATCCGGGCCAAAGCCGGCAAGCGCGTCTAGACGACCGGCTTGCGGGCGAGCACCCAGACCCGCGGCGCGTCGGCCTCAGCCGGCTCGCCGTCGGGATACTCGATCACGTCGATCTCTGCGAACCCTGCGCGCTGGAGCAGGTCCCTCAGCTCATCCGGGTCGTACTTCCGCTCAGTATGGACCTCCAGGTAGCGCTGCCCGCCGATGACGAAGCCCGCTTCGACGCGCGCCAGGCCGCTCGCTTCGTCGTACGCGTAGTCCCAGGCATAGAACGACTCGCCGGCCCAGCCGGAGATGCCGCCCGCCTCCCAGAGGTACCTGAGTCCTTGACTGGTGTTCGCGTCGAACGCGAACCAGCCACCCGGCTCGAGGTGCGCGTTCACGTTCTCGGCCATCAGGACGAAGTCATCGGGATCCAGCAGGTTGTTCACGGCGTCGAACACGCTCTGCACGAGCGCGTAAGGGCCGCCTGCGCTGAAGTCGGTGAACCCGCCCTCCAGCCAGCTGACCCCGGGATGCTTGGAGCGCGCCACGGCCAGCATCGCTTCGGAACTGTCGACGCCGGTCACCCTGAAGCCCCGCCGCAGGAGTGGAACGGCGGCGTTGCCGGTTCCGCAGGCCAGGTCCAGCACGTGCCCGCCCGCGAAGCCCCGGCTGACGAGCTCGCTCAGCAGGAACTCGGCCCAGTCGTCGTAATCGATGTCGTGCATCACATCGTCGTATATGCCTGCAAAGACGCTGTAGGGCGTCATCTCTTTGCTGCCGGAGGTTTCCTTGTCAGCAGCTTCAGCAGCCACTCTGCGCACCCGTCTTCATCAGGGCAGCATCCCGCATCGCGCGAGCGGCGTCAAGCTCGGGTCCGAGCGTATACTGGCTGCTGTGATAGGCGTAGACCTCGGCACCACCAACGTTCGGATTCATGTAAGGGGCAAGGGCGTGCTACTGCGCGAACCGGCCGTTATCGCCGTGGTCAACGGCACTACTGAAGTGAAGGCTGTCGGAAGCGACGCCTACAGCATGCTGGGACGGACGCCGAACAACATCACGGCGATCAGGCCGATGAGCGAAGGCGTCATCGCCGATTACACACTGACGGAGAAGATGCTCCAGGCGTTCATCCGCAAGGTACTCACCGGCCCCTCGCGCTTCATAAAGCCGAACATCATGGTCTGCATCCCGAGCGGCATCACGTCGGTCGAGAAGCGGGCGGTGCTGCAGGCGATCTCGGAAATCGGGGCCCGGCGCACCTACCTGATCGAGGAGGTGGTGGCCGGCGCGATCGGTGCGGGGATCGACATCATGCAGCCGGTCGGCTCGATGACCGTAGACATCGGCGGCGGAACCACCGACATCGCCATCATCAGCCTGGGCGGCATCGTCGTTTCGGAGTCCCAGCGAATCGCGGGCAACACGCTGGACAACGAGATCGTCCGCTTCGTCAGGAACCGCAGCAACCTGCTGATCGGCGACCGCACCGCCGAGGAGATCAAGCGCACAGTGGGCGCTGCGCTGCTGCTGCCGGATGATGAAGATGAGTTGATGGAGGTCCGGGGGCGCGACCTGATCGACGGGATGCCCAAGACCGCCACCATCTCGACCTCGCAGGTCGTCGAGGCGATCTCCGCCTCGCTGGACAAGCTCGGCGCGGCGGCGTGCCGCGTGCTGGAGCAGGCACCGCCGGAGCTGATCTCGGACGTCATCGAACGCGGCATCGTCATGACCGGCGGCGGTTCGCAGCTGAAGAACATCGACGTTTTCCTGCAGCGCGCAACCGGCGTACCCGTGACCGTCGCGGAGGATCCGGCGGACTGCGTGGTGATCGGCACAAGCCGGGCGCTTGAGATGAGTTCGGTACTTCACGACGCGAGCGTCGAACTTCGACGCGGCTAGTCCGGCTCCGCGCCAGCCTCCCCTTCCGCCTCCGGCTCCTTGCGCGCCGGAATAGCGAGCCTCGCGAACCTTCCTGTCAGAAACATCCCGATCGCGTACTGGCCAACCATGATAGCCATCAGCGTGAAGAGGGGCCCGTCGGCCTGACCGGTCGCGAAACCAAGCGACAGGAACCAGGCGGGTGTCGAAAGCAGGACAGCCACGAGCAGCGTCGAAGAGAGCGAGCTGCCCCGGTTCGCCCCCTGCAATCCCCGCACTGCCAGGGCAAGGCTCATCGGCAGGTGCGGTACCGATATCAGCACCAGCACCCAGCCGAGCAGCGAATCCCCGCCGGTGGGTGCCGGGAAGAGAGCACGCAGGACCAGCCCCGTGGCCATCGCCACCGTGAACTGGCTCATGAAGACGATAAGGAAAACCTGGCGCAGGAAACTCGTCGCCTGCGCCACATCCAGCTGCGGTCCGTTTACGTACTGCCGCAGTCGGCTCAACAAGGCTGACTCAGTCCCGTCGGTCCGCCGAGGTGCCCACGAAGAAACGGGCCGTGAAAAGCATCACGCCGCCCAGCGCGGCCAGGAACGCCAGGACGAGCGAAGCGTAAAACAGGATCAGGATAAAGGGGTTAATGAGCGCACCTCCATGTCATCACCAGCAATGATAGCAGAGACCATACTCAGTCGGGGACAGAGAAGATGGGTCCCACAGGCTGCCTGCCCCGCCAGACAAGCCGGATGGAAAGAAGTACGGCCGCCATCGCCAGGCCCGCCACCAGTCCGATCCACAGGCCCGCGCCGCCCATGCCGACCCCATAAAGCAACCAGAGCGAAGTGCCGAGACCGAACACCCAGTAAGAGAACAGTGAGGCGAGCATCGGCACCCGCGTGTCCTTGTAGCCGCGCAACGCGCCCGATGCGGTCACCTGGACCCCGTCGACCAGCTGGAACATCGCGGCGAAGCCGAGAAAGCTGACTGCAAGGGCCATTACTTCTGCGTTCTGCGGGTCAGCGGCGTCCAGGAAGAGCGAGGCGACCTGTTCCGGCACGAGCGCGAAGATCAGAGCCGTAACCGTCATGGCAAGCATCGATGTGAGCACGCCCACCCGGCCTGCCAGTGCAGCCCCTGCCCTGTCGGCCCGCCCGACGCTGTAACCGACGCGCACCGAGGTGGCCAGGGCCAGGCCAAGCGGGATGTTGAAGGCCATGCCTGCGGACTGCAGCGCGACCTGGTGCGCGGCCAGCTCAGGCCCTCCAAGCGTGCCCATCAGGAACGCAGTGAGCGTGAACAGGCCGGTCTCGAAACCGAGCGTGAGTCCGATGGGGACCCCCACCCGTATGAGCTCAACGATCTGCGGGGCGTGTGGCCAGCCCAGCGCGCCGAACAGCTGCAGGGACCTGTACTTCCTCGAGACATACAGCGCGGCGGCCAGGAACTCCACCGTGTAGACAGCGACGCTGGAGATCGCTGCACCGTTCACGCCCAGGGCAGGAAACGGCCCGCCACCCGTGAGCAGCACGCTGTTCAGCGCGATCTTCACGCCGAGCCCGAGCAACAGTATGAACATGAGGGGGCGGGTGTCCCCCTTGCCCTCCAGGAAGCCCCGCAGTGCGACTGTGAGGAGCATCGGCAGGAACCCGGGCGCGATCACGCGCAGGTAGTTCGCGGCGATGGCTGCGACCTCAGGGTCCTGCCCTGTCGACAGCAACAGCCCCTCTGCCAGGAACAGCAGCACGATCACGGGCAAGGCGAAGAAGAGTGCCAGCCAGATGCCCTGCCGGGCTGCATGCAGCGCGTCGCGCTCGCGTCCGGCCCCGAAGGCCTGCGAGACCGAGGGGGCGACGCTGTAAAGAATCCCGGAGCAGAGGATGAACGCGAAGAAGTAAAGCGAGCTGCCCAGCGCGACACCGGCCAGCTCCAGGCCGCCGAGGCGCCCGACCATGAGGGTATCCGTGAAACCTACTCCGGCATGCGCCATCTGGCCCAGCACTAACGGCAGCGCCAGGCGGGTCAGGGAGCTGGCTTCTGTGAGGTGGCTCGCGAGCACAGCGGACAATCCTAGCATGCGCCAGCCGTTCATCATGATTCGCACGACCCGGGCGCGTTAACCTGTCTGCATGCTCCGCGCCGTGCTTGCAATCATCCTCATCGCAGCCGCCTCACTCGTCGTGCTCTGGCAGCTGAACGTCATAGAACTACCGTTCGGCGAGGGCACGCTCGGCGGCTCCTCCAGCGTGCCCGACCTCTTCGCCGC
>CAZBVI010000020.1:0-45221 GCA_964495325.1 uncultured bacterium
CCCACTGTGCTTCCTCGGGATGCTGGGCAGCCTCCGGTTCGGACTCGGGCTGTGCGGGTTCCACACGAACTGCCGCGGGCGATCCGGAACCGTGATCAGGGGCACCGGAGGCAAGGGCAGGTACTCCCAGCAGCGCGGCGCGGAGCTCGCCCACCAGCGAGGCGGCGGTCGGCCGGTCACCCGCCACCGGTGAAAGGGCGCGCTGCAGGAGTTCGTTGACCTTGTCGTTCTCGGGGTAGCCGAGGGCCAGCACGGACCTTGCCCAGCCCCTGACATCGTCAGGCTCAGCTCCGTCGGCGGGTGACCAGGGCAGTCCGAAGCCCTCGAGCACCACCGTGTCACCCTTGATCAGGAAGCGTCGCTCAGTGAGGTTGCCGTGGGTCACGCCTGCGGCGTCTGCGTCCGCCAGCGCCTGGGCGGAATCAAGCAGCTGCGCGCCCGAAAGCGGCTGGCCGGGCTCCGGCGGGACCCAGGCACTGGAGAATGCGACGACTGCGAGTCCCTCGCCATCCTCCTCGCGCCAGGCGAGCAGTCGGGGCAGCTGGTCGGAGTCCAGGCGGGTGAGTCCCGGCTGTGGTTCGCCGCGGAAGCGGTAGATCAGGACGGGCAGGCCGGTCACCGGGTCAACGCCGCGCCAGGCACTCACGCCGTGTTCCTCACGGTAGACGGACTGGGCCTGATACCTTATGCGGTCGTTCACGCCGGGGGCGCCGCGACTGGCCCGCAGGATTGGAAGGGCGTACTGTGACCGGTCATTACCTCAGGGATTATAGCAAGGGTGCGCGCCGGCTGGCGCCTGACCTGCGTCGCACCATGTGTTGTGCGAACTTTCACGTGCTGATACGCTGCAGGCAACATGAGCAATCAGATACAGGAACAGATACTGAGCGCGCTGTCTGGGGTCAACGACCCCGAGCTGCACCAGGACCTCGTCACACTGGGAATGGTCCAGCACGTCTCCGTAACGGACAGGCGCGCCGAGGTCAGGGTGATGCTGACCACCCCGGGCTGTCCCACCAAGGCACAGCTCCAGGAGGACATCAGCAGTGCGCTGGCCGGGATAGAGGGGGTCGATGCGATCGAACTCACGTTCGACTCGGCCCTGAAGGACGCACAGAAGGAGGCGCTGCCGGGCGTCAAGTACGTCGTCTCCGTCGGCAGTGGCAAGGGCGGTGTGGGCAAGTCCACGGTCGCTGCCAACATCGCGGCCGCGCTCGCGCTCGAGGGAGCCAGCGTCGGCCTGCTCGATGCCGACATCTACGGTCCCAGCCAGGGCCGGATGTACGGCATCGAGGGCAAGCGGCTGATGGCCGATGACAACAAGCGGATCATGCCGCTCAGCAGCCACGGTGTCCGGATCATCACGATCGCCAACCTGGTCGAGGAGGGCCAGGCCCTCACCTGGCGCGGTCCGATCCTGCACGGCACGCTGACGCAGATGCTGCAGCAGACACTCTGGGGCGAGCTCGACTACCTGATTGTCGACATGCCGCCCGGCACGGGCGACGTACAGCTCTCGCTCTCGCAGCTGGTGCCGCTCACCGGAGCCGTGATGGTGACCACACCCCAGGACGTCGCCCTGCTGGACGTGCGCCGTGCGTTGTCGATGCTGCGCAAGACCCACGTGCCCGTGCTCGGCGTGATCGAGAACATGAGCTTCTACGAGCTGCCCGACGGCACGAGGGACCATATCTTCGGCCAGGGCGGCGCGGCGACCTTCGCCGATGTCGAACGCATCCCCCTGCTCGGCCAGGTCCCGGTCAAGACTGCACTGCGGGAGTCGGGGGACGCCGGCACACCGATCGTCATCTCGGATCCGGCTTCCCCGGTGAGCATCGAGCTGCGGAAGGCCACCCGCCTGCTGGCTGCACAGATCTCCGAGCGCTCCATGATGACCCTGCCCGTCCTGTAAGGGCGGCGCCGCCTGGGCTTAAGATGGGCAGGATGGCGGTGACCTATGAAGATTAACGAACTGGCTGCGCGTTTCGATCCGGCCGACATCGAGGCACGCTGGGCGAAGCGCTGGTCGGACGAGCCGTACACGGCCGATCCACACTCGGACAAGCCTGCGTTCACGATTGTCATGCCCCCGCCCAACGTAACCGGTGACCTGCACCTGGGGCATGCTTTCGACAATGTCATCATCGACACGCTCGTGCGCTACAGGCGCATGAGGGGAGATGAGGCCCTCTTCCAGCCCGGCAGCGACCACGCGGGCATCGCGACGCAGGTGGTCGTGGAGCGCCAGCTCCGGGAGCAGGGCATCAGCCGCCACGACCTCGGGCGCGAGGAGTTCCTGAGGCACGTCTGGGCCTGGAAGGAGGAGTCAGGCGGCGCGATCTCCGCTCAGCTGCGCCGCATGGGAATCTCTGCAGACTGGACGCGCGACGTCTTCACCATGGACGAGGGACCGAGCCGGGCAGTGCGCAAGCAGTTCGTCGACCTGTACCACCAGGGCAAGATCTTCCGCAGCGAACGCATCATCAACTGGGATCCGGAGAGCCGGACGACCCTATCAGACCTCGAGGTCGACCGCGAGGAGCGGCAGGCCAGCATGTACACGCTCGCGTACGCGATCGAGGGTGGCGGCGAAGTACTGATCGCCACGGTCAGGCCGGAAACCATCTTCGCTGACACCGCGGTCGCGGTCCATCCCGACGATGACCGGTTCAGCGGCCTGGTCGGCAAGCGCGTCCGCATCCCGCTCACGGACCGCTTCATTCCGGTGATCACTGACCAGGCGGTCGAACGCGACTTCGGCACAGGCGCGCTGAAGATCACGCCGGCGCACGACCCGACGGACTTCGAGATCGGCGAGCGGCACGGCCTGCCGCACCCGTCCGTGATCGGCTTCGACGCACGCATGAGCGGTGAACTCGTGCCCGAACGCTTCCGCGGCCTCGACCGCTTCGAGGCGCGCCCGCAGGTAGTCAGCGCGCTGCAGGAAAGTGGTGCACTGCGCGAAACACGGCCGCACACGGTCTCGCTCGGGATCAGCAGCCGCACCGGCCAGCCGGTCGAACCGATGATCATGCTCCAGTGGTTCTACGACACGAGTCAAGGGGCCGCCAGGGCGCTTGCGGCGCTCGATGACGGCACCATGCGCGTCCATCCGGAGCGCTACGCCAAGGTGAACAGGGACTGGCTCTCGAAACTGAGGCCGTGGAACATCTCGAGGCAGCTTTGGTGGGGCCACCGCGTGCCCGCCTGGTACGACGAGGACGGCAACATAATCGTTCCCGACCAGGACGATCCCTACCTTGATCCGACCGACGACCCGCGCTACTCTCACCTGCAGCTCACGCGGGATGAGGACGTTTTCGACACGTGGTTCTCCAGCAACCTGTGGCCGTTCTCGACCATGGGTTGGCCCGACGGTGACGATGCCGCCCTGGACAGGTTCTACCCGAACTCCGTGCTTTCGTGCGGTTACGACATCCTCTTCTTCTGGGTCGCGCGCATGCAGATCGCAGGCTTCGACCTGACAGGCCAGGCGCCGTTCAGCGACGTGCTGCTGCACGGACTCATCCTGGACGCGGAAGGTCAGAAGATGTCCAAGAGCAGGGGCAACGGTGTCGATCCGCTGCTGACGATCGAGAGGTACGGAGCCGACGCCCTCCGGTTCGCACTCTGTCACATCTCAACGGGGGCACAGGACCTGCGCTGGGACGAACGGCGCGTGGAGATGGGTCGCAACTTCGCGACGAAGCTGTGGAACGCCGCACGATTCGGCATGATGAACCTGGAGGGCACGGGCACCGTGGCGGCTCAGCCCGCGGATACCGCCTCCCTCGGCCTCAGCGACCGCTGGATGCTCAGCAGGCTGGAGCGGGCGCTGGAAGAGGTCGCAGGGCACCTCGACGCCCTCGAGCTGGGCCTGGCCGCGCGCGCAGCCTATGACTTCGTCTGGTCCGAGTTCTGTGACTGGTACCTGGAGGCCGCCAAGCCAGGACTCAAGGCCGGGGATCCGGGAACTCGCCAGGTGCTTGCGTTCACCCTGGAGAGCGTGCTGAAGATGCTGCACAGCTTCATGCCGTTCGTCACGAGCGAGCTGTGGGTGGCGGTCAAGGGGCAAGACCGCGACCTTGGCCTGGAAGCGTGGCCCGAGCTGTCGGGATCGCTGCGCGACCCGGGGGCCGAACGCGAGTTCGCTGTCGTGATGGACGCGGTCGGTGCCGTCAGGAGCCTGAAATCCGAGGCGGGGCTCGCCCCGGGACAGGTGGTGCCCGTGCAAGCGACGGGAGAGGACGCCTTTATCCTCGCAGCCGATCCGGAAGTGTTCGGAGCGCTGGCCAGAGCGCGGCTCGAGACCGAAGCCGCCGAAGGCCCCGGCCTGTCGCAACCAACCGGCCGCGTGGAGCTGCGCATGCCGCTGGACGGCCTGGTTGACCTGGCCGAGTGGCGGACCCGGCAGGAGAAGAGGCTGGAAACACTGGTCAGCGAGGTGGCCCGGTCCGACAGGAAGCTGTCGAACCCGGGTTTCGTGGCCAAGGCGCCAGCCGAGGTCGTACAGGAGGAGCGCCGCAGGCTGGAGGAGAGCCGCCAGGTGATTGACCGCCTCAGGGGCATCCTGGAGCAGCTGGACTAGACGATCACAAGTCCGTTATAGGCATTCGCGGCCGCTTCTGGCCCCTCGTTCAAAGCCATGCTGACCGCGTCGGCGGCCTCGCCGACGACGCGGTCAAGCAGGTCAAGCTCGTCTTTGCCGAAGCGGCTGAGCACCCAGTTGCGCGTCTCGAAACCCGCTGGCGCGGCACCGATTCCCAGCTTCAGGCGCCAGAAGTCCTTGCCGATGTGCGCGATCGTGTCCTGCACGCCACGCTGACCGCCCGCGCTGCCACCGAAGCGGAAACGCATGCGGCCGAAAGGCAGGTCCAGGTCATCGTGGACGACCAGCAGCTGGCCCGGTCTGAGCCTGGCGCGGGTAAGGGCGGCCTGGATCGGTCGGCCGGACAGGTTCATGAAGCGGGCAGGCTTCAGCAGGATAGAGCGTCCGGTGGTTGCCTGGTCCGCCTGCCCGAGCCTGCGCCAGGCGGCCCCCTCGCGCAGCAACAGCTCGTCAAGCACCATGAACCCAAGGTTGTGGCGCGTGCGCGCGTAGGCGGGTCCCGGATTTCCAAGCCCGGCCACCAGTCGCAGGTCGCTCCCTTCGGTCATGCCGCTACGCCCCCTTCAGCGAAAGAAAGGGGTGCCGCCAATCAGGCTGGCGGCACCCCTGCAGATCCGTTACCTGAGAAGGTTTACTCTTCAGCGCCTTCGGCTTCGGCCGCGCTCTCACCGATCACTTCAGGCTCGGCAGACTCTTCGCCCGTCTCTTCGGCCTCGGCTGCGATGCGTGGCGGCACCACTGCGACGATGGCGAGTTCCAGGTCGTCAATGACCTCCGCCTCGTCCGGGAGGAGGGCGACCAGGTCGCTGATGTGCAGCGAGTCGCCGATCGCGAGTCCGGAGACGTCGACATCAAGGTGGGATGGGATCAGGCGTGGAACGATGTTGATAAGGACCTCGCGACGCTGCACGTCCAGCTGGCCGCCATCGCGCACGCCGGCCGGAGTGCCCTCGAAGTTGAGTCCGACGCCTACCTGGACCTTCTGGCCGGCAGTCACGGCGTAGAAGTCCACGTGCTGCGGCACGCGGCGGCGCTTGTTCATCTGGACGGCCTTGACCAGCACGGAATGCTCCGTCCCGTCGATGTCGAGGTCGATCAGGCCTGAGGAGCCCGCCGCGCGGAAGACGCGGTCGAACTCGCGCAGGTTGACGCTGATGGAAACGTTGAGTTCCTTGTTGTATACGACCGCAGGGATGCGACCGGTGCTGCGCAGGACGTTGTTTGTTACAGGTTCCCGCATGGCGGCTGCCAGTTTCATTGAGTTCCTCCAGGGGCGAACTTGCCCAGGCTCACCGGCCAGCCGGCTCGCCCCGTGATTCTTGCTGAGCCGTTACCCAGGCCTCCGTAAGGCCTGCGACTCGTCACCAATTGATTAGCATACAGCCTTTCGGGTTTCCCTTGCAAGGCCCGGTGCAGCTACCCCGTCAGGTTGTGAACAGCGAGCTGACGGACTCGTTCTTGTGTACGTTCATGATCGCCTGGGCGAGCAGCCCGGCCACGCTCAGGACCACCTTGCGGGGATCGTCCTGGGCCTGCGGCACCGTATCGGTCACCACCAGCTTGCTGATGGCGGCGATCGAGAGCCGCTCCATCGCCGGCGGCGTGAACACGCCGTGGGTAGCGGCCACGGTGATGTCCTCACGCGCTCCGAGCCTCAGCACGCTGTCGATGCCACGCCGCATCGTGCCGGCGGTGGTGATCATGTCGTCGATGAAGATCGGCCGCATGTCCGCCACGTCGCCGATCACGTGCGTGACCTCGGTATCAGTGGGGCTCGTGCGGCGCTTGTAGAGCATCGCAAGGGGCAGGTTCAGCAGGTTCGCCAGGCGCCTCGCTTCGATGGCGCGGCCGACGTCCGGTGAGACGACCACGCTGCTCGTCAGGTCTTCTGTCTTCAGGTGGTTGGCAAGGATGTCCAGTGCGGTCAGGTGGTCCACCGGTACGTCGAAGAACCCCTGGATCTGGCCCGCGTGCAGGTCGATGGTGATGACGCGGTCGAAACCTGCGGTCTCGAGCAGGTTCGCGACGAGCTTGGCGGTGATGGGTTCCCTGGCCTGGACCTTCTTGTCCTGCCGCGCGTAGCCGAAGTAGGGAATGACCGCGTTGACCCTTCCGGCCGACGCGCGCCTCAACGCATCGGCAAGCACGAGCAGTTCCATCAGGTTGTGGTTGACGGGGCTGCACGTGGACTGGATCACGAAGCAGTCTGCGCCGCGAACCGACTCGTCGATGGCGATGCGGGTCTCGCCGTCCGGGAACTGCGAGACGGTGCCGTGGCCGAGTTCCTGGCCGAGGTGGTCCGCCACGGCCCGAGCCAGATCGGGCGTGCCGGAACCGCTGAACAGCTTTATGGCTTCTCCTAGCAGGCTGATGGCGATACCTGTTTCACTTCTGCGGGGATCAGAATGCGCATGGACATCACGCTGCGAGTATAACCAGTGGCGCGCGGGGCACCGGCCCACTGTCCGGCGTCCCGCGCGCCACTCCCAGAACCGCCTGGGCGGCTGAGCCTACCTGGCGTACTCCACGGCGCGCGATTCACGCACCACCGTCACCTGAACCTGGCCGGGGTACTCCATGTCCTGCTCGATGCGGTTGGCGATGTCGCGTGCCAGCAGCACCGCCTTGGCGTCGTTGATCTTGTCGGGCTCGACGATGATGCGGATCTCGCGTCCCGCCTGGATCGCGTAGCTCTTCTCGACACCCGGGAAGCTCGTCGCGATGCTCTCGAGCCCCTCGAGGCGCTTGAGGTAGCTTTCGAGGCTCTCGCGCCGGGCGCCGGGTCTGGCTGCCGAGATCGCGTCGGCCGCGTGGACCAGGATGGGGTAGAGCGTCTCGGCACGGTCGACCTCGTGGTGGTTGGCGATCGCGTCGATCACCTCGACGGGCTCGCCGAAGCGTCTCGCGAGGTTCGCGCCGATCTCGGTGTGCGTGCCCTCGATCTCGCGGTCGATCGACTTTCCGACGTCGTGCAGCAGGCCCGCCCGACGCGCCAGGGCCTCGTCCAGCCCGAGCTCGGCTGCGATGATGCCGCACAGGTGCGCGACCTGCACGGAATGCTGAAGGACGTTCTGTCCATAGCTGGTGCGGAAGTGCATGCGGCCCAGCAACTGCAGCATGCCCTGCTTGATGCCGACGACGTTCGCCTCCAGCGCGGCCTCGTCGCCGCGCTCGCGGATGTAGTTCTGCATGTCCTGCTGGGCCTTCTGGACGACCTCCTCGATGCGGGCGGGATGGATGCGTCCGTCGGACACCAGCTCGCTCAGTGCGAGTTTCGCGACCTCGCGCCTGAGCGGGTTGAAGGACGAAAGGAGGACGGCCTCAGGGGTGTCGTCGATGATCAGGTCGACGCCCGTCAGGCTCTCGAACGCGCGGATGTTGCGGCCCTCGCGGCCGATTATGCGGCCCTTCATCGCGTCCGAGGGAATCGGCACGACCGAGACGGAGATCGCTGCTGATACCTCCGACGCGCTGCGCTGGATCGCCTGCGCGATTATGTCGAAGCTGCGGCGCTTCGCCTCCGCGTCGGCCTTCTCGAGTGCGGAACGGACGCGGACGGCCTTCTCGCGCTCGAGTTCTCCCTCGAGCCGGTTCATGATCATCTCTGTCGCCTGCTCCTTACTGAGCCTCGCCACCTGGTGCAGTTCCTGTTCCACCTGCAGCCGCTGCTCCTCAAGCTCGTGCAGGCGTGTCCTCAGCTCCTCCTCGCGTTCGTCCAGGCGGCCCTCGGCCTCGTCGAGCCTGGTCGCGCGCGCGTCCTGCTGCTCGCCGCGGCGGTTGAGGCGCTCCTCGTTCTGCTCGAGCTTCTCGCGGTCGCGACGCACTTCCTCCTTGGCTTCGCGGAGGTCGCCGCGTTCGCGGTCGAGGTCCTCGCGTCCGCGTTCCAGGACGATGCTGGCCTGCTCGCGTTGCCGCTCGAGCTCCTGGTCGAGTGAGCTGCGTGCGCGCTGTTCCTCTTCCACGAGCTGGGCGCGACTTGTCGCCAGCATCTCCCGGGCATCCCGCTCCGCCGTCTCTACGGTGCGTCTGGCTTCGTCCTCGGCACGCTGTCTGACCCCGTCGGCTTCGCGCCGCGCGGTCTCAAGGAGCTCCTGATCCCTCCGGGTGGTGCCGCTGCGGCCGATGTACCATGCGGCCGCGGCGGCGATGACCACCAGCAGCAGCCAGAGGGCCCAGCTCACAGCAGGGCCTCCCTGCGGACGGTGGGTTCGTGTTCAGGTTTGTCCAGTCTCAGTTCAGTTCGAATCATGGTCGTCGTCGCCTCCGGCCTGCACGGCCAGGCCGCGCGGACCTGTTCAATTGTCAGCTGGCGCGTTCAACGGACCTGCGACCAAACGAAGTGCAGTGCTGCAACGAGGATGCGTTCCCTGCGCCACGTGGAATCCGAGGCGGGAAGTACGGTTCGTTTGACGACCGGCTCGCTGCCGTTCGATAAAGCGATATAAGCCTCGGCATCGCTATGCACTCCTGTTGACCGTCCGGACTGACCTTCATGCAAGTACGTGGCCAGACCGAAGTCCGCGGAGAAGGTTTCCCTGGCTGCTTCGGCCATCCTGGCAGCAAGCCTTGCGCCCGGTTCAGAAGCGGAAGTTGGCCCAAGCACGCCGAGTATCCCCATCGCCTGCGCCGTCCATGCTAACACGCCGCCACGAAAAGCGCTTTTCGCGTGCAGCGTGTCAGCAAGCGTGTTCATGAGGAGTCCGCCACCGAAGCTCTCGGCGGTCGCCAGCGTTTGCCCGCGCCCTGCGAGAGCGGCCATTATCAGCTCAGGCAGCTCGTCGGCATCACTCCCCCAGACGTGCCCGTCCAGCGCGGCGGCAGTCGCACGGATCACCGGGGCCGCAACCGCAGCAGCAGCTTCGGGCGTGCCCGCCTTGGCCGCGACCCTTACGTGCACACCGTCACGCTTGGCGTAAGTGGCCACGCTCGGATTCGCCTGCTGCGTCAGCTCACCGAGCCTGTCGGCGACGTCGGACTCGCCGATTCCGGTGGTCTTGAACGTCCTGATGAAGAGGTTGTGGCCGGGCAGCTCCAGGTGGGGCATGAGCTCGTTGCTCCACATCGCCTTCAGTTCCCTTGGCGGACCGGGCAGCGCGGCGATCAGCCGCTCGCGGCCATCGACGTTGAGCCTGACAAGCCAGCCCGGCGCTGTGCCGTTCGGGTTCTTCAGGGCGGTTGCCGACGGGATCAGCCAGGCCTGCTTCAGGTTGCGCTCGGGCATCGGCCGGCCGAGCCGGCTGAAGCGTTCCCTCAGCTCCGCCTCCAGCCCCGCGTCGACCTCCGGAGTCTCGGAGGCGACCGCGGCGATCGCCTCGCGCGTCATGTCGTCATCCGTCGGACCCAGGCCGCCGCTCATGATGACAAGGTCGCTGCGCGAGAGCGCCAGCGTGAGCGCCTCCGTCACGCGGTCCATGTTGTCTCCGACCCGCATCGACCAGTAGACGTCTACGCCACCGGCCGCCAGTTCACTGGCGAGCCACGCGCTGTTGGTGTCAGTGACTTCGCCCAGCAGCAGTTCTGTGCCCACTGCGATCACTTCCGCGGAACGGATTCTGCCCATGCTGACCCACAGTAGCACCGCAGGAAGCCAGCGACCGGAACGCCCCATGCCTTGTTGTAAACTGCGCTTGGACCAGCTCAGGCTGGCCGGGATGGAGGCCCGTTAACATGGTCCTCCGCCATCTCCTCTCTTTGGCCCTGCGCCCCCACGCAGGGTCAACTTCTTGTCCGCCCTCACGAAGATCCATTGCCGGGACTGTCCCGGACAATTGCCCTTGCCGGACTGTCTGCGGGCGGACGCGGTGCTAGCATTGCCGCATGAAGAGACTACCGGCCTCGCTTGGCGAGCTGCGCGGCACAGAGTGGGAACGCCTCGCTGGTCGCAGCGTCAAGGACGAACTGCGCGCGAACCTGCGGCAGAGGCTTGCAGACCGCCGGGAACTGTTCCCCGGCATCACGGGTTTTGACGACACCGTCGTGCCCGCCATCGTTAACGCCATCCTCAGCAGGCACAACTTCATCCTCCTGGGTCTGAGGGGCCAGGCCAAGTCCCGCCTGCTGCGGCTGTTGCCAGGACTGCTGGATGAGCTCGTCCCCGTGCTGGCGGGAAGTGAGCTGAACGATGATCCGTTCCGGCCGCTGTCGGCCGCGGGCAAGGCACTGGTCGAGGAGCACGGCGACGACGCCCCGGTTGAATGGCGCGCACGGGACGATCGCTATGTCGAGAAGCTCGCGACTCCTGACGTTACGGTCGCGGACCTGATCGGCGACCTCGATCCGATCCGGGCGGCGAGCCTGGGCACGCGCCTCGGTGACGAGCGGGCCGTTCACTTCGGCCTGCTGCCGCGTGCGAACCGCGGAGTGTTCGCCATCAACGAGCTGCCGGACCTGGCCGGCAAGGTCCAGGTCGCGCTCTTCAACATCCTCCAGGAGGGAGACGTCCAGATCAGGGGCTTCCCCGTGAGGCTGCCGCTCGATGTGCTCCTTGTGTTCAGCGCAAACCCCGAGGACTACACCGCGCGCGGCAAGATCATCACGCCGCTCAAGGACCGCATCGGCTCGGAGATCAGGACGCACTACCCGCGCACCAGGGAAGACGGCATGGCGATCACCAGGCAGGAAGCCTGGATCAGCCGCGGGGACCTGCGGCTCACCGTTCCGCCCTGGATCGCCGAGACCGTCGAGGAAGTCGCTTTCCAGGCCAGGGACGACAGGCGGGTGGACGCCCAGTCGGGTGTGTCCCAACGCCTCCCGGTCTCGCTGTTCGAACTCGCCGTATCAAGCGCCGAACAGAGGGCGCTCCGACTCGGGGACTCGCGCGTGGTCGTAAGGCATGCCGACGTCGCAGCCGGTCTGCCGGCGATCACCGGAAAGCTTGAACTTGACTACGAGGGCGAACTCCGCGGTCCCGAGGCGATCGCCGGCGAAGTCCTGCGCAAGGCCGTCGCCCGCGTGTTCGGATCCAGGGTGCCCGAGCACCTGCTCGAACCGATCATCGGCTACTTCGATGCCGACGGGGTGTTCAGGATCCCGCTCGACGTACCAACAGCAGAGTTGCCCGCCCTCTTCTCAAGCGTTCCCGGCCTTGGTGCCGCCGCCCGCGGCCTCGCAGGGACCGACAGCCCCGAGGAAGTCGCGGCGGCCGGTGAGTTCATCCTGGAGGGCCTGCACGCCAGGAGGCAGGTGGGGCGGTCCGAAGAGCAGGGGTTCGTGGCTGCCGGGGCGGTGCCGGCCGAGTCGCACTCGCGCCGGAGCTGGAACTGAGCATGGCTTCAGGTGCTGTCAGGTACTCGAGGTTCGAAGGGCCGGCCGAAGAAGTCGAGCTGGAGGACCTGCTTGGTCAGCTGCAGGATTTCCTGCTTGAATCAGGCTTCAGCAACAACCCGTACGACCCTGACCCCGAGGCCGGCCAGTCGATGGACGATCTGCTCGCGGCCATCGCAGCCGCCCTTGCTGAGGGCAAGCTGGTCGAACAGGAGCTGATCGACGAGGCGCTCGATGCCCGGGACTGGCGTGAGACCAGGCTCGCGAGGATCGCGAGCCGCCTCGCCGAACGCCTGATGGAGCACGGCTTCGTCCGCGAGGCACCTGGTGACGCTGACAGGTTCGAGCTCACCAACCGGGGTGTGGACATGGTCGGCCAGCGCTCGCTGCGCGACATCCTCGGCGGCAGGTCGGGCACCTCGCCTGGAGGCCACAGGTCGCGCAGCATGAGCCCGGGCGTCGAGGCCGGCCTGCAGAGCCGCCGGCACGAGTTCGGCGAGAACCTGAACCTTGACGCGACGGAGACGCTGCGCAGCGCCGCCATGCGGGGCCTGGAGGGTGGGCGCGTGCGGATCGCGGAAGAGGACCTGCACGTCCTTGAGGGCGAGCACCAGTCGGCGTCCTCTACCGTCCTGATGCTTGACTGCAGCCATTCGATGATCCTGTACGGAGAAGACCGGTTCACGCCGGCCAAGCGCGTGGCGCTCGCCCTCGCTCACCTGATCCGTACGCAGTACCGGGGCGATACGCTGCGAATCGTCCTCTTCCATGACTCGGCAGAGGAGGTCAGGATCGGCAGGCTGGCGATGACGCAGGTGGGGCCGTACCACACGAACACGGCCGAAGGCCTGCGCCTTTCGCGTTCGCTGCTGCGCAGGGCGGGCCGTGACATGAAGCAGATAATCATGATCACGGACGGCAAGCCGACAGCGGTCAAGCTGCCAGACGGCCGGATATACAAGAACGCCTACGGCCGCGACCCGGTCGTCCTGGGCGAGACGCTGCGCGAGGTCGCAGCATGCAGGCGCGACGGAATCCAGATAAACACCTTCATGCTGGCCCGAGAGCCGGAACTGCTGGCGTTCGTGCAGCGGGTAGCGTCGATGACGCGCGGAAAGGCGTACCTGACCACGCCGACCGATGTGGGAAGGTACGTGCTCCAGGACTTCGCCACCAACAGGCAGAAGCGGGTCGGCTGACGCTACTGCCCGGCGCCCAGCCGCTCAAGCGCCGCGAGCGCGGGGCCGTAATTGGGGTCTCCTGTCAGCGCGCTCTGGTAGTGCGCACGTGCGCTGTTTAGTTCGGCAGCCACGCCGTTCTCGGCGTAACGGAGTTCGAAGACGGTGCCCAGGCGATAGAACGCCTCAACGTAGGCAGGTGAGGGCAGCAGCTCGCCGGGGTCAAACGTCTCATAAACCACGATCGCCTGCTCGAACGCGTGCTCCGCATCGTCCAGGCGCCCTTCTGCCAGGCGGATGCGGCCGATGTTCAGCCAGGGCCATGGCTGGGTCTGTCCGCGCGCGGTCCGGCTGGCCTCCAGGTATGCGTCCACCGCCTCCTCCAGCCGGTAGGCCTGCCAGGCTATGCGGGCAAGGTCCATCGCGTGCACATAGGAACCGGAGATCGACCAGGCGTGCTCCAGCAACGGGAGCGCGGCGGCCAGGTTGCCTTCGCTCGCCAGCAACAGGCCGGCAAGGTTCAGCTCCCCGGGCTCGGCAATGTTCTCCAGCTGGGCCATGAGGGGCTCGAAGACTTCCCTGGCGGTCGCGAGGTCGCCGGCGAGCAGCAGGGCCTGGCTGTACAGCAGCCGGGCCTCACGGTCCGCCGGATGGGCGGCCAGCAGGGCGGGCCCGTTCACCTGAGCCGCCGAGTTGTAAAGCCCGCGATCCAGCAGGCCACGCATCACATCGAACTCGTCCTGAGCGAGCGCGTTTCCCAGCAGGAGCAGGCATCCGAGCGCGGCGAGAAGCCGTTTCAAGCCGCCAGCCACCGTGCGAGCCATGCCGCGCCTCCTTCGGCACTCGACCTGAGGGCGGTAGCGGCCCCGGCGTTGAAAGGCGGAGGGTTGCGGACGACCGCGGCCAGCGCCCCGGCTTCGAGCGGCGGCATGAAGATGGGAGCCCGGGAGCGCTCGAGGAAGCCCTGAACCTTCGGATCATAGACGAGCCCCGCGTGCGGTCTGCCTGCACAGACGGCGAACACGAGGCCGTGCAGCCGTGCGGAGATGACGAGTCCCGCCGCTGCACAGGCCGCCACGGCCTCGGCCGGGCTGGCCGCGCTCAGGAGGGCCGCCCCGGGCAGGGCAGCGGCCAGACGCTCGATCTCGCCCTGGTCCTCATCTGGCTGGATGGCCAGCAGTCCCAGGCTCTGGCCGGCCTCGAGAGCCTCCCTGCCCGCTTCGATGAGGCCTTCGGTCAGTTCCTTGTACCCGGAGCGTGGGATCAGCAGGATGTCGACCGCCGCGTTCGTGGAATTCGCGGGTTCAAGCAGGAGAGCGGGATCGGCGACCAGGTCCGCCGTGATGCCAAGCCCGGCCAGAAGTTCCACGGATTGACCGTCCCGCACCGCACATGGCACGCCGGCCAGCGTGCGCCTGAGCCTGGACCTGCCGGCGCTGCTGAGCGGACCGACCGACTGTCCGTAGACGGCAACGCGGCGCCCCAGCCGGCGCGCCAGCGAGATCACCGTCAGGTAGTAGGTGAGGCTGCGGCTGCTGGTCGTGTCCTGCAGCAGTCCTCCACCGCCGCTCAGCAGTGCCCCGGACCGCAGGAGAGCAGGCACGAGCCCGCGGTAGCGGTGGACGGCCTCGACGTCGTGCATCCTGCTCGTCGCGCCGGGATCTCCGCTCAGGACCACCGGCTCGTGGCCGAGGTCGAGCAGCTGCGTGATGAGCCCGGCGAGCAGGCCCTCATCGCCAAGGTTGCCCTGACCGTAGTAACCGCTGACCAGCACGCGCATGTCAGGCTTCCGGTTCCGGGGCGGAGTCCAGCCACCTGCGCCCCAGGTTCATCGCCGTCCTGACGAGCAGGGTGAGGAGCAACCCGCCGATAAGGCCGAGGACCAGCGCTATCACCGTGCGCTGCAGCGAGATCAGCAGGGGGGTGTGGTAATGGCTGAACGAGTTGAGGATGGTGGCCTGCGCCATCACTCCTGCGGCAAGCAGGCCGGCCCGCAGCCAAGCGGGCAGCCGCGGCAGCAGGAGGCCGACAACGGCGAGGCTGTGGCCGATGAGCTCCTTGAACCTTGGCCGGACGAACAGTTCGTTCAGCCACGAGCGGAGTGCGAGTTCGATCTCGCTGACCCCGATCACCGGGAAGTTCCCGCGCCGGAGCAGCACCAGGCCCCCGACTGCGGCGGCTACCAGCGCCAGGGCAACGAGGCCGATCGTGATCGGCTGGTTCCAGAGCGACTTAACCCACTGCGCGGGCCGGCGGTACCGCAGTGCGTAGTGGAACAGGTACAGGGCCGGCGGGACCACCAGCGTGGCCGCAACACCCTTGAAAGGCGAGATGGCCATCATCGTGTCCGTGTCGCTGCCGACCGCCGCCAGCAGGACCGCGCCGACGAGGCTGAAGAGAGTGGCTCCCAGGAGCGAGCCGAGCCTTTCGCTGAGCAGGCCGTAGCCGATGACGGGGAAGACGAGGGCGGCACTCAGCGCGAGGGCGTCCCAGTGGAGACCGCCGGCCACGGCCGCGAGAAGCGCCATGAATATCGCGATCACCGCGGCCCATGCACCCGGATAGAGCGTGGCGAGCAGGAGCAGGCCGGCCACCACGCCGACCGCACTGAGCGCACGGAGCACGGGGGACGTTACGTAGTCGACGACCTGGAAGTCCAGCGGGCCGACGGTGTAGCCCTCGAGCTCGAGAGAGGCTCGCAGCCCGCTGACCATCTCGAGGGTGTTCGCGTGCATGTTGCCCAGGTGCTCCTCGGTCCAGGGCCGCAGGTACATGATCCGCATGCCGCGTTCGGCCGCGGCAAGCAGGTACTTCTCGATGATGTCGTCCGGTTCGAGCCCCCGGTTGACGTACTCCTGCGAGAAGCTCAGCAACCTGGTACTGGGGATGCGGTCGATGACCTCGTCCATGCCGGCCTGCTCAGTGCCCTCGATGACGACGGTGACGTAACCCTGACTGGCCTCCACCAGCGCGTCAAGGCTGTCCGGGTTCCCCTGCAGTTCGAGTCCGGTGTGGATCAGGTAGTTCGCCTGCTCGGGAAAGTCCCCGCCCACCCCGACCAGTCCGGGGAAGTTCCTTGGCCTGTAGGCCAGGTCGAAGCCCGCGGCAAGATAGCGGTCGAACTGCGCGAGGTCGGGACCGGCCGGACGCGTCGAGAAGCTGTCGCCGGGGAAGGCATGCCAGGTGCGGCCCAGGAACTCCAGCTGGGAGTGGCCCGCCGTGTTCTTGGCCAGCAGCGGCGCAAGCGCTCCGGGTTCGAGCTCGCTCATCAGCGTTCCTGCGCTCAGCAACTCCTGCGGAAGCGTGATTCCGGCGAGCGCGGCGGCCGCGGCCGCCTCGGTGCCGAGCATGGCGATGGCGCGTCCCTGCTGCGCGAGGCTTTCGGGCGTCTGCTCGTAGAGCGCGATGCCGTTCAGTCCTGCAGCCTGGTACTCGAGTGCGAGGTCGAACGGGTCACGTCCGAGCATCCCGGCCTGTTCGATCAGCGCCTGCCCGTCCATGAGCATCGTCACGGTGCGCTCGCTGCCCTCTGCCGAGATGCGCCGCGCCGCGAGGATGCCCGCGGGGACGAGGCTCAGCGCTATCAGGACGAACAGCAGAGTCCGGTAGGCCCTCAAGGTGCCGCCTCGCGTTGATGCCGGGCGATGAACTCCCGCACGAACGCCGCGAGCACCCTGATGGCGACGCGGTTGCTGCCGCCCTCCGGCACGATCAGGTCGGCGGTCTGTTTGCTTGGTTCGACGAAGAGGTCATGCATCGGCTTCACGGTGGTCCTGTACTGCATGATGACGCTGTCGGCCGTGCGCGCGCGCTCCTGCACATCGCGCTGGAGGCGGCGGATGAACCGCTCGTCTGCCGGGGCATCCACGAACGCGCCCACATCGAACTTCTGTCTGAGTCGCGGGTCATGCAGCACGAGGATACCTTCGACGATGATGAGTGGTGTAGGAGTGACCGGCACCGTCTCCCGGGCACGGTCGTGGTTGGAGAAGTCGTAGACGGGCCTGTCGATGCTCCCGCCGCTGATGAGCCTGTCAAGGTGCTCCAGAAGCAGCGGCGTGTCGAAGGCCTCCGGCTCGTCGTAGTTGATCAGCGCCCGCTCACTGAACGGGAGGTCGCCGCGCGACCTGTAGTAGGCGTCCTGCGGCAGCAGGATCGCGTTGCCCTCGCCGGCTGCCTCGAGCAGGGCGTGTGCGATCGTCGTCTTGCCGGATCCGGTGCCTCCGGCCAGTCCCAGGATGAGGGGTCGCAAGGTCAGCCTTCCCTGATGAGGCGGACGGCCGCCTTGATCAGGCCGCGGAACGGTGGGCTTGGACGCATCAGTCGCGACTTCAGTTCAGGGTGGGACTGCAGCCCGAGGAAGAAGGGATGGCCGGGCAGCTCGATCGCCTCCACGAGCCCCACGCCGTGCCCGGAAAGCCCCGGCGTGACGCCGGAGATGACCAGACCGGCCTGGCGGAGTCGGTCCGTATAGGCCGGGTTGACCTCGAACCGGTGCCGGTGCCGCTCACTGACCGTGCCGCCCTGCCCGAGGCCGTAAAGGTCAGACAGCAGCGTTCCGCTGGTGATCTCCATCGGCCAGGCGCCAAGCCGCATCGTGCCGCCCGTTCCCTCCTTGGCAGCCTGATCCGGCATCAGGTCGACGACGGGGTTGGGGCTGTAAGGATCGAACTCGGTCGAGTTCGCACCGTCCAGGCCGGCGACTCCCCGGGCGAACTCGATCACCGCGACCTGCAGGCCGAGGCAGATGCCCAGGTAGGGGATGTCGTTCTGCCGAGCGAAGCTGGCCGCGAGTACCTTGCCCTCGATGCCGCGGATGCCGAAGCCGCCGGGCACAAGGATGCCGTGGTAGTCGGCCAGCTGGCTGACGTTGTGGTCCGTCAGGTCCTCGGAGCTTATCCAGCTGACCTCGACGCGGGCGCGGTTGGCGATGCCGGCGTGCCGGAGCGCCTCCAGCAGGCTCAGGTATGCATCGGGCATGGCCACATACTTGCCGACCACGCCGATCCGGACGGTGACTTCCGGGTTCCGGAGCACGTTCACGGCCTCGGTCCAGCCGCGCATGTCCGGCAGCACCTTCTCCAGCTGCAGCTGCCGTTCGACGAACCTGCCCATGCCCTGCTGCTCCAGCATGGCCGGCACCGCGTAGACGAAGTCGGCGTCGGCGGAGTTGAACACATCACGCGCCTCGACGTTCGTGAAGAGCGCGATCTTGCGCCGCAGGTCCTCGGGCGCCGGCTCGGAGGAGCGGATGATCAGGCCGTCGGGCTGGATCCCGAAGCCGCGCAGGGTGGCTACCGAGTGCTGGGTTGGTTTGGTCTTGAACTCCTCGCTCGCGCCCAGGTACGGCAGCAGCGTCACGTGAAGGTAAAGCGTGTTCTCGCGGCCTTCCTCGAAGCGCATCTGTCTGATCGCCTCCAGGAAAGGCAGGGACTCGATGTCGCCGACGGTGCCGCCTACCTCGACCAGGACGATCTCGGCTCCGGCTGCCGTGCCTGCAGTGCGGATGCGCCGCTTGATCTCGTCGGTCACGTGCGGAATCACCTGAACGGTCTGCGACAGGTACTCCCCGCGGCGCTCCTTGCTGATCACCTCAAGGTAGACCTGTCCCGTGGTGATCGAGTTTCCCCGGCCGAGGTCGATGTCCAGGAACCGTTCGTAAGTGCCCAGGTCCAGGTCGGTCTCGGCGCCGTCGTCGGTAACGAAGACCTCGCCGTGCTCGTAGGGCTTCATCGTGCCTGCATCCACGTTGATGTACGGGTCTATCTTGACCGCACTGACCTGGTAGCCCCTGGCCCGGAGCAGAGCACCGATACTGGATGTCGCGATCCCCTTGCCGAGTGACGACACGACACCGCCCGTGATGAATATGAATCTGGTATCCATTGCTCACACTCTCCGGGGCTCAATGCTAGCACCTGAAGGGCAGGGCAGGCGCTCGCGGCGTGTTACATTCTCGTGATGATCGACGCTGCCGAAGCCGTACCTGTAAGTTGCCCCGGACCGGTTCGTGCAGGCTGCTAAACGGGGAATCCTATTCGTGATGACCGGCGCTTCCGGTGTTGGCAAGGACACGATCCGTCGTGACGCCCTGCCTGGTTTCAACGACCTTCACTACTCGATATCTGCCACTACCCGTGAGCGGCGACCAGGCGAGATCGAGGGTGTCAACTACCATTTCGTGACGCAGGAAGCCTTCCACGGCATGATCCGGGCTGACGAGATGCTCGAGTACGCGGAGTACGTCGGAGACTTCTACGGCACCCCGCTCAGGCCCGTGCTCGAGGCACTCGAAGCGGGGGTTGACGTGCTGGTGGAGCTTGAGCTTGTGGGTGCCCGCCAGGTCAAGCGGCGGCTGCCTGAAGCGCGGATGCTTTTCATCGCGCCGCCGTCGCTCGGTGAGCTCGAACGGCGGCTGCGTGGCCGGGGAACGGACTCCGAGGCGAAGATGCAGCTGAGGCTGGCAAGGGCCCGCGAGGAGATAAGGGCGATGAGGGAGTTCGATTACGTCGTTGTGAACGATCACCTGCCCTCGGCGGTGGCTGACTTTCAGGGGATCATCCGCGCCGAACGTGCGCGGGCGGCCCGGATAACGGACGAGGAGATCGAGGCTTTCCTACGGACCTCACCCGGCGGTGTATCATAGGCATTTGCGCACGGGTCCGTTTCGACCCGCGCGTGCGTGTTTTGGAGGGATGACAGTGGCACAGGAAGGCTACGACAGGCTGATGAAGCTGACGGACTCGCGGTACCGGCTCACCATGATCGTGGGGCGCCGCGCAGCCCAGCTGAAGACGGGCATGCCCACGCTGCTGGAAGAAGGCGAGCTTGCTCCGACCGCTAACACCGTTTCGATCGCGATGAAGGAGCTTGAACTCGGCAGGCCGATCGTGTGGGGTTCTGAACTGCCTGAGCCGGAGGAACTCCGCCGTGCAGTGAGCGTTTCGAGGCAGGAGCAGGAAGGCCCGGTCGATCTGGGTGCGAACCCTGCCGCTGCCGCGGGCTGATCGGGCTGAGTAACCGGCCGCACCCCACCGGGGTGTGTGGTCATGCGGTATAATTGAATAATTATGCCAAGTAAGGAATTTCGTCAGCGCAAGATCGTTGAGCTGGTCGAGAAGCGCTTCATATCAACCCAGGCCGAGATCGCCGCGTACCTTGAGAGCGAGGAGAACATCAAGGTCACGCAGGCGACGGTCAGTCGCGACGTGAACGAGCTCCGGCTCGTCCGCCTGCCCGCAGGTAACGGCCAGCACCACTATCGGGCCACGCCGCTTGCAGCCCAGGAAGACATCATGGGCGAACTCGGCCAGCGCTTCAGGCTTTTCGTACGTTCACTCGACAGGGGCGAGAACACGATAGTCGTGCGGACGGACGAAGGGCACGCCAGCGGCGTCGCGTTCATCCTTGACAAGCTCGAGCGCGACGAGATCGTCGGCACGCTCGCGGGCCAGGACACGATCCTGGTCATCGCCCGCGATACCGTGTCTGCGCGGCTCCTGCTGGAGGAGTTCGAAGAGCTGCTCGCGTAACGGATTCTCACGCTCGGCGTGGTAAATTCCAGCCCATGAAAGCATTCAGGTACTGGTCACTCGTAATCGTCGCGGTGGTGTCGCTGGGAGTGGCGAAGGCCGAAAGCCTGGTCATCTATCCGTTCGACAGCCAGGACCCGCGTCTGGGGGCCCTGATGGCCCAGCGGGCGGCCGAAGCCCTGGTTCCCCATGCGGATGTGTACGGGCCGGCCGTGGCACCCGTCCTGATGCCGCCCGTGTACGTCGCCGGTGGCTTCTACAACCTTGCACGCCTTCTGCCTGATCCAGGCAGCGCAACCGGGGCAGCACTCCTGCGCGGCGGCCTGGGCGCCGGGGCGGTGGTCACGGCACAGCTGGACAACGTCGATGAGTGGCTGATCGCCAGGCTGCACATCGCGACCAGGGACGCGACGCGCACGTTCAGCCTCGAGGCTCCGGCCGACGACCCCGGCGGACTTGTACAGCGCATCACTGGCGTGATCGCAGTGCAGCTCGGCCTGGCGGTCGTTCCCGGCACCGGTGATATCGACCTTGCCGGACCCGACGCTGCGACCGCCCTCGCCGTGCACCTCGCCGGGACCGGCGACATCGCCGGCATGGAGCGCGCACTCGAGCAGGCCGATCCGTCAGACCCGACTGCGGCAGCACTGGCGGCCGCGCTTGAATCCGTCCGCACTGGCACTTTCACGGGCGATCCCGCCCTGCTTGCAGCGCTCGCGCTGAGTCAGCCATCGATCGGCGCCCATGCCACCGCCGCCTACTTCGGGGCGCTGTCTGAACATACGGATCTTCCTGCCCCCGTCCTCTGGGAAGCGGCCCTGATGGTGGATGCGGGAGAAGTCGAGGAAGCTGGCCGGCTGTATTCGGACGCAGCGGTGTACCCGTTCGGTGTCGCCGCGCAGGCTGCCTGGCTGGAGCTGGAGCGGGAGGATGTCAGTGAGCTCGTTGCCGGCAGCGACGTCGCGGCACTGCTTGCGTTGAGCCTTCTGGCACAGGCACGGGAGGATACCGGCTTCGAGGAGGAGCTGCTGACGACCGTGTCCCGGCTCGCACCGGAGATGACCTATCCGTTCGAGCGCATCTCGTTCATCGCGTTCGACCGTGACGACCCGCTCGCCGCCGGCCGCGCCCTCGCGATCGCTTCTAGGCTCGAGCCGGACAGCGACCTGTACTGGACCAACCTTGGCTGGGCACAGTACCTGCTCGGCCAGCTGGCTCAGAGCGAGGAATCCAGCCGCAACGCCCTGCTGTTGAGTCCTGACCAGGTGATCGCGGGATACAACCTCGGCCTGGTCCACACCGTCACCGGCAGGCTTGCAACGGCCATCGAGGCCTACACGGCGACCCTGGCGCAGGACAGCGCTGTCAACGAGGCTGCCATCGAGGACCTGGAGAACGCCCGCGAGCTGTACCCTGGTGAGCCCGCCGTGCACTACTCGCTCGCCTGGCTGCTCGAGGCCGCCGGAAGGCGGGCGGCCGCGGCAGGCTCGTATCGCGACTACCTGGCTGGCGCGCCTGAAGGAGACTTCAGTGTGCGTGCCCTCGAGAGGATCGAACGCCTTGAGGCGCCACCGCCTGAGCTGCAGCTGCCAGGCGGCTTCACGCTGCAACTGGGCAGCCAGCGGGTCGATGAGACGCTGCAGCCGGGGGACTATCTCAGGCCTTCCTTCGAGGTGTATACGCCTGGAGAGTCGCTGCCTACCAGCATGGACGTGAGCTTCGCAGTGGCCGACGCCACCGGCGCGACGGTGCACCGGGAGACGCATGGGATCACGCTGCCGCTCGACACCATCGGCTTCGTGGTGGACGGCCTTCCGTTCTCGTTGCCGTTCGATCTCGAGCCCGGTGAGGTAACGGTCATCGTCACTGTGACCGCCAGCGAGGACCGCGCCGTCAGCGAGGCCGCCACCTTCCGGGTCGTGCAGCGCGATGACCCGCTGCGGAGGCTGGTCGGCCTGGGCATCACGATGCAGTACCTGGAGAGCGGGCAGAGCCTGTTCGACCGCACCGACCTGGGCAACTGGCCCGAGGTATTCGCGCGCATCGAGTCCGAGCTGGATGCGTTCGGGGAGGCTGCATCCGAGGTGATCACCGAGATCGCTTCCGGCAGGTTCAGCGGTCTGGACGGTGGCGACGCGTTCGCCGCCACGACCGAGCGGGACGTGCTGGACTTCCTTGACTGGGTGGCCGTGGAGGAGCTGGAAGGTTCCTCGTTCAACTTCGTTGAGGCTTACGCGCAGTGGCTGGTCGAGGGCACGCCCCGGCAGTAAGGCCTACTCCGCGCCGCTGAGCCTGACGGCGATCCTGGCGCCGGCGATCCAGGTTGCGCTGGCCGAACCGAGCGTGGTGAGGATGAAAACGAGCAGCGTCCTTGCCACGCGGTTGCGCCACCAGCCCCTGGCGGACGTAACGTCTGTCCGCAGCGCCTGGAAGTCGCCCATCATGGGCTTGCGCAGCAGCAGCTCCAACCCGGCGGCGACGAACCCCACGCCGAGAAGCGGGTTCAGCGAGGTGAGGGGAGCCGCCACGAAGGACGCGAGGACGGTCAGCGGGTGAGCAAGGGCGATGGCCGCGCCCGCGGCAGCCAGTCCGCCGTTGATCAGGATCCAGTCAAGCACGATGCTCCAGCCAAGCTCGGGCCCGCGCATGAAGCCGAGCACGAAGCCGGTCAGCACCAGCGCAACGATTATCCAGGGTATGAACCGCATGGCCTTGCCCGGCGGCGGCACGACTTCAAGTGCCCGCCTGCGCTCGGCAGCTGCGGCAACTTCCGGCTCTGCACGCAACTCGCTTTCGAGCCCCTTGAGGTGCCCGGCCCCGATCACGACCAGAACGTTACTGAAGCGGGGCCGTTCGGCCCTGCGGATCTGCTGCAGGAGCCGGATCGCCATGTACTCGTCGCGCTCGCTGATCAGTGGCTTGAACATCTCGCTGCTTTTCTGGGCGAACTCGCTGAAGGTAGCCTCGAGAATGTCACCCTGCTTGAGCTTCTCGATGTCCTCCGGTTCGATCTTCTCGTTCGAGAAGACGCTGGCCGCCAGTCCCGACATCAGCATCAGCCGCCTGTACCACGGGATGGCGGCGTTGACGCGGCGCAGCGTGATGCCGATGTCGCGGTCGACCAGCAGGAGCGGCAGCCCGGCTTCGTCCGCGGCGCTGATGGCGACTCGCATCTCCTGGCCGGGCTCGATGCCCACCTGGTCCGCCAGCCGCTTCTGGAACGCACCCAGCGCCAGGTTGGCCATCAGCATTCCCGCCTTGCCCTCGCGCAACATCCTGAACAGGTCCAGCTTCGCCCAGTCCTCAGGCTGCGTGATGCTCGCGTACCGGCCCGGATCCAGCTCGATCGCCACGGCATCGAACTCACCGCTGCCAAGCAGGCGCTCGACCTCGTCGGCACTTTGCCGTGACACATGGGCCGTGCCCAGCAGCGTGTAGCGCGTACCGGCGACCTCGACGGCCGTTACCGGCTCGCCAACTGACCGGTCTGGGGCGCCGGGCAGCGAATCGGTAGCGGAGGCGGCCAGCGCGGTCTCGGACTCTGAAACGGGCATGGGAGGGAGCATACCAACTCGGCAGCCGCCCCAAGTATCCTTGGCGCGTACAATGGCCCTGAATGCGCAGGCCCTGGAGCTACTTCGGACTGAACTCTGGCGCGTTCGCGTCACAGGTGCGGCTGGCCCGCGTCTGGATCCCGCTCGCGATCGTATCTGTCGTGCTGTTCTGGCAACTGGCAGTCGTGCCACTGGCCGGGGAAGCCTGGTCCTTCTGGTCGACCCTGCTCTTCTACGCGATCCTGGGACCGGCCGTCACCTTCCTGGTGCTCGACTGGATCGCCGCCGAAGTGAAGCTGCGGGAGGATGCCCAGACCCGGCTGTCAAGCCTCTTCTCCGAGCTCCAGGAAGCCCATGACCTGCTCGGTGGCATCCAGCGGGTCACCGCCAGCTTCGCTGCCGCAGCGGATCTGCAGGCCACCCTCGACGCGGCAGCGGCAGGACTCGAGGAGGTGACCGGTGCGACGGGATCCGCCCTGAGCCTCAACTTCGAGGGCGTGCAGCTCGACGAGACGCACGGTCTTGCGCCTGAAGTGGCGGAGGTAGCCAGGGCACGCGGACCGGCACTCCTCGCCGCACCGCTGGAAAAGGTACCGGCGGGAGACGGGGCCTTCTGGGTGCTGCAGGCGCGCGTGCGAGGCGCCAGGGAGAACACCGGTTACGTCCAGGCCTGGTTCGGCAACAGGCCGGACGAACGCCAGCAGGAGGCGTTCGACATCATCGTCACCCAGCTGGGCGCGGCTGCCGAGGCTGCTGCCAGCCGTACGCGGGACCTGTTCATCCTGTCTGAGGTCGACAGGACGATGCGGGCCGAGGGCAACCTGGGCCGGCTGCTGCATACGCTTCTTGACCAGATGCTGGCGCGTGCGGGAGGCGGCGCGGGCGCTGTCTACCTGGCCGAGGAAGGCGGGCTCCTGCAGATGGCCGCGGACCGCAACTTCGACCACGCCGGGCCGGTGCCGCCGATCAGGCCGGGCCAGGGACTCATCGGGAACGTGGCAAGCAGGGGAGAGTCGCTGTTGCTGGATGAGATCGGGCCTGACCTCAGGAGCAGCGCGGTCGCCCCGGTGCTGGCCGAGGCGGGCAGCGCTGTGCTGCTGCCCATGGTGCTTGAAGAGACGCTGCTGGGGGTGGTCGTCCTCAGTCACTCCGAGCCGCGGCACTTCACCCGGTCCGGCGTGACCCTCCTGGAGCTGCTGGCCGGGCAGGTCAGCTGGGCCGTCCGCAACGCCAGGGCGTACCTGCACTCCGAGGAGCTCGCGATCGCCGAGGAGCGGGCCAGGATCGCCCGCGAGATCCACGACGGCGTGGCCCAGTCGCTCGCCTTCAGCGCGCTGAAGCTCGACCTGATCGAGCGCCTGCGCCACAAGGAGCCCGACCGGGCGGCCGCCGAGCTGCACAGCGTCAGGAGAACCGTGCGCGAGCTGATCAAGGAGGTGAGGCGCAGCATCTTCGCCCTCAGGCCGGTTGACCTGGAGCGGTACGGCTTCGTCGAGACGCTGCGACGCTACGTGACTGATTACGGCCAGCAGAACGAGATCGCGGTCTCACTTGAGCTGGAGGACGGCCTGCAGCTTCCCCTAAAGGCGGAGACGGTGCTGTTCAGGATCTTTCAGGAGGCGATGAACAACGTTGCGAAGCACGCCCGTGCGAGTACGGTCGCTGTCAGGGCCGGCAGCAGCGAGGCGACGGTCTTCCTGGAGGTGAAGGACGATGGCCTCGGTTTCGATCCCGAGACCGTGGGCGACCGGGTCTCGACGGCCGGCGGGCTGGGCCTGAAACAGATGCGCGAACGCATGCAGGCGCAAGGCGGCAACCTGATGATCGACACTGCGCCCGGCAGCGGCACATGGCTGCGGGCCGAACTCCCGGTCTGACAGGAGCTGTAGCGGTCGGCTTGCCGGGGAGCGCTGCCGTTTGCTATGCTGCTACAGTTTGTGGCCAGTGAAGCATCAGCTGGGGCCACCCGGGAGCAGGAGCGAGAAGATGAAGAAAGACATTCACCCGAAGGCTGTCCCCTGCAAGATCTACTGCGATGGGGAAGTCGTGCTCGAAACGTACAGCACGAAGCCAGAAATCACCGTTGACGTCTGGTCGGGCAACCACCCGTTCTACACCGGTCAGCAGAGGTTCATCGATACCGAGGGCCGCGTGGAGAAGTTCCAGAAGCGCTTCGGTGGCAACTACCGCCGCAGCCGCAAGTAAGCGATACGACAGCAGCTCAGTCGGGCCGCACGGCTCCCTGCCAGGGGAGGAGCGTGCGGCCCGCCGTCTTACAGCTTTGCGACCTGCCGCTTGATCCGCGCAAGGATCGCGCTCATGCCACGCAGGCGCAAGGGCGAGATGAGCTCGGCCAGTCCCATGCGCTCGTGAAAGTCATCGGGTGTGGCGAGGATCGCCGCGCGGGACTGACCACCGAGCCCGCTGGCGAGTACGCCTGCGAATCCGCGCGTGGTCGGCGCGTCCTCCGGAGCCTGGAAGTAGAGGATGACTCCATCGCCCTCACCGGGCTCGGCCCGCACGAAGAACGGGGTCTGGCACTCGTGCACCTGCTCGAGAAGTTCGGGATTGCTGCTCAGGTGATCGGGCAGCTCCGGCACCCTGCGGGAGTACTCGAGCAGCAACGGAAGCCTCAGCTGGGCAGGCGCACGGCTGAACTCGTCCATGATGTCTGAAAGGGGCAGCTGGTCGCTCATGCGGGCATGATAAACCCGGAACGGCCGTCGGCCGGTGGTATCCTCTTCAGGTAATGCCCGCTTCCACGACACGCATAAGGTTTGAACCGGTCGGCCGGCCCGACTTCAGCATCAACGTTCCAGGCTCGAAGAGCGCCAGCAACAGGGCGCTGCCGATCGCAGCCCTCAGCAGCGGCACTTCGCGGCTGACAGGAGTACTCAGGGCGGACGACACGGAAGTCATGATGCTCGCCCTGCAGTCCCTTGGGTTCCCGCTCGAGGCCGACGGCACGACCGTGACCGTGACCGGTCAGGGCGGCAGTTTCCCGGTCGACCGGGCCGATCTGGACATGCAGCTGTCCGGCACCAGCCTTCGTTTCCTCGTTCCGATCCTGGCCGCTGGCCACGGCGAGTACCGGTTCCATGGCACGCAGAGGATGCACCAACGCCCGGTTGGTGACCTGCTGGATGCGCTGGTGCGCCTCGGGGTTGACGTGCGCAGCGAAGCCGATACGGGCTGTCCGCCGGTGCTGCTGAGTGCGCGCGGCCTCAAGGGCGGAGCGACGGTCGTACAGGGAGAGCGCTCCTCGCAGTTCCTGTCCGGTCTGCTGCTGGCGGCACCGCTCGCGAGTGGTGGCCTGGACATCATGGTGGAGGGCGACCTGCAGTCCAGGCCGTTCGTGGACCTTACGCTCAGCATGATGCAGGACTTCGGCGTCACGGTGCAGCGCACGGGGTACGAACGCTTCCTCGTGCAGCCCCAGCAGTACCGGGCGCGCGACCTCGCGATCGAGGGCGACGCAACCGCCGCGGGCAACTTCTGGGTCGCTGCTGCGATCACGGGAGGGACCGTTCGGGTCAACAACGTGGGAACCGGGACCGTCCAGGGAGACCGCGGTCTTGCGGACGTGCTGGGCACGATGGGCTGCAGCGTCGAATGGACCGGGACGGGCTGCACGGTAACGGGGCCAGAGTCCGGCCTGCTCCGGGGCGGCACCTTCGACCTGAATGACATGCCGGACCAGGTGCTGCCCCTCTCGGTCGCAGGCCTCTTCACCGACACGCCCCTGACCATCACGAACGTATCCAACCTGAGGATCAAGGAAACCGACAGGATCAGCGCGCTGGTCAACGAGCTCCGCGCTGTAGGTGCACACGTCGAGGAAGGGCCCGACTGGCTGCGCGTGCACCCGCTCACCGACCCGAAGCCCGCCGCCATAAGTACATACGGCGACCACCGCATGGCGATGGCGTTCGCGGTTGCCGCGCTGCGCGTCGACGGCATCGAGATCATCGATCCCGACTGCGTCAACAAGACGTATCCGGACTACTGGCGCGACATGGCTGCGCTGCGAGCCAGCGCAGGAGCGACGTGAGCACGGGGGTCATCACGATCGACGGCCCCGCAGCGTCAGGCAAGTCCAGCGTTGCCCGCGAGGTCGCGCGCCGGCTGGGCATCCCCTTTGTCAGCAGCGGCCTGCTCTACCGCGGTGCCGCCTGGCTGACGATGCGGGCCGGAAACGACACGGAAGAGGCAGTGCTGGCCGAACTGGAGTCGCACGAAGTCGGGCTCGTCCCCGGGCTGCAGGGCAACCTGCTCGTGATCGACGGTACCGGGCGCTATCGCGAGCTGCACACGGAGCAGATCGATGCCGGCGTCTCGCGTGTGGCCAGCATGCCTTCGGTCCGGGAGTGGGTCAACAGGCAGATACAGGCCATCGACGGAGCCTTCGTGGTGGAGGGCCGCGACATGGGCACGGTCGTGTTCCCGCGGGCCAGGCACAAGTTCTACCTGGACGCACCCGTCGAACTGAGGGCCAGGCGGCGGCTCGGCGAGCGCGGCACCAGTGTCGAGGAACTCACCAGGCAGCTGGCCAGGCGCGACGAGCTCGACCGCAGGCAGCTCCTGCCCGCGGCCGATGCGCTCCTGGTCGACACGAGCAGGCTGGACGTCGAGGGCGTGGCGGACGTCGTCATCGCCCGCATCCGGGAGAAGCAGGCCGCGTGAACACCGGCGTGACCCGGCAGTTCGCGATGAGCGTCTCCGAACTCGCTCACGTGATCGTGACCAGCACGCGCTACAAGCCGGAGGCACACGCCCCCGCACTGGAACTGGTCGCCCTGCTCGAGCAGGCAGGCTGCCGCGTGACGCTTGACCTGGAGGGAACAGGGGCGCTGGACCAGGTGAAGGACGCCAGCCTGGTGATCGCGGTCGGAGGCGACGGCACCATCCTGAGTACCGCAAGGCGCATGGCTGGCCTCAGCGTGCCCGTGCTTGGCGTCAACCTCGGCAAGCTGGGCTTCCTGGCGGACCACGGCCTGTCGGACGTCCGGTCCTGGCTCTCCGGGGGCCGGGATCCGGACTGGCTGCTCAGCCGGCGCATGATGCTCGAACTGACGCTCGAGCGCGAACCTGACCTGCTTCGTTACGGCCTGAACGACGTGATCGTCAGCCAGGGAGTCATGACCCGGCTGATCAGCATCGACATGTTCGTCGCCGGCCGCCATGCTACCCAGTACCGCGCCGACGGTGTGGTGATCAGTACCCCCACCGGGTCCACCGCGTACAGCCTCTCGCTCGGCGGGCCGATCCTCAGCCAGGGACTCATGGCACTCGTGATCACGCCGATAGCACCGCACTCGCTCACCGACCGGCCGATAGTGCTCGATGGCGGCGCAGAGCTGGTCTTCGAGATCAAGTCAGCCTCGGATGAGATGGCGCTCGTCATCGATGGCCAGGAGCGTGTCGACCTGCGCAAGGGAGACCGGTTCCACGTGCGGCGCGCCCCGGGTGACCTGCTGCTGGTCACCTCGGGCGAGCGGGCCTACTTCGACGTGCTGCGCCAGAAGCTGGGCTGGGGCGTACTGCAGTCGAACAACAACCCGGGCTGAGCAGCGGTGCGACTCACGGTACTGTCCAACGGCCACGGCGAGGACGCGATCGGCGCGCGCCTGCTGATGGAACTGAGGCGCCGGGACCACAGCATGAGCCTCAGCGCGTTCCCCCTGGTCGGGCTCGGCACCCGGTACGAGGAGGCCGGCATCAGCCTGCACGGACACCGGCGCGCCCTCCCCGGCGGCGGCCTGACCTTTCACAGTCTCAGGCTGCTGGAGGCCGACCTCAGGGCCGGGCTGGTCGGCCACACGATCCGGCAGCTGCGGGACCTGAACGGGCTCGAGACGGACTGCCTCGTGACGGTCGGTGACGTATGGGCGCAGCTGCTCTCACGCCTTGTCAGGGTGCCGCGGAACAACAGGGTGAGCATCCAGACGCTGGTCTCCAGGCGCCTCTCGGCAGGCCGGGTGACGGCTCCCAACCGGATCTTCATGGAACGCATCACGCTGTTCGAACGCGTGCTGCTGCGCGGCAACCGGCGCGTGTTCGTCCGCGACGAGGCGACAGCACACTGGCTGCGCGCCAATGCGGTCCCGCAGGCCGTTTTTCCGGGCAGCCTGCTTCTGGACGGTCCCCGCGAGCGGGCAGCTCCCGGCGGGCCGCTGGTCGTACTTCTGCCGGGCTCACGTGACTGGGCAAACAGGCCACTTGCCGTGATGCTCGAAGCCGCACGGCGCGCACCTGGCTTCCGCTACTGCCTGCCCTGGACGGGCTTCGAGCTGTCACTGCCTGCGGGCTGGCGGGTGGCCGACGGGGCGATCAGCGGTGGTTCGATCAGCGTCGAGCTGACCCCGGGACCGCTCGAGCCCCTGCTCAGAGTGGCCAGTGCGGCGGTCGGCACGAGCGGCACTGCGAACGAGGAAGCCGCCGCCATGGGGCTGCCGGTGATCACGTTCGAGGTAGCGGGGTTCCACACGAAAGGTTTCATCGCCAACCAGCAGCGGCTCCTGGGGGAGTCCCTGCTGCCTGTCGCGGGAACGCCCGAGGCCATCGCGGGACAGCTGCACGGGGTCTTCGAAGATTACCGCCTGCGCCGACGGCTCGCTGAAACGGCGGGAGAGAGGTTCGGCGCCCCCGGCGGCATCGGCCGGGTGGCCGGTGAGATACTCAGGCTGGCTGGCCGGCCGTCAAAGCAACGTCAGCCTCGCTGAGCAGCTCGCGCAGGCGCGAGATGCAGCGGTCGTGCTTCTTGACGTAGGCGCTGTTGCGGTAAGACGGATGGAACAGTTCGCGCAGGTCGCCCCGCAGGCCGGGGGCCGCGCTGAACCGCAGTTTCACGCGCCGGTCATAGATGCGGTCGATGAAATGGACGAAGCGAAGCGCGTCCGCCTGTGACCTGATCGTGTCGAGGCCATGAAGGTACAGGGTCGCGACCGGCTCGAGCATGGAGCCATAGGCGACCGGATGAAGCTCGCGCAGCACCCCGCCCAGCTCGGCCCAGTCGGCCTCGACGACACCGTCTCCGGGTTCGGCCGCTATCGCTTCGGGCAGGGCAGGGTCGCGGTGCTGGCCCGCCCGCAGCCGGTAGTCGGGTCCCGCCAGGGGAACCGGCTCGAAGTAAGCCGCGATGCCCTGGATCTCGCGGGCGAAATCCTCGGCGTTGAACCTGCCCTGTCCCTGCGCCTCGGCCGACGTGTTCGAAGTGGTCACGACGCTCGCGCCCTGCTCGAAGAGGGTCTGAAGGAGGGTCTTGATTATCAGCGTGTTGCCGGGGTCGTCCAGCTCGAACTCGTCGAGGCAGAGCAGTCTCAGGCCCTTGAGCTCCTCGCGCGCGCGGGCGATGCCCATCGCTCCGGTCAGGTACACGAGCTCCTGGAACGACAGGTAAGCGCGGGGCACATCCTTCGCAGCGTGCCAGACCGCGGCAAGCAGGTGCGTCTTGCCGACCCCGAAGGCGCCGTCAAGGTACAGGCCACGCGGTCCGCGGACAGCCGGACGGCCCCAAGGCAGTAGTATCCGGCGCCTGGCAACCGGCCCGATACCGGCGGCGAACGAGCGTACGCGCTCCAGCGCGGTCACCTGCGTCGGGTCGTTCGGCCGGTAGCTGTCGAAGCTCGCGGTGTCGAAGCGTGGCGGTGGCCGGTAGTTCGTGGTCCAGGTGCCGGGGGCGGGAAGTATTGCTGAAAGCCGCGTGACGGCAGCGGCTGGGAGGGCAGACACGCAGGCCAGCCTACTACAGGCACCGCCGTACGGGCGTCGTACGGGGAAGCTGGTATGCTTGGCCCGAGCTCGTGAGGCGGGGAAGCCGGTTGGAATCCGGCACTGTCCCGCAACGGTATGGAGTGGTCCCAAGCCAGGGCCGCCGGAGTCCGAGTACCGCCGCACGAAGCCTGCATCGCCCGAAGGAGGCCTCTCGTGCAGATTCCCCGTTACATCATCCTCTCATTACTTCTCCTGGTAGCGTCAGCCGGTTCGGCCCTTGCCCAGCAGGTCAGCGGAACCGACCTGCTCGGCCGCACCGTATCGCTGGATCAGCCGGCCGCGCGCATCGTCAGCATGGCCGCCAGCCACACGGACCTCGTCATCGCGCTCGGCGCGGCGGACAGGCTGGTCGGCGTGGACGAGCACAGCGTCCTGCCCGAAGGAGTGACCGTCCCGAACGCGGGGAACGCCTGGGCACCGAGCCTCGAGGTGATCGTGGGCATGGAGCCCGACCTGGTACTCGTGGACCAGTACTCGGACCTGCATGAGCTGCTGACAAGCCTGGGCGTCACCGTCTACGCCGGCTTTCCCGAGGACATGGACGACATGCTCTTCGTCAACGCCGAGGTCGGGGAGCTGCTCGGCCTGTCCGGCGCGGCTCAGGTGCTGAGCCTCTCGGCCGTCAGGGACGTTGCCAGGGCGCGTGCACTGACGGGCGGACTGGACCGGGTCAGCGTCTACGCCGAGGCGGATGCAAGCCTGTTCGCGGCGGGACAGGGTTCCTGGCTGGGTGAGCTGATCGCCGCTGCCGGCGGCGTCAGCATCGTGCCTGCTTCCGCAGGCACCTTTCCGCAGCTGACCGCCGAGTTCATCCTGATGAGTGATCCCGACGTGATAATCCTGCTGGATGCGCCGTGGGGCGAGTCGGCCGAGACCCTGCTTGAGCGGCCGGGCTGGCCAGGACTCTCCGCGCTCGAATCGGGCCGGGTGATCGAGACGACCCAGGCCGAAGCCGACCTGCTCAGCCGGGCCGGACCAGGGCTGGGCGATGCGCTTGACCTGCTTCTCAGGTGGCTTCACCCGGAGCTGTTCGCGGCCGACTGAAGCGCCTCAGTCCACGCTCGCCCGGAGAGTCGAAGCGACGCTTCACGATCCGGGCGAGTTCGTAGTGGCTGACCAGGTCACGCGTTGCCGCGGCCCAGCTCCACTTCTCCATCTCGGTGCGTCCCGCCCGTGTCAGGCGCTCGCGCAGGCTGGTGTCAGCCAGCAGCAGCCCGATCCTTGCCTGGAGTTCCTCCGTGTTCCCGGGCGTGAACAGCAGGCCGTTGACACCGTCCTCGATCACGTCGGGCACACCTCCGGCGTTCGCGCCGACGACAGGGGTGCCCGAAGCCATCGCCTCCATCGCCACGAAACCAAGCGTCTCGGTGTCCGAGGGAAACGCGAAGACGTCCGCGCTCGCATACGCGGCCGCGAGTTCCTCGCCACCCAGGTATCCCACGAAGTTCGTTCCCGTCCCGCTGAACTGGCGCCTGAGCTCCTGTTCCGCGGGGCCCGTCCCGACCAGGGCGAGGCGCACGTCGGGCCGGTTCCGCATCAGAGGCAGGAGCCAGTCCAGCCGTTTCTCGAACGAGAGCCTGCCTACGCACAGCAGGAGGGGCGCCTCAGGACTGCCGCCACTGAGTCGCGTGCGCATCTCCATGGATGCCTTCGACGGGTGATAGAGATCCGTGTCGATGCCTTTGGGCCAGAGCCTGACGCGGCGGATGCCGAGCGCTTCGGCCGCCGCCACCATCTGCGAACTCGTGCAGAGGTTCACGTGTGCCTGGTTGTGGATGTCGCGCAGTATCGACTTCGATATCGGCGTGAGGAACGAGAGCTTCAGGTGCCGTACGTAGCTCGGGATATCGGTGTGGAAGCTTGCCAGCAGGGGCAGGTCGCGCTGCATCGCGATCAGGCTGCCCCAGAGGCCCAGTACGACCGGGTTGACGGCGTGGACGATGTCGGGGTCGAACGCGTCGAGCTCGCGTCCGAGGCGCGGGCGGGGCAGGCCCAGGAACAGCTCCGGGTACCAGGGCTTGAAGGAGATCGCCGGTACGCGGACGACACGGTGACCGGCATAGGTGGCCGGCGGATCGTGCGGGGCGAAGATCAGCGCCTCATGGCCCAGCTCGCGCAGTTGCTCGAGCGTGCGCATGAGGCGCGTTACGATGCCGTCGACCTTTGGCAGGAACGTCTCGGTGAAGACGGCGATCCGCAATTCCGGTCCTTAGCGCACCGGTGCGGCGGGCACCGGCTCGGGTTCGGCCTCCGGCACGCCGGGCTGCTGTGCAGCCGTCCACGTGCTGCTGGCAGGGATGCGTGACATGTCCGCGCGGTGCGCGTAGCGCTTCGCAACCTCGGTCACCTCCAGCAGGAGGCCGTCAGCGACGGTAGTGGGGTTCAGACCAAGGTCGATCAGCAGGTCGTTGGACGCGTGCAGGTTGTTCTCGGCGTCCTCCTTGCGGGGGTTCGGGACGTACGCGATCTCCGCTCCCGTCAGGCCCCTGATGATAGCTGCGAGGTCGCGCAGGCGGTGCGTCTCGGTCAGCTGGTTGAGGATGCGGACCTTGTCGCCCCGGGAGGGCGGATTGTCCAGCGCGAGCTCGATGCAACGGACCGTGTCCTGGATGTGGATGAACGCCCTTGTCTGGCCGCCTGTGCCATGAACGGTGATCGGATGGCCAACCGCGGCCTGCATCAGGAAGCGGTTCAGGACCGTGCCGTAGTCACCGTCGTAATCGAAGCGGTTTATGAGGCGTTCATCGAGCGAGGTTTCCCTGGTGTTCGTGCCCCAGACGATGCCCTGGTGCAGGTCGGTGATCCGCAGCTCGTCGTTCTTCGCGTAGTAAGCGAAGAGCAGCTGGTCGAGCGTCTTTGTCATGTGGTAGATCGAACCGGGGTTGGTGGGGTAAAGGATGCGCTGCGGCACGCGCTCGCCCTCATCGGTGGTCACCTCGACGTCCAGGTATCCCTCAGGGATCTTCATGCCTGCCGTGCCGTAGCCGTACACCCCCATCGTGCCCAGGTGCACCGTGTGGATGTCCAGGCCCGATTCCACCACCGCGCAGAGCACGTTATGGGTCGCAGACGTGTTGTTGTCGACCGTGTAGCGCTTGTTGCGGGATGACTTCATGGAGTAGGGCGCAGCGCGCTGTTCCGCGAAGTGCACGAGCGCACCGGGCTGCTCCGCCGCGAGCAGCGCCAGCAGCCGGTCGTACTCGCGGGCGACGTCGAGGTTGACGAAGCGCACCTCGCGGCCGGACACCTCGTGCCAGGCATCCAGACGCTGGCTGATGGTCGCGATCGGGGTGAGGCTGTCCACCTCGAGTTCAACGTCGATCTTGCGGCGGCTCAGGTTGTCAACGATTACGACGTCGTGACCCAGGGCCGACAGATGCAGGCTGGTGGGCCAGCCACAGAAGCCGTCCCCACCCAGAACAAGTACCTTCATTCTCGCCTCCTGTACCCGGCACCCAGGCCGGAGCGGTTATCGCGTCAGGATACCACCGGCGGTTTCATGATCCCGTCAGGGGCGATGCGCGTCGACCGTGCGGCTGGCGCGTGGCCGGAGCCGCCTCAGGAACTGCTGGGCCAGCCGGCGGTAGTAGCGGCTGCGGTAACCCTCATTGCCACCGGCCCAGTCACCCGGTCTGGCAAAGGACATGATGACCATCGCGGCGATGAAGAACGGATGCATGAGTGCCCAGCCCAGGCTCGGCAGCCACCAGAGGTCGCGGCGGCCGAACTGTCCGGTTCCGATGCTCTTGCCGGTCATCTCGACCGTCAGCTTCAGGGCGAGCAGGCCGAGCACCCATGGCGCGGCCGCCGGGAAGAAGGGCAGCACGAGCAGGGCCGCGCTCAACGCGATGCTCTGGAAGCCGAGCAGGGCGATCGAGGCCAGGAAGGCCGGTTCGTAGTGCATCAGGTGATGGTAGCGCGACACCCACCTGCGCCGCTGGTTCAGCAGCTGGGGGAGCGAGCCGACGGGCCGTGTGAGTACCCGGCTGGCGGGCGTGCTGGCGAAGACGATCTTTGCGCCGTCCAGGCGCCCGAGCCGCTGGGTGAGCAGGTCCTCGTCCCCGCTCGGTGCGCGCCCGGGTGCGCCGAACCCGCCCGCCTGCTCGAAGGCGGAACGCAGGTACGCCTGGTTGTTGGCGCTGCTCGCGAACTTCATTCCGAAGCGCGTCAGGCTGCGCGAGGTGAGCATCAGGGAGAGCCAGTCTGAAGTCTCGAACATCTGCAGGCGGCCCGGCGCACGCCAGGCGCGCGTCGTCTCGACATAGCCCACGACCATCACGACTCCCTCCGTGAAGTGCGCGACCATCTCGCCGATCCAGCCCGGCGGGTACTCGCAGTCGGCATCGGTAGTCACGATCACCTCGCCGAGCGAGGCGCGGATGCCATGGTTGACCGCGTTCACCTTCGGAGAGAAACGCCGGCCCGGCTCGGTCACGCTCACCAGCCGGAAGCGCGCGTCCTGTCTGGCCAGCGCCCGGATGATCGAAGCGGTCGAGTCGGTGGACCGGTCGTCGACGATCACGAACTCCACTTCGCCCGCGTACTCCTGGCGGGACAGTGACAGCAGGGTCTGCTTGAGCCGTACCTCCTCGTTGTGTGCAGGCAGTACCACTGTGACCGATGGCAGGTCGGAGCGCCTTTCGGCCTGCCTGGTTCTGAGCATGCCCAGGATCACCATCAGCATCAGGCCGATGTAGGGCAGCACGAGAGCGTAAAGGATGGTGATTCCCAGCTTCATGCAGGCAGCCTAACACCACCGACATGACGCGCTGCGGGAGGCTGCTACGCTTGTCAGCAGTGCTTGAGAAGGGCGAATCGTACCTGGGCTGGCTGAAGGCTGATGCCGATTATCGGGACCAGGTGGTGGCGGCAAGCTTCCTGCCGCCGCGGCCCGGCGAGCGGCTCGACAGGGCGGGGGCGTACGGGCAACTCCTCGAGCGCCTGGGGGTAGTGCCCTGGAAGCATCAGGCCGAAGCGTTCGAGCTGACCGGGGCTGGCGAGGACGTCGTCGTTGCCACCCCGACCGCCTCGGGCAAGAGCCTCTGCTTCCAGCTGCCGGCGCTCGACGCCGCCGCGCGCGAGCGGGGCACGCTTTACCTGGCGCCCACCAAGGCGCTGGCCCGCGACCAGCTGAAGCGACTGCGCGACCTGGCCACGGCAGCCGACGTCGCTGCGGTGATCAGTCCTTACGACGGGGACACACCTGCGGGGCAGCGCAGGGAGGCGCGTGCCGCCGCACGCGTGATCGTCACGAATCCGGACATGCTGCACTACGGGATGCTGGCATGGCACCACGCCTGGGCCAGGTTCCTGGGCAGCCTGGAGTTCATCGTTCTGGACGAGCTGCACGCCTACCGGGGCGTGATGGGTGCGCACGTGGCCAACATCATCAGGAGGCTGCTGCGCGTCTGCGCCCGTTACGGGGCGACACCGCGTGTCATCGCGCTCAGCGCCACCATCAACAATCCGGCCGAGCATCTCGCGAGCCTCACCGGCCGGCCCGGCAGGGCCGTCACGCGCGACACGGCCACCACGGCGGCCCGCGAACTCATCTTCTGGCAGCCCGCGCTGCTGCCCGGCGACTCCGGGCGCCGTCGCAGCAGCAACAGCGAGGCCGCCGCGCTCGCACGCAGGTTCGCGACCGCCGGCCTGCGGTCGATCTTCTTCTGCAACTCCCGCAAGGGAGCCGAGCTGCTGCGGCGCTACGCGAGCGACGGCCTGCCGCCTGAGCTGGCGCACACGGTACAGAGTTACCGCGCCGGTTACACGCAGGAAGACCGGCGCCTGATCGAGCAGGGCTTCCGCAACGGGGACATCACGGTGTTGACCGCGACAAGCGCCCTCGAACTGGGCATGGACATCGGCGGGGTGGATGCCGTAGTGCTGGTCGGCTGGCCGGGCTCGCACATGGCGATGTGGCAGCGCATCGGACGGGCGGGACGCGCGGGCCAGCGCTCGCTGGCGGTGCTGATACCGGCAGCTGATCCGCTCGATGAGTACTACGTCCAGCACCCCGACCTGGTGACTGACGGCAGGCCCGAGAGCGCGAGTGCCGATGCCTTCAACAGCGTGATCCACCCGCTGCATCTGGCCTGTGCCGCAGCCGAGCTTCCGCTGTCTCCCGATGATCCCCTGATCGGGCCGGACACGGACCCCGCTCTGGTCGACGGGCTGACCATGGCGGGCGGGGAGTGGGTCAGCACCGGCCGGCGGCCGCACCGGCGGGTCGCCATCCGCGGTACCGGTCCGGGGCGCATCCGGCTTGTGGACGGGCTCGGCACAGTTATCGGCGAGACATCCATGGGCAGTGCCTTTCGCGAGGTTCACCCGGGTGCCGTCCATCTGCAACAGGGCGAGGCCTGGCTCGTGGCGAGCCTGGATCTTGACGAGGGAGTCGCAGTCCTGCTGCCTCACCTGGAGGACTGGTACACACGGCCGCGCAGTGAGACCGACATCGAAGTGCTTGACGAGGGCACCGGCCTGGGGTTCGGCAACCTGTCCCGCGTGAGCGTTACCGACAGTGTCACCGGTTACGCCGTCAGGCGCCACTTCAGCGACGCCACCCTGGATGAGAGGCTGCTCGACCTGCCGCCCTCGAGCTACGCGACGCAGGCGCTGCACCTGCCCTGCCGGCACCTGGAGGGGGTGGTGCCCGCGTCTGTGCTTCCGTCCGGGCTGCACGCACTGGAGCACGCGCTGATCGGCCTGCTGCCCGCGTTCGTGCTCTGTGAAAGGGCGGATATCGGCGGAGTGTCATACCCGGCCTACGGCCCTGACGCCGAGCCGTGCATCTTCATCTACGACGGCTACCCGGGCGGGGTCGGCTACGTCGCGGCGGCAGCCGGCCGCTTCGGTGAGTGGCTCACCGCGGTGCGCGACCTGCTGCGTGACTGTCGCTGCAAATCCGGCTGCCCGCGCTGCATCCTGTCGCCCAAGTGCGGCAACGGAAACCAGTTCCTCGACAAGGCCGCCGCGCTCGCGCTGGCGGATGCCTGGCTGAGCGGCAGCTGGTAGACTCGAGCCGTGCGCATCGGCTTCGTAAGATCCCTCCTGTTCGACCGTTACGGTGACTTCTGGACCGGGCTGGCCCGCGGCGCGGACGGCGAGGTCGTGTTCGCTGACAGGCAGGCCGTCGAGTCCGCCCTCAGGACGCCGTTCGTGAGCTCGAGTCCCGGGCTCGTGTTCCGGGTCGCTACCGCCGAGGCAACGGTGCTTGCGGACTGTGACATCATCGTGGTTCCCCAGCTCAACCCCGGTTCGACCGCGCGTCGCGGTGGTGCGCAGGATCCGTGGATCGCCGCGTTTCCCGAACTGCTTGGCGCCTCGGGCGGCCTCCTGAACGTTCAGGCGGTGCCGGCAAGCCTGGAGGGAGACGTGAGCGCGCTCGCGATAGAGTTCCTCCAGCGGCTCACGCCCGATGCGGGGCGCATCCGGCGACTCTGGGACCGCAGCCGCGCGCTGGCGGTCGAACCGGCCAGGCGTGCCCCGGGGCAGACCCGGCAGGGCACGACGGCGGTTATCGGCCAGCCATGGCTGCTCGACCGGAAGCTCGCTGCGCTTGCCGTCGGCGATGGAGCCCTTTTCCAGACGCAGCTCGAGCTCGCGCCCAGTGTACTGAGGCAGGAAGTGCCGGCGCCGGACTCCGGGCTCGCAGACACGGACCGCGAGGTGCTTGGTGCGGCGCGCTGGTTCATGAGGCGCGGTGGCATCGACAGGATCGTGATGGTGGTCGACGAGGGCAGCGGTGCCGATGAGTGGCTCGCCAGGCAGGTCGTGAAGTCCGCCCACAAGCCCGTCGAGGTAGTGCGGGCACAGGAGCTTCTGCCCGGCCCGGACCTGATCGGGTACCTGGTCTCGCGTGCGCTGCCCGTCGGGGCAGAGCCTTCGTAGCCGGCTGCTCGGGAGCGCAGGGGGAGCCGAGTCGCAGATGCTGGCAGTCGTGGTGATCGGAAGCGCAGTTCACGTCATCATCAACACCTTCGGCGCCTGGGCGGTGCAGAACCGGCGCCTCTGGATCGCGTGGTCGTTCCTGGTGGCGGCCTGCATACTGACCGTTGCGACTGTTGCCCTGATCATGCGTGCGTCGTTCGCGCCGTTCGTTCTTGCCTTCGGCCTCGCGGTCGGCGCGACCGCATCGCTGTTGCACGCGCGCCTGGTGATGATGCGGGTGACCGTGCTCAATCACGTCGCGCGCGTTGCGGTAGGTGCCCTGCTTGTGCTCCTTGCCTGGTTCGCACCCGGTGAGTGAGGCTTTCAGGTCCTGAGCGAGGGGTCGAGCAGATCGCGCAGGCCGTCACCGAACAGGTTGAATCCGAAGCTGGCGAGCAGGATGGCCAGCCCGGAGAAGACGCCGGGCCAGGGCGACAGCAGCATCGTGTCGCGGCTGGAGGCGAGCATCAGGCCTAGTGAAGGTGTGGGCGGCTGCGTACCGAGGCCCAGGAACGACAGCGAGGCCTCGACGAGGATCGCGGTCGAGAGTGACAGGGTCAGCTGTACCAGCATCGGAGCCATGATGTTCGGCAGGACGTGTTTCAGCACGATGCGCGGCCCGTTCGCCCCGAGCGCCCGGGCCGCCGCGACATAGTCCCAGGAGAGCACGCTCAGCGTGGGGGCGCGTGAGAGCCGGGCGAAGATGGGCAGGTAGACGATGCCGATGGCGAGCGCCACGTTGAAGCCGCCCGGTCCGAGAACGGCAAGGATGCCTATCGCCAGCAGGATGATCGGGAAGGCGAGCAGGATGTCCATCAGGCGCATCAGTATCCTGTCGGTTGCTCCGCCGAACCACGCGGCGGCAAGGCCCACGGCTGTTCCCAGGATCGCTGCGAACGCGACGGCGCCGACCGCTATGCTGATGCTTGACCGGTAGCCGTACAGGATCCGGGACCAGAGATCGCGTCCGAAGTTGTCCGTTCCCAGCAGGTAGCCCTGACCGGGTGCCTGGAAGCGGTCACGGATGACCTGTTCGGTCGGCCCGTGCGTGGCCAGCTGGGGAGCGAAGACGGCGAGCACGATTATCGCGACGCAGATCAGGAACCCGGCGAACCCGGTACCGTTGCGCAGCAGTCGCCGCCAGAAGCCCGCGCGGCTCATGAGTACTCCACCCTGGGGTCGATCCAGGCGTAGGCGAGGTCGGTCAGCAGGTTCACGAACACGAAGACGGCGGTGACGATCAGGATCACTCCCTGTACGAGCGGGTAGTTGCGTTCGTTGATGGCCCCTATCGCCATTCGGCCCAGCCCGGGGATCGCGAAGACCTGCTCGATCACGACCACGCCGGACAGCAGGTAGCCGAGCTGGACGCCTATCACGGTGATGACCGGGATCATCGCGTTGCGCAGGGCATGCACGTAGAAGACGGTCCGGTCGTGGGCCCCCTTCGCCCTGGCCGTACGGACGTAGTCCTGGCCCAGGACGTCCAGCAGGCTGGAGCGGAGGATGCGGGTGAGGCCTGCGATCATGGGCAGCGCAACGGCCGTTACCGGCAGTATCATCCGCAGCAGGTTGCCGGCCATGTCCTCGCTGAAGGGAACGTAGCCGATCGTTGGCCAGCGGGGGAAGTATACGGAAGCAAAATAGAGGAGGAGCACGCCGACCCAGAAACTGGGCAGGGTCAGGCCGATGATGGTGACTACCCGCACGACGGTATCTGCCGTGCCGCCGCGGAAGCGTGCCGCGAGCATGCCGAGGGGGAACGAGACGACGATGGCGGTGACCAGTCCCAGGAAGGTGATCTGAAGCGTCACGGGCAGCCGGCCCATGATCTCTTCGGCCACGGGCCGGCCGGTCCAGATGCTGGTGCCCCAGTCGCCGCGGAAGATGCCGGTCACCCAGCTCAGGTACTGCTCGTGGACCGGCAGGTGAAGTCCGAGGCTGCGGCGGAGGTTCTCGATCCGGTCGGGTGTGATGTCGGTGTTCGCGCCGAGCATGATGGCGACGGCGTCGCCGGGGATCAGGCGAAGCATCATGAACACGATGACTGAGACGCCGAATAGGACCAGCAGCAGGTCCAGCAGGCGTCTGACTGTGTAGGCGATCACAGGCTTACCTCAGGGCGGGGCCGCCCCGCATTGGTGCGCTGGGCGGCCCCGGCAGGATGAACGGGTCCTAGCGGAAGCTTACGTTGCGGAGGTAGCGCAGGCCGCCGGAGGCGAGCTGTCTGAAGCCCTCGACCGAGTCGCCGTAGGCGCTGAACAGCGTGCCGTAGGCGACGTGGGCGATCGGGCCCTCGCAGGCGAGGGCGTGCTGGATGTCGTTGTAGATGGCGACGCGCTCAGCGTGGTCTGTCGTGGTGCGGCCGCTGTCGAGCAGGGCGTCGACTTCGGCGCTGGAGTAGTTGAAGACGTTGGTCGAGCCGTCCGTGATGAAGGTGCGGTGGAAGTAGCCGTCGGGGTCGGTCGAGCCGCCGTTGAGGCTGACGAACGCGTCGAAGTTGGAGTTGCTCCAGTCCTGCACGAATGTGCCGAACTCCGCCACGTTGATGCTCGCATCGATGCCTGAGCGGGCGAGCTGCGCCTGGAGCACTTCTGCCGTGTCCAGGACTACCTGCATGGTGCTGAACGTCAGGATCTCGAAGCTGATGCCGTTCGCGTAACCTGCGTCCGACAGGAGCTGGCGTGCCGTCTCGGGGCTGTGGGCGTAGCACGCGAACTCGCTGGTCGGAACCGCCCAGTCGGTCAGCGCCGGGCTCAGGGGTCCGCCGGGGACGCCGTTGCCGAAGTGGACGGCTTCGACGATCTCGTCGCGGTCGATCGCGTAGTTGATCGCCTGGATCACGCGCGGGTCGTTGAACGGCTCGCGTTCGACGTTGAGACCCAGCAGCGTGTAGCTCAGGTCCTGTGTGCCGAGCAGGGTGACGCCGGGCGTCACGGCCAGGATCTCGGCGTTGGCCGGGTCGACGGTGGGCAGAAGGTGGTACGTGCCCGTGCGCAGGCCTGCGGCGCGGGTCGAGCCCTCGGGCACGATGTTGTAGCGCATGCTGGCTACCGCGGGTTCGCCGTCCTGCCAGTAGTCGGGGTTGGCGCTGAGCAGCAGGTAGGTGTCGGGGACTACTTCACTGAGCATGAATGGGCCGGTGCCGACCGCGACTGCCTGCAGGTCGCCGTGTTCCTCGACGACCTCGCGCGGGACCACGGTCAGGTTGCCGACGTTGGACAGGAACGGAGCGAAGGGGCGGCTCAGCGTGAACACCACGGTATGGTCCCCGTCTGCCGCGACGCTGTCCACCTCGGCCATGCGGCTTGCCTGCGGCGAGGCAGTCTCGGGATCGACGACGCGTTCGAAGGAGTAGACGACGTCACCAGCGGTCATCGCGCGTCCGTTGTGGAACACTACGTTGTCGCGGAGCGAGAAGGTGTAGGTCAGGCCATCGTCCGAGACTTCCCAGCCGGTCGCGAGTGCGGGCTCGAGCTGGAGGTCGTCGTTGAGTGTGACCAGGGCCTCGTAGATCTGACTTGTCACGGCGAAACTGGAGAAGGCGGTGACCTTGTGGGGGTCGAGTCCCGCAGGGGACGAATCGACGGCGACCTCGAGATCACCGGTCTGGGCCAGCGCCGCGCCGGCCAGGAGCAGGAAGGGAAGCAGCAAAACTCGTTTCATCAGCAGATACCTCCGGTACACGCAAGCCTGCGGTGGCCTGGGGCCACTCGGCGTGGGCGTGCGTTCACGCGGCACGGCAGGCTGGTTGTGAGAAGTATACCGGTTGCTGACCACTTTGCAAACGTGCGGACGCCCGGCCTCGCGGCTTCAGGAGCCGAAGAGCTTCTTTAGTGCGTCTTCCTTGCTGATCCGGCTTGCCACACGGTAACGCTGGCCGTCACGCTCAATGCGTGCGGCCTCGAGCAGCTTCTCGAGCGCAGACTCGATCGTGTCAAGCGCAAGCTCCTCGTAGCGATGCTCATCGATGTGGCGCTGAATGTCGCGAACGAGGGCACCGGGCTTGCCGATGCTCTCGATCGCTTCAAATACCCACGTCTCGACCGTCATGAGACATTGTACTACCCGTTGCCGGGCCGGTCGCTCAGAAGGAGTACAGTTCGGTCCGCTTCCTGGAGAGTTTTTCCTGGTAGCCGGTGTCCTTCAGGTAGCGGTCGAACGTCTCGAAGTCGACCTGCTGCTTGTTGTCCGAGAGAGCCACGGACGGGTTCGGATGCACCTCGATCATGATGCCGTCCGCACCGCTGGCCAGACCGGCCTTGGTGAGCGGCACGAGCAGGTCGCGGCGGCCGCCCGAGTGGGTGACGTCCACGAAGACGGGCAGGTGCGTCTGCAGCTTGGCGAGCGCCACGGCAGACACGTCGAGCGTGTTGCGCGTGTAGTTCTCGAACGTGCGGATGCCGCGCTCGCACAGCATGACCTCGCCGTTCCCCTCGTGCAGGAGGTACTCGGCGGCCATGATCCATTCCTCGATGGTGGCGGACAGGCCGCGCTTGAGCAGTACGGGCTTGCCGGTGCGGCCCACGGCCTTGAGCAGGGTGAAGTTCTGCATGTTCCTCGCGCCGATCTGCAGCACGTCCGCGTACTCCTTGAAGGCCTCGGCGTCACGCGCGTCCATGATCTCGCTGACGAACGACATGCCGTAGCGGTCCGATGCCTCGCGGCCGATCTTCAGGCCTTCCACGCCGAGTCCCTGGAAGCTGTAGGGATCCGTCCGCGGCTTGAAGGCGCCACCGCGGAACATGGTCACGCCTCGGCTGGCGAGGTACCTGGCCGTGGTGTCGACCTGCTCCTCGGTCTCGATGGCGCATGGTCCGGCGATCAGGACGGGGGAGTGGTCCGAGCCGATACTGGTTCCAAGGACCTGTACGACCGTGTCCTCGGCGTGCCTTGAACGGGAAGTGAGATAGGACTTCTTGTCCTGTTCCTGCTCGAGGTGCATGCTTGCCTGGAACACCTGCTTGAAGAGGCTGTGGACGACCTCGTTGGAAAAGGGGCCGCGGTTGGCCTCCGAGAGGGAGACAAGCATCTGCTGCTCCCGGACCGGATCGTAATGGCTCAGGCCCTGGCTGCTCTGGATCTCGCCGATGGACTCGGCCAGCCGCGCCCGCTCCGAGAGCAGCTCCAGAATGGAAAGGTTGAGCTCGTCAATCCTGCCCCTGAGCTCCTTGATGTCTTCAAGCATGTCGCCTCGCTGTTCGGAGCCGCTGAACGCCACGGCTCTGGCGCAACTATTGCATGCTGCTGACTCAATTCCAAGTCGCTGCGGGCTTCAGCCGCGGACCTGGCGCTCGGCAGCCTCCTCCGGCTCGACGGGCGCCGTGACGCCGGGCGGGACCGCCGCGTGGGCGGGTTCCGCTTCCGCGGCGGGTTGGGGCTC
>CAZBVI010000021.1:0-37985 GCA_964495325.1 uncultured bacterium
GAACTGTCCAAAATCAACTTGCCGATTCTGTCCACTTTAAAACTGGCCGCTGCACGAGCGCACGCCGTGCTTGCAGCAGCCAAGGCTGACAACCTGTTCGAGCAGCAGCAAGCAGCCATCAAACAGCTGACAGGCAAACGCGATCACCTCGCCAAAATCCTCGCCATGCAAGAGGAAACCGAAGCTGCCGAAACGAAAGTACGGGAACTTCAGAAGGCCCTGTCCCCCTTGGATGAACTCGAAACGACCGCCCGCAAAGAACTGAGAGCGGCAGAAAACAACCGCACACCAGCCGGGCTGAACGCCCTAATCAAAGCCCGTGAGAAACACGGCGCAGCCGCTCAGATGCTCAAGCAACAGCAGGCCGACATTGCCGAAGCTCAAGCAGCAATCAGCCGCAGAGCAGCTGAAGCAGCCGAAGCCGACCGGCAGCACGCATACGCTGATGCCCTCGCTGAACTCCAGCGCAGCAAGAACGATTGGACAGCAGTAGCGGCAAGCATGGCCAGCGTCATCCGCGCTGAACTGGAAAAGTTGCACACTGCTGAGATTCACGCTTCAGAAGCGTATGAGCACGCGCACAACATGGCCATCGCAGCCGGGTACAGCTTCGGCAACCAGGCACACCAAGTGCAAAAACCGGCCGGGCTGACCCTGGACTTCAGACTCACCACCGTGGCTGGCTTCGATCAGCGAAGCTACCAGCCCATCATCGCCATCGAAGGCATCAACCGACAGGTACACCTCACCTACGCGCAGCAGCACAGAGGCGACAGCGCCCCGCGTCGCAGAAAGGAAGATTGACCATGACCACCGACCAGCAACTGGAGCAGTTCAAGCAGCAACTCGAAGAGCAACACGCCAAGATTCAGCAGCTCGAGCAGGAATTGAACGAAGTTAAAGGCCCAACACGGAAAGAGAAAATCAGGCAAGAGAAACTCCGCAGCGGCCTGTATGACTTCTAACCCCCTGGGGGTACTAGGAGAACGCGATGAGCAACGTCATTAAGGGCACACATAGGCTCACGAAACCAGGAGATACCGAGCAGCTAAGGCGCGTTATGTGGCTCGCACTACGCCGCGTTCAAGGCATCCTGCAGAAACCCGACGCAGACGAAGAGATGATCCTACGGGCTGCCAGCACCGTCGCAACCCTGGGAGGCGCATACTCGAACGTCACCAAGACTCACGCCCTCGAAGCAGAACTGACGGCGCTACAGGAAGACTTCCATGAGCTTAGAGCGACGCTTAGCCGACCTGCGCCAGCAGATCAGCGCAACAGCCAAGCACAAGCCAACTGACCAGCTGGCCACTGACCGCGTGGCATTCGCTCATACATTGGGACTGGAGCTAGATCCGTGGCAAGAGCGGCTGGTCAGCAGCGAGAGTAAGCGCGACATCCTCAATTGCAGCAGGCAGGCTGGCAAGAGCACCGCCGCAGCCCTCCTGGCGCTCCATGAGGCCATCTACCAGCCTGAGAGTGTCACTGTGCTCATAAGCCCGTCACAACGCCAGAGCAGCGAGCTATTCCGCACGGTTGTAGACCTGAGAAACCTGTTGCCGCACGCCCCAGACTTGCTCGAAGACAACCGCCTCAGTATGCACGTGCAAGGCGGAGGCAGAGTCCTAAGCCTGCCCGGCAGCGAAGCCACGATCAGAGGCATCAGTGCCGTGACCTTGCTAATCGAGGATGAGGCCGCCCGTGTCGAAGATGAGCTGTACCAGGCGATCAGGCCCATGCTGGCAGTCAAGAACGGCCGCCTGATCCTTGCCAGCACGCCCTGGGGCAGACGTGGCCACTTCTGGAACGTCTGGGATACCGGGCAGGGCTGGAGTAAGACTCGCGTTCCTGCCGACCAAGTGCCCCGCATCAGCCCCGCCTTCCTCGAACAGGAACGCGCAGAGCTGCCCCGGCACGTGTTCGAGCAAGAGTACATGTGCCACTTCAGTGAGAGTGTCGATAGCGTCTTTGCTTACGCGGATGTCATGCGAGCCGTCAGGGATGACATCGAACCACTGTTCAGAGGGGAGTAACGGTGCCTGATTACATCATTGGCGTTGATCTGGGCCAAGCGCACGATTACACCGCCATCAGCGTCCTAGAACGCCACACGCGCGAGACAGGCCGAACAATGCCGACGGCCAAGGCCCGACCGGTATGGGGCAGGGAGACACAGCCACGCCCGCAGACTGAGAGCACCTACCAAGTCCGGCACCTGGAGCGCCTCAAACTTGGAACGCCCTACCCTGACCAAGTAGCCAGAGTCCTGGCCGTTATCGAGCAAGTGAAGACCGTCCAAGCAGGCAGCGGGACACCGGCAATAGTTGTAGATCAGACTGGAGTGGGCCGCCCCGTTGTGGACATGCTGACCAAGGCTGGAGTGCGTGGCCTTGCCGCTGTCAGCATCCACGGAGGCGACGCAACCAGCCGAGACGGCAGGGAGTACCGCGTGCCTAAGCGGGAGCTGGTGAGCATCCTGCAAGTGCTGTTGCAGTCCGATCGGTTGACAGTGGCTGGTGCGTTGCCGGAGGCGCAGACGTTGACGCGGGAGTTGCTGGCGTTCAAGGTGACTTTCAGTGCCCGTGGTCATGACACTTACGGGAATGACTGGCGCGAGAACGATCACGATGACATGGTGCTGAGCGTGGCACTGGCAGCGTGGGCTGGTGAGACTGGTGTTGGTAGGCAACATCAGTTTGCGTTCGTTGGATCACGGGTTTACTCCAACACGCGATGACGTAATTCCCGTATTCCTATGCACTCACGCGCATAAGCCGGTATTACAGGGAAAGCATGTCCCGTACGGCTTTTGCTGGCTTGTGCATGTGAGTGCTGTCAATATAATACCTATCATATTGCGGCACGGATGCAGAAACCCCGTCCAGCACGCGCTTTCTAGCACTGCAAATCCCGTGCCTATTATGCATGCTCAATACGTGCCCACAAGCTGCATATATGCAATGCGTGGGGATAGGCTTTTATCAGGTCTAGACAAAGCCCTGCGACACTACCCGTCGCCTGCCCGCCTGGAGAAACTCATGGCTGTAGACGGAATGCGTGCGAAAGTTCGACACATTAAGGAGGGCCAGGCTCGAAGCCTGACCAAACTTGGCCTTCCACCACGAGAACAGCGGCAGGGGTTCACGCCCTGCCGCTGGTATGAAACGTAGCGCCTCAGCTTGCGGTCGGCTGACTGTCGAAGCCGCCCTGCGTTAGAACAGGTTGGTACTTGGCGAGCGTCTCCCCTACCGCATCGAGCAGCCGGTCAGTTGAGAAGTCCGGTGCGTGTAGCAACTCCGCTGACAACGTGCCTGCCCGTTTATCCTGCCGGTACGTCCAGACGTGAGCGCCAGCAAAGTTTGCCGCAGCCCGCAAGCGATCGTAAAAGGAATTGCGTTCCGCTTCGTTGGCAACAGCCTTGATAGTCAGCACGTGTTGCGACCGGCCACTGTAGCCACGGAGGGACTCGATAGCGTGGCCGGCCAGTCGAGAGGGAGCGGCAAACCGTACAGTCACGGCAGCCTGGTGCCGCCTGTCGATAGCCGAGATATGTATTTCGTCGATCTGGCCTGGTTCGTTTATCCGCCCTGGGATGCCGAAGCCCTGTCCGTAGGAAACAGGCCACAGCGCAGGCAGCTTCGGCCCGAAGCGGACGTGTCCCTCGGCACCGTCCATCTCATAACTGAACCGCATGTTGTCGCCCTCAGGCTCAAAGCCCATTAAGCGCGGGAGATGTGAGTAGTCGTACTGGTCGCGTGCCATTGCTGTACTTCCTTTCGCTTGTCCGCTGCCCCGAAAAGCACAATAGCGTATTACTTGATAATAGCGCAATAGCCCGCTATAGTAGGGCCAGCGCAGCTAGCGCGAGGGAGAGTGATAGCATGTCGGCAATGCCTCTAAGGTGGAAACTCAAGGAAGTACTCGCAGAGAACGAACTGACCGCATACCGCCTGTTCAAGCACACCGGAGTAGCACCAAGCACCGTCTACCGCCTCACAGGCAACAAGACCGAAGGCGTACAAGGCCGCGTACTGGACGACATCCTCACAGGCCTCTACGAACTCACAGGCAAACGCTACGACGTGGGAGACCTCCTGACCTGGGAGCCAGAAGAGAGCAACACATGAGCCGCTGGAAGCGCATCGACAGAGGCGGACAACCCGGCCAGCTACTCAGGCACGCAGTCGATCCCAACCGCTTCCTAATCCGCGTAGGCCTGGGCGTTGACCCCCGCACGCAGACACGCCGTGAGTACAGCGAAGTGTTCTACGGCGGCAAGAAACAAGCCGACGCCCGCATAAGCGAACTCCTACGCGAGAAGTACCAGAATCGCCTTCAGAAGCGCAGTGACATGACAGTGTCAGAACTTGCTGACCAGTGGCTCGAAGCCAAGGTCAAGATCAGTGCCCGCACCTTGACCGGCTACCGCAACAGCCTGAACACGTACGTGCTGCCCACCCTGGGCAACATGAAGATCAGAGACGTAACCCTGTCCGACGTTCAAGGCCTCTACAACGCCATGAGCGCAGGAACGCTACCGCCATCAGCCGATGAGAAGACTGGCTGGCGCGGCGGGAAACTCAGTCCAGCCACGATCCGACAGACGCACGCAGCCGTTAACCAGGCCTTCGTCTACGCCGTGCGAAACGACTACATCAGCCGCAACCCTGCCGAGCACGCCGAACTGCCGACGCGAGACACGACAGAACGCCGTGCACTCACCACAGCCGAGCTGGTGCGATTCATCGAAGCCACCGGCACCAGTTACTACGGCATCCTCTACAGGTTCCTTGCCGAGACTGGCGTCCGCCCCGGCGAAGCCTGCGCCATCACTTGGCCAGACGTGAACCTCGAAGACGGCACCATCAAGATCAGCAAGGCAGTAACCAAAGGCCCTGCTGGGGAGCGCGTTGTCAGCCTGCCTAAGACGCGTAGTAGCAACCGCTTGGTATTCGCGCCGCCGGGCCTGCTGGAAGCCCTCAGGGCGCACCACAATCAGCAGCAGAGCCTGAGACTCGATGCCAGCGGCCACGTATTCGTCAACATGGATGGCAAGCCCCTGGCACCCTGGCGACTGAACCGTCGCGACCTGCCCCGCGTCCTGACGATCGCAGGCATCAACCCTGAAGGCGTCAGCCTGTACAACCTCCGGCACACATTCGCGACAAGCCTCCTGACCAGCTCAGTTGGCGACAAGGTAGCCAGTGACCTCATGGGACACGCGGACGTGAAGATAACGAAGAACACCTACCAGCACACTGACGTGGATATGCAGCGGGCTGCTGCCCTTCAGAGAGCCGCACACCTGGAGGCTGAAGCCATGCGGTTACGCAAGGAGGCGAGCATGTCTAACTGACAGTTGCCGGAGGCGTTGCGCAACATCTGCGCAACAAAAGCGAACCGGCCCCCGCTCTAACGGAGGCCGATTCTAAAACTACCGTGCCCGACGGTGTTTCTGGTGGAGCTGAGGGGATTCGAACCCCTGACCTTCTGAATGCCATACAAGCTAGACCCCGCCTGAGGCCTCGCCACGCCTCCGGGGAGCTGACCCTTGTCCCGTCCTAGACGGCCTGCATCTCCCGAGGCCTCAGCGAGGCGTTCACCTGGCGGCAAGGGAATCAAGGGTACGAATAGGGTATGCGCGCCCGGCGAACCTCAGGGCATGGGTCAGATTTGGACGTGGTTAACCGATTGGGCCGAACACCCACCTGAAGAACCAGAGGATAGCACCAGTGCCGAACAATCCGAGAAGCCACGACAATGCCCGCATCTGCGCGCGAATGCCAATCAGCACTTCATCGTGGTCTTTCACTTTCCGGACCAGGCCGGGCTCGCCCGTTCGCTGGTTCGTGAACATGTGGCCCTCCACTCGGTCCTGGCGTTGAACGAGGCCGTCATGGCCGTTGCCGAAGACGGCGTGCATGAGGCGCCGGACCTTGTCGGTCTCATTGTGCGGGTCAGTCACTGTGCTCTCCTGTGCGCCTCACTGCAATCGCAGGGGGCGGGCTTGAACCGGGGCCGGGGGCAGAATATTCGTATGCAAGATAGATTGCTGGCCGCCTTACTCAAGGGCGACCAGCAGGATGCCTGCGCTGGGAGGACCGCAGGCCAAGTAAACACTCCGGACTTACAAGCTGCGGAGGATTAGAACGCAGCAACGCCGGACTCAGTTATCGGACTGCTTTCCAGTGCGCGCTGGCCACAACACGCCCGGGGGCGGTCGCGTGAACCGTGAACCTGACCGGCACACCAGCCGCATGCACGACCCTGGGCACGGCAGAATCATCCTGACCAGTGACGAAGCAGTCCCACCCGGCACGGAACGGCTGACACTGCCAAGCCGGGTCCTCCGCCTGAACCAGCACGATCTCGCCACCAGCGAAGTTGACAATCACGTCGATCACATCCGAGTTCGGCGTGAACACCGCTGTGGCCACGTGCGGAGTCTCCACGACGACCGGCACGGCCGAGAGAGTGCCCAGGCCCGGCAGGCAGCCGGTGAGGACCACGGCCAGCAGGGCGAGCAGGGGGATGAGGCGCTTCATGCCCGGCCTCCAAGCTTCGCCAGGGCCTCATTCGTGACGCTCAGAATCAACCTGCGCAGGTTGAACCACGCGACCGGCTTGCCCTCGAACACGTTGTTCACATCCGCCAGGACAGCTTCGAGTGCTTCCGTCGGTACGCCATCCGGGAATGCCTCCCGCAGGCGCGGCAGGATCCACTCCTTGAGCGCCATCTCGCGAAGCGTGTCAATCCAGGACTTCGGCTCCTGGCTCATCGGCGCGCCCTCGCGATCTCGTGCGCCTGCTCGATCTCTTCGTCTCGCTTGCCACCGGCGCGCCAGAAGACGGCGGCGGTGAAGATGAGCCAGTTGATGGGCCAGCCAATGCTGCCGAAGACAGGATCACCGTCGAGGCGGCCTTCGGCGATGAAGAGCCAGCCGACACCGGCAGACAGGATGAGGTTCATGCCGTGGATCATCCAGTGCGGGACGTCCATCATCTGGCGTTGCAGGCGAACCTTGAGCCACTGCACGGCGCTCTTGACCACTTCGGCTGCGAGCAGGACGCTCGTAGTGCCGAGCAGGAGGCCAAGGACGGGCCAGGCTTCCAGGAAGGGCGCGGGCAGGCTAGTGTCAGCCTGCGCGAACGCCAAGCCAGGCGCCAGAAGAAAGCCGGTCATCAGACCGGCGCGTCGAATCAGTTGCATCGTGAACCTCCAAGGTTCCCCGTTACCCGGGGTGAGACGAACAGTTGAGATCGCTGGATCACCTCCTGCCTCTGCCGCTGCGCGTGACGCGCCTCGACAGTCGCCGCTGCAACCAGCGCCACAGGGTGAGGGGGACACGACGGGCCACAGCACCACCTCCAGCAAGTTCTGAGGAAGATCAGTTGGGGTCAGGGTCTGGCAGGCGAGCGCACAACGTCCACTCGACTGATTCGACCGGGGTCAGGACAAGGTTGGCAACTGGTAGGCGGATGCCGGTGGGTCTGCTGCGCGGGTTGATGTTTTCCAGTGCGAGATCACGGGTCATGAGTACGGCAACGTGGCCGTACGGACTCGCGAGTTTGTGGTTGAACACCAGGTCGCCTGGTTCCCGCTCGAACATGGGCACGGTCAGGCCGAGCTGCTTCATGCTGGCTTCGAAGTCTGATGCGAAGGGGTTAGCTCGGGCTGCCCGTACGCGCTCGGCATCCGTGCCGGGTCGTGCTGTGGTGCCTGCGACCAGCCACCTGCTATACATTTCATAGCGGTTCTCGAACAGGGCGTGCTCCACAATGAGCCGCACGACTCGCAGGCACCAGCCCGGGTCGAGAGCCACCGATGGCATGCGACCCTGCGCCGCAAGCAGGGCGGACTGGGCAATCTTCTGGTTCGCGGTCACAAGCACCTCCCTATGGGCAAAGAGAAGCCCCGCACTTGGCGGGGCGGTACGATCCGTTATGGACACGCCAATCTGGTTATCAACCGTTCAAGCAGCCACCACAGTGGTACTGGCCGGCATCACAGGCTGGTACGTCTTCCTGACCGGCAAGATGTCCAAGGCCGCTTGGGCTAGCCACGAACGGGAGATCACCCCGAACCTCGTGCTACAACCACCAATCCCGATCGAACACCAGACGTCGCTTCAACCACGGACCGCTGCTTCATCGCACTTTGTGCTCACCAACCTGAGTAGTGGCCCGGTTCTGATAGCCGAAGCTGAAGCTCGGGGCTGGGTAGGAAAGAAGGAGGTAGCTGTTCCACTAGGCGATGCGAGGCGCAGAGTGCTTCAGAGTGGCGAAGCCTTACCACTTCAGTCACTGGTGGCAGGCGAGTACGGGCCACCGGGCACAGGCCCAGATGCAGGGGCCAATTACTTGCTGGCCCCTTTCGACCAGATCGAAATGATTGTGAAGTACTGGCACGGGCCTAATGGGCGGGATCTCTTCACCGTTCACTTCAAGGTGTTTCCTTTGGGGGAGGACCGGTTCGAGGTGCGCACGCTGGGATGACGACAGTCCCGTAACCGGTAGTCAGACGGTGCTGGCGGGAGTGACGAAGCCGAACATGCGGCGCTGCACACCCGGGGTTTCAGCCTGTACGCCCGGGTCAGCCTCGATGTAATTCATGAGTTCGGAGAGGCTGAACGACCAGTCGAGAACTTCTCCTAGCGTGAATCTGGTGCCGGGGAGAATCACGTCCCGGTCGGTGTCAGGGTCAAGCGTACGTGTGCCGCCGTCCCCATCATCCACTTCGATGCTGGTGGTGAGGTGCTGGTAGAATCCCCTGACCTCATTCCTGACGGTGAGAGCGCGGAGGCTGTTCGTGGCCCTCGTGAAGTCTTCCGCGAGGGCGGTCAGGGCGTTGATGGTTTCGAGCATTTCCTGGTTTGTCATGGTGTCCTCCTAGGAACTGAGAGGGCTTGTGCATAGGCGGCCGTGGAGTGTTTCAGAGCGGGTAAGTCCGCACCTGCCCACCTTCCCAGCTAGCAACTGTCTCCGCGTGGAGCTCTTCCCAAGTCACGGCGTCGTTGCTCGCCTCGAACCTCCACGAGCGCGGGGTGTAGAACTCTCCGTTGAACCCGTCCAGTGCTCGCAGAAAGTACGCGGTCAGTGCGATTGGGACGGGGAACTCGTACCTTACCCACTGGGGCGGGGCGAAGCCTCCCCAGCTGAAGCCCGTGTCATCAAAGGCGGCGGACGCCGGGTTATTACCCGATTGTGCGCTCGCCGTGATTGTCCCACCTGTCGGGATTCCGTCGGGCGCTCCGGGGTGAATCAAACCCAGCTGAGCAAGATAGAAGACGGTGGTCTGGCCGGGGGTGAGAACCACCAGTTGGTAGTACTTGTAGCTCTTGTCGCGACCTCCAGCGCTCGACCTCCTGCGGACTCTCATGCCGCTAATCATTCCAAGTCTCCAGTAAGATGCCATTCGTCTGCACCCCGCTTGTACAAGTGCGCAACTCCGTACCGAGCGGCAATGTCTCGTGGCCCGGCTTCGTTGTCTGGACTGAGGATGGTCACGCCACCTGCCGGAGTAATCGTCACAGCCCCTGTGCCCCATCTGACAATCTCAATGCACGTGCCAACCGGGTAAGCCACTGCCGCGTTTGTCGGCACCGTCACTGTCCGGGCTGAGGATGAGTTGATTTCAACTCGCGCGTCAATGTCCCCTATTACCAATGTCTGGTTCGCCGTTTCCGTCCGCTGCTGCAACCGCTGCGTTTTACCAGGCGTGACAGCCCCGTCCGCCAGCATTCCAGTGACGACCCCTTCCTCATCGATGCTGAGCTCGTCACCTGTCTTGGTGAGGCCAGCACCAGCGGTCACGGTCGCATCCGACCCGGCTGGGCCCTCATCCCCTTGTGGTCCTTCTGGGCCTTCTGGGCCCTGTGGTCCTTCTGGGCCTTCTGGGCCCCGTGGACCTTCTGGTCCCTCATCCCCTTGCAGCCCCTGTGGTCCTTCTGGGCCTTCCGGGCCTTCTGGGCCGCTCACGACGTTCACCGTGCCAGCAACAAACCAGCCGTCCACCTCATCCCACATGTACATGGTGTTCGGCTTGACAATCACGATGCTGCCGGGATCCACTGCGACCGGCAGATCCTCAACAGTGTCCACAACCAGGTCGATTCTGGCGCCCGCTCCAGGTGGGCCAGCTGGACCTACGGGTCCGGGACCGCCGGGTGGCCCCGGCGGTCCCGGTTGGCCATCACCGATCGCTTCGAAGCGATTCTCGATTCGTTCAGCGTTCTCGTTCAGTTTCGCGCCAGCATCCCTGAGAGTGTCGCCCTGCCCGTCGTTCGGGGCTGCTCCAAGGTTCACGCGTTCCAGCTCGATGACGTTGCTCATGCTGCCTCCAAGAGTTCCAGTGGGTAGCGGACCACGACGAACCCGATGCTGCCCTCCCCGGCGACTCCGACGGATTGATTGGGCTCCCCCAGGAGGTTTCCGCCTGCCCCACCCCCACCGTTGCCGTAACCGGTTGCGTTGCCTCCGTTGGGGCCGAGGGGTGCGCCCCCTGTGCCGCCACCACCGGCGCCGCCCTGCCCACCGAGTTGGGTTTGGCCTGCCGGACCGAAGCGGCGCCGCGCTCCTCCACCCCCGCCGGCTCCAACACGTATCTGCTGTCCCCACAGGTTCAGGATGGTCCCGTCAGCACCGTGACCTCCGCGTCCGCCTCCTCCACCCACAGCTGCACCACCAGCCACTGGCCCAGAACCGCCGCCCTCGTACCAGATTTCGATGTTCTGCCCGCTGACGTGGTGAGCTGAACTTCCTATCGGGTGCGGACTGTGCCGTGCCTCAAGATGTGCGAAGCGACTGAAGCCAAAGCCAGGCTGGCCGGGCGGTGGCTGATTGCGGATGTCGACCACGTACGTTCCGGGTGACAGATGCATCGACTCCTGAATGAGTTGGCCACCAAGGCCGCCACGCCACCCTCCGCGCTCTCCTGGCCCCAGCACGAACACCTCGACTTCTGCGGAGCCTCTGAGAACGTGGAACTGGTTGCTCCATGTGAACCTGTGCACTCGGATGCCGTCAAAATCGATGACTGTGCCGCCGGTTGCGTGGAAACCCCGTGTTCGGCTGCCAGCGGGTGCGTAGCGTTGCAAGAACATCAGGCGGCCCTCATTCGAGGTGCCCCATGAGCACAACCTGGTTCGAGCCCGCGTGAATGATCGTGCAGGCTGCTCCCGCTCGCATGAGGCCGCCACCCGGCTCGGGATTCAGTAGCGTCACACCAGTCGCCCCGGTGATCGCGACGTTGCCGCCACCGGTGCGGATGAGCATGCAGATAAAACCAGCGGGCAAGCCGGTGGGAATGGTGATGGTCGCGGCCGCGGTGATGAGGAGTGTCTTGCCAGCGTCTCCAGCTGCGAGCGTGCGGTTGCCACTCACGTTCTCGGTGGTGACCCGGTGGTCGACGGTGCGGTGTGTGACTGCCTGGTCCCCGAGTTTCGGTTCAGTGACTGCCTGATTCCCGATCTTGTCTGTCGTTCCGGCCCCGTCGGCCAGTTTCGGGCTGGTGACCGCGCCGTCAGCCAGCACGGCGGTGTTGACGGCGCCTTCGTCTAGCTCGCCAGCGTGCGCATCCTCAACACCTTCTTCGAGCTTGTTGAGCCTGGCGGCGGTGATGGCCGGCTCGCTCCCGTCCACCCATGTTGTGCGGTTGTAAGGCACGTTACTACCAGCCTTTCCGGTCAATCCTGGTGACCTGAATCTGTTCCACGTCTGTCTTGTCGAGTGTGATGGGGATGCGGGCGAGCTCCGTGCCTGTGCCGACTTGCATGGTCGCGGTTGGCCCGCCGAACCACGCGAGCGCATCCCAAGAGCCCACAGCTTCCGGAGCGCCGAGCACGACCACCGTGGTGATCTCGTCGGTCTCGAGCCCGGTCTGCTGCGTGGGGAGTTTCCGACCGTGCTCAACACCGTCCTTGAGCCAGCCCATGAACAGGACTCGTTCGTGCCGCTCGAAACTTGGCACCAGCAACGCGCCAGGGAACACGCCCGCTCCTGGGAACGCTTCGAAGAAGATGTTCGGCCGCTCGTTCTGCAACCAGTCCTTCTCGAACGTCAGTGGGATCGTGATGATGTCCACCTCAGCTGCGCGTTCAGCGGTGGCACTGTCAATCCTGCCGATGAGCCGAGCGAAGAACTGCGCCCACGTGCCGTCACTGGGGCCACTGACGAGCGTCACAGTCGCCCGGAGTTCCCCCTGCTGACTGTGCCAGTCCACGCCCTGCACAAGCGCTGTAGTGTTGGTCAGGCCAGCCTCTGGCAGGTCCACATGGGCGAGGAGGCCCGCTTTGAACGCCCGACTGCGCGTCCTGAACCTGATTAACCTTGCGTCGGCGCCGTAGACGCTCAGGAGGCTGCTGGCTCGCTCGAACGCCTCCTCCCGACCCGTGATGAGCCGATCGTCCAGGACGTGCTCGACAATGCCGCTGCCGCCCTCGATGAGTTGTCGAGCTTGAATCTCAGTGTGCAGGGCGGTCATGGCGACGATGTTGAACTCGCCGGTGTAAGTGACTCTGAGGCGGTCTGTGGGGCTGAGGATTGGCTCGCCAGTGTTCTGCGTCAGTGTGTGCGACTGGTTCGCCCACGTCCACTGCCTGCCCTCTTGCAGGCCGGCCACGCCGACCGTCTCAGCTTGCCAACCGCCTCCACGGTCAACTTCCACGGTCGGCTCGATGGCGACGGGAAATCCGACTGTGAAGCTCCTGCGGACTCCGTCGCCCGCGAACTCCTCAATCTGGATGTCAGTTCGGTCCCGACCGCCGCGGATCCACTGCTGGTTTCTGTAGTGCGCGCCGGTGCCGGTGATGCTGATGCTGTCAGCAAGCGCAAGATCGGGCGTCAGGGTGGGACTGCTCTGCTCATCGAACGTGGTGATGGTGCTGTCCATCGTGACGATGGTGCTGTCGAACCTGGTTGGTGTCGCCTCGGTCGCGTTCGGCGGGCCGAAATCCAGGCTGAAGTCAGCGTTGATGTGCCACCAGTACCCGGCCCTGGTTGCAAGGTCGGAGATGACGAGGCCTGCTGACTGGTAGTTCGTTGTGAAGGCGCGGAGGGTTGGTCCGTCGTGAATATCGCCCGGGGTGATGCCCTCCGCACTGAGAATGTCCGTGATGATGTCTCGGACGATCTGCCCGATGGGCGTGTGCGTCCACGCGCCCAAGACTCTGCGCTTGTCAGCGAGGTAGTGGAGGTCCACGCATTCCAGGTTGTGGCGTCGGTGCCCACCCGGCGCGAGGCGCTGCCCGGTCGGCCGCTCAATGAAGCCCCGGAACACGACCATGCCGTCCCGGGTTTCAAGCCACACGCCTTGACCACGCTCGAAGCGCAGCACCCCGGTCGGGTCGTTGATCGCGATGGTCGCGGTGCCCCGCTCGTTGATGCTCTGGTCCGCCATCCAAGCGTCTTGGACCAGCTCACGCTGAACCCAGTCGCCAGTGGCCCTGCTGCGAGTCCAGACGCGCATCAGATACCTACCAAGCCGGTCTTGATTCTGATCTCATCCACCAGCTTCGGTGCGAGCGCCCTGAGGAGGGTGCGACTGTCGAGCTCAACAATGATCGTCTGACTGTCGCCTCCGGAGCCATCACTGGTGAATTGGTCGAGCTGATCCAAGGGAATGACGGCTTCAGGTCCGCTCTCACCGATGATGGCGAGGGTTGCGTCGTCGACAATGCCGCCGGTGGCGAGCATGGGGATGGTGGGGATCTGCGGAACGTGGATTTCCTGCCCGCCGATGGTGGTCTCCGGAATCTCGAAGAGGCCCACGTCAACGCCGGGAATCGTGATCGATGGCACGCTGAAGCTGAGGCCGTTCCACATCTCAATGACGCTGTTGATCATTTCGATTGCGCTGTTCACTGCGTTCCGCACGGTCTCCACCACGCCGTCCCAGACGCCTTGCAGGGCGCTTACCATCCCGTCGAATACACCGAGAATGGCATCAACAACTGCACTCCAGGCCGTGGTCGCGATGCCTGCCAGGGAGTTCCATGTCTCCGTAAGCCAGGTGACGATCCTGCCCCATGCGCCTGTGATCAGTGCTTCGACCGCTTCCCAGAGGTCAGTGAAGAAACCGCGCAGGCTGTCCCATGCTGGTTCGAACGTGTCCTTGAGCCAGTCCAGACCAGCCAGGAGGATGCCTTCGACCGCTTCCCATGCGTCCGCGACCATGGCTTGAAGGTCGTCCCAGAGTGAAGTGAGCAGGCTCTTGAAGTCTTCCCAAGCGCCACCAAACGTGGTGCGAAGCCAAACCGCTCCGGCGTTCAGGAGGGTTTCAATGGCCGTCCAGACGGTCGTGACGGTGTTCTGCACTGCTTCCCAGCCGGGCTCGAACACGCTTTTCAACCATTCGACAGCCTTGTTGAGGGCTGCTTCGGCTGCTGCCCACTGCTCCGTGACTGTGCCCGTGATCGTTTCCCAGACGGAGGCCAGAGTCCCACTCAGGGCTTCCCACACCGCGCTGAACACCCCAGCAACGAACTCGATCGCGCCCTCAAGCACAGTCAGGACACGGTCCCACTGCGAACGGACCGCCTCCCTGATGCCGTCCCAGACTTCCTGAACATCGTCCTTCAGTTTCTTCCACGCGTCCGTGAAGATCGTCTCGATCCACTCGATGGCGTTTTCGAGCATGGTCTGCAGGAACGCCCAGGCCAGGAAGATGTTCTCCCGCAGGTTGTCCCACACACCGACGACAGCGGTGTGCATGGTGGCCCAGCCAGCGACGAACATGTTGTTCACCCACTGAATGCCTGCGTGCAGCAGATCCTGAATCTTGTCCCATGCTTGTTTGACGTGCTGCCTGACGGTGCCCCAGACTCGCATCATCATCATGCTGAACTCGTTCCAAGCTGTGGCCAAGGGCCCCGCGATGAAGGTCATGATGGCGTTGAAGATGACTTCCAGGACTTCCCAGGCGCCCTCGACAATGCCGCTCACTGCGGTCCAGACGCCTTCCATCATCGTCTGCATGCCTTCCCATGCGCGCTGCCAGTCGCCAGTGAGGACTCCGGTGATGACTTCGAAGATGCCGCGAATGACTGTCCAGGCGCCCGTGATGACATCGACAACTGCGTCGAAGATGATGGCGATGGCTGGGCTGATGGCGTCCCATACCGGCTTGAGAATGACGGTCCAGAGGGCGGCGAGGAGGTCGAAGACTGCGGCGAGCGTGTCACTGGCTGCTTGCGCTGCACTGACCACGGCGTTCCACACGCGGTCGTTCTCGTTGCCGAACTTGTCGAACTGTCCCTGCACCCAAGTCACGCCCGCGGCAATGCCGTCGAAGACGGTTGTGACGATCTCCCGAATTGCCGGCATGCTCTTCTCGACTGCGTCCAGAGCCATGCGGAACGCCGGGGCGAACCGTTCACCAATGACCAGCCAGATCTCTCCCATGTTGGCCTTGATGCGGTCCATGCTGGATTTGTTGGTGTCACTCATCCGCTCGAAGGCTTCGTCGGTTGCGCCAGCACTGTCTTGGAGAGCGCCAAGAATCTGAATGTAGTAATCTGCGCCTTCGCCAGCTGCGAACATGCTGACGGCGTTACCGGCGATACTGCTGCCGAACATCTGGCTGATGTCTTCGCCTTCGTCAAGATCGTTGTTCAGGAGTTCCAGGGCTTCCTGGAGGGTGCCCCCAGCCTCGATGAACTGTTTGAAGCTGACGCCGGCGACGTTCACGAAGCGCTCACCGACCTTGGTGCCGGTATCGTTGAGCTCCTGCAGCGCGGTGCGGATGCGAGTGCTGGCCTCTGCCGCTGGCACTCCGAGCCAGGTGAGAGCACCGATTGATGCGCCGAGCTCCTCAAGGCTGAGTCCGGAGTTCATCGCGGGCGCGGCTGCTCCAACAATCGCGTCGGAGAGTGATTCGAACCCGCCGACGGCGTTGCTGGTGACTGCTGTGAGGACGTCCATGACGTCTTCAACTTCGTAGCCTTGGCCTTTGAAGGCGGCCCAGATGCCCTCCATCTTGTTGAGGGTGTCCATGAGGTCACTGTCGGCTGCGATGGCGCCTCTGGTGGCCATCTCGACGCTCCACAGGGCGTCTTCGACTTCCAGGCCGGCGTAAGCGTATTCGGCGAGGGCTGCGGCGATCTCGGTGGCGCCGATCCCGTACTCAGTGGCGATGTTTCGGACACCACCGATGAGTTCTGCTTCCATGTCGGCGCTGGTGTCGCCAATGTTTCGGAAGGCACCTGCCATGCTGTGTTCGAAATCGTTGAACTCGCTGAGGCCTTTGGTGACCATCGTTGTGATGGCTGCTCCTGCGGCGACTGCCGCACCGGCCACGATCGTGCCGAGGCGAGCCACTGTGCTGCCTGGCCCGAACATGTTGTTCATTTCCCGGTCGAAGCTTTGGCCTTCAGCTTCGAACCTGACTGCGAGCGTGTCGATGGTGGTGGCCACTGGTCACTCCTCCCTTCTGGATGGTCTGGTAGGGTTGCGGCATGAAAAAGCTTCTGCTTGTACTGCTCGTTTTGACAGGTGTAATGTTCTCAGCTGGCCAGGACCTTGCAGGGACTATGTATGGCGTCTATGGAGAGGGTCTCGGCTCTGCAACCACCGTGGAGATCCCCAATTATGGGATTCACGGTGTTGTGAAGCTGACGACCACCATGCTGCCAGCAGAGGAAGTCCGAGATACCGGGCTTGCGGTGTTCACGGCGCTAGCAACTGGTCGGTCTGGGATTGTCAGTGTCAGCGTGCATGGGCGGGAAGGCTTCGGCCAGCCGGAGTACGTCGTCGTGTTCCAGAAGCTTGAGGATGGCACTGTTGCGGTCTACTTGGACGGTGTGCCCTTCTGATCAGCGAGGGCGGCGGGTCATGGCGACCCACTGCTGCATCACCCTGAGCTGCTCATCCACCGTCTGCACCCGCACTGGTTGCCGCTCACCACTTGCCCGCGGCATGAAGTCTGACACGCGCTTCGGCCGCTTCACACCGGGCCGGTTGTAAACGACTGTCGCGATCAACGCGGCCCGGCGATCGGCGTGCTCCTGTCGAGCCCGATCCCTTCGTGACCAGGCTTTCGCAAGCCGGGAGAACCGGGCTGGACTCAAGTTCCAGAAGTCAGTGCCGGTGATGCCCAGGGTTGTGAGGGCGAACGCTTCGAACTCCCAGACACTTACCGCTTGCGGGCTGTCTCCGCTTGGGGCTTTCCCTCAACACCCTCTTTCGCTTCACTGCCCATCAGGTCCGCCAGGGCTGTCATGACAGTTGCCAGGTCACCCAGGCCGAGCTTCGCGCCAACGTCACTCTCAGTCAGGTCTGGATGCTCCGGCCGAGCGAGTGCCCAGACGAGCGCTCGGACGTCCTTCGGACTCCGGCCGCTGAACCCGCCGGCCTGCATGAGGTTCACCCCGGTCGCTTCCTCGAAGTCGATGATGGTGTTGAACGTGAACGTCAGGGTGAGTTCCTCACCGTTACTGAGCACGACTTTCTTCTGGTCTTTCCTCATAAGTGTTTCCTCCCGAGCAATGAAAATAGGTGCCCCGCCGGGGCGGGGCGAAGCGGGCTTAGTCGGTTTCGCCGAGTGTGATGGGGCCACTGACCTTGTACGTCGCGGTGGCACTGAGGAGCCCATCCACGTCCCCAGCGGGCTCGAACGACTCCAGGAAAGCGTCGAACGTGAACTCCATGCCGATCGCCGCGGGGAACTTGATCTTGTACGCGGCCACTTCGGCGCTGTTGAGTTCGTCGAGGAAGTCGTGCGTGGCGTTGTTCGGGTCCCAGCTGATGTTGAGGGTCACCTGTCCCGGGTCGATCAGGCCGGGAATGTACGTCCGCCAGCGGTCTTCGTCGTTGTGCTTGGTGGTTTCGAGGCTGTCACGCTGCATGTTGGGCGGCGTGATGCTCATGATGTTGGCAATGGTCGTGAAGACGGTCGGGGTGTCGCCCGTGCCGCGCTGCAGGACCGTGCCCTTAGCGATGTACTCAGCCATGGTCAGCTCCTTTGCTGGATGGTGTCGAAGTTGAGGGTGTAGCGGGGCCTGTTGGCCTCGTCGAACCCGAGGAATGCGGGACTGTGCCGCGCCTTGATGAGCAGGACCGTGTCGAGGCCTTCCTGTTCGTGGAGGGCTTCCCAGACTGCGCGTGCTTGCGCTCGCGTGGGCCCGCCAGTGTTGGGCAGGCCGCGCACAAGGACTTGCAGGCCGGGCCGGGCTGGCGCCTTGGTGTTGTGCGCCATGAATGGTTCCAGGCCTGCCTGGTCGATCAGGGCGACCTGTGGAGCGTTGAGGGCGTCTTGCCAGCCACCGATGAGACCAACCCAGGCTGTTCCGGGCTGCACGGTGGCGCTGACGAGCTCGGCCGAGCGGAGGTGTGCGAGGACAGCGCCGGTCACAGCATGGCCTCAGTGAGGCTGACACCGCCGTGGAGGCCTGCCGCGCGCTTCACCGCCTGCACAGGCCGGGCAGTCCCGTCGAGCGTCACAGTGTCGCCCACACTCACTGTGGCGAGGGTCACGACCTGCGTGGTGCTGGTGAACTCCTCCCCCTCCGGCGTGCGACTCCGCTTGTGATTGTGCTCCACCCGCGCTGCCGCACTGACTGGGGTCCCGGGGAGTGGTTGCCCCCAATCGTCATACCCGGCTGGGGTGGTGATTGTGACCTGGTCGTTGAGCCAGCGCTTGATGGTGTCGGGTGTCACCACGTCACCTCCAGCGTTCTTCCACTGGCGGGTCGGATGCCGGTTGCGGCTTCGATGAGGTCGTCCACCCACGCGCTCTGGCGGCGGATGCTGCGGGCGGTGCTGAGTGGATCCCGATGCTGGACGCTGGCGCTCATGAGGCTTTCGCTGAGCGGCCGGTTCGGATCCGCCTCGAGCAGGCTCGCAGCTGCGTGGTGGGGCCGGTGGTAGGCCGTGCCTTCGTGTCGGAAGGCTGTGCTGATGAGCACGGCTTCCAGCTCGGTGTCTGACCACTGTTCCGGGTCGGTCCTGTCCCCGAGGAGGAAGCGTGCCCATGCGATCGCCCAGGTGAGCTTCGTCGGGTCGCTGCCACTCAGGTCATCCGGGTTGTAAGGCACGGGGTTGCCTCCTTCCTACTTCTTGCCCTTGGCTTTGGTGGGCTCTGCCGGAGGTGCTTCCTGCTCCGCGACCGAGTTCACTGGCACTTCCGACTGTCCGGCGTCTTCCGGCTGCTTGGTGGGCTCTGCCGGAGGTGCTGCGAGCACCTCATACTCCGGGGAGGCCAGGCTGTAGTGACCGGGTGGAACCTCATGCTCCAGCCCGGTCGAAAGGTTCTTCACTCGTGCCATGGTCAACCTCCCGCTGGCAGGCGGTAAGCACTGATCGTGCCCTCCGCGTCCGCACTGAAGTCAAGAAAGATGTCCCCGTTCGACTGTGCGAACCGGGCGCTTTCCACCATGAGGAACCCGCGGCTCCCCGCGGCCACGCTCACAGTGAGGTCACCCAGGGAACTCCGGGGCGCGTGCGCGTTCCCGGAGGGTGCGACCACAATGACGTCTGCCGCGTCCTCCGTGACGTTGTCGACCACGATGAGGAGCTTCCGGGCGTTCCCGCCCACACTGAGGACAGCGCCGTCTTCCGGGTTGATGCTGACGCCAGCACCTTCGGGCGTGCCGGCGTCAACACTGAGGGTCGTGATGGCGACAGTGTCGCGTGCCATTAGGCGCTTTCCGTGGCGGTGATGGTTCCCAGGCTGGTGGGGCGCACCACGCGACGGCCGAAGACGAGGAGGCCACGAATGGCGTTATTGAAGCTGCCTTCCCGGCGGAGCGTTTCGGTCTTGCTGATCTGCTCCGCGAACGTGATCGCACGGTTCGAGCCGTACAGGTACTTCCGCACGTTCGAGCTGCTCTCGACGATGTTGTTCGACGTGTAGACCGTGAACCCGGCGACCTGGCCGACGAGGCCGGTGCGGACGATCTGGTCACCGGTTGCGGTTGCCTGCACGACGAACTTGTCGTTCGTGAGGAGCGCCGCGTACCCAGCGGGCGACACCACGACCCACCGGCCGGTGCGGGGCACGTTGGCTTCGTCGAGCCGGCGACCGGCCAGGACGAGGCTGGCGTACAGGTCGCCGCTGCTCAGGGTGATGGGGATGTCGGCCAGGCCTGCGGCCGTGTAGAGGGCCGCGAGGTTCTGGTCCACTTCGTCAGCGAGTGCCTGGGCGGCCTCGACAACGTAGGTGCTTTCGAGGCTGACGTTGGCCTGTGCAGCGTCGATGTCGCTGACTTCGAAGCCGAAGTACTTGGCCTGGTCGATAACCAGCGACTGCTGGGTGCTGGTGACAGCGTCGTACGTGACGCTGCCGCTGTAGTCACGCACCTGGATTGCTCCGGGGGTCGTGATGTGGACGGTGTCGCCCTGGTCGCGAATCTCGCCCTGGTAATCCCGGTTGACGAGGTTCGCGAAGACGAGGTTCTTCCGGAAGGCAGTGAGGAGCAGGCGGCTCCACAGCTCCGGAACAAAGTTGGTTGCGCTCATGGGGTACTTCCTTTCTTCGTGGTGAGGCGATGCATGTTCGCATCAATCCACTCGGGGCTCTTGCCAGCGAAGTCGCTGGGCTTGAGGGGGCCCTTGCCGGTGGGGTCGGGCTGACCGCCGACACTCACACCACCTGGCGTGGCCGCTGGTTTGAGGAATGGGTAGGTGGTGAGGAAGTCGTCGAGCTTGACGGCTCCCTTAGCGTCCAGGTGCTTGTCGGGATCCAGCAGCTTGAGGGCTGCTTCAGCGTCCGCGACTTTGCCGGTGAGGGCTGCGAGTTGCCTGGCGCGGGCCGCGTCTGCTTTGGCTTCGGCGACTGCTTTCTCCGCGTCGGCCTTCTCAGCCTTGAGGCGTTCGACCTCGTCGAGTTTGGAGCGCTCAGCTTCGGTCTTGGCCTTCTCAGCTGCATCCTGCAGTTCCTTGGCCCGGGTTCGGTAGCTGGCGGCTTCCTTGCGGACCTTGGCGAGTTCCTTGGCCATGTCCTCCGGGGACAGGGCTGGCTGGTTCTCGACCTGGGTGTCGGGCGTGGTGTTGGGGGCTGCCTCCGGGGCTGCCGCTGCTTCGGTGTTCTGCTCGGTGTCTGTCATGTCTGCAACCTCCAGGGTTGGGAGAGGGCTTGGTGCTGATGGGCTTACCCGCCCGCCGGGGGCGGCGCCAGCCAATGGAAAGCCCCACCGATTGGCGGGGCTACAAGTTCTGGTTGTTCAGGTGGTCAGGGTACGGGTTTCTCGATCATCACGTCAGCCGGAAGGACACTGACTTCTTCGTCAGTCTCGGCGTCCAGCACAATCTGTTCGTCCAGGACGTTGATGACTACGCACTCCCTGAGTTCGTTGTCGGCGGTCCAGTACCATCCGGCCAAGTGAACCTCAAACATTCGTGCATCATATGCCTCTCTTGGCTGCCCGGATGGCCGCGGTGACTTCTTCCTTGAACTTGCCGGCGGCTTCCCTGGCTGGCGCCTCCAGGTACTTCGACTGGCTGCGGTGCGTCTCGTGGACCGGCAGGGCGTACGCGCTTGCGATTGCGGTGCCGCCGTAGCCGATGCTGGCGCTCAGGTTCGCGTCCGTCGCTGCGATCACGCGACCACTGGCCTTGAGGTTGCCGTCGGCCACTGGCACGCGGTGCTGGCTGTCGGTGAACACTTCGGCTGCGATAGTGTTGACCGCTTTCTTGGCTCCGCCCTTCACTGCACCGTCGTACCTTCGGATTTTGGCTTGGAGTCGAGCCACACCAAGGATCGCGACTCTGAACTTGGGGCTGCTCATGCTGCACTCCTCATGGTGCTGATCGGTGTCGGCGGTGGGATGCCATCCATCCGCTCGAACGGGCTGGCGGCCGTGGCGCTCGTGGCTCGATCTCGGTCCGCGTGCATCTCAGCGAAAGTGCGGCTGTAGTACGCCTCGGTGCGCTCATCAACCCGGTCTGGGAAGTGAGGCAGGAGCACGCACCGGCAGTGCGGGTGCAACGGCGGCCGGGGCGCGGCGTCGCGCTTGTAGACCGCTCCGTGCCTTCCAGCGCAGTAGTCGCACGTCCGGTCGTCGTTCGTCGCATCGAACCGCAAGTAGTCGAGCTCCAGATCAGTCCACATGCTGTCCCGCGCTTCGTTGTTCGCCCGCATGAACACAGTCCGGGTGATTCGCTCAGCTTCGTACCTGGTGAGGTTGATGCTCTCCCTGACCAGCCGAGCTGCAGCCCTGGGGCCGTGCCCGCGCACTGCGCCACGCACGACCGCTTCCTCGAGCCTGCGCAACCCGTCGGCACTGACCTTCGACAGTGTCGTCAGGGTGCTTTCGGTGATGGCGTTGACGAGCTCCAGGTCCACGCTGGCGCCGAACGCTGCAGCTTGAGCGGCAGTGATGGCCCCAGTCTCCACCGCGGCGGCTGTGGCGCTTCTCAGGCCGTCCTGGTACGCGCTAAGGATGCCACGCCGGAACTCTTCAGCGAGTGGTCCGCCACTGTCACCGATTGACAGGAGGTCCCGGGCTGCCTGACTGCTCGCGATGATCCTACGGGCTTGCATCTCCTTGATCGCCCGCGCCGTGCTCGTGTCGTGCATGTCCAGGAGGCTCAGGGAGTTGATGGCGTCCTGCTGGACGATGCGGAGCAGCTCGACGATGCGGGTCAGTTGCTGGCGTTCGAGCCTGTCGACGAGTCGGGCGGCGTCCCGCGCCATCTGCGCGGGGGTCACGGTGCTTCACCTGGCACGCTTTCGGGTTCGTCGTTGTCCAGCGGTGCGCTGGTGAGGAAGCTGTGGACTTGCTCGCGTGCTTCCAGCTCGTTCAGGAAGCGCTCCAGCTCCGCGTCACTGTATGCGGCGCCGAGTTGCTGCTGGAACACTCTCGCGGCCACACTGACGGGCACAGCACCCAGGTCCAGCCCTTTCTCAAGAGTGCGGATGGTCAGGTCGCGGGTGTAGCTCTTGTCGATGGGGACTTGCACGTCCACTGGTGGCAGGCCGAGCAGGCCGAGATAATCACTGACGACGTCGGTTAGGACTCTGCTGACCGCGTCCGCAAGCGCGGTGGTTTCCTGCAGGAATCCCCGGTTCGCTTCCTCAAGTGCGACGCCGCTGGGCATCTGGTTGCTGCTGCCGAGCGCGCCGCCTGGGAGGTTGAATGCTTCCCGGACTGCCTCGCGGCGCATGTCCACTTGTTTGCTGAGTGGTTCGAGGTTGCCGGGGTCAAGCCAGGTGACGTCGCCATCTGCGTCGACGGTGATGACTTCGCCCGGGCCGATCTGGTCGAACTCCGGGTTGCCTTTCGCGAGCAACATTGGGAAGCTGCTGAGCTCTTCGACGGTGGCAAGCCTGAGTTCGGTGCCGTAGAGGCCGAGAATGCGGCCCTCATTCGCGAGGAGGGCACTGACTGGCATTCCGTCCTGCTGCACGCCGTAGAGCGCGTACCTGGGCCGCGTGGTGCTCATGATTTCCACATCCGGGCTGAACGCGAGACGTGTCGGGTCTTCCAGGGCGCGCCAGGCTCGGTGGGTGTTGGTGCCGTCGGCGTGGAACTCGATGGCGTCAACCCACCAGCGGAGCCGGCCGCCTTCAGCGACGTACTCCAATGCCCGATACCAGCCGGAGACGCGGGCGGGGTCGAGTGCTGCCGTGTACGGCATGTTCGTGCCCTTGAGGACCGTGATTGTCGGGCGGGGTGCGGCCTGCTCCCCGTCAATCGGGACGCTCGCCATCGCCGCGCACACGCCGGCCAGGCGGTACTCGGTCGCCAAGTCTCGCGCGAGCTGCGGCAGATCAAGACCGTCGAGGGCATCGTTCACCCGGCCAGTGCCAGCATCGCTGCTCGTGTCCGACCAGGTGGTGCTGCCGAAGGCGAGCGCAGCAAGGCTCTTGCTGATGATGACGGGCACTGGGTTCGTGACGTTCTTGAGCGCTCGTTGCCACGCCTGTTGTCGTGCGCCGGGCTTGAACCTGGGGCTGAACTCTCCGGGTGCTGGCTCATACGTGCCTTCAAGCATGCTGCGGAGGCGTTCCAGTTCACTGGCTCGGTCTGTGATTCGGTCGAGCCTGGCGCGACGGGTCATGTCTGCAATCACGGTGGTTGCCCTCCTTTCTTAGAGGCCGCTGCGGGCGCGGAGTTGTTCGAGGTTCGCTCGGGGCGTGATGACCAGGGCGTGATGCAACGCACCAAGGGCATCCACGATGTCGTCTTGCGCATCTGAGATGCCGGTGAATGCCTGCACTTCGTTCACCAGCTCCTGAGTCCAGGGTTGCCCGCTGGGCAGATGCACCTTCCCGGCGTTCCAGGCTGCTGCAACAGGCTGGGAGAAAGCGAACTTGTCAGTGCTTGCCGGGATGGTCTCGACCTTAAGGTTCAGGTCCTTCCGGAGGAACTGGATGATTCCCTTCTCGGTGCCGCTGATGCGCGCGAGGATGTGCTTCGTGCCGAGGGCGCTGATGGCACTTCCGAACTGTGGTGCTTCGGCTTGCACGCGGATCATCCTGGTGATGTAGATCTGGTCTTCGTAGATTCGGCCTTCAATGGCGACACTCCAGTCGGCGTGACTCTTGGTGGTGTATGCGAAGTCCAGCCCAACTGCTTGCCTGAAGGTGCCTGATGGAAGGGTTTCGTACCAGCTGGGTTCCGCGTTGAACACGCGGCCGCCGCGGGGGCGGGGCTCACCCATGTACAAGCTCCACCAGTCGTACTCACCCACGTCGGTTCGTTGCAGTTCGAGGAACTCGACTGGTCGGGCTTCTGGCCAGAGGGGCTTGCCCTTGTCGTTGATGGCTGGCAGGTTGATGCCTGGCCAGTTGCGGGTGCGTTTCATCACGCCGGTCGGGTCTTCCCGGTGCCACCTGGTGGCGTTCAGGATGAGGCTGCTACCAGGGTGTAGGCGGGTCAGGACGGTACTGGTTAGGAAGTCGAGTGCTGCGCGCCTGTGTGCTGGGCTTTCAGCTTCCCCTCGGCCTTTCAGCAGGTCATCAGCGATGAAGACGCCGTCGATGGGTCGGCCGGTGAGTTGACCGCCAACACCGGTCCAGACGATGCCGCCACCTTCGGGGGTGACCCACTGCTCCATCGTCTGCCGGTCGAGTGGAAGCAAGGCATTCGCTGCGATCTTCTTCGCTTTCTCCTGCTGCTCCCGGGCAAACTCAACACTATACGTCCCGTACCCGTGTCTCTTCGTTGGATCCCTGAGTAGGGCGCGAATGAGGAGGTGGAACAGGGTGACGCTCTTACCGTGCTGTGGTGGCACGCTCGACCAGGCCCTGACATCACCTTGGTCGCTTGCTCTTTCGAACAGATCGACGAGTGTCTCGAGGTGCCGGGGTGCTGTGAGGTCGGGACTGACCCGTGGGACGAAGTCCATGAGGGTGAGCTTGGCGAGTCTGCGGCGTCTCTCCCGCGCGAGGCGCTCCTGGTACAGCGCGGTACGCGTGTCATTGGAGGCCTGCATCGCGGAGGGCTGCTTCCAGTTCAGCGTCAGTCATGGCCTCTGGGGCCTTGTGCAGCGTGATCTCAGTCCTGTCGGCGAACAGCTTCAGGTGCTTGCCGAGAAGCTCGAGGCTTCCTTTCTTGTCAGCGAGCTTGATCTTGACTCTCCGGACGTCCCTGGCATCATCCCCGCGACCATCGAGATAGTCCTCGACGGTGACTTCGGTCAGGGCGGCTGCCTGGTCACGGGTGAGGTTGCTGAGGTCTACAAAGGCGTCCCCCGCTGGGGTCGTGCAGATGTAGTCGTGCATGTTGCTGAAGGCGAGCTTGGCGAGCTCCTGGAGGACTCGGTCCGCAGTGATCTCGGTTCGTTCGGCGCGTGCGGTCATTGCCTGCTGGATTGCGGAGGCAATCTCAGGTTTCCTCAGGTTCTCGTACCCTGTGCGGTCGGCTGTCTTTTCGCTGTAGCCGGCGCGTCGGGCTGCAGCGGAGGCGTTGAGATCGACCAGGTATTCGGCAACGAAGGCCGCCTGCTTCGGAGTGAGCTTGGCCATGTGGCGGCCTCCTTTCGTAGACTTCGGTATGGAGAATTGGCTGGCGATCTTGACAATCACAATCGGCGTTATCAGTGCAGGTATCGCTTGGTGGCAGAGCGCCCTTTCAAGGCAGCATGCCCAGAAAGCTAACAGGGCTGCAGAGGAAGCGAACCGTATTCAGTCTGAGATAGCTGAACGGGATCGGCTGCGGTTTGAAGCAGAGCAGGCGATGCAAGCCCAGCAAACAATGCTCGATAATCAAGCAGACTTGCGGGCTGTTGAGTTTTTCGACGGGGCCAGTTACGGCGTGCGTGTAACGAATGTTGGAAGGGCTAAAGCCTCCTCTGTTTGGCTCCATCCTGAGCCCGAAGGAGGCTTCGCCGCTACAACAGATGGACCCCTGGCGTCTGCTGCAGTTCGGTTCTTCAGATTCGGTCGGCTGGGGTGGCTAGGCGCACAGAAAGCGGAAGCATACTCTCGGCAGAACCCAGAGGTTCACTGGACTAACGAGGACGGCACTACCGGGTCAATACTCGTTGAGCGCACCTAAGCTTTTGACTTGCGTCACTTATTGACGATGGAAGCATAGCAGGTTTTCATTCACAACTCGCGGCTTCTGCTGCTTGTTCGATGATCTCGGGGGCACTGAGTGCTCTAACGGCGTCTTCCCTGTCGGCCTGAAGCTGGGCTGCCTGCTCGGGGGTGCATTGCCAAATGAGGCGGGCTTCGAGCAGGCGCTTGGTTAGCCTCAGGCCGGTAATCGGGACACTGCCCGGCAGGTTCGGGTTCGGTCGCCAGTAGCTGCTGCCTTTGGCTTCGTTGCGGTACCAGAGTGTGTTGATCCGAATATTGCTTTCGGTGGCGTCCAGCCAGGCGTGCTCTTGGTCCTCTGGAAGTTCATAGAGGAGGTTGTCGTGGAGGGTCTTGTCGATGAGGATGGCGTGCGGACGGTGAATGCTGAGGGCGGCGTGGGGTTCGCTCAGTCCTTTCGCTGCCTCCCAGCGGATGTCGGGCTCGGAGTAGGTGCCGGTGCCGAGGACGCGGAACGTGGCGTTTCGGCCGTCGCCGTGCTCGTGGCGGTACCAGCCGCGCCTGATGGCTCGGAAAACGTCGTTGCTGAGGTAGTGGAGTAAGTCCTGGCTGGTTTCGGGCACCTGTCCTCCTACTGCTTCTGTCGTGAGTCGGGACGGGCTGTTATGGTGCTCGCACAATGAAACGGGACATGGACTTGATCCGCCAACTTCTCTTCGATCTTGAGGCAGAAGAGCCCAGCGGCTATAAGAACTTCGACTTCAAGCGGTACGCGGGCCAGTACGACCTCCGCCTGGTTGCCTATCATTTGGAGCTCCTGACACAGGCGGGACTCATATCCGCCCGTGACCGTAAGACACTGCATAGCGGGGAGGAACTCTGGTGGGGTGTCAGAGTTTCCTGGCTGGGACATGAATTCCTGAACGAGGTCCGCTCGGATACTGTTTGGAATGCAGTCAAACAGAAGCTTAGCAGTACGGTTGGGACGGTATCCTTTCAGGTTCTTGGAGAGCTTGCCCGGCAGGTTGCCAGACAGATGGTGGGACTGTAGCTGCACAGGTCAGGCTCCCCTGCTTGTGAGGTGGTACGTGCCTGGAATCCGAACGCATTCGTAGGGGCGGAGGGCTTTGCTGCCGGTTCCCGCCGCAGCCTTTACGGCCGCGTCGAACGACGGGTAGCGGGCTTTGAAGAGTCCGTCACGCCTCTGGCAGCAGTTGTTCGTTCTGGGGAGTGTCCGAGGGGCGGGCTGGTTCACTTGAGGATCCTTTCCAGGGCGTCCCAATCACGGGGACGCCACAAGTAGGTTTCGACTGGTGTTTCTCGGAAAGCGTCGAGCCACATCACTTGGGCTGGGCTGAGCCTGCCCTTCTCGGTTTTGAGTTCCGCTGCGATCGCGCGGTTGCCGCGAAGCATGAGAAGGTCCGGGAAGCCTGCACCGTCCGCGGCGACGGGGGTCATGTGTCTGCCTTTGGCGGTCAGGGCGGCGCGGGCGTGGAACACTCGCCAGCCGCGCAGTTGTGCGAGGCGGATGACGCTGGCTTGGAAGGCTCGCTCGCTGATGGCGCGATCGAGGATCTTGCTCACAGTCTGACCTCCGCTTGTCCGTTTCGCCTGCGGTGCCTGTTCAGCTCGGCAATGAGCTTCGCGGCACTGTCCGGGCCTGCCGTCTGGGCGATGCGGTGGATTGTGGCTGCCCACTCCGTGTCAGGCAGCAGGGCGTCTGCCGAGCCGGGCTGTGGGCGGTGGGGTGTGTGCCGCAAGCGTTGCTGTCGCTCACGCTCAGTGCGACTGCGGTGTGACCTGCGGCAGGTTTCGCTGCAGGTGACTTGGTTGCCGTTGCGTCCCTCGCCAATCTTGGGTGTGAAGGGCTTATCGCACCAGGCGCATGTCTTGGGCTGTTCGGCTGAGGCTCGGGTTCGTTGGGCGTGCCGGCGTTTGGCTGCTCGGGATGCTGTCTGGGCGCAGGTTCCAGCGTGGTGGCGCCTGCGGGGGTGAGCGTCTGCTGGGAGGGCGTGGTTGCAGACTGGGCAGATGCGCTGCATCAGTCTTGGTCCTTGTACGGCAGGCGGGTGTGCCGGGTTTTCTGCGTGAGGATGTCGCGGGCGGTGCGGAGGTCATCGAGCACTTCGGCTTCCCATTCGCGGGTTGCGGCGTCCCATGCTTCGAATGCTTGGTGGGCTGTCTCGCCGGCGTCCAGGTCACGGGGATTCTTGTCGCGCACGTCCTGTGCTGCCTGGCGGCGCTTCTCGCGCTCCCGGGCGATTCCACTCAGTTCGTCCTGGCGGATGCGGATTTGCTCGCGGAGGCGCTTCTCGCAGCAGTGGAGGGCAGCGTGGTACACGACGGCGTCGTTGTGCTTGCTGATCTTGATGTCGACTTCGCCGCAGTGGGGGCAGCCCGGACCATCTGGGGATCCCCAGATGACCATGCCTTCCTCGTTGCGGATGATGTCGCCCATGACGGGTCTCACTTGGGGCCTCCCTTGCTGGTTCGCTCGTCCGCTCCGGTCACTTCGATGGTGATGCCGCTGCTGAGCCGGCTGACGATCGCTCCGACTGTTGCGCTGTCTGGCGTGAGGCTTTCTGCGACGGTGAGGGGGTCGTGATTCGCGGTGAGGATGGTGGTTCTCTCGTCGGCCCACCGGCCTTCGAGGGCGGCGTAGATTTCTTGTGTGACCCATTCGCTGGGTTTGGTTTTGCCGATGTCGTCGAGGATGAGGATGTCGGGCAGCAGCAGGTTCGGCGCGGTCACCAAGGCATCGTTGAAGCTGCGGCGGATCGTGGCGAAGAGCTCGGCGACGCCCCAGAACTCGACGTGCAAGCCGGTTGCTGCGAAGGCTTGCCCGGTGGCGATGGCCAGGTGGGTTTTGCCGTTGCCAGCGGGGCCGTGAATGAACAGGTTCTCACTGGCTGGGAGGGCCTTGGCGGCGGTGATGGCGGCGCGGTTGCCAGGGTGAGTCCGGAGCGTGTCGAACGTGCAGGGTCGGTAGCGCCTGGGGAGGTTGTCGCGGAAGAAGTTCAGGCGGTTGAAGGTCTTCGGAGTGCTCATGAGCCACCTCCGCTGCGGAGGTGTTCGTACTGCGCGAGGGCGCTGGCTCGCTCCGGTTTGCTGGCTGTGAGGGCTGCTGCTTCGCGCTTGTCGAGTGGGTAGAGGTCTTGCCAGCCGGAGACGATGGCACGCCGGAACATTTCATCCAGCACGGGCTGTGGCTGGTCCTTGTGGCCGGAGATGAACCGCTTCAGGGCGAGGAGGGTCATGGGCTTATCGACTTCGAGGCGGCGGGCGCAGAAGTCCTGGAAGAGTTCCCGGTCGAAGTTGTCTGGGAGGTCGGCTGCGACCTCGGCGGGGTTGAACTCATGGGTTCGTTTCCTCGCTTTCTTCGGCTTCTTTTTTTCTTGGGGGGTAGGGGGGTTTATATTCTGATGGTTCTTCTGATGGTTCTTACTGATGGTTATGGCGGCCAATTTGGCCGGTAGTACGGGGGTGTTGTCGTGTCCTGGAGCGGGTTCGGCTTGTTGAGCGTCGGGTTTTGAGGTGGCCAATTTGGCCGGTAGTCCTGTCGAATTTGGCCGGTAGTCCTGTCGAATTTGGCCGGTAGTCGAACCTTCACTACCGGCAGGTTTGGCCGGTAGTGATTCGGCTTCACCAGCGGCCAATTTGGCCGGTAGCTCCGTCGTCAACTGGTACTCGTCACTCGTCCGAGTCCCGTCATCCCGATAGCGCTTCGCCCTGGTCAACATGCCAGCTGCTTCGAGGGCCTGGACGTGCCGCCTGATGGTGCGGAGGCCCATTCCCGTCATGGCACTCAGGCGATCCTGGCCGGGGTAGCAGGAGCCAGTCCCGTCAGCGAAGTTGGCGATGGTGACCAGCACGAACTTCGCTCCGGGTTCAAGATCTTGTTTGTAAGCCCAGGACATGTGCTGAACACTCACGGCTACTCTGCTCCTGCCGGTGCCTCACGGCCTTCGAGGTAAGCCTCGACGCCAGCGGCGGTTGCTCCCTCTGAGAACCCGCCCATTCCTGCGAAGAGGTCCACGCCAGTGCGCAGGCTCAGTTCAACGCCTGTCATGGTGCCACCCGCCTCGCGTTGATCTCATGCCCGGCTTCGATGAGGGCTCGACGTGCACGCCCGTAATCCCGCTGTGCATCCCGCAGTTTCTGGTGCAGGTTCACGCGTGCACGGCACGTGCTGCAGGTAACACCGGCGGGGAGGATTCTGCGGTCGCGGCCGTTGACGGCGATGTGCAGGCGGTCGAGGTCGCAAACGGGGAGTGTGGCGAGGTCGTCCTTCCAGGCGTTGGCGCGTCGGTCTGCCGTGGCGAGCGTGCCGGCAAGGTCAGGCAGCCGAGCCTCTGCTGGCAGGTGGTCAGTGATCACTCTGGGCCTCCACGTAATCCGGGTGGACGGTCAAGGGGATGACTGTGGTGAGGTCAACGTCCGCATCAAACCCGAGTTCGTTCAGGTCATCCCAGACGTCCAGCACGCCGGTGACTTCCCACAGCTGCTCGCCTCCCCACCCGGTGCGGAGTGCTACGTGAGCGTTCCCGTCGTCTGTGTTCCTGAACCGGAACACAGTGCAACCATCGGGTATCAGGTCAGCGAGTGTGACTTCTGGCTGCAGCCCTTCATTCGGCGGCTCTCCTGTGATGACGATTCGGGCGTTCTTGAGGTCAGTGCTCATGCGGCCACTGCCAAGTCAGTCAATTTGAGGTGCATTGTGTAGGCGCCACCCGGAGCCTTCGCGCTCAACTGCACCATGCGCTTCTTCTCGCTCACGCTGATACTCGTGATCGAGTGAGCATCCAAGCGTGCGCGCGCCTCAGCGAAGGAGATACCTTCCAGCCGGGCGGCCTGAGTGATGAATCGGTTCGAGAGGACACTGCCGACGGACTGACCGATTACAGAAGACTTGATGACGTCGGAATTCATGCGAGTGCCCCTCTTTCTGGTGCGATGTGCGTCGGGATGCCGGTTGCGGATTCGAGTAGGTGCTTGAACTGCCTGGCTGAGCTGTTGCCGGCTGACAGGTGCAGCAGGTGAATCTCACGGCACCGGCGGAGATCGACAGCTTTGACGAGCTCCAGGACCTGCTCGATGCTGAGGTGGCTCTGCGCAAGTCGTTTCGCCTGGCGGGGATCCACGACGCCCCGCTTCACGTGGGCTTGCACGGTCGGTTCGCTGTAGTTCGCTTCGACCGCGAGAACATCAATTCCCTGCAGCGTGATCGGGACGTAGCCGGTGTCGGTGATGAACGCGAGCTTCTGCCCGCTTGGTCCCTGGATGAGGAAACCGATGCAGGGCACGTCGTGAATCAGGTCGAATGCGAGGACTCGCCAATCACCGATGCGGACTGCCACGCCGTTCGTGGGGAGCACGTGCAGGCGGTGCGACCGACCGATCGTCTCGGCAACCGCATCGCTGGTGTACACGTCCACGCCGGCCTTGAGCACGTCCTTGATGGCACGCGAGTGATCAGCGTGCTGGTGGGTTACGAGGACGCCGTTCAGGCGGCTGACCTGGTGTTTCATGGCGAGCTGGTATTGCCGCCATGGCAGGCCAGCCTCAATTCCGAGGCGGGCCTGCCCGTCAGTGGCCAGGTAAGCGTTGCCAGCGCTGCTGCTGGCGAGTGTGTGGAATTGCAGCATCAGAACGGCACCTGCCGCGACGCAGCTGGAGCTGCCTGCTCAGGGAACAAGCTCCCATCACTGGCACCTGCTTCGACCGGCTCTGCTTCCACCGTGTCCGTGTCGATCGTGTCTGGTTCGTCCTCGATGTCAGCGAGCTGCTGGTGGCTGTTCTGGCGTGCTTCAGCTTCGAACGCTTCAATGTCCGTGGCGCGGTCTTCGTTGAGGACGGCGGCGAACACGGCTGAGTTGACCTTCTCTGGGTCGAGCGGGATCTTGCTCGCCACGCGGTGCACGACAGTCTTCAGGTGCATCTCGACGTCGTTCTTGTTCCAGAAGTCCTTTGTCTGCGCGGCCGTGCTGCTGCGCTCGAAGTCCCGCTGGGTGACGAGCAGCAGTTTGTTCTTGCGGGGGTCGTCATAGACGAGGTAGCCGAATCCACCGACTATCGCGCCGCGGTCGAACGGCTGGTGAATCTCGAACTCGTAGCCCTCGACCTCCCGGCTGCTGGACTTCGGCAGGGCCCGGAACTCGTCGGTTTCGTGAACGAGCTCGTAGTGCACTGCCAGGGGCGGGTCCATCGCGTGCTTGCGGGCGATGAAGTCTCGACCGATGTAGCCGACCCTGAGATCGACCGTGTACGTCTTCGAGGCGCTGTTCCAGTACGTCACTGGCCAGACATGGTTCGGGATGAGCGGGTCCAAGCCGAGGCTGACAATGTGCACGGTGTCGAGTGCGAGCTTCTGCCGGTTGATCGTCGTCCAGTTGAACGGTGTGACCTGCTTGTTCTTCTTGACTCGGTCAGCTTCTGACGCTTTCAGGGCCTGGTCAACCTTCAGGAACATGTGCTGCGTCAGGCGCTGCTCCAGGGCGGTGAACTTCCTGCCACGGCCGAGCTCAGCCTCGAACTGCCGTTCGACATCAGCCTGGAAGCGAGCTGACGGCGGCGCCGCTGTGGCTGCTGCAGCAGTCTCGGTGATCTCCTGCTGTTCGGGCTTCGTGATGGCCTTGCTCATGCTGCTACCTGGTCTTTCTGAACTTCAACGCGGAAAGTGGTGTCTGCTTCACTGACGATGAGGCTGACGACCTGCGTGTCGATCTCGGGCAGGGTCGTGACACTCTCGCGACCATCCACCCAGACGGGCGTGAACGTGCCGTGATGCTCTTGCAGGGTGCTGATGATCTCCAGGCCAGCCTGGACCTGCGCTGCGTGGTTCAGGCTTGGGTACGGCACGCTGTTGACCGTCGCTTCGCACACTTCTTCAAGGCCACCGTTGACCAGCGTGCGGAATAGCTGGAAGCGCACGGTGTTGAACCGGTCGTTGATCCGGGATTCGAGCAAGTTGACCTTGGTGCGAATGAACTCCTCTGCGAGGTGCAGTTCCCGTGAGATGCGCTCAACCTCCCCAGCGAAGGTGCGTTCCTGCTCGGCCAGTTCCACGGTGCGGGCTTCACCAGCCTCCCGCTGCCTCCAGATACCCAAGTCGGTCTTGAGGGCTGCCACGGCCTGCTCAGCGCCCACCAGTTCCGCTTCGAGAGCGGTGATGGCACTCGTGTCACCGGTTTCGAGGTTGCGAATGCGCGCGGTCAGGCGGTCACGCTCAGCTGCCAAGGCTATGTAGGACTGTGTTTCACTGACGTCCTCACGTGGGGCTGCCTCAGCTCGCTGTGCTGCCTGTTCGGCCTTCTCAGCAGCGGCCTGCAGCCTCGTGAGAGCCGCGCGTGCCGCCTCGATGTCGGCCTGTAGCTTCTGCTGTGCTGCTTCGTGCTCGGCGTGCTGCTTGCGGAGACTGTTGCCGTCTGCAGTGATCTGCTCGAGCTCTCGCGCTTTCCTTGCATTCAGGTCAGCTTCAGCTTTCTGCCGGGCTGCCTGCACCTGGTCCGCCGGAAGCTTCTGCTGGCAGGCAGCACACGTGCCAGGCACCGCGGCTTCGATCGCGCGGGCGTCCACTTCTGCCCAAGCCTCGCGGAGGCTGACCAGGCGAGTGTTCACCCGCTCGATATCCTCAGCAGTTGTTGCGAGCCGACGTTCCAGGCGCTGCAGGTTCTCCTGAGCGTCCACCACATCGCCGTGGGCGCTATCGGCTGCTCGCTTGGCTGTCGCGATCACGGACTGCTGCTCGCGGTTCGCAGCGACCTCAAGGTCAGTCAGCTTGCCTTCCACTTCACGCAACTGCCGCCGCTCGTTGCTGGTGTCGGCAACACCGGACTTGGCCTGCTGGAGGCGGTCAGCAACCTGAGTGCGGGTCGCCTCGGCCACTTCCAGCTGGTCTTCCAGCGCCTCCCGACTCGTCACTGGTGCTGCCGGCAGGCCCCGTTGCACCTCGTCAATCCTGACGGGCAGCTGGTCAAGCTCAGTGTTGATCTTGGCCTTGCGAGCCTGAATGACCTTGCGGTGATCATCCAGTGACCTGTCCCCGAGAATCTCCGGCAGGTCAGCCAGTTCACTGTTCGAGTTGATGACGTCCTGGTCGGTCACGTCCCCACAGACGTCCAGGAGGACGCGCCGGCGATCCTGCCAGTGCATCTGCTGAAAAGCCCGCGGGTCACTCAGCAACCGCCACGTCGTCTCATCCACCAGCTCGGACACTCGAGCCGTGTACTCACCCTTCGCCATTGGCACGTCGTCGATGAAGTGCTGTGTCTCATGGCCACTGAAGACGCGTTCGGGTGCGCCACGTGGTTTCGTCCACTTCTCCAGGTACTGCCGCTTGAACGTGACCTGGTTGCCGTTGACGGTGAACGTGGCTTCAACCTCGTGCTCGAGGCCGGAGATGGCCATGCCTGAGACTGGGTCGATCGTCTTGATCTCGAAGTCCTTCCGGCCCAGACTGTCCTTCTCGAACAACAACCAGGTGAACGCATCAGCAAGCGTGGTCTTGCCGACAGCGTTCGCAGCGAAGATGTCCGCACTCCGGCCGCCCAGGTCAAGCGTGAACTCACGAACACCCTTGAAATTGCGGAGGCTGAGATTCTTCAGCACTATGCGGCGCATCAGAAAATCCTCCGGCCTGAGTTGCGGTACTGCGGCGCCCGATTCCTGTAGCGCAGCTTCTCGACACGCTGCTCCTTGTTCTCCTGCCGCTTCTTGCGGCACACGTCCCGCAGCCAGTCGTTCCCCGTCTGCACTCCCGTGGCTTCACCGCGCTTGAGGTGAGCGTCGATCAGGTTCTCATCCCTGCCGGGGTTGCAGAGTGGGCAGGCTTCGGCACTGTCCGTGTCGGCGTTCCAGACCCAGCCCACAGCGTCTGTGCAGCACTCGCACTTGTCGCGGTTCCGATTCATGCCAGCTTCCTTTCCAGCCAGTTCGCGAACGCGGCCGCACCGGCCGTTAGGAGGACAGCTGGAATCCCGATAGCGAGGAACGCGAGGCTCACCACTGGAGCAGCCCCAGGAACTCTTCGTCACTGCACGGTGGAGCCTTCGGCTCGCACAATCGAGCGATGTCCTTGTCAATCTGCGCCTGCACTTGCTGCAGGAGGCCAACACGCTGATGGTCCGTGAGCCCGTCGTCCTGCGTGATCTTCGCGATCGCTGCGCGAACACCGAAGAGTCGGTGCGCTTCGTGCTTGCGTTGGGAACGGTGTATACTCTTCACTGATTCGGTTCCTTTCTGGTCCGCCTGGGGGCGGCTGGAGACTCAAGGCTCGTCGCGCTAACGACGGGCCTTTTTCTTGGCGGTGCGACCCGGACGCGCCGGGTTGAGGAGACGATCAATCTCAGCGTCGAAGCGAGTGCTGGACGCGATGCGAGCATCACGAAGCTCCTTGGCTTGCTGTTCAGCGAGTCGGGCGTTGTAAGCGTTGATGTCCTTGCGGAGAATGAACTTCTTCGTGCTGTCAGTGAAGGCGGGGAGCAGGCCGTCTCGTACACGGTTCCGGACTGCGCCTTCGCTGATTCGGAGCTCGGCTGCCGCTTCGGCGTACGTGAGGCGTTCGAGCTCGTTGCCTGACTGGATGAGGTGCCGGACCCAGGCTGGCATCTCGGCGCGGAGTTCAGCGACAAGGCCTTCAGCTGCCTCTCGAAACTCGGTTCGCAACGCCTGCTCAAGACTCATCGGTGCACCTCGGCAGGCTCTCTGGGTGTCCACTCGCGACCTACTGCTACTAACAGACTGGTGGTGACTCGCAGCCCAGGATTGCCGATTCCGCGGACGGCACGGCGCGCCGTCTCGAATGCAAGCCCAGCCTCATCGGCCAGCTTTGCAACGGTCCAGCCGCGGTTGTCCAGTTCCTCATTGAGAATCGACGCCAGGTCGTCCTTGGTCATACCAACAGCTTAGTACGTTCGTCACAGCGCTGTCAATACCAACACTTTAGTATCCGGTGGGGCATTACTAACAGGCGGGTACGCTGTTGGCAATGAAACGGCATATAGGAGCTCGCGATGCAGCACAGCTACAACGCCACCATCCAGCTGTCCACAAGGATCACTTACGTGCCTAAGTTCGGCGAAGCCATCCGGGAACGGCGCGAAGTCTTGGGCCTCGATGGCCCGGATCTTGCAGTGAAATCACAGGAACTAGAAGCACAGGACCCGGTAGTCTTCCAGCGGTTCTCACAGCAAACCTTCTCCAGATGGGAAAGCGACCGAACCGGAGTTCTCATAAGCGCATCACACCCGCGCCGCCTGAGAGCACTCGCATACCTACTTCAGTGGAATGCAAGCGAGATGGCAACCAAGGTCGGCATCAACCCTGGACACATCCCTGGTCTAGAAGGCCCGCCCGACAACGCTTCTGAGAGAAGCCCCTCGAGCCAATACACAGAGATTCCCCTGACCCGCCGGGTCGAGGTCTACCCTGCCGGCACAGGACCAGCCTGGGACGACGAGGTTGCCCTCGAACCACTCTGGCTACCGGCCGACCTGTACCCCGACAAACGCCTCGTAGGCCTCAGGGCAATGAGTTCAAGCATGGAACCGTACCTGCCCGAAGGCGCCATCGCAGTCATCGTCCACGACGACGGCCTGGTCAACCCAGGCGACTTCTGCGGCATCCGCATGAGTGACGACGGCGTCGTCGTCAAACGCTTCGTCCGCGAACTCGAGAACGGCATCCTGCTCCTCGAAAGCCTGAACCCGGAACCTGATGAAGAACGACTATTCACAGCACCACTTGGAAGCCGCGTCTTCGGGCCGGTCGTCCGACGCGTTCTCGAAGGATAATCACTTGCCGGGGGCGGCAGAGAAAGGGACGAGTAGTGTCAGGCATCAACATCTACTGCGACGAAAGCACACACCTAGAAAACGATGGACAACCGTACTTAGTCCTCGGCGGAGTCAGCGTCCCGACAAACAAGGTCGCAGAGGTAAACCTACGCCTTAAGGAGATCAAAGCACAGCACAGCTTTCATACGAATGCCGAGCTCAAATGGACGAAGGCTTCCCCGAACGCTGAGAGCCTCTACCGCGCTGTAATTGACTACTTTTTTGATGACGACGACCTGGGGTTCCGCTGCGTCTTAGCTCGCAAGGATGGCCTGGACTTAGGCCGCTTCGGCATTGAGAGTTATGACGGCTGGTACTATCGCATGTACTTTGAGCTGCTTAAACGCCTTATTCGTGGTGACCGACCCAACTACATCTACCTAGACATTAAAGACACGCGTAGTGCGGCCAAGGTTCACAAGCTCCACGAAGTCCTAGCCAACGACCAGTACGACTTTGATCGCACTGTCGTCAGGCGCGTACAGACAGTCCGTTCCAACGAAGTGCAACTCCTACAAGTAGCTGATCTACTCATTGGCGCGCTGAACTACCACCACCGAGAGGCACAGCTCCATGGTGCCAAGGGCCGGCTAGTCGACCGAATCATTCACCGCAGTGGCCGGAATCTGAAAAACAACTCTCTGCCCAGCGAGCGAAAGTTCAACATCTTCCATTGGACCCCTCGGCCCTAATGCTCCCGCCAAGGATTCTCTATACCGACTTCGGGTCGGACTGCAA
>CAZBVI010000022.1:0-37870 GCA_964495325.1 uncultured bacterium
TAACAAGGTAACTGTACCGGAAGGTGCGGTTGGATCACCTCCTTTCTAAGGAGCTAACACAGGAATCTGCAGAAAGTGCTCAAGAGCCGACAGGAGCGTCGTGACTATCCGTAAGGATGTGTCGCGGCGCTCTTTTTTTGTTGGTGCCCATGGCTGACGCCGGTCGCGACGGACCGGCCGAAACGGTCTGGCCATTGGTTATAGTTGCAGCATGTTGTGGTGTCCGAAGTGAGTCTGTTGCGACAGAGCCAGTCCACAACCCTGAAGTATCGACCGGTGGCCGAGGCGAGAGCCTGGCTGGGCGGTCTTCTTTTCGCAGGAATGTCCGTGTTCCTGGGTCTGCTCAGACGCTTCGATCTGGTGGGTACAGGCACAGGTGCAGTTCTGGAACTGTTGACCCTGCTCGGCTGCCTGGGTGCCGCCGTCTACATCGGTCAGCTTGGCGCACTCCGGGCTGAGCGCTTCGCTTCGCTCAGGTCTGGGCCGCGCCCGGCAGGCTCCGGGCAGCGCGCCGCAGCGCGTCTGGCAGGCATCGTGCTTGCGGTGCTCGCCGGCGTCGTTGCGATCGCCATCTCCATGCCTGGTCTGCTGGGTATGGACTCCGGCTGGATCGGAGCCGCCGGTGGGGTCGCCGGAGGCCGCACCGGCGGCGCTGCCTTCGCGGGCCTTGGCGTGCTTGTCAGCCCTGTGCTTTCGGTGGCGGCACTGCTTGTCCTTTACATCGCTTACAGGCCCGTGCTCAGTGAAGTCACCCAGACCCAGCTGAGCGGCTGGATGTTCATGCTGCCGGCGTTGCTCCTCATGCTGCTGTGGATCTACCTTCCCGCGGTCAATGCTTTCTGGATCAGCCTTTTCCGCGATTTCAACTACCTGGGCAACGCCACTTTCGTCTGGTTCGAGAACTACCAGATCGCGTTCAGGGATCCGCTCTTCATACGCTCGCTGGTCAATACCGCGTGGTACGTCGTCGGTACCGTGCCGCTCAGCATCGCACTCGGCGTCTTTGTTGCCATCCTGCTCAACGAGAACATCCGCGGCCTGCCACTCTTGCGGCTTGCCTACTTCCTGCCGTACATCACCGCGCTCACGGCCGCAGCAGCTGTCTGGAGCTGGATCTTCAACCCGGGCCTGGGCTTGCTCAACTATGTGCTCGGCCTCGAGAACTTCCGCTGGCTTTCCAACCCGACCGGCATATTCGCGATGGCGCTCAATCCGTTCGGCATCAACCTGAGCGGCTACGCTGCAGGACCCAGCGTCGCACTGGTCGCCATCATGATAATGAGCGTCTGGAGTTTCCTGGGCTACAACGTCGTCATCTTCCTCGCCGGCCTCCAGTCCATCTCGAAGGAATACTATGAGGCCGCGCGGATCGATGGCGCCAACTGGTGGCAGCAGCTCCGCTGGATCACCTGGCCCCTGCTCATGCCGACAACGTTCTTCGTGCTGATAATCAGCCTTATCGGCTCCCTCAACGTCTTCACCCAGATCCTGATCATGACCCCCACCGGCGGAGTGCTGAACGACACCATCTCCGTGGTCATGTACCTTTACCAGAAGGGCTTCCGGGACTTTGACTTCGGTTACGCATCCGCTCTTGCCTTCGTCCTCTTCGTCATCACGCTGCTCCTGACGCTGATGCAACGCAGGCTCTTCTCCGGCCGGGGCGGGAACGAGGCCCAGGACTCATGACGCTGCGCGGGGCGATCGGCCGTTTCCTCATCTACGCGACGCTCATCGTGGGCGCCGTGATCATGGTCTTCCCGTTCTACTGGATGATCTCGACCTCGTTCCAGACGCGCCAGGAGGCCGGCCAGGCTGAGCCGGTCCTCTACCCGCACAAGATGCAGCCCGGCAACTGGGTCGCCGCCTGGGACATCGGCCGGCAGGCTGCCGGCGGCGTCAGGGGCGGACTGCTCGGCGGCTGGGCGCCGGGCCACGAACTCAACTTCGAGGTCGTGATCTCGGAGAGCGAGGCGGCCAGCGGACTGGACGTGGTCGTACCCAGGCCTGTCGGCGTGCTGTCGTTCCCTCTCGGCGACCAGACCGAGAGCACCGTCGAACTGCTCGGAGAGACGGATGACGGAGCCAGCGTGTACGGTGTGACGCTGAAGCACACGGGGGAGACCCGGTTCGACCGGCTGCCCGTGGAGCTGCGCGTGCCACGCACCAGCGCGTTCGTAACATCCACACTCGCGCCCGATGGCGTGCGCAACACACGCAACTACCAGGAGGTCACGTTCGAGAACATGACTGCCGGCATGCTGGGTTACGTCTTAAGCAACTACATCGGGGCGTGGCGCTCGGCTCCCTTCGGCTGGTACTTCTTCAACTCCGCCTTCACTGCCGTCGTGCAGGTGCTGTTCGGGCTCGTGGTCGCGAGCCTGGCGGCGTTCTCGCTGGCACGCATCCCGTTCTGGGGCCGGGAGGTGGTCTTCATTCTCGTGATCGGCACCCTGATGATCCCCGGAGAAGTGCTGCTGATCCCCAACTACGTGACTCTGGCGAGGCTCGGCTGGATCAACCAGTATCCGGCTCTGATCGTGCCTTTCATCGCGAGTGCCTTCGGCATCTTCCTGCTCAGGCAGTTCTTCATGACGCTGCCACAGGAGCTGTTCGACGCCGCCCGCATCGACGGCGCCAGCTGGCTGACGCAGCTGCGGTCGGTAGCACTGCCGCTGGCGCTGCCCGGCCTGCTCACCTACGCGCTGTTCTCCTTCCTGGGTTCTTGGAACGCGCTGCTCTGGCCGCTCATAGTCACCAGCAGCGAGCGCATGCGCACGATCCAGGTGGGACTGCGCTACTTCGTTGACGAGGCCGGTACCGACTACGGTTCGTTGATGGCCGCATCCACGCTGGCAGTGCTGCCGGTCATGATCGGCTTCCTCTTCGTTCAGAAGCAGTTCATCCAGGGCATAGCGCGTTCCGGCCTGAAATAGGTGAGTGTACGGTCATGGAACCGTGCTTCAAACCCGGCGACCAAATCGGGTAGATTAAGGGCCGCGGTTCATGACTCTTCTCGCGCGAAAGGACTTAACAATGGGAATCTTGAGGAACGTATCCAGGGCAGCTGCGGGCATCGCGGTGCTCGCTTCCTTCTCCGCAGGCATGGCCCAGCAGGAGGCACAGGACCAGATCGACGCGCTTTGCTCGGCCAGCCCACACACCATCGAGTTCTGGCACGGCTTCACGGGCGGCAGCCTGCGCGCCTCGCTCGAGAACCTCACCCTTGAGTACAACCTTCAGAACGAGGGTGAAGCCTGCATCCGCACAGTGGGTCAGGGCAACTACACCGACCTTTCGACCAACATCCTGGCTGCCTCGGCCGCAGGCAACCTCCCGGTCGTCGCAATGGGTTACGAGAACAACATCGCCACCTACCTGCGTGCCGGAGTGATCGCCGACCTGGAGGCGATCGGGGTCGAGACCGACCACATCTATGACAACTTCATCGATGCGGTCCGCTGGGACGGCGTCCTTTACGGAGTACCATTCAACAAGTCCGTCCACTTGCTTTACTACAACCGCGACCTGCTGCTGGACAACGCAGACGTGCTTGAGAGCGCAGGCGTTCCCGAGAACCTGGACGGCGTGCGCGTGCCGACCACTGTCGAGGAGTTCCTCGCTGCCGGTGAGGCACTCAGGCTCGTCACGGGCGAGGCCACCTACTGGTTCAGCCCCAGCGACCTCGCGACGTACGAGGACTGGTTCTTCTCCATGGGCGGCAGCTTCTACGATGATGCCGGCAACCTGGTCGTGAACAGCGACATCGCCGTCGAGGCACTCCAGCTGCTCGTCGACATGAGCTATGACACCCAGATCGCCCGACCGATCACGGACGGCTACATCAACGAGAGCTTCGCCCTCGGCACATATGGTTTCTCGACCGATACGAGCGCCGGTTATACGTACTACGTCAGTAACGCCACGTTTGACGTCGGCATCGCCCCGATGCCCGGCCTCGGCGACGGCAACCCCGGCGCCAGCGTGTTCCAGGGCACCAACCTGCTCGTCTTCAACGCGGAGGCAGCTGACATGGCCCTGGCCGCTGACTACATAAACTTCATGACCAGTCCCACGGTCAACGCGGTATTCGCGGTTTCGACCGCCTACGCACCGCTTGGTGACGCAGCCGCGAACGACCCGGTCTATGTCGATTACCTGAACGAGAACCCCGACTTCGAGGCGATCATCGACCAGCTTCCATTCGCTCAGTTCGAGCCGAACCTGGCCGAGTGGCAGCAGATCCGCTTCGACATCCTCGGGAACGCCGTCGTCCGCGCAGTGCTGCAGGACGCCACGCCCCAGCAGGCGCTCGATGAGGCCCAGGCCGCCATCGAATCCCTGCTCGCAGGTGAGACCCGCTAGACTGCAGGTCAGCCCTGGTGCAATACCTTCCGCCCCCGGCACAGTCCGTGCAGGGGGCGGAATCATATCTGTATCAGCCAGTCGGTGGCCCGGTTTAAGCGCGGAGCCGGCGCGTACTTGCGGACTAGCCGCCGGCCAGGGCGAGGCGGGCGAGACGCGCAAGGCGCGTGACCGGCGTCTTGGGCAGCATCAGCCACGAGCCGCGGTTCGCGCGTGCGGTCTGCTCGACCCGGTCGAACATCTCGTCGAACAGGTGATCAGGCATGTTGAGTGCCGGGGTGAGCCTGACGATCTGCGACTGGTTGAGCGTGAAGCAGGCGTGGATGCCATGCAGGTGCAACTGCCGCAGCGTGAGCACGCTGCCCAGCATGTGGATCAGCTCCTCCTGGCCGCGAAGCAGTCGTGGATTGACCATGTTCTTGAGCTTGAGGGCGAACAGCATGCCGCTGCCGCGGACCTCGGTGATGTACTTCGGGTACGCGCGCTGGATGTCCTGCAGGCGCTTGAGACCGCGTTCGCCGTTCAGGCGTGCCTTCTCGACCAGGCCCTCCTCGATGACGATCTCGAGCGACTTCATGGCGACCGCAGCGGCGAGGCTGCCACCGCCGAAAGTGCTTGAGTGGCGCTTGCTCTCCAGCCCGCCGAGCAGCTTGCGGACCAGCTCCTTGCGCGCGATCGTTGCTCCGATCGGTACGATGCCGCCGGAGAGCGGCTTGGCGAGCGTGATGATGTCGGGCTCCAGGCCCGCGGCGATGGACGCGAACCAGTGGCCGGTGCGACCCAGGCCCGACTGGATCTCGTCAGCTACGACCGGAATGCCATGCCGCCTGGCGATCTCACCGAGGCGGCTCAGGTAGCCTTCGGGAGGCACGATCACTCCGGCCTCACCCTGGACGGGCTCGATGAACACCCCGGCGATGTTCTGGGGCCCGATGCCCTTGACCGCCTGCTCGAACGCGTCGATGTCACCGAAAGGCAGGGTGCGGACGTCGCCGGGCAGTGGCCGGAAGGGGCCCTGATACTCGTCGTTCGGCGTCAGGCTGAGCGCGCCAAAGGTCTTGCCGTGATACGCCCGCTGGAAGTTCAGGATGACGCTGGCATTGGGCCGCGCGGCGCGGACGAACTTCAGCGCGGCCTCGATCGCCTCGGCCCCGCTGTTGGACAGGAAGACCTGTGAGTCGTGATGACTGGGCGCGAAAGCGCTCAGCAGCGCTACGAGGTTCGCCTCGAGTGCCGCACGCCAGTCCGAAGCGGACTGCTGTGCGAAACCCATGCCGGCGTTACCCTGCAGGAACTCCTGCATGAACTCCACCAGCGGGGGGTAGTGCTCTCCGAAGGGCAGCGCCGCATAACCGCCGGCGTGGAGCAGGTGCCGGCCGCGTTCGTCCTCCAGCTCCCAGGGGCTGGTCGTGCGGAAGGGGCCTCCGATGCCGAGGATGTCCAGCACGCGGATCAGGTCGGCGTTGCCGTGGGTCGTTTCGATCTGTACGGTCCGTCCCGGCTTGAGCCCCTGGAGCACGTCGCGCGTCGAGATCGGCAGGCTCTGGATGCTGCCGTGCACGCCAGGACCCGTGTATGCCTGAAGCTCACGGGTGTCAGGTGCGCGGACCTCCCGCGGCTGTGCTGCCTCCTGAACGGCCGGGTCGTGCGCCACTGTAGCTGGCTTTGGTGTTTCGCTGGTCGTGCTCATTCAAAACTCCTGAGCAGTGCGGTTTCCTGCACTGTCCGTTACTTCAACGATGCGGGTGTCCGGCGCCAGGTTCTGCAGGTCGAAGGTGACCTCGGCGCCCGGAACGAACGAATAGGGTACTCCACCGATGCGGATCGAACTGATGGCTACGTTGTCAGTCGCGCGTCCGCTCAGGCTGAAGCGACCATCGCCGAGCGCCGTGACATCAAGCTCAAGCGACGGAGGCGTGACGTCCACTGTGAGGCTGTAGTTGAGCGAGGTGACGCGGCCGTCGACATCCTCAACCTCGATCAGGTATGTCAACTCGCCCTCCTGCACGGCCCGCCCACGGAATCCGAAGTGAACGAGGCTTTTGCCGCGCTCGGATGCGAACTGGGGATAGCTGAGCAGATCGTCTCCGTCCACCCTGATCGCGGCGATTCCGCGGTCGTCGAGCGCGTAGCCGTACACATCCACCTGTTCTGTGGAGCGGGCGGTGCCGGCCTTCGGTTCAGTGATGGTGATCACGGCGTCGAACGAATCCTCGCGCTTCAGACAGGCGCTCAGCAGGAGTGCGAGCAGCACGCTCAAAACGGTCAGCTTCAGAACTCTTTGGGTGGGTGAAATTTGCTTGAGCATCGTGGACATCGTATCCAGCAGTGATGGTAGCACACGCCTCCGGGCGGTCGCGGCAGTACCCACTACCCGGCCGCATTGCTGGTAAAGTGTGTACCTACAGTTTGTAGAGCACGGCCTGGCCATGCTCGCATATTCGGAAGGAGGCACATCAGGCCCGGACAGTACCTGCAAGTCCTCAAGCAAGCGAGGACCCAAGTTTTCGGACAGGATTGCAGCATTCCCCAGTTCTTTGTAAATTCATGGAGGATACACTTTTGAAGAAGTACCTTATTGCATTGGCAGCAGCCAGCCTAGTCGCCGGCACCGTTGCCGCCCAGACGATCACGGTCGCCCTCGGCGCTGATCCCGTCACCTTTGACCTTCACAACACGAACGACCAGCCCACCTCGCAGATCTCGAGGCAGATCTACGACACCCTCATCGTGCAGGGCGAGGATCTCGAGCTTGAGCCGGGCCTGGCAGTCAGCTGGGAGCCGGTCGACGAGACCACCTGGCAGCTCAACCTGCGCGACGGCGTCACCTGGCACAACGGCGATCCGTTCACCGCAGCCGATGTCGTCTGGACGCTCGAGCGTTTCATCAACCTGCCGGCGCAGTCCGCGTTCCTTCTCGACGCGGTCGAGTCGGTCACTGCAGTTGACGACCACACCATCCACCTAGCGCTCGAGTTTCCCTTCGCGCCGATCCTGAACCACCTCGCGCACTCGAGCCTCGGCATCATGCACCAGGCCTCGGTCGAGGGCGCCGGAGACGACTACGGCACCACTGTCGTGGTCGGCACGGGTCCGTTCGTGTTCGACAGCTGGCAGACCGCTGACCGCGTTGTCCTTCAGCGCAACGATGACTGGTGGGGCGGAGACGTCCTGCCCGAGACCGTCGTCTTCCGCCCGATTCCCGACGGCAACGTCCGCGGCATCGAGGTCGAGACCGGTGGAGTCGATATCGGCTATACCCTCCCGCCATCCGCAGCCCGCAACGTCGAGGGCAGCAGCAACGCTCACCTCGAGTCTGTCCGCACGCTCTCGACCGCCTACATCGGCTTCAACGCCGAGAAGGCCCCGTTCGATGACGCCCGTGTCCGTCAGGCGATCAACCACGCCATCGACGTCGACCTGATCGTCGAGACCATCTACACCGGCCAGGCCGAACGCGCCGTCAGCCCCATCTCCTCGGACGTCTTCGGTGCCAACCCGGATCTCGAGCCGTACACCTACGACCCCGAGCGTGCGCGCGAACTGCTCGCCGAGGCCGGCTACGCTGACGGCTTCAGCACGACCATCTGGACGAACGACAACCCGCAGCGCGTCGAGATCGCCCAGATCGCCCAGGCCGAGCTGGCCAACGTCGGCATCGACGTCCAGGTAGAAGTCGTCGAGTGGGGAACCTACCTCGATGAGACCGCCGCCGGCCTGCACGACATGTTCATCCTCGGCTGGGTCACCGTCACCGGTGACGCCGACTACGGCCTCTACGCCCTCTTCCACAGCAGCCAGCACGGCGCGCCCGGCAACCGAACGTTCTACACGAACGAGCGCGTTGACGAGCTCCTCGATGCCGCACGGGTCGCAGCGACCCCCGAAGAGCGCCAGGAGCTTTACAACGAGGCGCAGGTCCTGATCCAGGAAGACGCCCCGTGGATCTTCCTCATCGTCACGACCGAAGAGCATGGCGTCTCCGATGCCATCAGCGGCTTCAACCCGCACCCGGCCGGACACCACCGCCTCTACAACGTCAGCAAGGCTGACTGAGGCGAAGTTCCGCAACTGATGCAAGGGGAGGCGGGCTTCGGTCCGCCTCCCCGGCATCTGACGAGGGCGCACTCAAGCGATGCTTCAGTTCATTCTCAAACGGGTCGTGATGATCATCCCGGTGATGCTCGGAGTGAGCGTCATCGTGTTCGGCATCATGGAACTAACTCCCGGTGATCCGGTGCTGCTCATGCTGGGCGAGCGGGCACCGATCGAACAGCAGCAGCAGCTGCGCGAGCGGCTCGGCCTCGACCAGCCCGCACCCGTCCGGTTCGTCCGGTGGATCTCCGGCGTCGTCCAGCTGGACCTGGGTCGTTCGATCCGCTCGAACCGCCCGGTACTGGACGAGATCAAGGCGCGCATGGGTCCCACGATGGAACTTGCGCTCATCGCGACGCTGTTCGCTGTGGTGATCGGAATACCTATCGGCGTGATCTCGGCCACCAGCCCGAACTCGCTGGCGGATCATTTCTTCACTTTCGTATCTTTTCTGGGTCTGGCAATGCCTGTCTTCTGGCAGGCGCTGATGATGATGCTACTATTTTCGCTCCACTGGGACCTGTTGCCTGCTTCGGGGAGGGGGTCGAGCTGGCAATACTACGTGCTGCCGGCGGTTACCCTCGGAACGAGTGCGCTGGCCTCGATCACCCGCATGACCCGTTCCACGCTGGTCGAGGCGCTCGGCCAGGATTACGTCCGCACCGCCCGTTCCAAAGGGCTCGCGCGGCGCCGCGTCGTTTATCAGCACGCCCTTCGCAACGCCATGATTCCCGTCGTCACCGTGATCGGCCTTCAGTTCGGTGGCCTTCTCGCCGGAGCCGTGATCACCGAGACGATCTTCGCGTGGCCCGGTATCGGCCGCTACGCCATCGACTCGATCCGGACCAAGGATTTCCCTGCGGTCCAGGGCGTGATCCTCGTGTTCGCCCTGGCCTATGCGATCGTCAACCTGCTGGTTGACGTACTCTACGGCTTTCTCGATCCTCGCCTGAGGGTGCGTTATGGCTGAGACCGCTACCGTCATCGCGCCGCGTATGCGCAGCAAGGCCCTGCGCCGCTTCTGGCGCAGCCCCAGAACCGTTGCCGGTGTGATCGTGCTCGTGATCATCTTCCTGTCTGCGATCTTCGCGCCGCTACTGAGCACCCACCAGCCGAACGTTCAGAACCTGCGCAACCGACTCCAGCCTCCAACCGCGGAGCATTGGCTTGGAACCGACCAGTTCGGTCGGGACACCTACAGCCGCATCATGTGGGGCGGGCGTGTCTCGCTGCAGGTCGGCTTCCTGTCCGTTGCCATCGCGCTCGTGATCGGGGGCGTGATGGGCCTGCTCGCCGGCTTCTACGGTGGCTGGATCGACCGACTGATGATGGCGATCTCCGACGTGCTCCTGGCGCTTCCGGGCTTCCTGCTCGCGCTCGCGATCGTGGCTGCGCTGGGCGCGAGTATCGTCAACGTGATGATCGCCGTCGGCATCGCCACAGTGCCATACTTCTCGCGCATCACGCGCTCGGCCGTACTGAGCGTGCGGGAACAGGACTTCGTCACCGCGGCCCAGGCATCCGGCCTGCTGGATCGCGGCATCATGCTTAAGCACGTCCTGCCCAACTCTCTCAGTCCCATCATCGTGCAGGTCACTCTCTCGCTGGCCGGAGCGATCCTGACGGCAGCAGGCCTCAGCTTCCTAGGTATGGGTGCGCAGCCGCCCACAGCGGAATGGGGCGCGATGCTCAACGGCGCCCAGGCGTACCTGCGTGACTCGCACTGGCCGGTCACTTTTCCCGGTATCGCCATCGTCCTGACGGTGCTTGCACTCAACTTCGTTGGTGACGGCCTGCGCGACGCGCTGGATCCGAGAGGGCTTGTGGACTGAACCGACGTTGGTGTCCCTGCGACGGGCTGGCGCACTACTGAACTGCTGCGGCACGGCCCGTGTTCCGCGAACGATCTAGCCGTTTCGCAATGGAGAGTCTTCGTCCGCGCGGTCGGATCCGTCCGAGTCGGAACCGGAATCCTCAGGTGTGGGGTGATCCCGGACTGCAGGATCGACCGGCTCGGGAGTGACCGGTAGTGTCGCTGGTCCGGTGGCAGGTTGCACATCCGGTTCTGCAGGCGGCATCGGATCGGCCGGCTGGACCGGATCGACCGGTGCGCCCACATCGGCAGGGATCTCGAAGTTATCGGCGGGCTCGGTCGCGGGCTCGTGCCAGCTGTCGCTGACAGGCATCGTACCGGCGGGGGCTTCGGCACCTGGTGAAGAGGTTGGTTCAACGGCCGGTGAGCCGTATGCGGCCTCCGGCTCGGCCGCGGCGGCAGCGGGGCTGCCGGGCGGCGTGTCACCGGCACTGGTGACGGCTTCGCCGGTACCCCTGCGGCTCATCATGAACCGCACCAGCCAGTAGACGAGGCCGGCAGCGATCACCACGGGGACGATGTACTTCAGCAACATCCACAGGAGGCTGGCGATGAACTTCAGCAGCCAGCCAAGCCCATCCAGCGCCCAGCCTCCGACCCAGAGCAGGCCGGTGCCGATCAGGAGAGCGACAAGTCCGAAGACGACGAGTTCCACGATTTCCTGGATGGACCGTTTCATGCCGCGAGTATAGCAGAGGAGTTTTGGAAGCCTGGAGACGCGGGTCGCGGCGCGCCTCCCGGGTCCGCAGGGTTACACTGACGCAGTGACAGAATTGAGACTCGAGCGGATGGTTCACGGTGGGGTGTGCCTGGCTTACCTGCCCGACGGCAAGGTCGCGCTGGTCCGTGGCGGTATTCCCGGGGAGCAGATCCGGACGACGCTCAAGCCGGTTTCGGGCGTGCTCAGGGGCAAGGTCGAGGAGGTACTCGAGGCGAGCCCTGACCGAATAGCCGGGACGGGTCACCCCGGGCTGGACCTTGACCATGTGAGTTATGACCTGCAGATTGCGCTCAAGCGAAGCGTCGTGATCGATGCTCTTGGACGCGCGCTTTCCGCTACGGGCATCACGCCTGACAGGCGTCCGCGGCGGGGCGACTTCGCTGCCACCCTGGAAGAAGGCGGAGAGGTAGACCAGCTCGAAGCGCTCGTGCAGCCTACGGTCAGGTCCCCGCAACTCTGGGGTTATCGCAACACGGTGCAGCCGGTCGTTGCTGAAGGCGCTCTGGGCTACCGTCAGCCGCTGACACACGAAGTGATCAGGATTGACCAGGATCCTGCGGCCAACTCCGCGATCAGGGCGGCGTGGATGCTGGTCGTTTCCAGCGGCCTGCCGAAGGCTGTGCGCGAGGTCGTCATCCGCGGAAACGACCGGAATCAGGCGCTGGTCGCGCTCATCTCGCGCGGCTCAGCACGGCTCCTGCTGGACCTGGCTCATGAGCTCGTACGCAAGGGGATCGCCGGGGTTGCTTTCGCCGAGCATGACACACGTGGCCGGTTCCGGCGTGGCAGCGAGCGGCTCGCCGGCGAGCGGCGGCTCCTGCAGGAGTTCGGTGATTTCGAGCTCACCGTGAGCGTCGACGGTTTCGCACAGCCGAACGCGGCGGCTGCCGGAGTGCTGTACCGCGACCTGCGCGACATGGTTGCCTTCGGAACAGTAGCGCATGACCTGTATGCGGGTGGCGGGGGAATCTCGTTTCACCTGGCCGCCAAGTTCGATGAGGTCGTTGCCTTCGAGATCGACAGGGGCAGCGTGAGCCGGGGCAAGGCGGACGCGAAGCGCCTGGGTATCGATAACGTCGAGTTCCGGCGTGGCGACGTACGTGCGGATGAGTTCGGCCAGCGAGCTGACCTGATCACTGCCGACCCGCCGCGCGCCGGGTTGAGCAAGGAAGTGCGCGCCGCGATCAATGCCTCCACCGTGAGGCAGTTCGTGTACGTCGCTTGTGACCCGGCTACATGGGCACGGGATGTGGCGGATCTGGTCGGGAGCGGCTGGAAACTGGAGTTCGTCCGGCCGTATGACTTCTACCCGCATACGCATCACGTGGAAGTGCTGTCCCGCCTGACCCGCTGAGGCGCTATCATCACTGGATGGAGATCAGTTTCGACGAACGTGGCCTGGTGCCAGTAATCACTCAGGACGCCGAATCGGGCCAGGTGCTCATGCTGGCGTGGTCGGACCGGGAGGCGATCGATGCCACGCTCGCGACAGGCGCGGCCCACTACCACAGCCGCTCCCGGGGCGAGCTGTGGCGCAAGGGCGCCACGAGCGGGAACACACAGGAGGTAGTGGCTGTCCGCCTCGACTGCGACGCTGACGCCGTGCTCTACCTTGTGAAGCAGTCAGGTCCCGCCTGCCACACCGGGGAACGCACCTGCTTTCACGTTGACCTCAGCCAGGGCGACGAGTCGTTCGGGCATCCCGCTCAACGTGCGGTCAGGCTGCTGGACGATGTCGTTGCGGACCGGTTGGCGAAGCTGCCGGAGGGTTCCTATGTTGCCGGTCTGCACGAGCGGGGCCTGGGTTACATCGCCCAGAAGGTGGTTGAAGAGGCAGGCGAATCGATCGTCGCTGCGCTTCAGGGCGATGACGAGGGACTGAAGGGAGAAGCAGCCGACGTGCTTTTCCACCTGAGCGTCATGCTGCACGAGCGGGGCCTGACCCTTGATGACGTGGCGGAAGTGCTTCTGGAGCGGCACCACTGACACCTCGCCGGTAAGCATGCAATCATGCCGGAATGAAGAACCGTCCCGGAACTGACGAAGGTGACTTAGCCAGGTTCGAGCAGGCGCTCGTGCTTGACGTGGTCCGCGTGACCGAACAGGCGGCGATCGCCGCCAGCCGCGTTGCCGGCAAGGGCGACAGTGACCTGGTCGACCAGGCGGGGACAGACGCGATGCGCAGAGTCCTGAACGAGCTCGACATCAACGGCGAGATCGTCATCGGCGAGGGAGAGCGCGACGAGGCCCCCATGCTGTACATCGGTGAACGCGTGGGACTCGCGGGTGATGACGCCTGGGAGGTCGACATCGCGGTCGATCCGGTCGAGGGAACGGACATCACTGCGCGCATGGTCGCCAACGCCGTCGCGGTGATCGCCGTTTCCGAAAAGGGCGGCCTGATGCAGGCGCCTGACACCTACATGGACAAGCTGATAGTCGGGCCGCCGGCAGCGGGGAAGGTGGACCTGCGCTGGCCGGTCGCGGCCAACCTGCGCGCGGTTGCCCTCAGCCTCGACCGGGCGATCGAGGACCTGACCGTGGTCATCCTTGACCGCGAGCGGCACGAGAAGCTCGTGGCCGAGGTGCGCGCCGCCGGAGCCAGGGTGAAGCTGATCGGCGATGGCGACGTGATCGCGGCGATCTCGGCTGCCGTCCGCGGCACGAACGTGCATGCTGTCATGGGCACGGGTGGCGCGCCGGAGGGCGTGCTGGCTGCCGCAGCCCTGAAATGCCTCGGTGGTGAGATCCAGGGCAGGTTCAAGCCCCGAAACGAATCGGAGGCGGCGAGGCTGGACGCCGCGGGCCTGTCAGTTGACCGCGTGTACGAGACGGGTGAGCTGGCACCCGGCCGCAGCATCGTCTTCAGCGCGACCGGCATCACGGATGGTGATCTGCTGCGCGGCGTGAAGTTCTTCAAGAACGGCGCGCGTACGCACAGCCTGAGTACCGGCTATCGTACGCGCGTCCTGCGACTCTCGGACACCGTGCACCTGCTCGGTGACGGTGCGCGGGTCCTGGTTCACATCTGAGCAATGAGCAGGCCGGCTCAGTCGCCGAGGCGGCGGGCGGACTCCTCCATGAAGTAGCGGTAGGTTTCGTTGGCGGGCTCGAGCTGCGACGCACGGGTGTAGTGCGTGCGGGCATCCTGGAAGTTGCCGAGTTCGAAAGCGACACGGCCGAGCCAGGCGAATGCCTCCGGGTAGCTGCTGTTCAGCAGCGTGGCGCGGGTGAAGTGGTCACGGGCCTGCGTGAGGCTGCCGGACTCGTAGAAGCTGACGCCGAGCCTGAACTCGTTCGTGGCTTCGACTCCCCACTCGACCTGATCGCGGGCGAGGTCCCTGAAGTACACGGCACGCGCGTCAGCAGGATCGCGCTCCGTGATCGTTGTCCAGTAGCTTATCGCCTGTGCAGGGCGCTCCAGTTCCATCAGGATCCGGCCGGCCCAGGAGACCGACTCCAGGTCGAACGGAACCTCATCCAGTACCGCCAGGTATGTCCGGAGGGACAGCTCAAGGTTGCCCTGCTCGTACTGGCTGTAGGCGAGCCGCTGGCCGGCCTCCACGAAGACGGGAGTAGCGCTTGCGTCAAGTGGGAAGCCTCGCCCCAGGAAGTCCTGCCAGACGGTCCAGGCGGGGCCGTACCAGTTGGCGAGGGTGTAGGCGATCGCCTTGAAACGGAGGGGCTCGGGGTTGCCCGGAGCGAGCGAGATCGCCTGCTCGGCGTACTCGAAGGCTTCCTGCCACAGCGGGAGGTCGGGATAGTGGCGACTGTATGTGTCAAGGGCTGACTGCGCAGCGGCCTCGCCCAGGCGGATGCGCTCGGCAGCCTCGCTGCTCAGCGGTGGGTACCCCTGCGCGAAGGCACCCGAGATGAGTGCGGCGAGAAGGGTGAGTATTGTCAAAGAGCGGATTTTAGGCATGGTGTTACCCCCTTTTTACGAAGTGTAGCATCGGTTTGTGGGAACTCTCAGAGACTCAAGCTACCTTCGGGAGTGTCAAGCCAGGCCGTGAAGGCCCTCAGCGCACGGCCACGATGGCTCACACGCCGCTTATCCTCGACGCTGGCCTCGGCGAAGGTCACGCCCAGTTCCGCGCTGTAGAAAATCGGGTCATACCCGAAACCGCGTTCGCCGCGGGGCCCCTGCAGGATAGTACCCCTTACGGTTCCGGAGAATACCTCAACGTTTCCGGTCGGTGTGGCCAGCACGAGTGAGCTGACGAAGCTCGCTCCACGCTGGGGCTCCGGGACGTGGCGAATCCGGTCGAGCAGGAGCGCCATGCGTTCGCCGTCGTTCAGTTCGCCACCGAAGCGGGCCGAGTGAACACCGGGAGCGCCGTCAAGGGCATCAACCTCAATGCCCGAATCATCTGCCAGCGCAGGGACGCCTGCCTTCAGCGAAGCCCAAGCTGCCTTCATCAGTGCGTTCTCGACGTAGGTGTTGCCGAGTTCGGGTGGGAAGCGTGTGATTCCGGCAGCGGTCGCTGATATAACGGCGATTCCGAAGGGGGCGAGGGCCTCCTCGAACTCCGCGAGCTTGCCGGCGTTGCCTGTGGCGATCAGCAGTGTGCGGTCGCTCATGTTGGGGTACCGGCCAGCTGTCTCCGTACGTCCAGAACGATGTTCTGTACCGCGGTAACGCCGTTGGCGACCAGGGTCACGTATGTGTCGGCGGCCACCGGATCACCCTCACTGCCACCCTGTACCTCGACGATGCTGCCGTCGGCGGTGGCGATGATGTTCAGGTCGATGCTGCTGGCGCTGTCCTCTTCGGCTTCAAGGTCCACAAGGACAGTTCCGTCGATCATGCCGACGCTGACCGCAGCGATCTCGTGCGCAAGCGGCCACTCGGCAAGCTTGCCGTTGTATACGAGCCTCTCTGAGAGGTGGTGCAACGCGGCGTAGCCCGCAACGATGCCCGCGCAGCGCGTGCCGCCATCCGCCTGAAGCACGTCCACATCAACCGTCAGCGTCTGCCCCCTGAAATGGTCAAGCCGCGTGACCGCCCGAAGGGAGCGGCCGATCAGGCGCTGGATCTCCTGCGTCCGGCCACTGCCGTACAGGCGCTCACGCGGGGAGCGGGTACTGGTGCTGCGCGGCAGCATCGCATACTCAGCGGTCAGCCAGCCGCTCTTGGTTCCGGCGTTGCGCATGTGAGGCGGTAACTTCGCTTCGAGCGAGGCCGTCGCATGTACCCGAGTGTCGCCCCATTCGACAAGGGCTGAGCCCTCGGCGTGCTTGTTGACTCCGGTGGTGAGCCGCATGGGTCTCAGGCCGGTCGCGGCTCGGTCCGTTCGCATCGCTGCTCATGATTGCATGTTTTCGTGCTCACTTGCTCCGGGGGTCGAGCGCATCGCGCAAGGAGTCCCCGAGCAGGTTGAAGCCAAGCACGACGAGGATGATGGCCAGACCCGGGAAAGTGGCAACGTGAGGCGCTACCGCCAGGTACTCGCGGCCACGGGCAAGCATCAGGCCCCACTCAGGCTGGGGTGGACGCGCACCGAGTCCAAGGAAGCCGAGGCCGGCAGCGAAGAGGATCGCTATCGCCATCTGCAGACTGGACTGCACGATCAGCGGTGCCATCGCGTTCGGCAGCACGTGCCGGAAGAGCGTGGAAAACTTGGGCCTCCCGAGTGCCCCCGCGGCCTCGATGAACTCACGGTTCTTGATCGCCATCACGGAGCCGCGCAGGATTCGCGCATAGATGGGGATAGCCGCGATGCCGACGGCGATCATCAGGTTGGTGAGTCCTGTCCCGAACGTCGCGACCAGTACGATCGCCAGCAGGATACCGGGGAAGGCCAGCATGGTGTCGATCACCCGCTGGATCACCAGGTCCAGCCATCCACCGTAAAATCCCGAAATCGCCCCTACCGGTGCCCCGATGCCGACACCGATACCCACAGAAATGAGCCCGATGAAGAGGGAGATCCATGCTCCGTAAACGATGCGGGAGAATAGGTCACGTCCCTGTTCATCCGTTCCGAGTAGGTGGAACCGGACGGGTCCGTCCACTCCGAACAGGTGCACGTCACTCCGTATGAGACCGAAGAGCCAGGTGTATGACTGGCCGCGCACGAACAGGCGAACCGGATACTGCTCGGCTTCGTTGACACTGACCCCGCCTACCGGCGAGCGTGTGGCCTCGCTGACCCACAGGCCGAGCTGATTGTCCGGACCACGGAGGCTCCAGCCCAATCCTGGCGGTACATAGGTGGTGCGCAGGTTCTGGGTCTCCGCACGGTAGGGAGCGATGAAGGGCGCAAGCGCCACGATGAACAGGAAGGAACCGATCAGCAGGGCGCCGAGGATGGCGAGCGGATTGCGCGTGATGCGGCGCTGCCAGCGCGGTGGCTTGACGGTGACAGTTGCAGCCAGCGGGTCAGTCATAACGGATCCTTGGGTCGACGAAACCGTATATCAGGTCGACAAACAGGTTGATGAAAATAAACGAAATGGCGATAAGGAGCACCGCTCCCTGAACTGACGGGTAATCACGAGAGAGGATTGACTGCACAAGCATCCGGCCGATTCCAGGCCAGGTGAAGACCGTCTCCGTGATGACCGCTCCGGCCATGAGGGAACCGAATTCCAGGCCACTCACGGTGATCACCGGAATCAGGCCATTGCGCAACGCGTGCTTGAATACGACGGTCCGGCCGGGTGATCCCTTCGCCCTGGCGGTGCGGATGTAGTCCTGCGACAGAATCTCGAGCATCGATGAACGGGTCATGCGAGCGATGATTCCCGTGCTTGACACGCCCAGGGTTATTGCGGGCAGCACCAGGTGCATGAACGTGCCCCGGCCCGCGACAGGGAACCAGCCGAGATCCACCGAGAAATAGAGGATCGCCAGAAGCCCGAACCAGAAGACCGGCATGGAAACGCCGATCAGGGCAAGGATCATGGCAAACGCGTCGATCCACGTGTTCCTGTAGAGCGCCGCCGCGACTCCAAGGCCGATGCCGAAGATCAGGGCAAAGATGATTGCGGCGAGGGCCAGCTCAAGCGTGTTGGGGAAGAACTGCCGGAGGTCGTCGGTCACCAGCCGGTTGGTGCGGGTCGAGCGGCCGAGGTCGCCTTGCACGACTCCTCCGAGGAAGCGCACGAACTGGACCTCGATACGTTCGTTCAGTCCGAAGCGTTCGCGCATGCGTTCCACCGTCTCGGCGTCCGCGAATTCGCCGGCCAGGAGCACGGCTGGATCGCCGGGAGCAAGGCGCACCATGGCGAACACAATGATGAGAACGCCCAGGATGGACGGGATCGCGACGAGCAATCGACGAATAGTGTACTGGAGCAAAAAGTGACCTCTGGGTAAGCCGGTTAGGTTAGATAGGGTTGTGCCACGCCGGCGGCGTGTCGCTGACCGGTTCGGGGCCTGCGCACATGTCCGTTCGTGCGCAGGCCCGGATAGTTCAGAATGCTCCGGTCAAAACGTGCTCAGACGATCAGTCGAGCGAGGCGGTCAGCGCGAGGACGCGCTCCGTCGGATGGATGACGACGCCGTTCACGCCGTCGCGCACGGCGACCAGCTGCGTCTCGCTGTGAAGGAACAGCCACGGGGCATCGGTCCAGATCAGATTCATAGCATCGGTATAGATCTGCTCGCGTACCGTCGGGTCCGTGTTCGTACGTGCCTCGTCAAGGAGCGCGTCGACCATGGAGTTGCTGTAGAAGGCGCGGTTCGAGCCGTCGGGTACGTGTTCACTGGTGTGAAACAGGGCGAACAGGCCGTAGTCTGCGTCACCCGTCACGGTGCCCCAGCCCATGAGGGCCATCGGAACGACGGTTTCTTCCACGGGTAGCGAGGTCAGCTCGAGGAATGCGGCCCACTCGAGCGTCTCGATGGTGGCATTGATGCCGACTTCGGCCAGCATCGGCTGGATTGCCTCGGCGATCTGAATGTCCTGGAGGTAGCGTCCGGTCGGGCTGTAGAAGGTGGTGGAGAAGCCGTCGGGATAGCCAGCCTCGGCCAGAAGCTCGCGGGCGCGCTCGGGATCGTAATCGTAGCCGCCGAGCGGAGTGTAACCGAAGATGCCGGGAGCGATCGGGGCGTCGCTGGGACGCACGGCGCCACCGACGACGAACTCCGCGATGTCATCGTTGTTGACGGCGTAGTTGAGTGCCTGACGAACGAGCGGGTTATTGAGTGGCTCCACCTCGACGTTCAGGTAGATGAAGATCGTGCGCAGACTCGAGACGTTCTCGACCGTGATGCCTGGAGTGGCGTCAAGACGCGCGATATCCTGCGGCGGAACGCGCACGGCCACATGGGCCTCGCCGCTCTCGACGAGCGCCATGCGCGTGGTGTTCTCTGGCACGGACAGGAAACGGACGCCCGAGACGCCGGGCTGCTCGCCCCAGTAGCCGTCGTAGCGCTCGAGGTCGATGGAGGTGCCCACGTCGCGCGAGGCGAAGCTGAACGGACCGGTGCCGATCGGGTTGGTCTCGAGGTCGGCCACGTTGGATGGCAGGACGACGGAGACCGTGTTGTGGGTCAAGTGCGCGAGAAGCGGCGCGAACTGGGTGGAGAGGTGAAGCTCCACAGTGTGCTCACCGGTGACGACGACTTCCTCTACACGATCGAGGAGGAAGCGGAACGTGAACGCGTTGGCGGGATCGAGGAAGCGATCCAGGCTGCCCTTGACGACTTCCGCAGTGAGCGGCGTGCCATCGTGAAAGGTCACGTCATCGCGGATGTGCAGGGTGAGCACGAGGCCGTCCGAGGAGAACTCGTAGTCGTGGGCAAGGTGAGGAACGATCTCGCCCTCAGGCGTGTAGTCGAACAGCGTCTCGAACATGTGGCTGGCGATGGTAGCCGTGGGTGAATCCGTCACGTCGTGCGGATCGAGTGTGACCGCGTCGGTGCCTTGGGCGATGATCAGCGTCTGGGCCAAGGCCGAAGTGGCCAGGCACGTGGCTGCCAGTAGAGCGACAAGTAAGTGGGTAGTTCGCTTTAACATGCAGTCTCCTTCTCAGATGGTGCGACTGAAGTGGAGCGAATACGTATAGGTTCGGTACCCGAACGGCACCGAAATCAAATACGCACTTCGTCTCTCGTTCACTACTCTAGTGTGTGACCCAAGTCACAGTCAACCGATTGTCAGGCAGGGGGGGGTTCCAGCGGCAACGAGCAGGCAGTGGCCGGCCTTGCCGGTCACACCCTCCAGGGAGCAGGCGTTTTACATGAAGCTGAACTGCATTGAAGTGGCGGAGAGGGAGGGATTCGAACCCTCGATGCAGGAAACCCACATACACGCTTTCCAGGCGTGCTCCTTAAACCACTCGGACACCTCTCCGTAGGGGCTTGCGACGTCGGAACTGGCCGACCGTACAAGCGACCCACACTCTACCAGCCGCCGCCGGAGGGCGTCAACGACAACCGCATGCGACAGGCGGTCGGGCACGGCCGCCCTACAATGGACGCTGAGACCAATTTGGCGCGGCGGCGCCGCAGGTGCTGCCAGCGCGGGAGAAGTGCGTATGTTCAAGGATCGAGTATTCAACCTCACGTCCCCGGAGGATGTCGGCAGATTTCTCGCCGATCACCCGACCAGCATCATCTTCAAGGCGGGCACCTGCCACAAGACCATGCAGGGCTTCGGAGTTCTGCAGGCTGAGGTGGAGCCCCGCGAGGACCTGCCTGTCGGCCTGATCCGCGTGGTCGAGGCTCGCGCCGCGAGCAACCTGGTAGCGGACCAGACCGGCCTCAGGCACGAAAGCCCTCAGGTGATCGCCTACCGTGACGGCAAGCCGGTCTTCGAGGTCAACAACTGGGGCATCACGCCCGACGTCGTCGGCCCGGCCATCAAGGCGCTTCCCGTTGGCGAAGCCGTCGCGATCGATGCTCCGGCAGGCAGCAGCGACCTGACGCCCTACCTGAACCTCATCGGAGCGTTCCTGGCGGGTGACATCGATGATCGCCAGTTCGAGCAGACCTACACCTACATGTTCAGGGACGACGCCTCACTCAGGACGAACGAGGAGGTCGAGGTGCTCAACAGCATCTTCGGTGACGTCGACCATCACATCGCGATGCACGCGATCATGGATGGCCTGAGTGATGCGAGCGGCGTACGCGAGCGGGCCGAGGCCGCCTACCGCAGGCTCCACCAGCTGGCAGTCTAGAAATCGTCGCGGTCTTCACCGCTGCTGCGCAGGAACCTTGCGAACGCGTCCTCATTCCGGGCGCGTTCTTCCTTTCTCGCTTCCTGCTTCTGTGCGGGTAGGTCAGCCGGGGTGCGCGGCTGCTCCTGCTGCCTAGCCTGTGTCGGGGCAGCGGCAGGCTCGGGCTTCACGGAGCGGGCCTGCGAGGACGCGGCACGGGGCGTCCGCTCGATTGCGGGAGCCTGGACTTCTGTCGCGGGACGCTCGCGCCGGACGGGAGCGGGAGGCGCTGCCGAGGCCGGCCGGGGTTCCGGAGCGGCCCCTGCCTTCTTGCGCACGCTGTAGCTTGCCACCGCCTCGGAATCTGCGGGGCGGGCAGCCTCCGCCGGCTTGGCCAGCCAGGGCTTGGCCGGAGCTGCCTCGGCAGGCGGGGGCGCAACTGGTGTCCTTTGCTGCTGCCTGGCCGTCCGCTCCTTCTGCGTCCTGCGTGCCGGCTGCCGTTCGTTCGCGCCTTCCTGCGGCCCTCGCCGTCCGCGCTGCAGGTTCAGGGCGGTCCATAAGGTGTAGATGAAGGCGATAAGCAGCCCGTAGAGCAGCAGAAGCACAACAGCAAGCGGTGGCACGTCAATTCTTTCGAACATGAATCTGCCGTCCCGCTTCCAGCCTCACGACCGGTGAGATCACTGCTCCGTAAGCCATCACCTGCCGATTGTACCCCGCATGCGCCGCCTACTGACCGGCCAGTTCGGCGAGTATGCGCGGTTCGATGTTCCCCCCACTGACGATCACTGCGATGTCGCCTGAAGGGAGCGAGGAGGCGTCGATGCCGTCCAGAGCAGCCAGCGTAAGGGCGCCGGTCGGTTCGACCGTCGCCTTCATCTCGTGAACGTAGTGCCGCACGGCTGCACGGATCGCATCCTCGGGCACAAGCACGAAGTCATCGATGAACTCCAGCAGAAACGGCAGGTTGTACTCGCCCACCTGCTGCGTGCGGACGCCGTCGGCGATGGTCCGGTTGGCAAGTCCGGCCGGCCAGGTCACGCGCTCGCCGGTGCGGTGCGACTCGGCGGCATCGGCCGCCAGTTCCGGTTCGACGGCGATCACCCGCACATCGGGGCGCAGCGACTTGACAGCCAGGGCGACACCCGCTGCGAGGCCGCCCCCACCAACGGGCACGAAGACCGTTCCGATATTCGGGAGCTGTTCGAGGAGTTCGAGTGCCACCGTGCCCTGACCCGCGATGATCGCTGGGTGGTCGAACGGTGGCACCATGGTCAGTCCGCCCGATTCGGCCTCCCTGGCGGCAACCTCTTCGCGCTCCGACGATGATGGTCCACAGCGGATGATGCGTGCTCCCCAGGACGCCGTCCGATCGACCTTGATCTGGGGTGCGCCCTCAGGAATCACGATGGTTGCGTGGCAGCCGAGCAGGTAGGCTGCGCAGGCGACGCCCTGGGCATGGTTGCCGCTGGAATGAGTCACGACACCCTGTGAACGCTGGGCATCGGTGAGGCCAGCCAGCATGTTAAAAGCGCCGCGGAGCTTGAAGGAACCGGTGATCTGAAGGCTTTCGAGCTTCGCATGTACGCCCTGGCGACCCGGTACGGGCAACACGGGCGTGACCCGCGTGGCGCTGCTGATACGGGCTCGCGCCTGTCGTACGTCCTCCAGGGAAACGGATCGGGTGCTGGCTGATGCGACTTGCATGCGTCAGATTACCGCATGCGGTGCCACGTGTCCCAGACGGTAGTAACAGCGGTAGTACCGGGGGTCCATTCATGATAGAACGGGGACAGGAAACGGCTCCTGATGACCGGCGCAAGCCCAGGTCAGGGGAGCAGGAATGAGTGACTGGCGCTGACCATGATCAATTATGGCAAGAGCAGGTGCCGTTCCGGGGCCCGAAGGGTGTTCGGAGCGCGGCTTTTCTGCTGTACTCAGAGAGGGGTTGGAGGGAGATGGCTGCATGACCGGTAGCCAGAATCTGGCGTTTGTCGAGGACCTTTTCCTCGAATGGCTCAAGGACCCGACTTCAGTCGGTGAGGAATGGAACACCTGGTTCCTGAGTCAGGCCGAGGCAGTTCCTGAGGGACTGCGCAATCGCGGCACGCTTGCACCGAAGCTCGCACAGGGCACGCTTTTCAGCCCGGCCGGGAACGGCCTGGCGACCAGGACGCCTTCGGCAGGGGACGAGGCTTCTGTCCAGCACAAGGTGGACAAGCTCGTAAGGAACTACAGGGTGCGCGGGCACCGCGTGGCCGACATCAATCCGCTTTACAGGACTGAGGTCAGGATTCCCGAACTCGACCCGTCGTACTACGGGTTCACCGACGCCGACATGAACCGGCCGGTCGTGGCCGAGTACCTGAGCGGCGTGAGCACGCTTGGTGAGTTGATCGAAGCGCTCAAGAGCACTTACACGCGCACCATCGGCGTGCAGTTCATGCACATCGACAACCTCGCGGTGCGCGAATGGCTGCAGAGCAACATCGAGCCCACGCGCAACCGTATGGATCTGCCGCGGGAGACGCAGCTCAGGATACTCACCCGGCTTACCGACGCGACCATATTCGAGGAGTTCATCCAGAAGAAGTTCGTGGGTGCCAAGAGCTTCTCGCTCGAGGGCGGCGAGACGCTCATCCCGCTGCTCGACCTGGCGATCGAGAAGGCGGGTTCGCAGGGAATACGCCAGGTCGTGCTCGGCATGGCTCACCGCGGCCGTCTCAACGTGCTGGCGAACATCATGGGCAAGAGCCCGCGCACGATCTTCCGGGAGTTCGAAGACCGCGACCCCGAGATGAACCGTGGCCGGGGAGACGTCAAGTACCACATGGGCTACTCGAGCGATTGGGAGACGCAGGACGGGGACAAGGTTCACCTGTCTCTCGCCTTCAACCCGTCGCATCTCGAGTACGTCAACCCTGTGGTGGTCGGCCGGACGCGCGCCAAGCAGGACCGCGTCGGCGACAGGGGCCGCGAGCGGGCGCTTCCGATACTGATTCACGGGGACGCCGCCTTCATCGGCCAGGGCGTGAACCAGGAGACGCTGAACATGTCCGAGCTGCCGGGCTACGAGGTCGGCGGCACGCTTCACATCATCGTAAACAACCAGCTCGGTTTCACGACCGGGCCGCAGGACGGCCGCAGCACCACTTATGCGAGCGACGTCGCGAAGATGCTGCAGAGCCCGATCTTTCACGTCAACGGCGAGGACCCCGAGGCCGTCGCGCAGGTCGTGAAGCTCGCCCTGGAGTTCCGCCAGCGCTTCCGCCGCGACGTCGTGATCGACATGTTCTGCTACCGCAAGCACGGACATAACGAGGGCGACGAACCGGCTTTCACCCAGCCAAAGCTGTACGAACTGATCCGCAAGCGCAAGACCGTCCGCGAGGGTTACCTCGACCGGCTGCTCGAACTCGGCGGCATTGCCCAGGCCGAAGCCGATGAGATCGCGACGCTGCGCCGTGAGACGCTCGAACAGGAGCTGATCACCGCGCGCCGCGACGACTTCAGGCTGCGCTACTCGGCGTTCGAAGGCGTCTGGAGCGGCTACATGGGCGGCCCGGACAGCAACGTCACCGACGTTGACACCGGGATGGATCTTGAACTCGCCTCCACGCTGCTGCAGCGCCTCGCAGAGGTTCCCGAGGGCTTCAACCTCAACCCGAAGCTGAACCGTCTTCACGCCAGTCGGCTCGAGATGGCCAAAGGCGAGCGACCGCTCGACTGGGCTGCGGCCGAGCAGCTCGCGCTTGCCAGCCTGCTCGAGTCGGGCGTCAGGGTCCGCATCTCGGGCCAGGACGCGCAGCGAGGCACTTTCAGTCACCGGCACTCGGTACTGCACGACGTGGTCAACGGCAGCGAGTACATGCCGCTGGCGAACCTGTCTGCCGAACAGGCGCCGCTGGAGATCTACAACAGCCCCCTCTCGGAGATCGGCGTGCTCGGCTTCGAGTACGGCTACTCGCTCGACATGCCCGATGCCCTCGTCATCTGGGAGGCACAGTACGGCGACTTCGTCAACTCCGCCCAGGTGATAATCGACCAGTTCATCGCCTCGGCCGAGGAGAAATGGCAGCGGCTTTCCGGCGTCACCATGCTGCTTCCGCACGGCCTCGAGGGAGCCGGCCCCGAGCACTCCAGCGCGCGGCCTGAACGCTTCCTGCAGCTGTGCGCCGAGGACAACATGCAGGTCGTCTATCCGACCACGGCCGCCCAGTTCTTCCACCTGCTGCGGCGCCAGGTTCAGCGGCCGATCCGCAAGCCGCTCATCGTGATGTCCCCCAAGAGCCTGCTGCGGCACCCCCAGGTGCAGTCCGCGCTGGAGGAGTTCGCATCCGGCCGGTTCAGGCGGGTCATTCCGGAGACCGAGACGATCGATCCGGCTGGAGTGAAGCGCGTCCTGCTCTGCAGCGGCAAGGTTTACTACGAGCTTCTGGCAGAGCGGACTGCGCAGGCCAGGAGCGATGTGGCCATCATCCGCCTCGAACAGCTCTACCCGCTGCCGCTGGCCGAACTCAAGGCAGCGCTCGACCCGTACGGGCAGGACGTACCGGTGGTGTTCGTCCAGGAGGAGCCCGCGAACGCTGGCTTCTGGCGCTTCCTGCTCGGCCATCTGGGCATGAACGTCTTCGGACACAGCCTCGATGTCGTAGCCCGGCCCGCTGGCGCAAGCCCGGCTACCGGCTCTTCCAGCGCACACCGCCTGGAGCAGGCAGAGCTCATCCGCGATGCCTTCGCCTTGATAACCAGTGAGTCCGAACCCCGCGCCGAAGCGGGCAGCAGTCACGCCTGAACTGAAGGGAACAGAATGCCAATCGAGGTAAAAATACCAGCTGTCGGAGAGTCGATCACTGAAGTGTTCATCGGCAGCTGGCTCAAACAGGAGGGCGACAGCGTCGCAGCCGACGAGGCCCTCGTCGAGCTCGAGACCGACAAGGCGACGCTCGAGATCCCCGCACCTGTGGCGGGCAAGCTGGTCGGCGTCAAGCTGGCCACTGGTGACAGCGCGAACGTCGGCGACGTCATCGCGTTCATCGATGAGGGCGCCGCGCCGGCAGCCAGCGACAGCGCGGGCACCGGGCCCGGGGCGACTCCGGCCGAAGCTCCGGCTCAGGCTGACGCTCCGGCTCAGGCTGAAGCTCCGGCTCAGGCCGCCTCCGACGGCGAGAAGTTCGTCATGCCTGCCGCTGCGAAGCTCGCTGCCGAACAGGGCGTGGACACGTCCGGTGTCAAGGCGAGCGGACCAGGCGGCCGGGTGCTCAAGGAGGACGTGCAGGCAGCACTGACGGCTGCTCCCGCTGCCGAGCCTGTCGCCAGTGGCGCGCGCGAAGAGGAAGTCGTGCCCATGACGCCGCTCAGGCGCCGGATCGCTGAGCGCCTCGTCGAGTCACAGCAGACCGCGGCCATCCTCACCACGTTCAACGAGGCGGACATGTCCGCTGTGATGGCGCTTCGCAAGGAGTTCCGCGACAGCTTCGAGAAGAAGCATGACGTCCGCCTGGGTTTCATGTCGTTCTTCGTGCGTGCCGCGATCGACGCGCTCAGACAGATTCCCCAGCTCAACGCCGAGGTGCGCGACGAGAGCATCGTCTACCGCAACTACTTCGACATCGGAGTGGCGGTAAGTACGCCCAAGGGTCTGGTCGTACCGGTCGTCCGCAACGCAGAGCGCCTCAGCTTCGCCGAGCTCGAGAAGACCATCGGCGACTTCGGCCAGCGCGCCAGCCGCAACCGGCTTACCCCCGACGAGCTGACCGGCGGCACCTTCACCATCAGTAACGGTGGAGTGTTCGGCAGCCTGCTGTCCACGCCGATCATCAACCCGCCCCAGAGCGGCGTACTCGGCATGCACACGATCAAGGAACGCCCCGTCGCCATCAACGGCAAGGTCGAGATCAGGCCGATGATGTACCTTGCGCTCAGCTACGACCATCGGATCATCGACGGCCGCGAGGCCGTAACGTTCCTGAAGCGGATCGTCGACACGATCGAGAACCCGACCCGCCTGCTGCTCGAGGTGTGAGGATGAGCGAACAGAAGCAACATGACCTGCTGATCATCGGTGCCGGCCCCGGCGGCTACGTTGCCGCGATCCGGGCGGCCCAGCTTGGAATGAACGTTGGCGTGGTTGAGCGCGAGTCCACTTTCGGAGGCACCTGCGTGCGCGTCGGCTGCATACCCAGCAAGGCGTTGCTGGAATCGAGCCACCGGTTCGAGATGGTTCAGGCCGGCGGCCTGAAAGCACACGGTGTCAAGGTCGGCAGCGTCGGGCTCGACCTCGCGGCGATGCATGCACGCAAGGACGCCGTCGTCAAAAGCAACACCGACGGCGTGAGCTTCCTCTTCAAGAAGAACGGGATCAAGCACTACAAGGGCACCGGAAAGCTGCTCGGATCCGGAAGCGTCAGCGTCGACGGAACCGAGATCGCGGCAAAGAACGTGCTGATCGCCACCGGAAGCAGCGTAGCGAAGCTGCGTGGCGTCGAACCAGACGGCGAGCTGATCGGCACCTCTACCGAGGCGCTCGAATGGGACTCGGTTCCCGGGCACCTGGTCGTTATCGGCGCCGGCGCGATCGGCCTGGAGCTCGGCACTGTCTGGCGGCGGCTCGGGGCACGCGTCACCGTCGTCGAGTACCTTGACCGGATCCTGCCCGGCATGGACCTTGAAATCGCCCGCGAGACCCAGAAGATCCTGAAGAAGCAGGGCATCGAGTTCCGCCTGGGCCAGGCGGTCGAGAGCGCAGCAAGCGACGGCAAGTCCGTGACAGTCAGGATCAAGGGCCAGGATGACCTTGTCTGCGACCGCCTGCTTGTGGCTGTTGGCCGCACTCCAAATACCGAAGGGCTGGGCCTTGAGGAGGCAGGCGTGAAGGTCGACGAGCGCGGCCGGATCGAGGTCGATGACGCATTCCGCACCAATGTTGAAGGCGTACAGGCCATAGGTGACGTGATCCGCGGCCCGATGCTGGCCCACAAGGCTGAGGAAGAGGGCGTTGCCGCGGTTGAACTGCTTGCCGGACAAAGGCCGCACCTTGATTACGCGACCGTGCCGGCGATCGTCTACACGAGTCCCGAAGTGGCATCGGTCGGCGCAACGGAGGAACAGCTCAAGGAGCAGGGGATCCCATACTCCAAGGGCGTGTTCCCCTTCGCCGCGAACGGCCGCGCGCGCACCGCGGGCGAGACGGACGGTCGCGTCAAGATACTGGCCCACAAGGAGACCGATCGGGTGCTCGGCGTGCACATCGTGGGACCCCATGCTGGCGACCTGATCGCCGAGGGCGTAGCGAGCATCGCGTTCGGCGCCTCGGCCGAGGACATCGCCCTAACGGTCCATGCGCACCCGACGCTGGCCGAGGCCGTGAAGGAAGCAGCCCTCGCGCTGCACGGACGCGCGCTTCACATCTGAATCAGAAACCGGAACCCGGCAGTGACTCCTTCAGCATCAGGCTGAAGTCACTGCTGGGTACTGCCCGGCCATAGAGCCAGCCCTGGGCGAAGTTGCAGCCCAGCTTCTGCAGGTACTGCGCCTGTTCGATCGTCTCGACGCCCTCGGCGATGACACGCAGGTTAAGCTTCTCGGCCATAAGCAGGATAGCCTCGACCAGCACGCGGCTCCGCTCGTCCATGAGGATGCGACCGATGAAGCTCCTGTCGATCTTCACGTGTGTGACCGGCAGCAGCTGCAGGTACTTCATGCTCGAATATCCGGTGCCGAAATCGTCGATGGCGATCGCGACGCCCATGTTCACGAAGCGGCGCAGGTCGCGAGCAGCGCGGTCCACGTCCTCCATCAGGTACGTCTCCGTCAGCTCAAGCATCACCGCGTTGTGCGGCACGCCGTGCACGCCCAGCGTACGTGCGAAGCCGGTCAGGAACTGCCGTGATTCGAGCTGGCTGGGCGACAGGTTGATCGACAGGTGCATGTTCGGATGGTGCGGCAGCCAGCTGGCCAGATGCCTTGCCGCCTCGTCAAGCACCCAGGCTCCGATCCTGTTGATGGACCCCGATTCCTCGGCCAGCGGCACGAACTCCGAAGGCGGAATCGAACCGCGTACGGGATGCTCCCAGCGCAGCAGGGTCTCCGCCCCGCTCATCGAGCCATCGCGCATGTCCACGATCGGCTGGAAGGCCAGGTGAAGTTCGTTCCGGTCCAGCGCCTCTTCCAGGTCCGCCGCGAGCTCCAGGTCGATGTCGCTCTGCGCGTCCAGGTGTGCGTCGTACACCACGAAGCGGGCGTTACTCGTCTGTTTCGCACGCCTGAGTGCGACATCCGCCTGGGAGAAGAGCATGTCGGTATCCGCGCCTCCCTTTGGCATTACCGAGATCCCTACACCCGGAACGAGTTCGACCTTCTTGGCTCCGACCGGGAACGCCGCCACGCAGTTGCTGACGATGGTCTCGGCCACGCGGGCGGCGTGCCAGACGCTGCCGATGTCTTTCAGCAGTATCGCGAACTCGTCGCCTCCTATCCTGGCCAGGAGGTCATCAGGACGCAACGAGGCCTTGATTCGATCGGCGAACTGCCGCAGCAGCCCGTCCGCCTGTTCATGGCCGTGCAGCTTGTTTACCTGCTTGAAGTCGTTGATGTCGACCAGGACGATCGCGTGACGCGCCGACTCGGATTCATTGGCGTGCAGCTGCTTCTGCAGGGTGGCGAAGAAGCTGCGCCGGTTCGGCAGGCCGGTAAGGGTGTCGAAATGCAGGCTGTAATCGAGTTCTTCAAGTTGCCGGTGCGTAACGGTGATGTCGTTCAGCGTTACGATTGCCCCGCTCTCGAAGGGCACGCTGATCACCTCGAGCCACTTGTCGGCTCCTTCGCCCACCCGCGTCGAGATGCTTGCCCGCTCGCCTGTGGCGAGTGTCCTCAGAACCGGATTTGCTGAGGCTGCTAGCGGTTCGCCGGTCTCTTCCAGCAGGGGAAGCGTGTCAGCACGCGCGTGCAAGGCCCCGCCGAACAGCTCGAGTGCTGCAGGGTTGGCATGCGTCACGTTCCCGTGTTCATCAACCCGGAGGACCCCTATCGGCAGGGTATCCAGCATCTTGTTGTTCAGCACCGCGAACGACCGCCAGTCACGGTTTCAGCGTAACCCGCTGGCAGGTGGTGCGACGCGAACAGCGTCGCCATCTATAATCGATAACCGGATGCCTGAACATACAGATCACGCCCCGCCCCCGTGGCGGTACGGCGCTCACCCGACGGACGATGGAACCGGCTTCACGTTGCGCAGTGGCGTGGCGACAAGCGTCGAGCTGCTGCTCTACTCACACGCTGAGGACGCCTCGCCCCGCAGCCTCGAGCTGACCAGGATCTCGGGTCCCGTCTGGCACGTCTTCGTTCCCGGCGTGTTCGCGGGCCAGCTCTACGGCTACCGCGTGCACGGACCGTTCGACCTGTCACGCGGCTCGCGCTGCAACCCTGCGAAGGTACTGATGGACCCTTACGCCCGCGCCGTCGGGCGGGAGCTCGCCTGGAGCGAAGTTGAAGAGGGAAGCGCCGATCCGTTGTGCGGTGGCGCGCTGGTTCCGGATGGACGCGACACGGTGCTGGCCGCGCCGCTCGGGATGGTGACCGACGGCGTTGCCGCCGTCTGGAGGCGGCCCGGCATCAGCGATTCAGACCGCGTGATCTATGAGGCCCATGTGCGGGGGCTCACCATGTTGCACGAGGGGGTGCCGGAGGAACTGAGAGGCACGTACCTTGGTGCGGGCCACGAAGCTGTCATCGCCCACCTGCGCGAGCTTGGAGTCACCAGCCTTCAGCTGCTGCCGGTCCACGCGATCGTGAACGACGAGCGCCTCCATCGGCTCGGCCTGAGGCAGTACTGGGGCTACAACACGCTTTCGTTCTTCGCTCCCGAACCGCGTTACGCGACCGCGCCCGAGCGAGCAACCGAGGAGTTCCGGCAGATGGTGAGCCAGCTGCACGAAGCGGGCATCGAAGTCATCATCGACGTGGTCTTCAACCACACCGGGGAAGGCAACGAGCACGGCCCCACGCTGAACTTGAGAGGGCTGGACAACATGGCTTACTACCGGCTGGAGCAGGATGACCCCGGCCGGTACCGTGACTTCACGGGCACGGGCAACTCTACGGACCTGAGCTCGCCGGCGATGCTGCAACTCGTGCTGGACAGCCTGCGTTACTGGCACACATCGATGGGGGTGGACGGCTTCCGCTTCGATCTGGCAGTAACCTTGGGAAGGAGCCGGGATGCCCGCTTTGATCCGTCCGGAACATTCTTCCAGGCAGCCCAGCAGGATCCGCAGCTGGCTGCAGCGCGCTTCTATGCCGAGCCCTGGGACCTTGGCCAGGGCGGCTACCAGTCCGGCCGGTTTCCCTGGCCGTGGTTCGAACACAACGGCAAGTACCGCGATGTCACCCGGGCGCTCTGGCGCGGCAGTCCGGGCGTGCATGACGTGCTCGCCACCCGGCTCGCCGGCAGCAGCGACCTGTACCGGGCCAGTGGCCGCCGCCCGCACCATTCGGTCAACTTCGTCACCGTGCATGACGGCTTCACGCTGAACGACCTTGTCAGCTACGAACGCAAGCACAACCACGCCAACCTTGAGGACAACCGTGACGGCAGTGACCACAACCAGTCGCAGAACTGCGGGGTTGAAGGCCCCACGGATGACGAGGCGGTGCTGGACACCCGCGACCGTCTCAGACGCGGCATGCTCGCCACGCTGTTCCTGTCCGCCGGCACGCCGCTGCTCCTGGGCGGCGACGAGCTGAGCCGGACGCAGGGAGGCAACAACAACGCTTACTGCCAGGACAATGAGATCAGCTGGTTCCAGTGGCGGCTGGATCCGCGTCAGGACGAGTTCCTTGCCTTCGTGCGCGCGATGGTTGCCTTCCGGCGGCGCTACCCGCAGCTGACCCGCTCCAACTGGCTCACCGGACGCGACGGAGCCAACGGTGAGCGCGACGTCGTCTGGTTCGGCGCGTCGGGCCAGGAGATGACCAGGGAGGAGTGGGAGTCCGCCGAACGCGTGACCCTGGCCGCCCGGCTGGCAGGTGTCGAAGACGAACCCGGTGACGCGGGCAGGTCACTCCTCGTGATCGTGCACGGCGACTCCGATGAGCACTTCACGCTGCCGCCGGGCGACTGGGAGTTCCTGTTCTGTACCGGTGGCGAAAGTGCCTTCCGGCCGCTGGGGGCCCGAAGCCGCGGGGGAGGGCTGCACGGCGGCAGTGCGGCAGCCCTGGAAGGCTTCGCAGTTACCGTGCTGGGGCAGGTGACTCAGAGCACGTAGCGGCTCAGGTCCTCGTCCTCCACGATGTCCTTGAGCTTGCCGGTCACGAAGCCGCCATCGATGACGATGCGACCCAGGTCCGTGCCGAAGGCGATGTCCTCGAGCACCGTCTCCAGGATCGTGTGCAGGCGGCGCGCCCCGATGTCTTCGACCTCGCGGTTCACTGACTCTGCGTAATCCGAGATCGCGACGATGCCGGACTCCTCGAACTGCACTTCCGTGCCGTCCACCCGAAGCAGCTCCACGTACTGATGCGTGAGGGAATGCTGCGGCTGGGTAAGGATCTTCTGGAAGTCGGCGGATGTCAGTTCCTCGAGCTCCACGCGGATGGGGAAGCGCCCCTGCAGTTCGGGGATCAGGTCCGATGGCTTGACCACGCTGAACGCGCCCGCGGCGATGAAGAGCACGTGATCGGTACTGACCTGTCCGTAGCGCGTGTTCACCTGGGTGCCCTCGACGATGGGCAGCAGGTCGCGCTGCACACCCTCGCCCGAGACGTCGCTCGATTGTCCGCTGTCGTCCGCGGCGACCTTGTCGAGCTCGTCGATGAAGACGATGCCGGCCGTCTCCGCGCGGCGGATCGCCTCACGCCCGATGGCGTCGTGGTCGATGAGGCGCTCGGCCTCATCGTTGGCCAGTATGCGCCGGGCTTCCGAGACGGGCACGCGCCGCTTGCGTCGGCGCTTGGGCATGACGTTGGAGAGCATGTCCTGCAGGTTCAGGCCCATTTCCTCCATGCCGGGCATCATCCCGACCTGGGGACTGTCGTCGCTAACCTCGATCTCGATCATCCGGTCCTCGAGCTGCCCCGAGTCGAGCAGCGCACGCATCTTGTCCCTGCCCTCGGGCGAGCCGCCAGGCAGAAGCGCGTCCAGCAGCCGTTCCTTGGCTCCCGCCGCGGCACTCTCTACCACCGCGAGTTTCTGCTCGTTCTCGACCATGATGAAAGAAGCCTGCACCAGGTCGCGGACGATGCTGTCGACATCACGGCCGACGTAGCCGACCTCGGTGAACTTCGTCGCTTCGACCTTGATGAAGGGTGCGCTGGCCATGCGTGCCAGCCGCCGGGCGATCTCGGTCTTACCCACGCCGGTCGGGCCGATCATCAGGATGTTCTTCGGAGTCACGTCCCGCTGCAGGGCTTCGTCCAGCTGCCGGCGCCTGAAGTGGTTCCGCAGGGCGACGGCGACGCTGCGCTTCGCCCGGGACTGGCCCACGATGTGACGGTCGAGTTCCTCGACGATCTGCAGGGGCGTCATGTCGAAGCCCGTCGGCTGGCCGGTCCTTACCAGTCCCTGGTTCATGCCTCGCCTCCGTCCGTGTCTTCGGGTTCGCCCGCACTGGCGGCGTCACCCACCGACAGCACCGTTGCGTTGCCGCTCGTGTAGATGTCGATATCCGCCGCGATCAGCAGTGCCTTCTCTGCTATCTCGCGCGCACCGAGGTCGGTGTTGCGCAGCAGCGCGAGCGCGGCGGCCTGCGCGTAGGCGCCGCCCGAGCCTACCGCCACGACGTCCTCGTCCGGAGCGATGACGTCGCCCACGCCCGAGAGGATCAGCAGCTGCGAGTTGTCGGCGACTATCAGCATCGCCTCCAGGTTGCGCAGGACGCGGTCGGTCCGCCACTCCTTGACCGTTTCGACTGCGGCCCTGGTCAGGTTTCCCTTGCTTCCGGCGAGGTGGCCCTCGAACTTGTCGAGCAGCGTGAAGGCGTCCGAGACCGTGCCGGCGAAGCCAGCCAGCACGCTTTCATCGTGAAGCGCCCGCACCTTGACGGCGCCTCGCTTCACGATCGTGTCGCCCAGCGTGACCTGCCCGTCACCGGCCAGGGCGGATACCCCGTCCCTGTGGACAGCCACGATAGTTGTTCCATGCATGCGATTCATATCAGGCAACTCTAGCAGCTGGTGTTAGCCGCGCATGTCGGCGACCCGGGGCGCCGACGCGCTAGGATTGACGGATGCATTTTCAGGAGTTCGCGCCGGGGTTAATCGAGTTGATCGTGGGGCCGATGTTCAGCGGCAAGTCTGAAGAGCTGATCAGGCGAGTCAGGCGCGCCGTCATCGCGCGGCAGGAAGTTCAGGTGTTCAAGGCCGCCATCGACGACCGTTACGACAGCGAGGCCGTGGCGTCCCACGACGGCGGCAGGTTCGACGCGATCGCGGTCAGCGACGCCGCCCGCCTCGACAGGCTCATCCGGCCCGAGACCGCAGTGGTCGCCATCGACGAGTGCCAGTTCCTAGACGAACAGGTCGTCCCGCTCTGCCTCGAGCTGGCCGAAGCCGGCAAGCGCGTCATCATCGCCGGGCTCGACATGGACTTTCGCGGTGTCCCCTTCGGCCCGATTCCCAGCCTGCTGGCGCACGCCGAGTTCGTCAGCAAACTGACCGCCATCTGCAGCTGCGGCCGGGCGGCCACACGCACCCAGAGGCTGATCGGGGGAGAGCCCGCGCACTACTCCGATCCCGTGATCCTGGTCGGTGCGTCCGAGAGTTACGAGCCGCGCTGCCGCGGTTGTCATCAGGTGATGTATGGGAAACGGTCGCTGCCGCTGTTTGAGCACGCTTGATTCTGTGACGCGGGCTGACAGCGCCGATTCCAGCCGAATCCGGTTAGCGACCGTGGCCGCCTTCAGTCGTATTTACGGGACGTGGGCAGCATACGGTAGTGGGAGAACTGAGGTTCATGGATTTTCGAGACATAGTTTTCCGGGGTGAGATCTCGAACGGTTTCCCCGCAGAGTGATCTGACTTTTCATGTGACTTTCAGCGATATTAGGCATCTTTTAATGGCGCTAAGTGTCAGTGTCGGGGAGTTGGCTGTAGCTCTCGCGTAAGTCAGCGGCTGATTGTCAGGTCGTCTTTTTGCGGCATCAGCGGTAGGCGTTGCGTGTCAGCAAGTTCTTCTAGCCAGCTGGTTATGCGGGCCTGGGTTTCATCACGCACCAGCCGGAACTTATCAAGGGCCACCGCTTCAAGAATACTGGGGTCTGCCGGGTCATCGAAAGGCCAGCTGAGGATGTTGCTGGCGTTCGGAAAGATGCGGGGGCAATCCTGGGCGGCTCTCGGGCAGACGCTGATGACGAACGCGAAGTTCTTCATGCCCAGGTACTCCTTCACACCCTTGCTCGTGTGCCGGGAGAGGTCGTAACCTGCTTCTTCCATGACCTGCAGTGCCAGCGGGTGGATAGGTTGCGGGATGAGGCCGGCGCTGTGCACGTTGAACCTGTCGCCCGCGTGACGTCGCAGGATCGCTTCAGCCATCTGGCTGCGGGCACTGTTGCCGGTGCAGAGGAACAGCACGTCAGGTTTCCTGGTCACGGCTCGTCCCTTCACTGGCTGCCAGCAGTTCCGTTTCGGGCGGAACGCTTCCTGTGCGCAGCGCTCCGATCAGTTTTTCAGTGACTCGTCCGATGGCGTCGCGTACCTCCCGCCATACCTGCAGGTTCCGGCCGCTCGGATCAGGGAACGATACGTGCAGGCGGGTCGTCTGGGCCGGGTAAACGGGACACGCCTCATTGGCGTCGTCGCAGACAGTCATGACCACATCGAAATTCCACTTATCAGGCAGGTCGTGAAGCGTCTTGGATGTGTGACCGCTGATGTCGATGCCGACCTCGGTCATCACGGTGACGGCATCAGGTTTCAGCCGGGTTGATTCAGTGCCGGCGGAATGAACTTCGGCGTCCAGGCCGGCTGCCTCGGCGTGATGCCGTAACCAGCCTTCGGCCATCTGTGAGCGGGCGCTGTTGTGCGTGCAGAGCACCAGGATCCTCAACTCAGTCACTCCCTTCAGCAACCCTGGCCCGCTCAGCACCCTGCGGGCAGGCATCAGCTGCGGCGGTGGTGACAGCAACCGGCGCGGGCGCGGCATCGCCGAATAACCGCTTCCTCAGCCACAACGCCACACCCACCAGGCCGATGAGCACTGGCACCTCCACCAGCGGTCCGATGACAGCTGCGAAAGCGACGCCGGAACCAAGGCCGAACACGCTGATGGCCACGGCCAGTGCCAGCTCGAAGTTGTTGCTGGCTGCGGTGAACGACAGGCTCACTGTCTTCGGGTAATCAGCACCCACAGCCTTGCCCATCACGAAGCTGACGAGGAACATGATCACGAAGTACAGGAGCAGCGGTATTGCGATGATCAGCACGTCCATGGGTAACACCAGGATGCTGTCGCCTTTGAGGCTGAACATCATGACGATCGTGAACAGCAGTGCAAGCAGGGTGAGTGGGCTGATGCGCGGAATGAACTTCTCTTCGAACCATGCCAGGCCGTTACGCCTGATCAGCACAACCCTGCTCAGCACACCGGCAGCGAACGGGACACCCAGGTAGATGAGCACGGCTGAAGCCACTTCGCTCATGCTGATGTTCAAAGTGCTCGCCTGCAATCCCAGGGCGCCCGGCAGTACGGTCAGGAACAGCCAGGCGTAAACGCCGAAAGCGGAGATCTGGAAGACGCTGTTGAACGCCACCAGGCCCGCCGCATAATCGTTATCGCCGTCAGCAAGCTCGTTCCAGACGAGCACCATCGCGATGCAGCGCGCCAGGCCTATAAGGATCAGGCCAGTCATGTACTCCGGGTAATCCCGCAGGAACAGGACCGCCAGGCTGAACATGAGCAGCGGACCGATCACCCAGTTCTGCAGCAGTGACAGGCCCAGTATGCGCCAGTTGCGGAACACCTTCGGCAGTTGCCCGTACCGCACCTTCGCCAGTGGCGGGTACATCATCACAATCAGGCCGATGGCAATCGGGATGTTCGTCGCTCCAACCGACAGGCCATCAAGGGCGCTGCCGAAACCCGGCAGTGCCCAGCCGAGCAGCACTCCCACGGCCATGGCAGCGAAGATCCACACCGTCAGGTAACGGTCAAGGAGCGACAGGCGACGGGTCATGCGACTGCCTGCACATTGTGCGCTGCCTCACCGGCAACCGCAAGCGCTTCAAGAGCCGCAGCCAGCTCACTGAACGCGACCGGTTGCAGTTCGTAGAACACCCACCGACCCTTGCGTTCCGACGTGACCAGGCCGGCCTCGACCAGCTGCTTCATGTGATGGCTGACAGTCGGCTGAGTGACACCCAGGAAAGCCTCCAGGTCACAGCCACACACCCCCTCGGAACGCGAAGAGCAGCTGAGGATAGGGTCAGCGAGGAACTCAAGGATCCGCCAGCGGGTGGGATCACCCAGCAGGCGCAGCTGCTCGTGGACTGCAGGTCGACTCATATAGACACACATCTATCACATAGATGGTCATCAAAGTGTCAGGGCGGCAAAGCCCATGCCATCCCCGGCAGCCGTCAGCTGCCAGGGGCTTACACGTCGCGAGGGGCGCTCGCCTGATCCGGGATCAGCCGCTTCAGGGTCCGGTAAACCGTGGGTCTCGAAATGGAGAACAGTTCAGCCAGGTCGCTGATCGAGTAATCACCGGTGTCAT
>CAZBVI010000023.1:0-37133 GCA_964495325.1 uncultured bacterium
CGGAAGCTTACCGCTCCCACCTCAGGAGACTGTCCAGAAAAAGGGGTCACGCTCTAGCTGTGTGCAGCTGCCTGCTTCACTGGTTCAGTGTGATCTATCGAATGGAGAAGGATGTTGGTGTCGACAAACTCCAGGTCAGCGCTCATGGAGCGTGTCCCTCGACGGGTAGTCCTCACCTTCGTTGCGCAGTCTGTAGCCGGCGTTCATCATGTCCAGCTGCCGGTTCATTGCAGCTTCGTAGTCGTGGCCGCCTGCGGTTTCCTTGACCAGGGCGTCCCGAACGAGGGTAGTCACGGATACGCCCTCTCCGCTGCCACCCGTTTGGCTCTTTGACGGCTCCTGCCGAGTGGTTTGCCGGGCTTCGGTCACCGGACGTTGCTGTGGCCCCGCGCCGTCGTCTCTTGTCGGGTGCCTACAAGGCGCCTGAGATCAGCGATGCAGCTCTCCTATGGTCCAAACAGCTGACTCAGGGTATCGAGCACACGTAAGCTGGTGGCTCGATCGAGGGTGCCGAGCGGCCGTAAAAGCCGCTCTTTGTCCACCGTTCGGATCTGGTCGAGCACGACCTGACCGGATTTACCGTCGAACACGCAGGGAACTCGGCTGGGATAGTTTCTGGTGCTGGTGGTAAGCGGGGCCACGGGTGCGGGTGCAGGTTTCAACCCAGGACGGTGTCAACGGACACTCCCCCAGGCCGGGTGCGTCGGCGTAGCCAACCGTCAAAACAGAGGTTGGCGTAGCCGACGCACCCGGCCCTACCAGTTGACAGCCCCGAAAGTATCCTCGCGATCAGGCGAGGTCGAGAACAACGCGACGGGCACGCCGGTGAACTCCTCCATGAACGCGAGGTATGCCTCGAGCGTCGCGGGCAGCGCGTCGCGCGAGCCGAGTCCGCGCAGCTCGCCCCAGCCGGCCATGTCCTTGTACACGGGCTCGTCGCCGTCGTAGTCAATCGCCACGCGCACGGTGTCCAGTCCGGAGAGGACGTCCAGTTTGGTGACGACGAGGCCATCGAAGCCATTGATCTCGGTGGCGTACTTCAGCTGGACAAGGTCGAGCCAGCCGACGCGGCGGGCGCGGCCCGTGGTGGTGCCGAACTCGTCCCACTGGTTCTCGCCCGTGCCGCGCAGGCGCGTGGCGATGTCACCGTCGAGTTCGGTGCCGAAGGGCCCGTGGCCAACGCGGCTGGTGAAGGCCTTGACCACGCCATAAACGGTGCCGAGCGCCTTGTGACTTACTCCGGCACCGGTGACGATGCCGCCGATCGTCGGGTGGCTGCTGGTCACGTACGGGTATGTGCCGTAGGCGAGGTCGAGCATCGTGCCCTGGCCGCCCTCGAACAGCACCTTCTTGCCGTCCCGGAGCGCGGTGCGCGTAAGCGCGCCGGTGTCGGCGACGAAGGGGACCAGGCGCTCGCGCACGCCGGCAAGCTCTTCCAGCGCGGCCTGCACGCTGGTCCAGCCGACGCGGGCCGTTGAGTTGGGCTTCGCCTCGAGCAGGCGTCCCAGGTTCTCCGCGAGCTTCGACTCGCTCAGCAGGTCCCCGGCCCGGATGCCGATGCGGCGGGCCTTGTCGGAGTAGGCCGGGCCGATGCCACGGCCGGTGGTGCCCACGAAGCCGCCGCCCTCGTCGTTCTTGCGGTGATGGGGCAGCACGAGGTGCGCCTCGCTGCTGATCAGCACCTCGCCCGGGTCGCGACGGGCGCTGAGTCCGTCGTACTCCTCCAGGAAGGTCCAGGGGTCGATGACCATGCCGCCGCCCAGGATGCTGCTGGGGCGGTCGTGCAGGGTGCCGCAGGGAAGGTGGTGCAGCTTGAACACCTCGTCACCCACCACGATCGTGTGGCCCGCGTTGGCCCCGCCTGAGTAACGGACGACGATGTCGGACTCAGCGGCAAGCGAGTCGACGACCTTGCCCTTGCCCTCGTCCCCCCATTGAGCCCCGATTATTGCGATTCCCGGCATTCCTGGCACCTCCGTGATGGCCAAAGGCAAGTATGCCACAACGCAGCGCCGCCGGCTGGATACCTGTAATGTTAAGGCATGCGACTGCCCGTGCGGGGCTCACCCGTCAACCCCGATCCACGCTTCACCGAGCTGAAGTTCACCCAGGACCCGGACGAGCTCGACCGCGCCATCGCGCTGGGCGAGGAGACCGAGCCGCGCACGCGCTTCGTGGAGGACGCCAGCCGCAGCGTCGTCAGCCGCAACAACAGCCCGGACATCCCGTTCGATGTCTCGCTCAACCCGTACCGCGGTTGCGAACACGGCTGCAGCTACTGCTACGCCCGGCCCACTCACGAGTACCTCGGGCTGTCGGCCGGGCTCGACTTCGAGCGGGTGATCATGGTCAAGCGCGACGCCGCACAGCTGCTGGAGGCGGAACTCCGCAAGAAATCATGGAAGCCGCAGCTGCTGGTGCTCTCGGGAGTGACCGATCCGTACCAGCCGGTCGAGCGGCACCTGGGCATCACGCGCGAATGCCTCCAGGTGCTGGCCACGTTCAGGCATCCGGTCGGGATCATCACCAAGAACCACCTGGTCACGCGGGACATCGACGTGCTGGCGCCCATGGCCGAACATGGCCTCTCGCAGGTGGTGGTTTCGATCACCACGCTGGACGAGGGGCTGAGGCGCAGGCTGGAGCCCCGCACCTCGACCGCCGCGCGCAGGCTCGACGCTGTACGCAAACTCGCGGAAGCGGGCGTGCCGGTGCATGTCAACGTGGCCCCGATCATCCCCGCGCTTAACGACCACGAGGTGCCGGACATCCTTGCCGCGGCCGCCGGGGCCGGGGCAAGGAGCGCGAGCTACACGATCCTGCGGCTGCCGGGTGCCGTGACGGAAGTGTTCGGCGCGTGGCTCACCGAGCATTATCCGGATCGGGCGGAGAAGGTGCTGCACCGGGTACGCGAGATGCGCGAGGGCCGGCTCAGCAGCAGCGATTTCGGCAGCCGCATGCGAGGTACTGGGCCATACAGCCAGCAGATCAGGGACCTGTTCAGCGTCGCGAAACGCAGGGCGAACCTGGACGGGCCGAAGCCGAGCCTGCGCACGGACCTTTTTCGTGTCCCTGGCGGTGTGCGCCAGGAACCGCTCTTCGGCTGAAAGTGAAGCGCGCATCAGTGCATCAATTACGCGATGCTATGATGCGACCATGCGTACTACCGTAACGCTTACCAGGGAAGCGCACGACCTGATCCGCCGTTCGATGGAAGAGCGCAACATCAGCTTCAAGGAAGCCGTGAACGCCGCGATCGTCTCGGGCCTCAAACCAGGCGCTGATCGCGCGGTCCTGCGTACCGAGGTGGAAGACCTGGGGCGGGCGAGGGTGCCGGTAGTCAAGGCGTTGCAGCTCGCTGCCGAACTCGAGGATGAGGAGCTGGCGCGGAAGTGGGAGCTCGGCAAGTGAAACTGGTCGATGCCAACGTTCTGATCTATGCCGTCAACACCAGCGCGCGGCATCATGAAGCGTCACGACGCTGGCTTGACCGGAGTCTCAATGGCGGTGAGACGGTCCTGCTTCCGTGGCTCAGTCTGCTGGCGTTCACGAGACTGGTCACGAATCCACGCGTCTTTGACAACCCTCTGTCATCCCACCAGGCACTCAGTCGCGTAAGGGCCTGGACGAATGCACCGGCAGCAAGGATTCCACACCCTGATGGCTTGCATGCAAGCAGGATGGAGGAACTGCTCGCCACCATCGGAACCGGAGGCAACCTGGTGAACGATGCTCACCTGGCTGCCCTTTCGATCCAGTTTGACGCCGAGATCACTACCTTCGACAACGACTTTGGCCGGTTCCCGGGAGTGCGCTGGGCCGTTCCGGCTGACTGAGCTCGCGTTCCCGCTCAGCGATCCTCGATCGGCACGAACGTCCTGTCGGTCGCGCCGGTATAGGTAAGGCGGGGCCGGAAGATCTGGTTGTCCGCGTACTGCTCGAAAAGGTGCGCCATCCAGCCGGGCGTGCGCGCCACGGCGAACAGCAGCGTGAACGTGTCCGAGGGGAAGCCGAGCATGCGGTAGACGCTGGCGGAGAAGAAGTCCACGTTGGGCCGGACCTGCTTGCCCCGCTTCTCCATCTCGCGCGACATGACGCGCTCCATCTCGAGGCTCATCTCGAACCACTTGTTGCCGCCCTGCTCACGGGCGAGCTCGGCGGCCACGTCCTTCAGGATCGTCGCGCGCGGGTCGAGCACGCGGTAGACGCGGTGGCCGAAGCCCATCACGCGGCCCTTGGGCTCGGCCAGGCGGTTCATGACGAAGCCCTCGACCTCGTCCATGCTGCCGAGCGACTCGAGCGTCTGCATCACGGCGGTGTTCGCACCACCATGCAGCGGCCCCTTGAGAGAGCCGATGGCGGCGGTGATCGCGCTGTACACGTCCGTCAGGGTCGAGGCGGTGGCGCGGGCCACGAACGTGCTGGCGTTCGAGCCGTGCTCGGCGTGCAGCACCAGGTTGACGTCCATCACGCGCACGGCCGCTTCCGACGGCTGCTCGCCGGTCAGCATGTAGAGGAAGTTAGCGGCGATCGACAGGTCCGGATCCGGAGCGATCGGCTCCTGGCCAGCGCGCAGCCGCATGTAGGCGGCGACGATAATCGGGACCTGTACGGTCAGGCGCAGCCCGATGCGCCGGATGTTGTCCGGATCCAGGCCGTCAGCCTGCCCGTCAATCGCGCCGAGCAGGGAAACGGCGCTGCGCAGTGCATGCATCGGGGCGGACTTGCCGATGTGGTCGCGAAGTATGCCGATCACGTCGGGAATCTGCTGCCACTCGCGCAGTTCGGCCCTGAAGGCGTCCAGCTCGGCCCGGTCGGGCAGTTCGCCGTTCCAGAGCAGATGGATGACCTCTTCGAATGAGGCGCGGTCAGCCAGGTCGCGGATGTCGTACCCGCGGTAGATAAGCTGGCCGTTCTCACCGTCGATGTGGCAGATCTCGGAGGTGTCGATGATGACACCGGCGAGTCCGCGATGGACTTCGTTCATTGGTTCCTCCGTGACTGCTTGCGGACCTTGCGTCAAGGTCCGCTGCATGTCTCCGCACCGGCCGCGAAAGGAAAGCTGGCCGGCTCACTAAGCTGCCGCAAGTCTACCAAGAAAAGCGGCGCGGCTCAGGACTGCTGTACTGCAGGAAGCTGAACTTCCAGCGGCGGAATCATCCAGGCGGCGGCGACGGCGGCCGCTGCGGCTATGACCAGCGTGACCATCACTGCTGTACCGAAGTGGCGGTTGCCGAGCACGGTGCCGATCGTGCCCTTGAACAGGCAGTTGGTGGCTACGGCCAGCGTCAGTGCACGGATCACGACGGTGATGTCCAGAACGGAGAATGCCTGTTCGGCCAGCGACAGCGCGATGGCGTCCGGCCGCACTATCCCGCCCAGCACGCTGGCGACATAGACGCCGGCTTCTCCCAGGTACTCCTGGGCGGCCCGGGTAACGAGCAGGATCAGCGCATAGATGAGGCCGAACTCGAGCGCGGTCTTGAGCTCGAAGGGGTTACTTACCTTCACGTCCTCCGAGTCGCTCGAGCGGCCCGCCAGGCCGGTGATGACCGCCCCGATCGCGGGTACCAGAAACAGGGCCAGCAACGGGAACAGCATCGGAAGCAGCAGCCTCGAGTCGATGATCGCGATGATCACCGCGAGCCTGATGATCGAGGTGGCGGAGCCAGCCAGGGCGCCGAGAATGAAAGTCCGCGTCAGCTGCGGCAGTTCCTTCGACCGCCTGCTCAGCGTGAGCATCACGGCCGTGCTCGAGGCGAACCCGCCCAGCACGCCCGACAGCGCGGCTCCGCGGCGGGTGCCGACCATCTTCATCGCCAGGTAGCCCACGAACGAGATGCCCGAGATCAGGACCACCTGAAGCCAGATGCTGCGCGGGTTCCAGACGCCGAACGGGCCGAACGACTCGTTCGGTACCAGGGGCAGGACGATGAGCGTGACCGCCGCGAACTGGACGACCGCGAAGAGGTCGGCGCGGGTGACGGTGTTGGACAGGTCGCGCAGCTCCTGGCGCATCGACAGCAGGCCGGTGACGATCACGGCACCCGCAAGTCCGGCGCCGATCAGGTCGATCGCGGTGAGCACGCCGAGTGCGAAGGCCACGAGGACGGCGAACCCGGTCGTACCGCCGATCTTGGGGCCCGAGGACTCACGCCAGTACGCCAGCGCAGCCATCACGGTGATCGCGACGAACCCGCCGAAGAGTATGAGCGGGCTAGTGGCCACGCTGATCTGGCCGACCGCCGCACCGAACACGGCGATGAGCGGGAACGTGCGGATGCCTGCGAAGATCGACCCCTGCACCTCGCGCTTCCGCTCGCGCTCCAGCCCGATCATGAACCCGAGCAGGGCGGACACGAGCAGTGACCAGATCGCCTCAGGTGAGCCGTAACCGGGAAACTGGAGATCCATAGGCGGGCCATTGTACCGCTGCCCGGGCATCGCTGCGCGAACGGTGTACCGGAATGCGTTGTACCTGTATACTTTTCCGGTAAGACAACGCTACCGGCCGGATGGGAGGCTGGTGGTAGACTCGGTCAAGAGAAAGAGTCAGGGGGAACGTGCCGGCACAGGGCCGCGCACTGCCCACAACACAGCAGGAGGAACCTGAATGATCAAGGATGCACAACGCTTCCAGCCGTTCAGCGAAAAGCCAATCACACTGATCAGCCCGTCCGGGGACTGGACCGGCAGGTTCGAACTTGACCTGTCCGACGAACAGCTTCTCCTCTTCTACAGGGACATGCTCCGGGGCCGGATCGTCGACGAACGACTACGCAAGCTACGCTACCAGGGCGTGACCAGCTTCGTCGCGCCCAGCAGTGGCCAGGAAGCCGCCCAGATCGGCATAGCCCACGCATTCCGCGTGGGTTTTGACTGGATATACCCCTATTACCGCGACACCGCCCTGGTGATGGCGATGGGCCTCCCGCTCGTCGAGTTCCTCGGCCAGATGATGGGGACGCGGGCAGACACCGCAAAGGGGCGGCAGATGCCTGCCCATCCCGGCTCGCGCGAACTCAACATGTTCACCGTCGCCTCGCCCATCGCCTCGCACATCGCGCCCGCGGCGGGCACCGCGATCGCAATGAAGCTGCGCGAGAGCGGCCAGACCGTGATAACGACCTTCGGTGACGGCGCCACCAGCGAGGGCGACTTCCACGCCGGCATCAACTTCGCCGGCGTCAAGGGAGCCCCCATCGTCTTCGCCTGCCAGAACAACGGCTACGCCATCAGCGCTGACTACAACCACCAGACCGCGTCCGAATCCATCGCCATCAAGGCGAAGGCCTACGGCATGCCGGGCTACCTGGTGGACGGCATGGACGTGCTCGCTTCGTACTACGTCATGAAGCAGGCCGTCGAACAGGCGCGCGAAGGCATCGGCCCCTCGCTGGTCGAGCTGCAGGTGTACCGCTACGGAGCGCACTCCACCGACGACGACGACAGCATCTACCGGCCCAGGGAAGAACTGGATGCCTGGCTGAAACGCGATCCGCTCGAGCGGTTCGAGCGTTTCCTCAAGAAGCGTGACCTCTGGGATGACGCCACGGTCGAGGCAGACCGCGAGGCGATCGAGGCGGAAATCGCGGCTGCGGTCGAACAATCCGAAGCGAGCGGCAAAGTGCCCTTCGACTGGGTGTTTGACGACGTGCTGGCCGAGCCCACTCCGCACCTGTTGCGCCAGAAGGGCGAGCTTGACACGTGAGCACCCGCTCCGGGCAAGTATGACAATGACGAAACAGACCCTGATCAAGACGATTGCCAGGACTCTTGACGAGGAGATGGCCCGGGACGACCGGGTCGTGGTGCTCGGCCAGGATGTCGGCAAGCGTGGCGGAGTGTTCCTCGCCACCGAGAACCTTTTCGACAAGTACGGCCCCGATCGGGTGATGGACACACCCCTGTCCGAGGCCGCGATCATCGGAACAGCGGTCGGCATGGCCACATACGGCCTGCGGCCCGTCGCCGAGATCCAGTTCGCCGATTACGTCTTCCCGGGCTTCGACCAGCTCGTGTCGCAGGCCGCCAAGCTGCGCTATCGGTCCGGCGCCGCATTCACGGCGCCGATGGTCGTGCGCATGCCCTCGGGCGGCGGCGTCGGGGGCGGACACCACCACTCCCAGAACCCCGAGACGCACTTCGTGCACACGCCGGGACTCAAGGTCGTCTATCCGTCCGGCCCGCTCGACGCGCGCGGCCTGCTGCTGAGCGCGATACGCGATGAAGACCCGGTCGTGTTCATGGAGCCCAAACGCCTGTACCGCTCGATCCGCGAGGACATCCCCGACGGCGAGGGCGAACCCATTCCCTTCGGGAAGGCCAGCATCCGCGCGCGCGGCGACGACGTGCTGCTGGTCAGCTACGGCGCCAGCATGGACGAGACGATGAAGGCACATGCCGAGCTCGTCGATCAAGGCATCAACGCGACCGTGATCGACCTCCGCTCCCTGATGCCATGGGACGAAGAGACCGTCCTGAACGAGGCTGCCCGCATTGGCCGCGTGGTGCTGGTAAGCGAGGCAGTCCACACCGCAGGCTTCATGGCCGAGATCGCAGCAACGATCGCCGAGCAGGTGCTGGACAGCCTGCTCGCGCCGCCGCTCCGCGTGAGCGGCTTCGACACACCCTATCCGTACGCGCAGGACAGGCAGTACCTGCCGGGGCCGAACCGAATCCTCCGGGCAGTGCAGCGCGCCCTGGACTACTGAGTCGCCTCGAACAGACGACAGGAGAACCGATGGCTACAGAGTTCCGTTTGCCGAAGCTGGCTGAATCCGTTGTTGAGGGCGAGATCATCAAGTGGTTCGTACCCGAAGGCGGCCGGGTCGAGAAAGACCAGCCACTCGTCGAGGTGATGACCGACAAGGTGACCGTTGAGCTTTCGAGTCCGCTCAGCGGCACCGTAGTCAAGCACCTGCACCAGGAGGGCGACATCGCCCAGGTTGATGAAGTCCTCGCGCTCATCGAACAGGGGGCCGGCGCGGCGGCCGAAGCTGCACCGGCCGCATCCGAGCCTGCGGCGGCCGAGGCGGCCGAGACTGGCGGGGACGATACGGACGGGGACGACAGCACCAACCTGTTCAGGGTCACCGGCGACCCTGATGAAGGCGAGGTCGTGCAGATACGCAGACCCGCGCAGCAGCCGCGAATGGCGGCAGCCCCGGCACGCGCCACAGGACCGTTCGGCCGCGTCCTGGCCGTCCCGGCAGCCAGGAAGCTGGCCCGCGACCTGGGAGTCGACATCGAACAGGTCCACGGCTCCGGCCCGAGCGGCCGCGTGCGCGTGGACGACGTCACCGCGTCGCGCACTCAGGCGGCGCCGTCGGCTGGCGGCATGCCGCAGCCGGTCATGTACCGCACGCCCGATGGCTTCGCGGAACTCGAGAGGCGCGTGCCGCTGCGCGGGATGCGCCGCTTCATCAGCCAGCAGATGATCGCGAGCCACCTGCATACCGTCCGCGCGTTGCATGTCGACGAGGCCGATGTCACCGGACTCGTGGCGCTCAGGAAGAAGCTCAACGCGGCGGTGCCCGAGGGCGGGACCAGGCTGTCGTACCTGCCCTTCATCATGAAGGCCGTGCTCGCCGGACTCAGGAAGTTCCCGGACCTGAACACCAGCTTCGACGAGGCCACCAGCGAGATCGTCTTCAAGGACTACTGGAACTTCGGCCTCGCGGTCGCGACCGACAACGGCCTGCTCGTGCCGGTCATTCACGGCGTCGACAGGCTCAGCCTCGCTGAACTGGCCGAGGCGACCCTGGACCGAGCGGAACGCGCCCGGACCGGCAGCCTGAAGCCCGGGGACGTGCGCGGCGGCACCTTCTCCATCACCAACATCGGATCGGTCGGCGGACTCTTCTCGTTCCCCATCATCAACGTGCCGGAGGCCGCCATCCTGGGCGTGCACTCGATCCGGCGGCGCCCGAAGGTGATGCCGGACGATTCCCTCGCGCCACGCGACATGCTTTACCTGAGCCTGTCGTTCGATCACCGCCTGGTCGACGGTGCCGAGGCCGCCCGTTTCACGAGCTTCGTCATCGGCCTGCTCGAAGAGCCCGAGCGCCTGATGCTCGAGATGCGCTGAGGCCGCCCGGCTACGGGAACGCGCGCCCGCGGGCGGTAACATCAGCCAGTGGACCTGAACGACCTGCCCGTCCTGCCACGGCAGCCGGGCACATACCTTTTCCACTCTGCTGACGACACGGTCATCTATGTCGGCAAGGCGCTCGACCTGCGCAACCGCGTGCGCTCCTACTTCGGCGCGGCGGCCGACCGCAAGGCCCGCTTCATCACGGCCGCGGCCGCCAGGCTCGACTTCATAGTCACCGCCAGCGAGGTCGATGCGCTGCTGCTCGAGAGCAACCTCATCAAGCAGCACAAGCCGCACTTCAACGTCCAGCTGAAGGACGACAAGAGCTACCCGTGGCTGAAACTGACGAACGAGGAGTACCCCATCCTGATCTTCACTCGGCGCGTCGTGAAGGACGGCGGAACCTACTACGGGCCCTACCCGAGCGCCGGCGTCGTTCGCCGCGTCCTCGACCTGATCGGCGCGGTCTTCCCGCTGCGGCAAAACTCCGGCGTGCCGATGCGCCGCCGGAGCCGCCCCTGCCTGCGCTTTCACATGGGCCGCTGCCTGGCTCCCTGTATCGGCAACACCAATCCCGAGGAGTACGGGGCGGTCGTCGAACAGGTGAAAGCGTTCCTGGAAGGCAGGATCGACGAGACGGTCGGGATGCTGGAGGACAACATGCGCACGGCCGCCGCCAGGCAGGACTTCGAGCTGGCCGGCGTTTTCCGCGACAGGCTGGACGCGCTCAAGCGACTCACCGGCTACGACAGTGACGTCAACCGCGGCAGCGCGGAGAACCTCGACTTCCTGGGGCTCGCCCGCGCGGGCAACTACGCGACCGTGCAGCTGTTCCAGATGCGCAACGGCCACGTGGTGGGCCACGACAAGCGCTTCCTTACCGGTGCGGCCGACGCGACCGGCGCCGAGATCCTTGAGCGCTACATGGCGGAGTACTACGGGCACGCCACGATGATCCCGCCAGTGATCCTGCTGCCGCCGACCGAACTCAAGACCGCGCCGTGGCGCGAGCTGCTCTCGCAGCGGGCGGCCCGGCGCGTGGAGCTGCGCGTGCCGCAGCGCGGCGACAAGCTCGACCTGATGGCGATGGCGGAACGCAACGCACGCACCGGCGTCGAGAGTGAACTCGCCCTGCTGGAGCGCAGGGGCGAGGCGCCCGGCGTCAGGGAGCTGCAGGACCTGGCGGGACTGGAGCAGGCCCCATGGCGGATCGAGGGCTTCGACATCAGCAACCTGATGGGAACGCACACTGTTGCCAGCATCGTCGTCTTCGAGGGCGGGCGCTCCCGCAAGAGCGAGTACCGCCGCATGCGCATCCGCGGCGAGGACAGGATCGATGATTTCGCCAGCATGCACCAGGCGGTGAAGAGGCGTTTCACCGGCCAGCTGATGGACAGGATGAACGTGCCGGACCTGCTCCTGATCGACGGCGGCAAGGGCCAGATATCGGCCGCCAGGCGGGCTCTGGACGAGGCAGGGCTGGACATTCCCCTGCTGGGACTTGCGAAGAAGCAGGAGACGATCATCAGCGAGGCCAAGGGCGAGATCATCGTGCCCGTATCGCATCCCGCGCTCAGGTTGCTGATCAACATCCGCGACGAGGCGCACCGCGTGGCCGTGGGCTACAACCGCCAGAAGCGGGGAGCGGCCATGACCGCGTCGGTCCTGGACGACGTGCCGGGCATCGGCCCGAAGAGGCGCGACGCCCTGCTCGCCCACTACTCGAGCATCGATGAGCTCCGCAGCGCCAGCATCGAGCAGCTCGCAGCGGTGCCCGGCGTGGGCCGCGTGGCCGCCACTTCACTCAAGCAGTACTTTGCCGAGCCTCCTGCAGGTGACTGAGCCAGCGCTCGCGCGGCAGGCCCATCCAGATGCTCACCCGGCCCTTGTCGCCGAGCGCGGTCGTGCGCTGCAGCTCGCGGAAGCCGACCTTCCGGAAGGCGGCCTGGGCGCGCAGGTTGTCCTCGAACGTCGAGAGCCTCACCTGCTTCAGGTCGTAATCGCGGAACGCGACGCGCAGCAGGGCAGAGATGGCCTCCGGTCCGTAGCCACGGTTCCAGTGCGACTTCTCGCCGATGATGATGCCGAGCGTGGCGGTGCCCTGGTGGATGTCATAAAGCTCGGTAAGTCCGATGAACGCGCCCGACTCGTCAAGGATGCCGAACGTGTGCCGGTCCGGACGCCGCGCGTCGGCCTTGAGCATGACGCGCAGAAGCCAGACCGGCAGCCGCGTGGGCGGGGTACCGTTAAGGTGCGATATCTCCTCGTCACGGAAGTGCTCGCGGATCCTGCGCCAGGCGGTGCGGTCAAGTTCATCAAGGGGGGCGAGCCGCACGCGGCTGCTCTCGGGCATGATGCCAAGTTTACCAAGGGCGCGAAGCCGCCGGGAAGGGCAGTTATAGTGAACGCAGTGCGAGGTACATGGTGAACCAGGAACGCAGACTTTCGCTGGCCGGATTCAACGAGCGGTTCGACCGCCTCAAGCAGATGATCGGCACGGTCGTGCTTGGCCAGGAGGGCGTGGTCGAGGACATGCTCGTGGCCGTGCTGGCCCGCGGGCACGTGCTGATCGAGGGCGCACCGGGCCTGGGCAAGACGCGGCTGGTGCGCACCTTCGCGGACGCCACGGAGCTGGACTTCGGCCGCATCCAGTTCACCCCGGACCTGATGCCGGCCGATGTGACCGGCACCACCGTCTTCATAGACGACGGCCGTAACACCCGCTTCGAGTTCCAGCCCGGGCCCGTGTTCGCGAACGTGCTGCTGGCTGACGAGATCAACCGCGCCACGCCCCGCACCCAGTCCGCACTGCTGGAGGCGATGCAGGAGAACGCGGTCACGGTCGCCGGCAAGCGCTACGCGCTGCCCGAGCCGTTCACGACGCTCGCGACCCAGAACCCGCTGGAGATGGAAGGCACCTACCCGCTGCCGGAGGCGCAGCTGGACCGGTTCCTCGTGAAGATCCTCATCAACCGGCCCGACGCCGCCACGCTGCGCAACATCCTGCTCAGCACCACGGGAAGCGAAGAGCCGCAGGTACACGCGGTCTTTCGGCGTGCCGAGATGCTGGAGCTGCAGGCGCTGCTGCGCGCTGTTCCCGTCGCGGACTCGGCGCTCGACTGGGTGGTCCGGCTGATCGAGGCGAGCCACGCCCACCCGCTGCTGCGCCTCGGGGCCAGCCCGCGCGGAGCGCAGGCGATCACGCTCGCGGCGAAAGGGTACGCCCTTGCATCCGGCCGGCCCAACGTCGAGCTGGAGGACCTGCGGCGCGCAGCCGCGCCCGTGCTCAGGCACCGCCTGCTGCTCAGCTTCGAGGCCGAGGTCGAGGGCGCGTCCACGGACGACATCATCCAGGAGCTCCTGGAGCAGACTGACAGGCCGGCCCGCACCAGAGCGTGATCACGCCGCGCACACGCGCACTGCTCGACAGGTACACGCTTGCGACCAGGGTGCTCAGCAGCGACGTCGGCGAGCGCATGGCCCGGGAGGCCGGCCAGAGCGTCGAGTTCCACGACTTCAGGCAGTACCAGCCGGGCGACGAGCTCAGGTACGTGGACTGGCGGGCCTACGCGCGAACCGGCAGGCTCTACACGCGCCTGCACCAGGCCGAGCGCACCCTGCGGCTCCACCTGCTGCTGGACGACAGCGCCAGCATGCAGCTGTACGGCAAGGCCTCGTTCATGTCCAGTCTCGCCCAGCTGCTTGTCTACCTCGCGCAGCGTGACGCCGTGTCGCAGGTGCACTCCTTCCGCGGGGGCCAGAGCCGGCCCGCACTTGGACTGAAGGCGGTGGCCGACAGCTGGGAGTTCGTCGAGCGCGTGGTGAGTGCCAGCGAGGGCGCGTCGATCCAGCCTGTCAGGGGCATCAGGGACTTCGCCACCCGCGGCAGCACCCGCCAGGGCAGCGCGCTCGTGCTCGTACTGTCCGACCTGCTGGACCCGGACCCGCTCCGGCCGGCCCTTACCGCCCTGCGTGCCCGGGGTTTCGACGTCAGCTTCATCCAGCTGCTGTCCGAAACCGACCTGAACCCCGAGGCGGGACTCCTGGAGCTGGTCGACGCGGAGAGCGGGGACCGCATGCACGTCGGTCCCGCCGAGGTACGGGCCTACCGCGACGCGATCCGGCAGCACGTGAACCGGACGCGCACCGCAATCCTAAGGGCGGGTTTTCGCCACCTGCTCATCCGGATACCGGACTCGAGCGGCGAGGAGAGGGAGAAAGAGGCGTTCGCCGCCCTCCTTCAAGCCGGAATAGTCATCAGGCGCTAAACTGGCAAGGAATGAGCATGCTAGGCAGGACCTTCGGCGAGTTTCAGTTGATCCGACTGATCGGCCGCGGCTCTGTCGCACGCGTATTTCTGGCGAGCGACGGGGAAGCGGTCAAGGCGGTCAAGGTGTTCCCGGCAGTTCACTCCCGTCGTGCCGACCGCGAGTTCGAGTTCGGTTCCGGCCTGAAGCACCCCCATCTGAACCCGATTGAAGGCCAGCTCGAGCTGGGCGGACTCCCATGCCTGGTCATGCCGTTCGTGCGCGGTCAGCCGCTCGCCGTTAACGACCGGACGAAGAACTCGGCCCGTGAGTTCATTACGGCCATGCTGGGAGTCACCGACGCACTCGGCTACATGCACGGGCGCGGCATCGTTCACCGGGACCTCAAGCCCGAGAACATCGTGGTCGACGCGGACGGCCAGGCAGTCGTGATCGACTTTGACCTTGCGACCAGGTCCCTGCAGGAGACCGACCGGCACGTGCTCACCGGAACGATCGCCTTCCTCTCGCCCGAGCAGGCGCGTGCCGAGCCGGTCTCGCCGGCGAGCGACATGTACTCGCTGGGCGCGATCCTCTACTGGGGGCTGACCGGCGAGATCCCCTTCAGCGGAGACCCGGCACAGGTGCTGAGTTCCCACCAGAACGCTACCGCTGCCCCCGTGTCGGCATTGCGGCCCACCTGTTCAGGCTTCGACCCGCTCGTGTCCGCACTGCTCGACAAGGACCCCGGCAGCAGGCCTGACGCAGCGACTGCCCTCTCGCAGCTGCTGCATCTGCTGCCTCAGGTACCGCATTAGTTACAATGGCCCGGTGACTGACCGCACTGTGGTGCCCGGACTCGGGCTGCTGACCGGCCTGGCTGCCCTGCTCGTCCCCTGGGCAGTTCTGGGCAGGGAGACCGGTTCGCGCAGCACGCTCCTGCTGCTGCCTGACCGGATCGTTGATTTCACGGGCCGGACCGATGTGTTTGCCGTACCCGGCGCACAGACCGTCCTTGTCCTCACCCTGGCGGCCGCCGCGCTGCTGGTGCTTTCCGCGTTGCTTCCGAGGATGCCGCGCAGGATCGCCTGGCTCGCAGCCGGAATCACGCTGCTCGTGGTCACCGGCTTCGGCCTGCAGCAGTTCTCGACAGCCGCGGATGACGCGCGGATCATGAGCGTAGTGCAGACCATCCAGTCCACTGTCGACAACCCCCGCCCCGTTCACGACGTTGACGCGCTCTCACGCGTGATCGAAGAGGCGCCGGACATGAGCCTCAGCCAGATCGTCGCGGCTGCAGACAAAGGCGGCCTGCTCATCCGCAGGCTGCCCTACTCGGGGGCGGGCATCGCGCTTGCGTCCTTCATGGCGTTCCTGACCGGCGTGATCGCCGTGCTCGCCGGGCTGACGATCAGGCCCAGGATCGCCAGGTTCTTCACATTTGCGCTGCGCGCGGCGGCCGTGCCGGCCGTATCGATCCTGCTGGCCCTCTTCGCGTCGGGAATCGTGATCCTGCTTCTCCAGCCGACCCCGATGGCGGCGGGGCTCGAACCCGCGAACATGATCGAACGGCTCGCCGGCCGCTTCGACACGGTCTGGTACGCGTTCTTCACGCTCTTCGCCGGCTCGCTGGCCACGTTCCCCGGCTTCCTTGAGGCGCTGAAGTTCACCACGCCACTCATCTTCACCGGGCTGGCCCTCGCGTTCGGCTTCCGCGCCGGCCAGTTCAACATCGGCGCGCCCGGCCAGATGACGCTGGGCGGCATCTTTGCGATGCTCGTCGGCATCTACATGGGTGGTCCGGCCTGGATCGTGCTGCCCACCGCCGTGCTCGCGGCGGCCGCCGGCGGCGGGCTGTGGGCCGCGGTGCCGGGCATCCTCAAGGCGCGCTTCGGCAGCAGCGAGGTCATCACCACGATCATGATGAACTACATCGCGGCCTCGCTGATGCTGTTCCTGCTCTCGTCCAACCCGACGTTCGCATCCCCGGCCCTGGCGGCGCTGCGCTTCCTGGGCATCGGGCTCGTCGTGCTCGTGCTGCTGATGTTCATCCCGTTCGTCAGGCAGCTGCTGGGGCGCAGGCCGCGGGTGAGCGCGGCGATCGTGCTCGTCGTCCTGCTGGGAGGCATGATGGGCGCCGGGCTCCCGCACCAGGGGGAGGCTCCCGTCGTCGTGCAGATGCCCTTCAAGGCCCCGGGTTCCGAGCCGAAGAGCCATCCGCTTCGCGTGGAGGCCCGCATGCCGCAGCTGCCCGCCCTGCTCGGGATCAACCTGCGCGAGACCCCCGGGACCAACGTCATCAACGGCAACGTCGCCGCCGTCATTTCCCCCGTGCTCGCACTGCTCGCGTTCGCGTTCCTGCCGCGCCGCCGGCTCAGGAGCCTGGCCGCCAGGCTCGCGGCGGCAGTCGCCGTCGGCGCGGCCTCGTACGGAGTGATGATGCTGTTCGGCCTGCACGGCACAGACCTTGCGATCCCGCCCACCACCCTCAACGTCTCGTTCGTGCTGGCGATACTCGCTGCCGTCTTCATGCAGTACCTGATGTGGCGCACGCACTGGGGCTATGACCTGCGCGCGGTCGGCGTCGCTCCCAAGGCCGCGGAGTACGGCGGGGCCAGCATCGCCCGCAACACCGTGATGGCGATGGCACTGAGCGGGATGTTCGCCGGCCTGACGGCCACGCACTACGTGCTCGGCGGCGCGCTCGAGGACTTCGCCCTGCGCCAGTCACTTCCCGTCAACGACGGGTTCGACGGCATCGCCGTCGCGCTGCTCGGCGCCAACACGCCACTCGGAGTGGTGCTCGCGGCGTTCCTGTTCGGCGTCCTGAAGAACGGCGGTGCATCGCTCAACGTCGCCTTCAGCTCGCTCACCCGCGACGTGGTCAGCATGATCCTCGCGCTGGTGGTGCTCTTCATCGCCGCGCGCGGCTTCCTGCCTACCGGCCTGCTCGGCCGCGGCAAGCGCCCGGAAACCGAGGAGCAGCTGCTGGCCGAGCCGGTCGAGCCGCTCAGACCCGCGGGTGACGAACCCGGAAGGGAAGCCCACTGATCATGGACTCGATCCTTCTCCTGACACTGATCGCCTCGGCCCTGCGTGCAACCACGCCGCTGCTCCTCGCCGCGCTCGGCGGCATGTTCAGCGAGCGTGCAGGCGTGGTCAACATCGCGCTCGAGGGCATCCTCCTCTTCGGGGCGTTCACGGGCGCGGTGGCCGCCCAGCTGATCGAGGCGCCGTTCCTGGCTGAGAACCCCTCGATCCGCCTGCCCTGGGTGCCGTGGCTGGGCATGGGAATCGCGATGGTTGTGGGCGGGCTGGTCGCCTGGGTCCACGCGGTCGTTTCGATCCGCTACAAGGCCGACCAGATAATCTCGGGTACGGCGATCAACCTGATGGCCATCGGCGTTCCCGCCATCCTGCTGCAGGGCCTCTACCAGAACTCCACCACCAGCGAGCACGTCGTGAACCGCCTTCCCCAGTGGGCGCTGGGGCCGTTCTCGTTCAGCCCGGTCGTCTACATCGCGCTCCTGCTCGTCCCGGTCTGCTGGTGGATCATGTTCCGCACGCCTTTCGGCCTGCGCCTGCGCAGCGTCGGCGAGCACCCCCACGCCGCGGACAGCGTCGGCATCAACGTGGTCCGCCTGCGCTACGTCGCCGTGATCCTCTCCGGCGTTCTGGCCGGGCTCGGCGGCGCCTACCTTGCGCTCGGCACGACCGGCAACTTCGTGGGCGGCATGTCGGGGGGCCGCGGCTTCATCGCTCTCGCTGCCCTGATCTTCGGCAAGTGGCACCCGCTCGGCGTGCTCGGCGCGACCCTGCTCTTCGGCATGTTCCAGGCCGCGGCCAACGCGCTTGGCGGCGGCACGCTGCTGCCACCGACCATCGTCCAGGCCGTGCCGTTCATCCTGACGATGCTTGTCCTGGCCGGCTTCATCGGCCGGGCGATCCCGCCCAAGGCACTCGGCAAGCCGTTCGAGAAGTGAGCGAGGCGGAAGCGGCGGGCAGGCGCTCGCACTGGGAGGCGAACCGGGCGAGGCGGGCAGGCATTCTCCTGCACCCGACGTCGCTGCCCGGTCAGTACGGCATCGGCGAGCTCGGCCAGGAGGCCCACGAGTGGCTGGACTTCCTGCAGGCGGCCGGCCAGCGGCTGTGGCAGGTGCTGCCGCTCGGCCCGACCGGGTACGGCGACAGCCCGTACCAGTCGTTCAGCAGCTTCGCCGGAAACCCCCTCCTGATCAGCACCGCCACGCTCCTGGAAGAAGGCTTTCTCGAGCCCGGCGAGGTCGCCGGACTTGAGGCGCTGCCTGCCGACCGGGTCGACTTCGGCGCCGTCATTCCGCTCAAGGGCGAACTGCTCAGCGTGGCCGCACGCCGGTTCCTGGACGCAGGGGTCCAGTCCGAGGAGTTCACGGCGTTCTGCGAGGCCGAGGCGGCCTGGCTGGAGCCGTACGTGCTCTTCAGCGCGCTGAAGCAGGAGCATGGCGGCGGCGTGTGGACCGCCTGGCCCGAACCGGAGCGCAAGGCGCACGAGCCCGCGCTGGCGGCAGCCCGCGAGCGCAACGCCCGCAGCATCGCAGAGGCGCGCGTGCTGCAGTACTGGTTCAGCCGACAGTGGCGGGCGCTGCGCCGGGCGGCGGCGGAACGCGACATCCTCATACTCGGGGACGTCCCCATCTTCGTTGCCTTCGATTCGGCCGACACCTGGGCGAACCAGCAGCTCTTCGACCTTGGAACTACCGGCGAACCGCGCAGCGTTGCCGGCGTGCCTCCCGACTACTTCAGCGCGACCGGCCAGCGCTGGGGCAACCCGCTCTACCTGTGGGACCGCCACGCGGAGGAGGGGTATGCCTGGTGGATCAGCCGGATGCGCGCGAGCCTCGGCGTGTTCGACCTCGTCCGGATCGACCACTTCCGCGGCTTCGAATCGTACTGGAGCATCCCGGCCACGGAGGAGACCGCGGTGCACGGCGAGTGGCTGCCCGGTCCGGGGCAGGCGCTTTTCACCGCTCTGCAGGATGCGCTCGGCGACCGGCTCCCTGTCATAGCCGAGGACCTCGGCATCATCACGCCCGAGGTCGAGGCGCTGCGCGACGCGTTTGGCCTGCCCGGCATGCGGATACTGCAGTTCGCCTTCTCAGGCGACCCACGCGACCCGTACCTGCCGCACAACCACGTGCCCGGCTGCGTGGTTTACACGGGGACGCACGACAACGACACCACGCCCGGCTGGTACCGCTCGACGACTGACGCGGAGCGGGACCTGGTCCGCCGCTACCTCGGCGTGGGCGATGCAGAGGCCGCGTGGGCGCTGGTACGGGCCGCGTACGGGTCCGTTGCCGACCTTGCGATCGTGCCGCTGCAGGACGTGCTGGGCCAGGGATCGGACGCAAGAATGAACACCCCCGGCAGGGCCGGGGGCAACTGGAGTTACAGGTTCTCGTCCAGGCAGCTCGCGGGCTGGGCGGCGCCCGTCCTGCACGACCTGGCGCTCGTCTTCGGACGGCTCTAGGTCCGGAAGATGACGTCCTCACGCTTGAAGTTCCTGTAGGCGAACAGCAGCAGCACCACGGTGAAGACCGCGAGCGATATCCACGTGACCGCTAGTCCCGCCAGGTTGCTGTCGCCCCTCACGGTGTCGTACATGACGATTATCGCGTTCAGGATCGGGATCAGGTACTGGACGACACCAAGGTCGAAGAAGTCACGGAACTGCATCGCGACCGCAGGAATCACCAGCACGATGGACAGCGGACCGATGTAGCTCTGGGCCTCCTTGAACGACCGGGCGAACATCGAAATCGCGATGAGCAGCGCGGAGATGAAGGCGGTCAGCAGCACCGCGGACAGGAACAGCTCGATGAGCACCTGGGGACTGATGGTCAGGCTGCCGCCCATGACCATGCTGAACGAGTCCGCCGCGGACTCCTCAGCCGTTGCCGAGACCCGGTCCATGATGGCGCCGCCGATCAGGTAGCCGCTGATCGCGGCGATCGACGCCATCAGGCCGAACAGCATCGTGGCCAGCCACTTGCCGATCACCACCTCGAAGCGGCTGACCGGGCTGACCAGGAGTGACTCCATCGTGCCGCGTTCCTTCTCGCCCGCGGTGGCGTCGATCGCGGTCATCTGGCCGCCCATCAGCGCCCACATGGCGATGAAGAAGGGAATCATCCAGCCGAACATGCCGCTGGACCTCTGCTGTTCGGTGGACGCGTCCATCGTCACGATACGGAGGGGTTCAAGCACGCTCGCGTCAAGGCCGGCGGCGGTGATCGCGCCCGTGACCAGCTGCTGCCGGTACATGCCGATGGCAGCGTTCAGCTTGCCGGTGGCGAGCTCGCTCTGCATGTTGCCGGCCAGGGTGTGGATCGTCAGGCTGGGGGCCTCCCCGGACTCGAGCTGCGCGTCGAAGCCCTCCGGCACGACCAGTCCCGTGCTCACGTCACCGTCACGCACGGCGGACTCGACGTTGTCCACCGGCCGGAGTTCGATCAGGCTCAGTTCAAGCAGGCCGGTCATCGCCTCGGGCAGGAACTCGGCGCCCTCGACGGCGACGGGGGTGAGGCTGACCGCCTCGCTCTCGAAGATGCCGCCCAGCACGCGGGGCAGGCCGAGCATCACCACGGGCATCAGCAGAAGCGGGATCACGACGTTGGAGATGAGTGCCCTGCGGTCGCGGAACGTGGAGAGGATCTCCTTCTTCGTGAGGTGCCAGACTGTAGGCAAGCGCATCAGGCAGCCGCTCCGCTTCGGACGAGGCGGAAGAACGCCCCCTCCAGGTTGTCCGCCCCGGTGCGCTCAGCGAGGCTCGCGGCGGTGCCTTCGGCGATCAGCGCTCCATCGTCGATGATCGCGATGCGGTCGCACAGCTCCTCGACCTCGCTCATCACGTGCGTCGAATAGATCACGGCCCTCTCCTCGCTCGGGTAGTTGCGCACGAAGTCGATGACGGCGCGCCGGGCCACGACGTCCAGGCCGCTGGTGGCCTCGTCGAAGAAGATCACCGGCGGGTCGTGCAGCACGGCGCGCGCGATCACGATCTTCTGCTTCATGCCCGTCGAGAAACCGCCCGCCTTTCGCGACAGGGTCTCGCCCAGGTCCAGGAGCTTGTCCAGTTCGACGATCCGGGCGTCGATTCGCTCGCGGCTCAGGTCATACAGGCGGCCGAAGTAGTGCAGGATCTCGCGCCCCGTGAGCCGGTCATACAGTCCCATGCCGCCGTTGACTACCCCGATGCTGCGCCGCACCGCGGCGGACTCCCGCCGGATGTCCAGCCCCGCAACACTGGCGGTCCCCGCGGTCGGCTCGATGAGCGTCGCGAGGATGCGAAGTGTCGTTGTCTTGCCGGCGCCGTTCGGCCCAAGCAGGCCGAAAACCTCGCCGGCAGCCACCTCGAACGAGATGTCGTCCGCGGCGGTCACCTTGCCGAATCTCTTTGTCAGGCCATTCACGCTGATCACGGAGCTGATTCTAACGGGCGAGAGCCGGATTCATGTCGTACCGGCGTATAGTCGGTCTGATGACGGACAGGGACGAAGCCGCCCTGGATGCGAGGCGCCTTGTGCCCCGCCTGCTGCGCGGCATAGAGAACACTGACACACAGGCCGAGGTGGCGGGACTCACGCTCGAAGCCCCGATTCTGGGGGTGGCAGCCGACCCGCCCGGGAAGCCGGTCGTGGCGCCGCTGATGGTGCCGTCGGACCTGCTGCTGGAATACCCGCACCTGTATGACGCGCCGCAGTGCGTCGCGCTGCTGCGCATCGACAGCATGGGCGTGCTGATCAGGCACGTACGCTCACTCGCCGGCGCGGGGGTCGCAGCGGTGGCGCTCGATCAGAGCGTGCTTGCGCTGTCTCCACCCTACGGGAACCAGCCGTGGCGCCCGCGCAGCCGCGAGGAGCTTTCCGAGCTGCGCGCGGCGGCCGGTGTGCCCTTCTGGCTCTACGGGGTCGGGGGCGCCGACGACGCCGATGTCGCGCTCGAGGCAGGGCTCGAGGCCGTGGTGGTCGACAGCCTGCCCGGCCGGCACATCGGCGGTCCGGCCGTGATCGAGGTCCTGCCCGAGATCCTCGACGCCGTCGCCGGCACGATGGGCGTGTTCGCCGCCGGCACGGTGCGCGACGGCATCGACGTCTTCCGCCTGCTCGCGGTCGGAGCCGACCTGGTCATCCACACGGGCGAGCGGCCAGTCAACACCCTGGCGGCCGAGCTTCAGTACGCGATGCGCCTGACCGGCTGCGCCAGCCTGTCGGAGATCGGTTTCGATGCGGTGTTCGCCCCCCTCTTCGAGGAGGGCAGGGCGTGATCGCGTTCGTCGAGGGCGAGGTCGTCGAGGTGCGCCAGAGCAGCGTGGTGCTGCGGACCGGACCGGTCGGGCTCGAGGTGTCCGCACCTTCAGGCGTGCTGGGCGCGCTGGCAGCCGGCGAGACAGTGCGGCTGCACACGCACCTGGTGGTCCGCGAGGACCTGCTCGCGCTCTACGGCTTCGGAAGCGCGGACCAGCACGAACTCTTCTCGCTCCTGATCACGGTGTCCGGCGTCGGACCGCGGCTCGCGCTCGCGATCCTCTCGGCGCTGCCCGGCAACCTGCTGGCGGGCGCCCTCGCCGACGGCGACGCCGGCCTGCTGACCAGCGCGCCGGGCGTCGGCAAGCGCACCGCCGAGCGCCTGATCCTTGAGCTCAAGAGCCGCGTGCCCGAACACCTGCTGGTGGACACCTCCGGCCAGCGCACCGCACGGCTGAAGCCCGGCGCCGGCGAGGACGCCATCGAAGCGCTCCTCGCCCTTGGCTTCCGGGAATCGCAGGTTCGGCCCGTTGTGGCCGAGCTCACGGCCGCGAACCCTGCGGAACCGCCCGAGGGCCTGATCCGCAAGGCGCTGGCCAGGCTGCGTTAGGCAGTCAGGGCGGACTCTGCCGTGGTGACAGGCAGGTTGAACGCCAGCCCGACACCGGCGTAAGTGATCTTTCCGGCGAACGTGTTCAGGCCGCGCTGCAGCGCGCGGTCCTGGAGCAGGGCGCCGCGCGTGTCGTCCGCCAGCTTCAGGGTGTAGGGCAGGGTCTGGTTCGACAGGGCGATCGTGGCCGTGTTCGGCATCGCGCCGGGCATGTTGGAGACGCCGTAGTGCACCACGCCGTCGATCACGTAGGTCGGATCGTCATGGGTGGTCGGGCGGATGGTCTCGATGCAGCCGCCCTGATCGACCGCCACGTCGACGATGACACTGCCGGGCCGCATGCCCGACACCATCTCGCGGGTGACCAGCCGTGGCGCGCGCGCCCCGGGGATCAGCACGGAACCGACGAGCAGGTCAGCCCGACGGGTGGCCTCCTCGATATTGCCAAGGTTGCTCATCAGCGTCTGGACGCGCCCGCCGAACACGTCATCGATGTACTGCAGGCGCACGTGGTTAACGTCCAGGATGGTGACCCGCGCTCCCAGGCCCAGCGCGATCTTTGCCGCGTTGGTTCCAACGGTACCCCCGCCCAGGATGATGACCTCGCCCTGCGGCACGCCCGGGACTCCGCCCAGCAGCAGGCCCCGACCGCCCAGGAAGCGGCTCAGGTGATGCGCACCCACCTGCACCGCCATGCGGCCGGCAACCTCGCTCATCGGCATCAGCAGGGGGAGCCCGCCCGTGTCCGGCTGTACGGTCTCGTAAGCGATGGCGGTAGTGCCGGCATCAAGCAGCGCACGCGTCAGCGCCTCGTCGGCAGCCAGGTGAAGGTACGTGAACAGGACCAGGTCCTCACGCAGGAACCCGTACTCCTCGCGCACGGGTTCCTTGACCTTCAGCACCATCTGCTGAGCCCAGGCCTCCGCAGCTGATTGCACGACGGTGGCACCAGCCGCGGTGTAGGCCTCGTCCGGGAAGCCGCTGCCGGCTCCCGCCTGTGTCTCGACGAACACCTCATGGCCGACAGCCAGCATTCCGCGAACCGACATGGGGGTGGCGGCGACCCGGTACTCATGCGCCTTTACTTCCTTTGGTACTCCGATTCTCATAACACGATACTACGCCAGTTCCGGGATTACCGGGGCCAGACCGAGTGCAGCTTCATGCGGCCCCCGACCGCCTCTGCGACTGCCGCGATCTGCCCGTCGGGATCCGTCAGGACTGCCATGCCCTCGAAGTCAGGATGCAGCCGCTGGCCCTGCCTCACCCGCTCGGCCAGCGGACCCTCCAGCCGGATCACCTGCAACCCCAGGGCGGCCACCGGATCCGTGCCGAGCGCGCCCTCGAGGGCGTCCGCTTCGACTGTCTGCGCCAGTCCGATACGGCCGGCCTGCGTGCGCACCAGGCCGCTGAGGTGAGCGCCGGTGCCCAGGGCTGCACCGAGGTCACGGGCGAAAGCCCGCACGTACGTGCCGGCCTGGACGGTAAGGAAGAACAGCGCGCTCGGCAGTTCGGCCAGGTCCGGTGGCCGTTCGAACGCCAGCACGTGCGGGTCGGGCCGCCATGCGCCTGAATGATCAGGACTGAACGAGGCGGGCAGGTCCGCGGCGCGCTCCGCTGTTCCCAGGAGGACGATGCGGCTGTAGCCGGCAGGGCGCGGCGGCAGGTCGGGCACTTCACCGCGCCGTGCAGCCTCGTAACTCTTCACGCCGTCACGCTTGACCGCCGAGTAACCGGGTGGTGCCTGCTCGCTCAGGCTCAGGAACGCGGGCAGAGCCGCTTCGAGCCGGTCGGCCAGGCTCGCCGGGTCGGGGTCGACGGGTGCTGCGGGCACGAGCGGGCCCTCCAGGTCAAGCGTCTCCGTCGTTGCACCGAAGCTCACCCAGGCCAGATACGACTTCTCGCTGCCGGTCAGGAACTTCGACAGGCGGGTGTGTTCCTCCGTGAGCAGGACGAGCACGCCGGACGCCAGCGGATCAAGCGTACCCGCGTGGCCGACCTTGCGCGTCCGCAGCTGGCGCCTGGCGGACGCAACGACGTCGTGGGAGGTAGGTCCGAGCGGCTTGAAGACTGGGATTACGGGCAAATCAACCGAAGAGGGCGCCGACCCAGGGAATCGCTGCGTTCAGGACGAGCAGTCCGGCTGCTACGGTCAGCTGCGCAGTCAGGGTGAGCAGGCCGCTGCCGGTCGACCGGAAGGCCAGACCGAGGACGGCGCCGATGATCAGCAGGAGCAGCACGGGGGTTCCGAGCACCAGGGCGAACAGGGCAGCGCTCAGGAAGAGTGCCATGCCGCTGCCGTAACGCTGCTCGAAAGGCGGAACCACGAACGCGCGGAAGTAGAGCTCGGCGAAGGGCAACACCACGAGGGCCACCATCACGAGTGGGGTGAGCCGGGTGAAGCTGAAGCTCCAGGGCGCCTTGAGGATCCCGGCGGGAACGAACTGCATCCACACGATGATACCGATCAGCAGGAGCACGCCAAGGCCGAAACCGGTCACCAGGTGCCGGCTGCCACCAAGCAGCTTCGCCGGTGCGTCCCAGCCGTTGCGTGAGGTGATCAGCAAGGCACCGAGGACGGAGATGAGGGTGAAGACGATGATGAACACCGCGTGCACATCGGCAGACTGCAGGGGCGTGAAGACCGCGGCATAGTTTTCCAGCACCAGGATGCTGTACGCGATCACCGCGACCAGACCAAGCAGCAGCCCGGTCAGTCCCACGCCGTAAACCTGGGCGACGCTCCACGGCCTGGGGCCCTCGGTCGACTCCAGCGAGCGGGTCGGGCTCGCCCTGCTTTCGGCAAGCAGGTGCCCGGCGGCCAGCAGTATCAGGAGGAGGAGCCACAGAAGCGAGTTACCGGCCAGCAGCCTGAGCAGGTTGCCCTGCTGGACCGCGTCGCGCAGCGCGAGCCCGCCGCTGGCAGCGTCGCCACGTCCGTAGTAGATCGCGGCCAGGCTGCGCAGGTCCTCGGCCTGTGCCTCGGCGTCCCTGCCTGCCCGCAGCGTGAAGGCCATCTCCAGCTCGGGCGCGGCGGCCTCGAGGCGCCCCGCCGCCCAATGGGCTCGGCCCAGCAGCGAATGCAGATTGGCACCACCGCGGTCACCGGTCGTGCTGCGGTAGCCCAGCAGCTCCTCGGCGGCGGCGTCGGGCGTGCCCATCTTGAGCAGCACCCCGGCTGCGGCCTCGTAGTACAGGCTTTGCGTCGGCGTCGACGCACTGGCCTGCCGGTACGCGGCCAGGGCATCGCGAAGCTGGCCCCGTTGCTCGGCAAGCCGCCCGGTGAGGTAGGAGTGCCGCGCCTGCAGTGCGGGATCGGGATGCGACTGGAGCTGAAGGCTGGCCGAGGCGAGGTTGGCCTCCGCCATGTCGAGCTGGCCGCGCTCGAGGGTGATCTCGGCCAGCAGGATCGAAGGTTCGGCGCTGTCGGCGCGGGCGCGCAGGAGCAGGAGGCGGTTCTCTGCCGAAGCGGTCTCGCCCAGCCGGAACTCGATGCGTGCCAGCGCAAGCAGGGTGGCGGGGTCGTTGGGATCGACCTGCAACGCGCCCAGGCAGGATTCGCGGGCCGAGACGTAGTCGCCGCCTTCTTCCAGCCGCAAGCACTGCTGCAGGAAGCGCTCGGCATCGAAACCCTGGGCCACTGCAAGGAACGGGAGTGCTGCCAGTACGACAAGGAGCACGCGGAGAGACGCCCGCAGCGCCCTGGTCACAGGGGCACCTGAATAGTTACTGGAACCGTGCACGGCACAGGATTGCATACTAACTCAATACCAGAACGAGGTTGCGGATGGTGTCGGTTCGTTCACTCCGGTGCACGGCTGAGGCGACGCGCATGAAGACTGTTTAAGGCAAACCGATTGTTGCGTGCATGAATCGCCTGCTACGATAATTCCATGTCAGTGGCATACATGCCAGAACCAGCCTGCGAGTCGGTGGGCCCGTGAGTCTTGGGATTTACTTCATGCTCGGCCAGGGACTCGGTGCGATACCGGCCCTGCCCGCCGGCAGCACCGTGATGGTGGTGGCGGAGGACTTGCGCACCATCTACGCCACCGGCGTCGTGGAGGGCGGTCGGCTCGTGTTCGACCGCTCGCTGCCGCCCGGGGAGTTCTTGCAGCTGGTCATCTACCCAGCGCAGGACTCGGTCACCATGGACGCGACCAGCTCGGCCGAGCGCAGTGCCGAGGCGCCGGCGCCGGCCGCTCCGGCAGCACAGGCCGCCAGCAACTTCGCACCGCAGTCGCTGCGGGTGCGCGTGGGCTGGGACGGGCTCGACCTGTTCCTGCTGGTCGACGGCCCGAACGGCGAGGTCTCACTTTCCGACTGGCTGGCCAGCAACAGGAACCTCTCCCTGGTGGTGCCCACCCCGTGAGGCTCCCGTGACCGGTTCCGGTAACGGCCCGCTGGAGAAACGCCAGCGGATAGTGGTCGTTGAGGATGATGCCGACATCTGTCGCCTGCTCAGCCTCGAGCTCGAGGAGGCCGGCTTTGAGGTGGAGACCCATGCGACCGGCATGCGCGGACTCGCAGCAGTCAGGGAAGGCAACCCCGACCTGGTCATCCTTGACCTTGGCCTGCCCGACCTGAGCGGCGCCGAGATCGCGCGGCGCATCCGCCAGACGGGGGACACGCCCATCGTGATCCTGACCGCCGCGGACGACCTGACCACCAAGGTGGAGATGCTCAACTCCGGCGCGGACGACTACCTGGCCAAGCCGTTTCACTCCGAGGAACTGGTGGCCCGCGTGCGCGTGCAGCTGCGCAAGCGCAACGGCCAGGCCGCGCGCAAGGTGGGCAACCTCACGCTGGATCCGGTGAGGCGCCAGATCTACTGGCTCGAGGAAGAGGTGAAGCTGTCACCCCGTGAGTTCGACCTGCTCGCGTTCCTCTGCGTGCAGCCCGGCCGGGTGTACGGGCGCCAGGAGATCGAGTCCAACGTCTGGGGCGAGGAACTGCCCCCGTCGTCGAACGTGGTCGACGTGCACATCGCCAACATCCGCAGCAAGCTGCGCGAGGCGGGCGGCTTCGGCGTGATCCGTACCGTGCGCGGCATCGGCTACGCCGTCAAGGGTTGAGTTGAAGCGCCGCGGGCTGCCGCTCCGGTGGCGCCTGGTGCTGCTTGTCGGCAGCGCGATCGCACTGCTGGGCCTCGCCACCGTCACCACCAGCTATTTCGCGGTCCGTGCGAGCCTGCTGACCGACCTGCGCGTCAGCCTGCGCGAGGACGCCTCGCGCGTGGCCGCGCTCTACGGCGGCGGTCAGCCCGGAAGCGCAAACGAACAGCTGAGCGGCCCCACCGGCGGCGTGGTGGTGAGCCTGTACGACCTCTCAGGTCGCCTGCTCGCCTCGTCATCACCCCAGATCGCCGCGCTGCCGGCCTCCATCGTGCAGTCCGCCTCCGGCGGCAGCCGGGACTGGCAGGGAGTCCTGGACGGCGACACAGTCCTGGCCGCGCTCGCTCCCTTCGGCGTGGGTATCGCCGTGGTCAGCTCCGGCACGGAGTACATCGCGAGTGCCCTGAGCCAGGTGGCGCGCATACTGACCGGGATCGGCGTCGTGGTCGTACTGGTCGGCGCCTTCGTCGGCTATGCCATCGCCCGCAGCGCGCTCGCCCCGCTTCGCAACCTGGCCCGGCAGGCCGCGCGGATCGGACCGGACCGGCTGGAGACGATCAGCTACCGGGGTCCTGACGATGAGCTTGGGCTGCTCAGTCGCGTCGTCAACCAGCTGGTTGGCCGACTCGGCGCGGCGCTCAGCGTGCAGCGGCAGTTCCTGCTCGAGACCAGCCACGAGCTGCGCACGCCACTGACCAGCCTGCAGGGCTTCCTCGACCGTGCCGTCCGCCGTGCCGATCCGCAGGTGGCCGACGAGCTGTCCGACGCGCGGCGCATCGCCAGCAACATGTCCCGGCTGGTGGAGGACCTGCTCCAGCTGACCCGCGGCGAGCACGTCAGGGAACTGGTTCCCCACCTGGTCGACGCACGCGGGGAAGTGCTGGAGAACATCGCCAGGGAGTTCCCCGGAGTGCGGGCGTGCGGGGCAGAGGGCCTCTACCTGCTCGGCGATCCCGGCCGGCTGCGGCAGCTGATCCGCAACCTCGTTGCCAACGCCGTGCGCTCGGCCGGGGAGGCGGAAGTCGAACTGGAACTGAGCCAGGACGGCGCTCAGGCGCTGATGGTCGTGCGCGACAGCGGCCCGGGCATCCCGCCGGAGGCACGCGAGCGGATCTTCGATAAGTTCTTCAAGGGAGCAGGCGGCGGTGCCGGACTCGGGCTCGCCATCGCACGCCAGATCGCCGAGCAGCATGGTGGCAGCATCAGCCTGACCAGCCGGCCGGGGCTGACCGAGTTCACTGTCAGGATCCCGCTGGTCGAGATGGAGCCGTGATTCAGACCTTGGGCAGCGTCACGCCGGTCTGACCCTGGTACTTGCCCTTGCGGTCCCCGTAGGTGGTCTCGGGACGGTCCCCCTGGAAGAACAGCAGCTGGACGATGCCCTCGTTCGCGTACACCTTTGCCGGCAGCGGGGTCGTGTTCGACAGCTCCAGAGTCACGTGGCCCTCCCATCCCGGCTCCAGCGGCGTCACGTTCGCGACGATGCCGCAGTTCGAAACGAAGACACCGGCGTCGAGTGCGAAGTTGCCGGCTTCCGGAACCGTGAGGCAGTACACGTCGTGATCCCCCTTCAATTCACGGATGCCAGCCACCTTGTGATTGCGGACAATCCCGCGGTGCTGTGCGATGACTTCGGGAAAGCGGTTCCGGTCATCAGCCATGCGGTGTGTAGGCTGATAGTAGCCGGTAAGCGGCTGGTAGGTCATCTCATAGCCACGGAAGACATCGCGGTAAAGCGGCATGAGTGAATCCGTGGGCTGCAGGTCCCCCGCGGCGGTCCAGCTGCCGTCGCGGCGCATGAAATCATGGTCAGGTGTCGCGTGGATGATCGAGCCGTCATCAAGTGTTATCTCCAGCAGGGAGTCCCTGCCGATGAACCGTGGTGCGTCCAGGAGAGCGGCGATCAGCTTGCCGTTCTCGCCGATCGAATACCCCCAGAAGTGTTCACCTTGGGCGTGACGGACGGCCATCTCCTCGAGCGTCGGTGCAGTTCCGTCTATCAACGCAACTCGGGTGTCGGCACTGAAGCAGCGGGCATAGGACGACTTTCCCAGGGCGATCACCATCGTGTCGTCCGGGATCTTCAGGTACTCGACCGAGCGCGTGAGCGCGAAGGAGTTGGGCGGGATGATGCAGGTTTCTTCATTGACCTCGACCAGCGACCTCGTGTCGAAGTTCTTCGGGTCGACGACCGTGTTGAACGCGTTCACGAAGATGCGCCACTCGGGGGCGGCCCGCAGATCGTAGCCGAAGCTGGAGAGGCCGTACGAAATCACGCCTTCCCGGACGAGTCCGTCCGTGAACGGAGAGATCATCTCGTGGTTGACGGCCTGCTCGCGGATCCACCAGTCTGGCTTGATGCTCATTCAAGGAGTCTAGCAGGGCGGGCGCCCGGATTCGGGCGCCCGCCGGCAAAGGAAAAGAAACCCGGGGACGGCCCCTAGACCAGGCGGCGCCGCAGGAACGAGCTGATGGCGTCGACCACGATGACGAAGGCGACCATCATGAACAGCAGCGTGGCGACCTCGTCCCACAGGCGGTACTGGATGCGCTGGATCAGCGGCAGGCCGATGCCGCCCGCGCCGACCATGCCAAGCACGGCTGCGTTGCGGAGGTTGATCTCGAAGCGGTACAGCACGAGCGACATGACCTCGGGTATCACCTGAGGCACGACCGCGAAGAGGAACACCTGGACCTGGTTCCCGCCGGAGGCGCGGATGGCCTCGCTGGGGCCTGGGTCGATGCCCTCGATCACGTCGGCGAACACCTTGCCCAGGAAGCCGATGCTGTGGATTCCCATCGCCATGATTCCCGCAGTCGGACCGGGCCCGGCCGCGGCCACGAAGATGAGCGCGAGCAGTATCTCCGGGAACGTGCGGATACCCACCAGCACCGTCTTGCCGGGCAGGGACGCCGCGTTGCTTCCCAGCAGGTTGCGGGCTCCGAAGAAGGAAAGCGGAAACGCGAGCACCGCTCCGAGGAAGGTGCCCAGGATGGCCATGAAGAGCGTCTCGAGCATGCTGCGCCAGGCGAGCGGGAGGATCTCCCAGTCGGGGTTGAGCAGACCGTTGATGACGCGCATCAGGCTCGTCTGGAAGCCGCGGACCACCCGCTGGAAGGTGGGCAGGTCCATGCTGAACCAGGCGATGATCGTGATCGCGATCAGGCCGATGACGAGCAGGTACTGCAGCACGAGCATCCTGCGGACGCGCGGCGGCCTGGGCGGAACGGTTGAAACGGGAGCCGGCTGCGCCATCAGAGGAGCCTCGTCCGCACGAAGTTGGACACCTGGTCGATCAGGATCACCACGGCGAAGGTGACGATGATGAGCACGCCGATCGCGCCGTAGTCGAAGAACGCCAGGTAAGTGTTGAGCAGCATGCCGATGCCGCCGCCGCCGACCAGGCCGAGTACGGTCGAGGACCGCACGTTGATCTCGAAGACGTAGAGCACGTAGCTCGTCATGGTGGCCGCCACCTGCGGGATGACCGCGTACACGATCACCTGCGTCCTGGTGGCCCCGGCGGCCCGCAGGGCCTCGAGCGGCCCGGGATCGATGGCCTCGACCGTCTCGCTCCCGAACTTGGCGATGATCGCCAGCGTGAAGAGGGTCAGCGCGGCGACGCCGGGCAGTGGTCCGATGACAAGCACGGGCGCAAGGATGGCGGCGAAGAGCAGGTCAGGGATGCTGCGCAGGAGGGTGAGCAGGCTCCTGGTGACCCAGAGCACCGGAGTGTTGAAAGTCGTGTTGAAGCTGGCGAGGAAGATGAGCGGGAACGCCAGGATGGATCCGAAGACGGTGCCGAGCCAGGCGATGCTGATCGTCTCGATCAGTGGCTGCCACTGCTCGGGCAGCGCCCGCCAGTCGGGTGCCAGCCTCGTGAAGAAGCGGAAGAAGTCGGCGGTGCCGGTGGTCAGCGCTTCGAAGTTGAAGTCGGTCTGCACCGCCGACACCCAGAGGAGCGCCAGCACGACCGCGACAGTTGCCCAGGACTGGACCGCCTTGAGGACGGGGGCCTTAGGCAGCCCCACGAAGGTCCTTCTCAATATCGATCGAGCGGCCGTAGATGTTCTCGAACGCCTCGTCGCTTGCTTCCTCGGGCGTGCCATCGAACACGATGAGGCCGTCACGCATGCCGACGATGCGGTCGGCGTACTCCCTCGCCATGTCGATGAAGTGCAGGTTGACGAGGGTGGTGATGCCGTCCTCGCGGCTGACGCGCTTCAGGTCCTGCATCACGGAGTGCGACGTGGGCGGGTCCAGGCTGGCGACGGGCTCGTCGGCCAGCATGACCTCGGGCCGCTGCGCCAGGGCGCGGGCGATGCCGACGCGCTGCTGCTGTCCGCCCGAGAGGGCGTCCGCACGCACGTAGGCCTTCTCGGGGATGCCGACGCGCGCCAGGCAGTCGTGCGCCAGGGCGATGTCGGAGCGGGAGAAGACTCCGGCCAGGCTGGCGAGCGGGTTGGCGTCACTCAGCCGACCGGCCAGCACATTGCGCAGCACGGTGCTGCGCTTGACAAGGTTGAAGGTCTGGAAGATCATGCCGATGTCCGAGCGGATCCGGCGGAGTTCGGCCGCGCGTGCGCGCGTCACCGAGCGGTCGCCCACGATCACCTCGCCGGCCGACGGGGGCACGAGGTTGTTGACGGTACGGATCAGCGTGGACTTGCCGGCGCCGGAGAGGCCGACGATAACGACGAACTGGCCGCGGGGGATCTCAAGCGACACGCCCTTCAGGGCCTTGAGGCCCGTCTTGTACGTGACCTCGACGTCTTGGAACTTGATCATCTAAGGAGGGATTCTAACCCGGAAAACGGGGGTGGCGGACCGCTTGGTCCGCCACCCCCTCAAGGCTCGTCGGGCAGGTGCCCTTCAGGCCTCAGTCGCGGCTGAACTCCGAGGCGACTTCGCGGACGATGTTGAACACCTCAGGGTCGACGTAGTCGAGGCCGCTGGCGTTGAACAGGTCGTTGAGCATCGCGACGCCCTCTTCGGAGTCGCCGAGGCCGATGAGCGCGTCCTGGATCTGGGTGACCAGGTCCGCGTCAAGACCGCTGCGAACGACGACGCCGTCGTTCGGGATCGGGCTGGTGTAGCCGAGGACGTTGGTGACCTCGAGGATGTCGGGGTAGTCGCCCTGAACGTCCTCACGGGCATCGTTGAAGGAGAGTGAGACGTCGACGTCGCCAAGGTACATGGCGATCACGGCGGCGTCGTGGCTGCCGGCGAAGATCGAGTTCATGTCCGTGTTCGCGTCGATGCCGTGCTCGGTCTTGAGGAACACGTACGGGAACTGGTAGCCGGAGGAGGAGCCGGGGTCGACGAACGCGATGGTGCGGCCGACCAGGTCCGAGAACTCCGTGATGCCGGAGTCGTTGCGAACGCTGAACTGGGCGTAGTAGCTGGTCTCGCCGAAGCGGACGGTTCCGAGGATGATCTCGGCGCCGTAAAGATCGACTGCCTGGACGAGCGAGGAGGGGCCGAACATGCCGATGTCCACACGGCCTGTGCCCATCGCCTCGATGAGGCCAACGTAGTTGGTGGAGACGAAGGTCTTGACGGGGATGAGCAGCTCGGCCGACAGGTAGTCGGCGATGCGGTCGAGCGAGTCGACCAGCTGGCCGCCCTCGCGGCTCGGGACCATGCCGAGCACGAGCTCGGTCGGAACGTCACCGTCGGGCACGCCCTGGGCCATGGCGGGGGCAAGACCGGCGATAAGACCGGCAGCGACTAGCGAAATGATCGACTTTCTCACACTGATCCTCCTTGCGGCAGCTTGCTGCTGCCGACTTGTACGTGCCCGCTGCCAGCGGCATGCCAGGCAGGGAACTTTCCCATGGTTGAAAATACCACACCGGATGTCATGGGATTGCCATGAAGCCGGCTCAATCAAGTGGTTCAGCGCAGGTACAGTTCGATGTCGCGCATGTGCGCGTCGTACGTGGCGTTCGGTCGGAAGACCGGTTCGCCGTCGTCCGTACCATGCAGGAAGTACAGCCATGCCTCGCCGTCAGCGTTCTCGTGTTCCGCACTCAGGACGGCAGCGAGGGCGTCGCTGCCAGGGTTGCTGATCGGGCCGGCGGGAAGCTCGGGGTGGAAGTACGTGTTCCAGGGATGCGTGCTGCGCATGTCGCCCTCGGGGACGCTCAGCTCCGGCATCGTCTTGCCGAGACCGTAGGCGACCGTCGGGTCGGACTGCAGCGGCATGCCGAGTTCGAGGCGGTTCAGGAACACACCCGCGATGATCGGCATCTCGGCCACCGAGCCAGCCTCGGACTGGACGATGCTGGCCAGGATCACCCATTCGCGGATGCTGAGGTCGAGCTCCTCGAGCCGCGCCAGCGTGGCCCCGTCAAGCTCCGTATCGAACCGGTCGAGGAACAGGTCGATCACCTGAGCAGGAGTGCTGTTTACCGGGATGTCGTAACTCGCGGGGAACAGGTAGCCTTCGAGCCGCTGGAAGGTGACGGGCGCGTCCGCGGGCACGGGCGGATCCTCCTGGAGGTACTCGCGACCCAGGGCGACGGGACTCGCGTCAAGGTCCACGTAGTCGCCGGCCTCACCGAGTCCCGCGTCCACCAGGCGCGAGACGATGTCGCTGGCCCGGAACCCTTCCGGGACGACGATGCGGACGAGCCGGGGACGGCCCCCGGCGGCGAGCGTCTGCGCGACCGTCTGCGTGTCCATGGCAGGATCCAGGTCGTAAAGGCCCTCGCCGATGCTCCGGTCCAGGTCCAGCCAGCGCAGGTACAGTCCGAAAGCCTGTGCGCTGCGCACTAGGCCGTGCTCCTTGAGCTCGGCCGCCACGCGTTTCGCACCCCAGCCGGGCAGCACCTCGAACTCGACCGGCGCCGGGGTATCGGACGGCGCACTGAGCAGCCAGGTGATGGTCAGGGCTGCCGCAGCCGCCAGCACTACGACCGTGATCGCCACGCCCAGCACGATCTTCAGGCTCCTGCGCGGCCGGTTCACGGCTTCGCTCATGCTGCCCCGCTGTTCCGCTGCAGCCAGGTCTCCAGGATCAGTACCGCGGCTGCCTCGTCGAGCAGGCCCTTGACCTGCCGTTTGCCCTTGCTGCGCGGCCCGGTGGCCACTTGCCGCCCGGCGATGCGGGTGGTGAAACGCTCGTCTTCCAGCGCCACTTCCAGGCCGGCCTCGCTCAGCCGGTCGGCGAAGCGCCTGACCCTGCGCGTCTGCTCCGAGTCCGCCCCGTCGCTGCGGCGCGGTAGCCCGACCACCAGCAGGTCGGCCTTCTCTTCGGTGGCGATGCGCCTGAGCTCGGCCAGGTCCGCTTCGAGGTCCGTGCGGTCGATCCAGCCGCGACCGAAGGCGAGCGCAGAGCCCGACTCGGCCCTGGCCAGCCCGATCCGGGCGTCACCTACGTCCAGGCCCAGCACGACCGTCATCTCAGGAGCCAGCCACCTGGGCCCGGAGCAGTTCCGGAACCGCCTCGAAAGCCTTCTCCAGCAGACCGCGGTCGCCGATGCCTGCCTGGGCCATGTCGGGGCGGCCCCCGCCGCGCCCGCCGGTCAGCTGGGCGAGCTCCTTGACGAGGTTGCCCGCGTGCGCGCCCCGCTCGCGCGCGCCAGGCGAGACCTTGACGACCAGCAGGGGCCCGCTGGCCATGATGCTCACGTCGAGCTTCCGGCGGTCGAGCATGGTGTCTGCCGCGTTGCGCAGTGCCGAGGCGTCCAGGCCCTTCAGGTCAGCCGTGCCGAAGCGCAGGCCCGCCGCCTCCTGCTCGCTGGCTGCGTCGTCGGCTCCTGCCGTCTGCGCGGCGGCCAGGCGCTCCATCAGCGACCGCTGCTCGCGCTGGGCGGCCTTGAGGTCGGACAGGACGCGCTCGAGCCGCTCGGTAAGCGTGCCTTCGGAAGTGCCCAGCACGGAGGCGGCGCTCTGCAGGCGCTGGCGCTGTTCCTGCACGGCCTTGACTGCAGCCAGGCCGGCCCGGGCCTCGATGCGCCGCACGCCGGCCGATACCGCCGACTCCTCGGTGATCATGAAGCAGCCGATCCGGCCGGTCCGGTCCACATGGGTGCCGCCGCACAGTTCGATCGACAGGGACCCGGCATTGCCGATGCTGACCATGCGGACCTGCTCGCCGTACTTCTCGCCGAACAGCATCATCGCGCCCGCGTCGCGCGCCTCGCTCAGGCTTACCGTGGTTGCGGTGACGGCAGCGTCGAGCTGGATCTTCCTGTTCACCAGCAGTTCGATCGCGCCAAGGTCCTCGCGGCTGAGGGCGCGCGGATGGGAGAAGTCGAAGCGGAGGCGGTCGGCAGCCACGAGCGATCCGGCCTGGCCCACGTGCGTGCCGAGCACCTCGCGCAGCGCCGCGTGCAGCAGATGCGTGGCCGTGTGGTGCTTCTCGGTCTCGCTGCGTGCCGGGTCCACCCTGGCAGTGACCGCGTCGCCGGTGGCGAGACGGCCGCGCACGATCCGCACCGCGTGCAGGAACAGGCCCTGGGCGCTCCTTGTGGTCGTGCTGACCAGGGCGCTTCCGCCCTGCCAGTCGATCCTGCCCGGATCGCCGACCTGACCGCCTCCCTCCGGGTAGAACGGCGTGCGGTCCAGCAGCACGGTCCCCCTGTCGCCCTCGCTCAGAGCTTCGACCTGCCCGTCGTCCCGGATTAGGGCGACGATGCGGGCCTCGCCGTCGGTGGCAGCGTAGCCCGTGAAGTCGGTCTCGCCATGCGCGGCGGCCAGCTGGCCGAGCACGTCGCTCTGCGCCGTGAAGAGCGCGGCGGATTCCTTGCTGCCGCGCGAGGCCTCGCGCGCTT
>CAZBVI010000024.1:0-32756 GCA_964495325.1 uncultured bacterium
GATGGTCCGGCAGGCCTGGCCAGAAGACCTCGTGCGGATGCAACGAAACGCAAACCAATCCCAACCCTTGAAACGCAAACACAGATGAACGAAGCACAGCGGATCTGACACTTGCGGAAGACCCGACAAGCTGTTCTCTGCAGCTGCTGGCTGACATCGTCACGCTCTGTTGCCGTCGTCGTCTTCAAGCTGGCGTGTTCATGGTGAGTATGGGGTGGCTGTGTTGCTGGACCATAGACTGGATGCGTAGGTCCGTGGCTCGTCCGAGTGGCCCGACGATTGGTGCCCTTGGAGATCCAGGATTACTTCGAGGCTCAGATTCGTGGGAACGGCAGTTGCCGTCACACAGAGTCTCGGTAAGGATCACGCGGCGTGTTTGGCCAAGCCGCATATGAGAAGATGGAGCGAGACTACTAAACGGGGGTAACACATGCGGAGACTGTTCGTGTTCCTGGTACTGGTGACCACCGCGATTCAGGTTCACGCTCAGCCTGAGTCTTCTGGTCTGCTTGAAGCACTCAGGGTCGTTCCCATTCAGACGTTCCTGAGCGATGCGGACGGCACAGTAACGTACTCGGACGTTGCTGCTGCCTTCTCTGCGCGTGACATGGCCGTTCCGAGAGACTGGCCGAGTTTTCAGGCACAGGGGAACATGTTTGGAGTGTTTGCGGTGCTGCCGCCGGCCTTCCCTGACGCGATTACTGAGTGGCTGACTCTGGCTGGCGAGTACCCGGACACACACTGGGCATCGATTTCTTCGATATCACCGGGACTGTCGAGTTCGGCGCTCCACCGTCCCAGGCGCTCGTACTGCTGGGCGAATTCACTCCCGAGCAGATTGCTGCCCGCTTTGCTACCCGCGACTACGGGGCATCAGATATGGGCAACGCGGGCATCCTGCTTTGTCCGCTGAACCATTGCGCTACGGACGCGGCCACCAACCTGATTGAGCGCAACCCCGGCAATCCGTTCGGGGGTGCCCTGGGCAGGCGGCAAGCCGCGCTGGCATCAAGCACTTTCCTGCTGAGCTCACCAAGCTATCAAGTAGTTGTCGGAACAGGAGACTTGATTCGGGAGGCCGGCACACCACTCTCCGATCTGGAGGACGTTCGGGCCATCGCGGCGATATTGGCAGCGCACGATCACGTGCTTAATGTGCGCCTGGTCAATCCGCTACTGTTGAGCGTTGCGGATCCACTTCGCCTTGTGGGCAACCTGGTTCATCCTGATGCAGTGCGAAGTCAACTTGAGGAATTGGCGGCGCAGCCGCTGCCGCCCTACTCGCTTGCAGCATATGCCGCAACGATCGATGGCGGCATCGAGCACGGCCTGGTCGTCCTTACCTACAGTGACGAGGAGGCAGCACTGTACGCCGCGAACAGCATCGAGATGCGCCTGAATTCGCTGACTTCGCTGAGGCGAGAGGTATCTTACGCGGTGGCCTGGTCCGATGCTGGTCAGTTGTCATTTGTCTCAGCCACACAGGCCCAAGGCACTGATCTCTGGGCTGTAGTCGTGCAGCTGTCAGCTCCCATGTCGGAACCGGGCAGCAGCATCGACTTTCAGAACATCCGCAGCGGACGCCCCTACTTGCGCCTTACCGATGATCTGAGCCGACGGGACGTGCTGTGGTTGTTGCCCGGAAGATGAACACGCCACTGTTCAGTTAGCGAACCATTAGCGCCGGGCAGGCCGGCGATCTCACCCTGGTTCGCTGACAGCGACAGGTTACTCATTGCCTGCTTGTCGCCGAAGCGCTTGCTCACGCCACTTGAGGTGATCACATTCGGCTACCGCCGCTTCGCCAGCCACACCGTGTGACGCGTTCCGCTCTTGCCGTGCGCTCGCGGCCGCTCGACGGTTGCGTCGAGGCCGGTTCGCTCAAGCCGCTTGATGAACGAGGGCGATTCGAGCGCCGACCACACCGACAGGAAACCGCCCGGCGTCAGCCTGGCCCTGATGTTAGCAAGCCCGGCGTCGGAGTAGAGCTGTTTGCTATCGCGAGGATCGGTGCCTTCAGGTCCGTAGTCGGTATCCAGCAGGATCAGGTCGTACTGCTCCTTGCCGACGCGGAGCAGTTCCGCGACGTCACCCACGTGGACGCTCACCCGCTGGTCGTCCAGCGGTCTTCCGGCCAGGTCCCCCATGTGCTCGCGGTTCCACGTAACCACCTCGGGGTAGAGCTCGGCCACCGTCACGCGCGCGCCTGGTTGCAGGCCGTCGAGGGCGGCGCGGAGCGTGAAGCCCATGCCTAGCCCACCAACGAGCACGCTCTTGGCGTCGCGGCCCAGCGCCTTGATGGCCAGTTCGGCCAGCGCCTTCTCCGATCGGTGCTGGCGGCTGTTCATCAGCTCATTGGTGGGCGTGTTCGGTTCCAGTATGCGGAGCGAGAACTCCGACAGGCGGCCTTCGAAGTCGCGCCGCCACAGGGCCAGCTTCGCACCTCCGGGTCGGTCAGTTTCGGCTACTAGTTTCCAGGGGATCAAGGGCACTCCAACCAGGGGCCAGGGGCGGCGCGGGACGATGAACATTGCGCCGCGTGGCGAAAGAAAGATGCGCTTCTCTTGCGCTCGGGTGGACTGTGATTATAGGCGGTTGCGCAGGGCCCGTGGTCGCAACGGACGAGTACCCGCAACTGCGGAGGCTGCTCCGTGGAGTGATCTGGGGGTGATGAGCATGCCCCAGGAACTCTTCGAGGGCAGTGGCTGGCTCGCATATCAGGACAGCTGTTGTCTTGCTGGCGCAGCGTTGGCTCTGGCCGACTCGGCGACAGCGCGAACATTGTGCTCTTGGATTCCCACAGCGCAGTAAGCGTGGGTGGCTACTCCCGTTGGGTGACCGACTTGGAGTATTCAGGAGAAGAAGTCAAACTGCCCGATTGCTGGACGATCAGGGCCGTGGATGGCGTTCAGGAAGCCTTGGAGGCTGCCCGAGCCTCGGGCTATACCTAACGCAGGTCTCGGCCTGCGTGCCGTCATGTGACCGCGGTGGATGTGCCGAGCAGCCAGATGTAGCCGTCTTCCAGGCTCGGTCTTGGTTCGGTAGCGTCGGGATCAAGGAGGCGAAGCCGATCGACGAGCACGGGGGACGGTAGCATGAAAATCCTACAGGCCCTATAGGATTCTCATGCTCTTGCTGCCCGATGACTTCTGCTCCAGACGACACTGCCACACACAGTCATGCCCGCGGGGGCACCTTATCCTGATCAGTGGCATGGAGACTTTCGAGCCCATCAAACCCTGGGAAGTGTTCTGGCGCAGCGGGTTCTCCATAGAACACGCCGGTCACACCTGGACTGTCGCCGTGGCTTACTTCGAATCTGAGGATGCCATCAGCCTGTACAGGGACGGAGTGCTGATGGAAAAGCAGTCCACGCCGGCTGAGTTCAAGCTGCCCCTGGATGCAGCGATAGAGGTCGACACGGCCTGGTTCGCCCTCAAGCACGTTCGTCTGGTTCGCGGCAGCGAAACCATGCAACTGGAACCGACCGACGGGAGCGGCGAGAGGTGGCGTGCAGACATGGCACGGAAGTATCCGCGGACGAGCCGGATCGTCAGCACGGCTTCCTGGCTGATCCTGGTGCTGGCTGCCGTCACTCAGTTACCCGAGTTGTTCGCACTGATCGGAAGGGTGGTGGGATTCACGGTCCCGTTCTCCTTCAACCTGCCAGCGCCTGTGAACACGCTGCTGTCCTGGTTGGGTATCGCGGCGGCGATCGACCGCGCTTTGAGCATGAAGTACAACCCGTGGATAGATTGAATGCAGCCACTCGGAGCGAGCTCATGACAGGGCGGTCCTATAATCGAGTCAGTGTCCGACTGCCTGAAGAGCATCCCGCATGAGGAATCCCTTGACGGCCTGCAGTCGTTCCTGGAGCGGGCCGTCTCGCGTTCGGTCATCGGGCTGGGCGAGTCGACACACGGGACGCGTGAGGCGTTCCAGCTCAAGCACCGTCTGATTCGTGCACTTGCCGAACAACGCGGCCTGCGAACCGTAGCTTTCGAGTGTGGCTTCGCTGCCGGGCGCCTTGTCGACGGTTATGTCCGGTGGGGGCTGGGCTCTGCCAGGGAGGCGCTTGGCCAGCAGGGCTACTGGTGCTGGGAGAACCTCGAGGTGCTTGAGCTGATCGAGTGGCTGAGGAAACACAACTCTGAGCTGCCATCCGATGAGCGCATCGCTTTCGTGGGCATCGACGTACAAAAGGTCGAGTCAGGGCTCTCCGAGCTTCTGGCGGCGTTCGACCGAGGTGTTTACGGGCCGGAGCAAGATCCGGCCGCCGATGGGCCGGGCGCACAGATCCTGCTGGACGCTGCCGGGGTCATTCGGAGTTTGATGGCCGGTAAGCTCGAGGCTGGTGACCCTGAAGCAGCTCCAGCGGTGCGGACTCTGTTTGAGGCAGCGCCGCGGCTGCCCGAACCGGGGCTCACGGCACTCTGTCGCAATGTGGCCCGCTACATCGACACTTACCTCAATACCGAACGCGAGGACGGCCTGGCGGTGCGCGACGAGTACCTGGCCGCTACAGTGCTTGAAGTACTTGCGGAGAGCCCCGGTCTGATGGTTATCTGGGCGCACAACGAACATGTCGCCGTGAACCCCGACTTCTTCGGTACGCGCGCCATGGGTCACCACCTGCGTGAAGCGCTCGGTGAAACGTACCTGGCGGTAGGCATGCTGTTCGGTGCGGGAGCGTTCCTGGCACGCTCATGGGGAGAACGAAGTTCCAACAGGGTCGATGAGTTTCGGGTCGGGCGGGCCGGAGAGGGACATGTCGAGCACTGCTTCCTGGCGAAGCCATTCGGACTGTACGGGAGCACCATGATTCAAACGGCTGCTGGGGCGCAGTATCGGCGTTATCTGGGAAGCCTGTACGACCCCAAGGTGGATGCTGAACATCCCGACGCGTTCCGGATTGAGCGGCCGCTCACGGACTTCGACCTTCTCGCGTGGCTGCCCGTGACACACGCAGCCCGCTACCTCGGTGACAGCGGCTCGCCCCCTGGGAAGATGCGCCGTGGTGGTGCGGTGCCTGTCGAGTCGACTGACTGACAGTCAGAAGCCTTCTCATCGCCGTGCTGATAGCATGACCCACACGAGTTTATTGCCATGCATATGCTGGCCAGGGGGGAACTGATGAGATTTCACTGCTTAGCTGCGGCACTGATGATGGTCATGCTCGCCACCGCCTGTAGTGCGGGCACTGGTGAGGACACGGGTGATGACGGTGCGCCGGGTGGCACTCTCGTGGCCGCGGGCAGCCGATGGGTGCAGACCCGGGATCTTTCGCGTGAGGGCGGGTGGACACAGCAGCTGGAGTATGCGGTTCGCTATGCGCTGCCCAGCGCGCATCCACAGAGCATGACGATGTACATGGCCCGGTTCACGATGGCTGATCCTTTCCATGTCGATGTTCACGACCTGAACACTTTCGATATCGTTGAGCCGCGGTTGATCGAGTGGCCCGATACCTCGTTGGCGCACGAGATGTACGGCCTTGCCGTTTCACCGGACGAAAGTCATGTGGCCGGCGTGCTGAGCACCGTAGGCGGTAAGTACCTCGAGATCCTGGCCCTGGAAGCTGAGGGGCCCCGGGCATTGCTGACCGGTTTCCGTGACGTCACCGGTACGGACGTCGTCTGGCAGGACGACACGAAGCTGCTGTTCTCCATGGACCTGACCGCTGTGGACGACCCGGCTGTCGGGGATCTCAGCGGTGCGATAGTGGCGATAGACCTGAGTGAGCTGATGGCCGGCGGTCCCGAAGGGCAGGTGGAAACGAGCATCCTGGTTGGCTTCGGGGCCGACGACTGGAGCGGCGTGGCCGACGTCCACAGCCTGGCGCTCTCGCCTGACCGGAGCCGGCTCGCCTACACCTCAAGTGGCGATATCTGGGTGAAGGATTTCGGTGAGCCTGGCTCCGGGCCGCGGCAAGTGACCACAGGACCGTTTCCTCATCGGGGAGCAGCGTTCTCGCCCGATGGCAGCACGTTGGCCTTCGTTGAGTACGTTGCCGAGTACGAGTCGAGCGTCTTCCTGATTCCCGTCAACGCGTCTGAACCGCTGCTCATCGACAGCGACAGGCCCGAAGGGCGAAACTACCGCCTTGACGGCGTCGCCGCTTCGACGATCCTCGCCTGGCTGCCGCGGTGAGTCACCGGTACGCTTCAGGGCGGAAACGAGGGCGGGTTACTCGTACCTGAGTGCGTCGATCGGATCGAGCCTGGCGGCGCTGGCTGCCGGGAGAGTTCCGGAGAGAAACGCCAGCAGCATGACCGTCAGGATGACCGTTGCCACGCTGATCGGATCGAAAGCCAGCACGCGGAGGCCGGCGAGTTCACTCAAGGGGCCGTCGGCGACAACATTGCTGATGATCGTGCCCAACAGGATGGCTGCCGCTGATCCGATGGCACTGCCAAGCAGGCCGATGAAGGCGGCCTCCGTCGAGAAGAGCGCGAAGATGCCGCCGCGCCCCATTCCCATGGCTTTCATGAGGCCGATCTCGCGGGTGCGTTCCTGGACGGACATGTAGAGGGTGTTGATGATGCCGAAGCCCGCGGCGATCAAGGCGATGACTGCGAAGCTGTTGAGCACTGCGACGATCGCGTTGATGACAGTGTTGATCGCGCCCATCTGGTCTGCGATCGTCTGCCCCGTGTATCCGGCGGCGGCAAGGTCGCTCTTGATGACCTCCGGATCCGCGTTGCCCGCGAACTGTGCCGTGACCAGCGGGTAGAGCTCGGCCATGGCCGGCGGCAGTCCGCTCGTTTGTGCTGCGGCGACGGAGGAGATCAGCCCCCTGCTCGTGATCAGGCCGAAAGCCAGCAGGGTGTCCTCCTGCACACCGGAGACAGTCGCGTCCACCTGATGCTGTGTGCCCATGAAGTCGCTCACGCCGATGGTGACGGTCTGTCCGACCGCAGCCTCGTAGCTGCTGAAGCCCATCGGTTCAACGTAGGAGACCGGCAGAAGCAGCTCAGCGGCGTCCCCATCGTCGGCGAAGATCGTGCCAGCGACAAGGTTGAGACTGCTGCCAGCCGGCATCGGATTGATGGTGAATTCGAAACGGGTGCCGTCGTTCCATTGGATGTAGTCGGGTGAGGCCATCTGCATCGGTTCAACGGAGACGATGCTGTCGATACCTCTGATGATCTCGAGGTCGGCTGGCCCCAACGCTTCAATCTGCGGCCCACCTATCTGACCGGACATGACGGTTCTGTCCGGATCGTATTCGGTCGGACCAGACCCGGAATCGCCGAAAGCGCCGCCTTCGGCAAGCGAGCTCTGGGTGATCATCATGACGTCACTCGCCCCGAAGCTGCTCACCTGTGAGTCGATGTAGTTGGTGATGCCGGTTCCGACTCCGTTTGTCAGCGTCAGGGTAAAGGCGCCCACGAAGATCGCCAGCACCGTCAGTGTGGTGCGCAGTCTGCTCCTGAAGGCGTTGCCCATGGCTGTTCTGATGATCTCTCCGAACCTCATGCCGCCACCTGGGCCCGTGAGTCGACTTCGTCGACGATCAGGCCGTCCTTGAGATAGATGCGTCGGTCGCAGCGCTGGGCCAGGTCCTCGTCGTGTGTCACGATCACCAGGGTGATGTTGTGCTCCCTGTTCAGGTCGAACAGCAGGTCGACGACGACCGCACCAGTTGCCGAATCGAGGTTGCCGGTCGGTTCGTCAGCGAAGATCACCCGGGGCCTGTTGGCCAGTGCCCTGGCTATCACTGTCCGCTGCTTCTGTCCGCCGGAGAGCGCGGTTGCCCGGTTGCCGGCCTTGTCCTCCATCTCGACCTGCTTGAGGACTTCAAGGCCGCGTTCCTTCCGCTCCCTCGCGCCCATCCCGGCGATCTTGAGGGGAAGGATGACGTTGTCCAGCACGGTGGCACTGGGAATCATGAAGAACTGCTGGAACACGAACCCGAACGTGCTGTTCCGAAGGCGGTTCAGCTCAGGGTTGGACAGCTCCTGGGCGTTCCTGCCCTGAGCCAGGACGCTGCCCGCGTCCGGGGTGTCCAAAAGGGCCATCAGATGCATCAGGGTTGACTTGCCCGAGCCGCTCTTGCCGACGATGGCGACGGTCTCGCCCTCGCTGAGGCTCAACGATACTCCCCTGAGGGCGTCGAACCGGCTTTCGCCGCGGCCGTATGATTTGGTGACGTTGCGCATTTCAAGTAGGTGATTGATTGTCAGTTGTCCTTTCGGCAGTGTTCGCCAGCCGTGGCGAGGTGTTGTCTGGTGGTCTCTTCGAGCAGGTGGAAGGCCCGGCGCAGGCTGTCGGCCGGGTCAGTCACACTTCCACTGGCGCGCCAGGAATCCATCGTGAAATGGATGGCTGAGGCACAGAGGAACAGCAGCATGCGGGCCTGAGTCGTGACGGTATCGTCGTTCGCCCTTGCCGGATCCTCGGCCCGGAGCAGGTCTGCTACGCGCACGTTGAACTCGTCCATCTGCTGCGTCAGGAGGCTCACTTGCCGTTTGGCGAGTACGGGATTGGCCGCCAGTACCAGAATTCGCTTCTCGAGCAGCGCGTCATCCGTGCTCCACTCGTCGAACGAGTCGATGCAGAACTCCTTGAGAGCCTGATAGGTGCCTCCGGGCCCGGGTTCGGTGGGGAAAAGGGCTGGCGCTCGCTGCAGCGACAGTTTCCCGGGTGACGACAGGAGCGCGTCCTCCTTGGAGGAGAAGTAGTTGAAGAAGGTGCGCGTCGAAACGTTCGCCCGTTCCGCAATCTGCTCCACCGTGACGTTCTCCAGGCCATTGGCGTGAACGAGGTGCAGGGCAGCTGCCTCAAGGGCCAGGCGGGTTTCTGTTTGTTTCCGTTCCCGGAGTCCAGGTGGAGTGGGGTCATCCATGCAGTTAAGCGTTGCATGTTGTGCAAGATTGCGCAAGGGGTAACGTTGCACTGCAGGCAAAGCGGAGCGTGCCTCCCTGCCGCCGCGCCGGCTGTCAGATTGGTGGAGGCTGCTCCCTGTTTGTGTCCATAGGGGCCACTTCGGGCAGCGCCGCCGCGTGATGATTCGTGTGTTCTGCAAGTACGGTTACCAGTTCGGGAACGCTGAGTGCGCCGAAGTACGGATGGCGTACGTGTCTGCTGGCATCGGTTGAGGTTGCCTGGGCCACAGCCGCCACGAAGCTGTCCAGAGCGGTCCTGAGCTCCCGGATGGACGAGGCCATGTCAGGGAACCGACCGGTGGGCACGGCGCTGGGAGGTGACTCGGCGCCAGCCGGGAACCAGCCGCCCCTAAGGATCCGTGGCAGTATCCGGTCGCGATACTCAGGCCGTGCCGGGGCGAACGTCGCAGGTGTGACCGGCGGACCCTGTTCCAGCTCATTGGAGAAGGCCGTCAGTGCGAGGAACAGATGCTCTGCTACCTGCGCCGGGCTCCACTTGCCGCTTGCGGGCGGCAAGCCCCATGCGGTGTCTGTCATGGTGCGGATGCGCTCGATGAAAGCGTCCGTCGCAGCGATCAGCTCAACAGCAGTTCCATCCGGTACGTGCATGTCGCGGATGCTATCACGGCCGCGCCAGAGCCGTTTCGCGGCCGACTGTGCCGGTCAGTTTCGCGGGTTGCTGATCAGGTCGGGGTAATCCGCATCTTCGTCGATGGTCCAGACGGTGTCGAAGTCCCAACCGTCGAACGTAGCGGCTTGCCTCATGGCCTCCAGGCTCCGGGCGATGTCCTGACGGGGTGTTGAATCGGTACCCCAGTAAGACGAGCTGGTGCCATCGCCTGTACCCCAGTCGTGGCCGACGAGGCGGTGGCCCACGAAGCCGAGCCGATCGGTCGTCTGGTAGCTGACTGTGTAGGAGTCACTGATGATCGTGCTTGCCTCAATGGTACCGATGAGCCCACCGACCTCTGAGCCGGAGTGCGCACCCTGGACGATGTGTTCCCCGTCATCTTCCGAACCGACAACGCTGTAGGACGACTGCGTGGTGCCTGAGCTCCGGCCCGCGAGCCCGCCGACAGACGTGCGGCCCGCGACCGCACTCAGGCTGTAGGAGTACTCGACGTGCCCATCGTGCTGTCCCACCAGACCGCCGATTCGTGCCCCGCTGCCCGACACGGATCCAGAGGTGGAAGACCGGCTGATCACACCGGTTTCCTGCAGGTTTCCCACCAGGCCACCGGTCCACTCTTCGCCGTTCACCACACCGCTCGCGTGGACCTGCACGATGTCGCCTGCACCACGCCCCGCCAGGATTCCCACGGTGGCCCCACCAGTTACCCGTGCATCCTCGAATGACAGGTTGCGGATCTCGCTGCCCTCGGCCGCGGTTCCGAACAGGCCGACCCACCGCGTGCCTGGCTGATTGATTACGAGGTCCGTCACCTTGTGCCCACGGCCGTCCAGGGTCCCGGTGAAGTCTGCAATGGGCTCGAAGCCTGCGCCGTCGTTCCAGGCCTCGGTCGCCGATGCATCGATGTCTGCACCAAACGCATAATGACCGGCCCGGTTCTCTTCGAACGCCTGGACCTGTTCGATGGTTGAGACCACACATGGGTCGGCCGGATCGGCGGCAGACCCGCTGTCACACCCCGAGCCGGATGGCGTCGTCGCCACGGTGCCGCTCACGTTCGTACTCGTGGTACCGGTACTGTTTGATGGTGAACTGCCGTTATCGCAACCGGCAGCTATAAGCACGACGGACATTACAATAAGCGTCAGGCGGACTCCGCTCAACGGAACTGCTTGCACTGCGAACCAACTCCCCGTTTCATTGTCAATGTTTCGTAACAGTTTTGTCAAACACGTGTCATGTAGCCTGGCGAAGAATGCGCGAGAGGCCCTTCAAGACGGCGACGCAGGCATGCGGGACATGTTCGTCAGGACGGAGTACCGGGCCGAATCCAGTACACGTAACAGTGGCCTTCCAGGTGTCGGAAGCAGCTGTGCCCCGGTCGCTCTCCCGGGCATCATGCTGCGCCACATCCCTCGGGAACACTCAGGAGCCTGCCTGCCAGTCTTCGAGTCGCAGACCAGCTACCCGCATGAACTCGCGGGTATTGTGGGTGACCAGCGTTGCTTTATGGGTAAGGGCGGTTGCGGCGATCATGAGGTCATTCGCGCCGATAGTCTGACCCCGCAGCTGCAGCTCGGCCCGGAGCTGGCCGTAGGTCTCAGCGCAGTCGTCGTCGAACGGGAGTGACTGCAAGGGCCGGCAGAACTCCTCGACCATGCGGAGGTTGTGCGCCGCGGCCCGGCTGGTTCGGGCAGCGAAGTACAGTTCTGCCTTCACTACTGAGGACAACCTCAGCTCGCCACTGAAGTTGACAACGCTCATGGCGGCCTTCTTGGTGATGCCCTGGTGCCGGACAGGACAGAAGAGCTCAGATGCCCAACCGACGACTCGGGCTTACCAGTTGTGGCGGAACACGTCCGTGCGCTAGGGAGTCAGCCGCCCCTCATCCCGAGGGAACGCCCTGGCGAAGCGCACGTTGCTGATCCCGAGCAGCAGCGCGGTGAGCCGCTCAGCTCCGATCGCGAAGCCGCCGTGGGGCGGCATGCCGTGCCTGAACACCTCGAGGTAGCCGCGGAAGTCCTCGGGGTCGAGCTTGCGTTTCTCCAGCTCGCGCACGAGCGTGTCGTGGTCGTGCGCCCGCTGGCCGCCGGAGGTGATCTCGACACCACGGAAGATCAGGTCGAGGCCGCGGGTCAGGCCGTCTTCGGTGGGGTAGGCGTAGAACGGCCGGGCCGCCTGAGGGTAGTTGGTGACGAAGACGAAGTCGCTGCCGTGTTCCTCGAGGGCCCAGCGGCCGATGAGGCGCTCGGCCTCGGGATCGAGGTCCTTGCCGCCCGACTCGTGACCGTACTTCTGGGCGACCAGCTCCCTGGCCTCGAGCAGCGGGATGCGCGGGAACGGCTGCTCCACGCGTGCCGGAGTCGCCTCGTGCAGCTCGAACTCCGTCCTGCAGCGCTCGGCGGTCTCGGTCATGATCACCCGCAGGAGTTCCTCCTCGAGATCCATGACCTCGGCATCGTCCTCGATGAAGCCGAACTCGACGTCAAGCGAGAGGTACTCGCTCAGGTGCCTGTTCGTGTGGGACAGCTCGGCCCGGTACACGGGAGCGACCTCGTAAACGCGTTCGAACACGCCGACCATGATCTGCTTGTACAGCTGCGGGGACTGCGACAGGAAGGCCTTGCGGCCGTAGTAATCGACTTCGAACATGTTCGCGCCGCTCTCGGCGCCTGCGCCGACGAGCTTTGGCGTGAAGATCTCCGTGAAGTCCCTCGTGTCAAGGAAACTGCGGAAGCCGCGGACCAGTTCCGCCTGGACCTTCAGCGCGGCGCGCGCCTTGACGCCGCGGACGCTTACTGCGCGGTACTGAAGCAGCGTGTCCGGGTTGGCATGCCACTCCTCCTTGGACACCTCGACGGGCGGAGGCTGGGTCGCCAGGCTGATCACGCGCAGATCGGTTGCCTGGATCTCGACACCGCCCGGAGCCTTGCGGCTCTCGACGACCTTGCCGGTCACGCTGACGCTGCTCTCGTGCAGCGGAAGGTCGACGCCCTGGAAGACGCACTGTGCCACGCCGGTAGCGTCGCGCAGCAGAAGGAACCGGATGCCACCAAGATTGCGGCGGTTGTGTACCCAGCCGCGCAGCGTCACGGTCTCGCCCAGATGGTCCTTCAGTTTCACGGCTTGCGTCAGGGGGTGGTCCATAAGTAGACGATTATTGCAGGTGACGCGCCTGAGGAGCCGGATGTGGGCTTCATCCTTCGGTCGGCCCAGCCGTTCCTTGAAGGCGAGGACATCCTCCAGGGAGGCACACGGAATGCCCGAGACCACGGAAGTGCGGGCAAGCAGGCCATCCAGCGGCTCGCCCATCCAGCCGTCGAAGAGATCGATGCCTCCCCGCAGCCGGATCACCTGATCGGTGGTGGCCGTGTGAACCGGCCCGAGCCTCGTCGCGTGATCCCACGCCGGTCCGGTGGCAACGATGTCGATGTCGCCGGCGTCCGGCAGGAGTCCGTGCAGCACGAGAACCCCTGAGCCGTGCACGAACCAGCCACTCTCCGGAAGCCCCAAGGCCCGAACCGTCCGGATGAGCGCGCTTCTGTCAAAGCTCATGCCCCCACCGCGAAGACCACCGCAAGGCCGCTGTGCAGTGTGACGGTCGGACCCGGGCCATCAGTCGCCAGGTTCGAGATGCCCAGGCCACTGCCGAAGGGCAGGACGTCATGGGCCAGCGCCCAGGCGGCGCCGCCGATGCTTATCCGGCAGTCGTCGCTCAGCGCCACGACACTGAAGGTCGAGTTCGCGGCCAGGCCGAGGTCCAGCGACTCGCCGGCAATGAGCGGCCACGCGCGTGTGAAACCGTCATCCAGTTGCACGCGCACGCCCGAGCGCCTGAGGAATACCGCGTGCATCAGTGCGGCGAGTTCCTGGTCCCGGCGCGAGCCGGAAGTACCCACCAGCAGCAGCGTGGAAGCGCCACGCGCGATGGCCGCGGCCGTGGCCAGTTCCAGGTCCGTGCTGCCCTTCGCACTTGGGTGCTTCTCGACAGGTACGTCCGGCCAGTCCGCCAGCGTGCGCGAAGAAACCGAGTCAAGATCACCGACCAGCAGGTCTGGAGTGACGCCAAGTGTCGCTGCATGGCGCAGGCCCCCGTCGGCACAGATGACCAAACCGGGGCGGAAGTGTTGCAGGCGGGAGTGCAAGCGCATGTCACCTGCGGCCAGGATCAGCGCCTTCACGAGAGGGGAATCCAGGCGTGCTCGGGAATGCGCAGGCTGAACGTGTCGCCTGGAGCCGGGGTGGCGTGCAGTTCGCGGACGTGGCCGGACCAGAACAGCGGCGAGTCCCAGCCGTCAAGCGCCAGCTCGAGCGTGAACTCGAGACCCTCCCGGGCCACGTGCGTGACTGTCGCACCCTCGCCGGGTTCGAGTCCGACCCTGCCGTCGTCGAGCAGGACGGGGCCTGGCCTGCCGTCAGCGCCGGCGTCATAAACGTTGCGGTAGCCGAGGAAACGCGCTGTCCACGGATCCCGCGGGCGGGCGAGCAATGCCGCAGCCGGCCCGTGCTGGACCAGGTGGCCGTCGCGCAGGATCGCAAGGTCGTCCGCCAGGGCGAACGCCTCGGACTGGTCGTGGGTCACATGAATCACGGTCAGCTCCAGGCGGGCGAACAGGTCCGCCATCTCGCGCTTGAGATGCTCGCGCAGCTCGCGGTCCAGGCTGGAGAGTGGTTCATCAAGCAGCAGGATGCGGGGGTTGAGCGCGAGTGCGCGGGCGAGAGCGACGCGCTGCTGCTGGCCCCCGGACAACTCATGAACGCGGCGCTTGCCGATACCCGGCAGGCCCGTCAGCTCGAGCAGTTCCTTGACACGCGCCGCGCGGGCTGCCGCCGGCCAGCGGCGTTCGACGAGGCCGAACGCGATGTTGTCCTCAACGTTCAGGTGCGGAAAGAGCGCGTGGTCCTGAAACGCCATGCCGAATCCCCGCTTCTGCGGGGATACCGACGTGATCTCGCGGCCGGCAAGCCTGATCCGGCCGGAATCCGGCGCCTCCAGGCCAGCAACCAGCCGCAGCAGCGTCGACTTGCCGGAGCCGGACGGCCCGAGCAGCGCAAGCGTGCGGCCAGCGGGAAGTTCCAGCGTCACATCCGCCACAGCGCGGATGCTGCCGTACGTCCGGTTCAGCCGGTCAAGCTCGAGCGTCACACAGGGAGCGTATCACTGCGTGACCGGTTCCCCTTCATCAGCCCAGGTCTGCTCCAGCGCCCGCTCGAACGCGTCGACCGGCTGAGCGCCCGAGACGGCGAACTTGCGGTCGAAGATGAAGAAGGGAACGCCCTGGACGCCGAAGTGAAGCGCGTCGTTCTGGTCGGCTGCGACCGCCTCGTCGAAGTCGTCCCCGCCGAGCAGCGAATCGACCTCTGTCTCGGGGAGGCCGCCGGTAAGGGCGACCTGCCGGAGGACGCCAACGTCCTGGACATCCTTTAAGTCGGTGAAGTGCGCACGGAAGAGCAGTTCCTTCACGTCGTCCGCCAGGCCGTGTTCCTTCGCCAGCTGCAGGAGCCGATGCGCATCACGTGTATTCGCCGTGATCGCCTTTCCGGGGTGCATGTCCAGGCCGATGGCAGCGGCCTGCTCCCGAAGCCTGCCCGTCATCTCGATGACCTGGTCGCGGGGCAGGCCGCGCTTCTCGACCAGCATGTCCGTAGAGGTGGCAACGCCGTCACCGTCGGCATCCGGCTGCAGTTGAAACGAGCGCCAGACCACCTCGACGCCGTCACGATGTTCGAACCTGGACAGCGCCTCGGACAGGTGGCGCTTGCCGATGTAGCAGTAGGGACAGGCGATATCCGAGAAAACCTCGATCTTCATTACTGAAGTATAGTACCTGCTGCCCGGGCCCCAGGAAGCTGGCCGACACGGCCCCTTGCACACGCGCCGCGGTTTCGTGATATATTCGCGACCGCTGAATTTCTCTGGTCGCCGGGAGCGACAGGCAGGAGAAGCACGATGGATCAGGTTACCCACAACACCGACCGCTGACACTGGCAACCGCCAGCTGAACTGCCTTACGCCGTTACCGGCGTAGCCCGTCACGCACTCCCGACCACAGAAACAGGACTCCCAAAATGACCGGCAACATCCCGGGCACAAACCGTGCCCGCCAGAACATCCTTGACCACGGCACGGCTCATCCGCTGCGGCTCACCGTCACGCTCGCCCTGCTGCTCAGCAGCGTCGGCCTCCAGCTGTTCGTTCCCCAGCTGCTCAGGGACTTCATAGATTCCGCCATGGGCGGCCAGTCCGGCGCGTACCTGCGCGGAATCGCCCTCACGTTCCTGCTGGCCGCCATCGGGCGCCAGCTGCTCGCCGCCGCGGCGACATACGGCAGCGCGGACCTGGGCTGGCGCGTGACCAACCGGGTGCGCAGCGCACTGGCCCGCCACGTGTTCGGACTCGACCTCGAGTTCCACAAGTCGACCACGCCAGGCAACCTGATCGAGAGGATCGACGGCGACCTGACCGCGCTCGGCAACTTCATGAGCCAGTTCGCGGTCCGGGTGTTCGGCGGGGTCCTCCTGCTGGCGGGCGTGCTCGTCCTGCTCTGGCAGGTAAGCCCGGTCTTCGGCGCCGGCCTGCTCGCCTTCACCGGCCTTGAATTCGCGATCATCATGCTTACCCGCAAGCGGGCCGTGCCTGCCACCATGCAGGAGCGGGAGAGCTCCGCGGAACTGTTCGGCTTCATCGAGGAGCGGCTGGCGGGCCTTGACGACATCCGTGCCAACGGTGGCGGTAACCACTCCCTCTGGAGCTTCAACGCCGTCATGCGGCGCTACTGGCGCACGAGCCTGAACGCCTGGATGCAGCGCCTCACGGTCTGGCTCTCGAGTTACGGCGTCTACGTGCTGGGCTTCGTCGGCACCACTTTCGTGATGATACTCATGGTCCGGAGCGGAGCCATCACCGTCGGCACCGGCTTCATGATCTTCCAGTACCTGTACATCCTGCAGAACCAGATCGAGATCATCACCAACCACATGCAGGACGTGCAGAAGGCCGCCGCGGGCCTGACGCGCGTCAGGCAGCTGATGGAGGAGACGTCCGGGCTTGCCGAGCCCGGCACGGACACCCTGCCTGCGGGTCCGCTTGCCCTGGAGCTCGACGGCGTCACCTTCCGCTACCCCGCGCGCGGCGACCTGCCCGAACGGGTCACGCTGAGCGACGTCTCCCTGAGGCTGCGGCCGGGCGAGGTGCTCGGACTGCTGGGGCGCACCGGCAGCGGCAAGACCACCGTCACGCGCCTGCTCTTCCGCTTCTACGATCCTGTGCGGGGCCAGATCCGGCTGGGCGGCATGCCCCTGCAGGAGCTGAGCGCCGAAGGCCTCGCCTCCGGTGTAGGTCTGGTCACGCAGGACGTGCAGCTCTTTCAGGCGAGCGTGCGCGACAACCTGACCTTCTTCGACAGCGGCCGTGCCACAGACGGTGAACTGGAAGACCTCATCCAGCGGATCGGACTGGGCGGCTGGCTGCGCGGCCTGCCCGACGGGCTCGAAACGCGCATCGGTGCGGGTGGCTCGAACCTGTCAGCCGGAGAGGCCCAGCTGCTCGCGCTTGCGCGAGTGTTCCTGAAGGATCCCGGGCTGGTGATCCTGGACGAGCCGACCTCGCGCCTGGATCCGCACACCGAGGAACTCCTGCAGCTGGCGCTTGACCGCCTGCTGCACAACCGGACGGCGATAATCATCGCCCACCGCCTCGAGACCGTCAGGAAGGCCGATCAGATACTCGTGCTGGATGACGGCCGGGTCGCCGAGCTCGGTGACCGCGAAGCGCTGGCGCGTGACCCCGCAAGCCGCTACGCGCGGCTGCTCGCAGCGGCCGGCGCCGACACGAGCCTGGACGAACTCCTGCAGGACGGAGGTGCAACATGAAGAAGCCGACCACGCTGCGCACCATGCTCACGCTGACCGGCTACCGGCGCAACGTGTTCCTGATCAGCACGGCTTTCTGGCTGCTGCTGCACAGCACTCCCGTGCTGTTCGGAATCTTCGATCGCGCCCTCTTCGACAGCCTGGCGGAGGGGCCGGAGGGAGGCGGCGTGAACCCGTTCCTGATCCTCCTCCTCATGGGCCTGCTTGACACGGGCCGCATCGGCCTGCTCGCGGGCGGCGTCATCACGTGGAGCCGCTACTTCATCGGGGCGCACCTGCTGATCCGCCGCAACCTGCTCGGATGGCTGCTGACCGCGAAGGGCGCAAGGCGCCTCAACGGCTCACCAAGCGAGGTGGTGACCCGCTTCCGTGACGACGTCGACGACGTGGGCAACTACCTGGACTCGTTCGCGGACTTCCCGGGCTTCGCCCTCTTCGCGGTGCTGGCGCTTGTGGTGATGCTCGGGGTCGACGTGCAGATGACGGTGCTGATAATGGCACCGCTGGGCCTGTCGGTGCTGCTGGCCCGCGTGCTGCAGCCATTGATCCGTGCCACCAGGCGGCGGCTGCGCGAGGCCACGACCGAGGTGACCGGCTTCATAGGCGAGCTCATGGGCGCGGTCCAGGCGATCAAGATCGCCGGCGCTACCGAGGGTGCGATGCGCCACTTCGACGGGCTGGGCGAGGTGCGCAGGCGGGCCGCGCTCAAAGACAGCCTCCTGACCGAGTCGTTCCGCAGTGTCAGTGACAACATGGTCGCGGTCAGCACCGCGATCATGCTCTTCCTGGCCGCCGATCGCATGCGCGAGGGAGTCTTCACGGTAGGTGACATGGCGTTGTTCATGAGCTACCTGCCGTACCTGACCGGCATCATGACCTTCATCGGCAACATGCTGGTCGAGCACCGCCGGGCAGGCGTCGCGTTCGAAAGGCTGGACGGCGTCGCGGTGGACGCCCCGCCTCTGGAGCTGGTCAGGAACCGCGACCTGCAGCTGGACGGGCCATTGCCCGACATCGTGAACGGCATGCCCGAACGCGTGCCCCTGCAGCGGCTGGACGTGCGCGGCCTCGGTTACACCTTCCCGGACGGAACAGAGGCGATCTCGGACGTCAGCTTCACACTGCCGCGCGGCACGCTGACGGTGGTCACGGGCAGGGTCGGGTCGGGCAAGTCCACGATGCTGCGCGCGCTGCTGGGACTGCTTCCGCAGACCACGGGTGAGGTGTTGTGGAACCTTCAGCCCATCAGCGACCGCTCGACGTTCCTCGTGCCGCCGAACGCCGCGTACACGGCCCAGGTGCCGCGGCTCTTCAGCGACTCATTGCGGGAGAACCTCGTGCTCGGCCGCACCCTTGGGCGTGGTGCGCTCGATCGCGCTATCGATACGGCCGTGATGAGGCATGACATCGAGCGCCTGGAGGAGGGCCTGGACACTGGCGTCGGCAATCGCGGCGTCAAGCTCTCGGGCGGCCAGATACAGAGGAGCGCCGCCGCACGCATGTTCGTGGGCGACGCTGAACTCCTCGTATTCGACGACCTGTCGAGCGCACTTGACGCGCAGACCGAGGCGGAGCTGTGGCGGGCCCTCCAACAGGAGGATCCGGGCCGCACCTACCTGGTCGTGTCGCACCGACCCGTGCTGCTGGAGCGGGCCGACCAGGTGCTGGTGATGGAGGCGGGCAGGATTCTCACCTGACCTGTGAGGGATCGCGGCCCTGGATGACGACCTGCGTCCATTCGTCGAGCCAGCGCTGCTGGTTCAGGCTGACGAAGGCGTCATCCAGCGCGGCAACGTGCTCGCCCACCGGTACCGCAGCGAACTCGTCGAACTCCGGGGGCAATGCGGTGCCCGGGACGACGGGGTAGACGAACATCGCCATGGGCACGGCCTCCTGCACGGCATCCGAGAGGAGGAAGTCGATGAAGGCGCGTGCGCCCTCTGCGTTGTCCGCGCCGGCCAGCACGCCGGCAGCCTCGATCTGCCGGTACGTGCAGCGGTCGCAGAACAGGTTGTACGTGGGCGCCTCATCCAGCGGCCCGGCGGCGAAGATGACCTCGGCCGCGGGACTGCTCGCGTAGCTCAGCACGATCGGCCGGTCGCCCCCGTAGGCGCTGAAGGCCGTGTAGTACGCGTCGGTCCAGCCGCTGGTCACCTGCAGGTCGTTGTCGCGCAGGTCCGCCCAGAACGAGAGCCAGCCGTCCTCGCCGAACCGGTCGATGGTGGCGAGCATGAAGGCCAGGCCGGTCGAGCTGGCTGCCGGGTCCATGACGACCGTCAGTCCGCGGAAGGCGTCGGCGGTCAGGTCGGTCAGGTCCTGCGGGGCTTCACCTTCGGTGAACCAGCCCCGGTCGACGTTGAAAGCGACGTAGCCGACCGTGACGGGCGTGACCAGGCCCGCGTCATCGAAACGGAGGTCGTCCGGGACCTGCGCGGCAAGGGCTGGCTCGTACGGTTCGAAGACGCCGGCGTCGGCCGCGCGGGACAGCAGGCTGTTGTCCACGCCGAACAGGACGTCGCCGATCGGCCGGCCGGCGGTCAGCACGGCCCGGTTAACGAGCTCCCCGGCGTCACCGGCAGGCAGCAGCTGCACCTCGAAGCCGGTCTCGGCGGTGAACGCCTCGATCACTTCAAGTGGCAGGTCGAAAGATGAGTGCGTAAGGACGCGCACCGGTGCCTGGGCGCTGGCCACGCCGGCCAGGCACACCAGCATTGCAAGACGAACGAGTGACTTCATTCCAATTCCCCCATGTCACGTGATAACCGGGGCCTGCGCTGTTTGTATGGGAGCAAATCGCTTCACGCTTCCTCCGTCCGCATTAACGGCCTCAGGTTCTAGGGTTTGATCTCAGCCGACTGGTTTGAAGCCGGCACCCCTGGTGACGTCCGCATGATACATGAACGTCAGCGTGAAAGTATGCGCCTCTGTGACGCCGGCGGGGGCAGGCTCACGATCGACAGGACGGTACAGAGCAGGAAGATGCCGGCGCCGATCACGAAAACTGACTGGTAGCCGAACAGCTCGGCGGCACCGACGGCGACAAGGGGGGAGACGGCACGCGCCGCGGACATGACGGAGTTGTCGAGTCCGAAAGCGCTGCCCATCTGGTCCTCGCGCGCGTACTGGGCGATGAGGGCGCTGACCGCCGGCATCAGGCCGCCCAGGGCGATGCCCGAGAGCGCGTTCAGCACCAGCAGGTGCCAGCCCTCGGTGGCGAACGCCATCGGCAGGAACGTCACGGCGGCCAGGACGCCCGATACGGTCAGGATCCTGCGGTGTCCGATGCGGTCGCCCAGGTTGCCCAGAAGTATCGCGGCGACCGTGCCCGTCGCGCTCGACGCGCCGATGACGAAGCCTGTGAACGTGCCGGTCGCGCCCTGGCCATGCAGCACGATCGGAATGAACAGCGGCAGGATCGGGACGAGCAGGCCCCGCCCCAGCGCCGAGGTGAAGCGCACGACGAAGGTCGCCTTGATGCCGACGGTTTTCAGCAGGTCGCGGCCACCGCCGATCAGCGAACGCCGGGCCTTGCCGGTCGGGGCCTGGAAATCCTCGCGGGTGCCGAACAGCACCAGCAGGCCGCCCACAAGCAGCAGCGCTGCCGTGATCACGAAGGCGAGGCTGTAGCCGAACCGGTCAGCCAGGAACCCGCCGAGTACGGGACCGACCGCGATTCCGGACCAGCTTGCGGTCTGCAGTACGCTCATGGCGTAACCGCTGCGCGACCGTGGCGCGATCGCCGCCACCATCGCGTTGCCGGCACTCACCGTGCCGCTCAGGACGCCCTGGATCGCGCGCAGAAGCACGAGCTGCTCGGCACTGCCGGCGAAACCCATCAAGCCCAGGATGAGGGAGCCGCCCAGCAGGGCACGCACCAGCATGGGCTTGCGGCCAAGCCGGTCGGCCAGCGCACCCCAGAGGGGCGAGGCAAGCGCCATCGTGATCGCCTGCGAGCTGAACACCGCGCCGGTCCAGAAGACGATGCTGATGTTCGTGTTCGTACCCAGGTCCGTCACGTAGTTCGGCAGGAACGGAAAGACCATGCTGAAGCCGACGCTCGACAGCAGCTGCGCGAGCGCAAGAATAAGCAGCATCCGCTGCCAGCCCGGTGCACCCCGTGCACCCGGTGCGGCAGTTTCCTTCCCCTTTCGTGTTTGGGGAGGGTCTTCGCGGTCGGTCATCTGTCAGGTGTGCACGCTTGCGTGCCTGGGCAATCGTAACCCCGGGAGAGCCTCGGGTATGCTTGCGTCAGCTGATGTCCGGAACACACGTACTTTATCTCGCACCTACCGGCCCCGGCGTGGGCCTGACCTCAGTCTGCCTGGGCCTGGTACACGCGATCGACCGGCTGGGAGCCAGGGTTGGCTTCATAAAGCCGATAGCGCAGCCGGGCGTGCCCGACGGTGGGCCCGACAGGGCCACGCATTTCATCAGGCTTTCGACAGACCTCCGGCCGCCTGAACCGGTCAGTTTTGCGCGTGCAGAAGAGATGCTGAGGCGCGGTGATGAGTCCAGGCTGATGGAGGAGGTCGTCGGCCGTTTTCAGCAGGTGGCTGCAGATGCCGACATCGTCGTGGTCGAGGGCGTGGCAGACGTCTCGGAAGCACTGAGCGTGGAGCGGCTCAACGCCGCGATGGTCCGCACGCTCGACGCGGCCGTGATCATGGTGGGCGCGATCGGCAGGGGAGGCATCACGGAGTTCTGTGAACGCCTGGAGCTGAGCAGTTCCCTGTACGGCGGGGCGGACAGCCAGCGGGTGCTTGGCTGCATCGTCAACCGTCTCAATGCTCCCCAGCAGGTGCTGGGTGCCAACCGCAGCCTGAGCGAACCGACGGGTCCGCCCGTTGATACTGCGGCTCTCGAAGCCGGTTGCGGGGTGCTGGCGACCCCTGACTTCCGTCTGATCGGCGCGGTCCCGTGGCGTCGCGAGCTGGCCTCGCCCAGACTCGGTGACCTTGTGGACCAGTTCGGAGCGAAGGTACTGAACGCGGGCGAGCTCTCCAGTCGCCGGGTGGTTGACGTGTCCCTGGTCGCGCGCTCGGTGGCGAACATGACGGGACGCCTCCGGCCCGGCGCGCTGATCGTCACCCCCGGCGACCGCGACGACATCATCCTTGCAGCCAGCATGGCCACGCTCAACGGGGTTCCCCTTGCCGGCCTGCTCCTGACCGGCGGCATCACCCCGGCTGCAAGCATCATGGAACTGTGCCAGCCTGCCTTCGACACGGGCTTGCCCGTCCTGAGCGTCACGACGGACTCTTACGTGACTGCCGCCCGTGCGGCGACACTCAACGTCGAGGTTGCGCTTGACGACAGCGAACGGATGCTGAGCGTCATGGACACGGTCGCCAGCAGCCTGGATCCGCAGTGGCTCCGGGAATTGGTCGATACCGGGCTCAAGCACGTGCGGCGCCTGTCACCGGCCGCATTCATGCACAGCCTCGTCACGCGCGCCCGCGCGGCGGACAAGCGGATCGTGCTGCCTGAGGGTACCGAACCGAGGACCGTGCGGGCGGCCATCACCTGCGTCGAGCGGGGTATCGCCAGGTGTGTGCTGCTCGGGAGCAATGACGAGGTCGCCCGCGTCGCAGCCGCGCAGGGCCTCGAGCTGCCCGATGGGATCGAGATCGTGGATCCTTCCAGCCTCAGGGACACCTTCGTTCCCCGCCTGACCGCGATGCGCGCGCACCGCGGCATGACGGAAGACCGCGCGCGGGACGCGCTGATGGACGACATCGTGGTCGGAACCATGATGCTGGCTGACGGGGTCGTGGACGGCCTGGTCGCGGGCGCCGTGAACACGACCGCGGCGACGCTGAGGCCGGCCCTTCAGCTCATCAGGACGAGTGCCGACGCCAGGCTCGTCTCCAGCGTCTTCTTCATGTGCCTGCCCGACCAGGTGCTGGTCTATGGCGACTGCGCCGTGAACCCCGACCCGAACGCCGAGGAGCTGGCCGACATAGCGATCCAGAGTGCCGAATCCGCGGCGCTGTTCGGCATCGAACCGCGGGTCGCCATGATCTCGTACAGCACAGGCGTCTCGGGCAGCGGCGTGGACGTGGAAAAGGTGAGGGAAGCCACTGCGATCGCCGCCGAGCGCAGGCCCGACCTGCTGATCGATGGCCCGCTGCAGTATGACGCCGCCTCGGTCGCCAGCGTCGCGCACGCCAAGGCGCCGGACTCGGTGGTCGCGGGCCGCGCGACCGTGCTCGTGTTCCCGGACCTGAACACCGGCAACACCACGTACAAGGCGGTACAGCGCAGCGCCAATGTCGTGAGCATCGGACCGATGCTGCAGGGTCTGCGGCGACCCGTGAACGACCTGTCCCGCGGCGCACTGGTCGATGACATCATCTACACGATCGCACTGACGGCGATCCAGGCCGAGCAGCCCGCAGCAACCGGCTGAGGTGGCCAGCGGAAGACGCCATGAGGCCAGCAACCTCGCGGTTCTGGGGGCCGCCGTGGCGGGCTGGTACTGGGCCAGGGCGAACGGCCACGGCGAGGTGCTCGAATCGGTCGCGCCGCTGGCCGCCAGGGTCGCTTTCCTGTTCAGCTATGCGGTCGGCACGTTCCTGGTGACGCCTGACCTTGACCTTGCCAAACGGAGCGTGCGCGCGAAGTCGAACTGGGGAGTGCTCGGCTGGCTCTGGTACCCCTACGGTGCGGTGTTCAGGCACCGGGGCATCTCGCACAGCTGGCTGGTCGGCCCCCTTACACGCCTGCTGTACCTGCTCGTCCTTGCCCTGGCTCTCAGTGAACTCCTCAGCGTGACCGCGGGCGCGCTCGGCCTCGGGTTCGCGCTCAGGGCCGAGCTCGCCGGCAACTGGACGTGGCTCCTCACAGGCTGTGCGGCCGGCTACTTCCTCTCCCAGTGGCTGCACCTGCTGGCCGACGGGCTGCCCGCAAAACCACGGCGGACGTCGAGGCGACGCGTGCGGTAAGCTCAACACACATGATCGATGAGCAAGGAGCCCGGAAAGAAGCCCCCACCACAGCTCGTTCAGACCTGGGTACTCCCCGCTTCGGACCGCCCGGCCCGGAGGGCCACAACGCGCTTGAAGTGGTCTGGCAGAACGTCTGGGTACGCGCCGCCACCTACGTCATCGGCGCAGTACTGCTCCTGCTGCTGCTCTGGAACACGCGTCAGGCCTACACGTTCGCGCTCACGGTCGCCGTCGTCGGCTATCTGATCGCATACGTGCTCAACCCGGTCGTCGAGGGCATGGTGCGCATCCGGATCGGCCGGCCCCTCGCCGTGACTTTCGTTTATCTGATGGTGGGCGTCGTGATAGTGGTGAGCTCAGTCATCATCGGCCAGGTCGTCGGCCAGCTGGGCGAGTTCCTCAGGCTGATACCCAGGGCGCTGGACACGCTCACCCCGGTCGTCACCAACTTCGTCGAGTGGATCGACGGCCTGCCCGAGTTCCTGGAGCGGTTCGGCGCGAATCCTGAGGCGGTAGTGATCGAGGACGGGGCCGCGCTCGTCAGCCCGTTCGTGGAGACGGCCCAGCAGATGATCAGCGACTACCTTGCGCAGGCGGTCATCACCCTGCGGGACCTGCTCGAGCGGCTGCTGGCCGGTGGCAGCGACTTCCTGTTCAGCGGCGTCGTCAGCATCGTCTCCGGCGGCGTGCAGGTGTTCTTCATCATCCTGATCAGTGCCTACTTCCTGTACGACTTTCCCAAGTTCAGCCGCGCGATAGTGCGCTACGTGCCCCTGCGCTCCCGCGAGGTCTTTCTGGACGTACGGACCAAGACCGACCGGGTGGTGGGCGGCTTCCTGCGCGGCCAGGTGCTGATCTGCGTTCTGATCGGCATCACGCTCTGGATAGGACTCACCATCATCGGCGTGCCGCTCGCGCTGGCGATCTCGTTCTTTGCTGCGATCTTCAACATCATCCCGTACCTCGGGCCGATCATCAGCACTGTTCCGGCGGTCCTGCTCGGCCTCACTGTCAGCCCGTGGGTGGCATTGGGCGCGCTGATCGTGTTCATCGTCGCCAATCAGCTCGAGGCACACGTGTACGCGCCGCTGGTGCTCGGCAAGACCACCAACATCCATCCCGTCACCGTCATCATCTCGATCCTGATCGGCGTCGCCCTCTTCGGCATCCTCGGTGCCTTCATCGCGATTCCCGTCGTGGCTCTGGCCAAGGTGCTCTTCGAGGAGTACCTCCTGAAGCGTCCTGCCTTCGCGAGCGGGGAAGCACCCGCGTCCGCGCCGCCCAAGCGGCCCATGCGCAGATGGCGCAGGCAGAGGTGAACGCGCAGGCTGCTGGCAGCTGAGCCACAGTCCCGTGACAGACGCACCGCCACGGCGGCGCTAGGATGACCCGTGATGAAGAGGCGCGGCGCCCCGATCTTCCTGCTGGTCGCAACCGCAGTTTTCGTGCTCGCACAGCTTGGCTGGTGGCTGGTGTTCCAGCACGGCTACGTGGGGGACGTTACCAGCAGGACGCTGGCGTCGTGGGAAGCCGACGTAGCCGCGGCGTCCGCCCTTGGCGAGGCGGGCGTGTCTGCCGGGGCGGTGCTGGTCCTGTACCCGCACCTGGAGGCCATGCCTGACGGCGGATTCACCTTGTCTGGCGAGGTGGAAGCGGCCTTCCTGGACCGGCAGGCATCACACGTACGCATGTTCGTCAACGAAGGACTCGTGTTCGCGGTCGTGCTGCTCCTGGGCTTCTGGCTCATCGCGCGGCGCATGCGGGTGGAGGTAGAACTGAAACAGCAGCAGCAGAACTTCCTTGCGGCAGTGAGCCACGAGTTCAGGTCCCCGATGAGCAGCCTGCGGCTCCTGATCGAAACACTGATGTTCAGGCAGGTCGAAGAGGAGCGCAGGCGCAGCTACCTCGAGAAGATGGACGCGGAGCTGGGCCGGCTGGAGCAGTTCAGCGACACGGTCCTGGAGGCCGCCCGTCTGGAGGAGCCGGTCACTGCCGATCCGCTCGCCTCACTCGATCTTGCGACGGTGGTCCGGGACTTCGTCGCCTCGTCGCGTTCGCGTTTCGAAGCGCGGGGCGCGCGGCTCGAGCTCATCCTGCCGGATGACCCGGTCCAGGTCTCGGGGGTACCCGCCTCAATCAGTCTTGTGCTCGGCAACCTGATCGACAACGCGGTCAAGTACAGTCCCGAGGGGGCAGCCCGCATAAGCGTGACAGTTGAAGCTGACGACCACGTCGCCAGGGTGCATGTTGATGATCAGGGAAACGGCATTCCTGCGGGTATCGGAAGCAGGGTGTTCGACCGGTTCTACCGCGTCGGTTCCGAGCTGCAGCGGACCGCCCCCGGCGTGGGACTCGGCCTCCACCTCGTGAAGCACGCGGCCGAAGGAATGAACGGCTGGGTGCGTCACCAGCCGAACCCGAACGCCCCGCGCGGCACCCGCTTCAGCCTTATGCTGCCGCTGAGGCCGCTCGCGGCGAGCGAGACGGTTCCTTCGGAAGCGGGTGCCGCGTGAGCAGCAGGCCCAGGGTGCTTGTGGTGGAGGACGAACCCGTACTCCGCGACCTGCTGAGCGACAACCTTGAAGCCGAAGGATACGAGGTCGATACCGTCGGCGACGGACACGAGGCGCTGGAGTGCTGGACTGCTGCACCACCGGACCTGGTCGTGCTCGACGTGATGCTGCCCAATCTGAGCGGGTTCGAGGTGTGCAGCCGCATGCGCGCGACGGGCGACGCGACGCCGGTGCTGATACTCAGCGCCCGGGGTCAGGCTGACGACCGGGTGAAGGGCCTGAAGGCCGGTGCGGACGATTACCTGGCCAAGCCCTTCAACCTGACAGAGTTCCTTCTGCGCGTCAGCAACATGCTCAAGAGGCGTGGCTGGGGCGCCGAGACCGACACGCTCAGCTTCGCGGGCCATCAGGTCGACTTCCGCACCTGGACGGTGACGCTGAGGGACGGGCGCGAGGTCACGCTTGGTGAGCGCGAGCACGGCATCCTCAGGCTCCTGGCGCGCTACGAGGGCCAGGTCGTCAGCCGGGACGAGATACTCGATCGCGTCTGGGGCGAGGATTCCTGGCCAAGCAGCCGGACGGTTGACAACGTGATGGTGCGACTGCGGCGCCTCTTCGAACCGGAGGACGGACCCCCGAGGCACCTGCACACCGTCTGGGGAGTGGGCTACCGCTTCACTTCGGCGGAATCAGGCGAACATGGAGAAGACGAATGAACATAAAGACCGGAATCGTGATGATGAACCTTGGTGGGCCGAAGGAGACCACGGATGTGGGGCCATTCCTGCGCGAGCTTTTCCTGGATCGTGAGATCATCCAGCTGCCGCTTCAGAACGTGCTCGGGCCGTTCATCGCGAAGCGGCGCACGAAGCACGTGCAGGAGCTGTACGAGGGCATCGGGGGCGGCTCACCAATCCTGCGCTGGACCAGCGAACAGGGCGCGGGAATGGTCGAGCGGCTCGACAGGCTCTACCCGGATTCCGCGCCCCATGGGTTCTACGTCGCGTTCCGCTACATCGAGCCGAGCAGCGAGACCGCGCTCAGGGCGATGAAGGCTGACGGGGTTGAGCGCGCCGTCGCCTTCACGCAGTACCCGCAGTTCTCCTGCGCCACCACCGGTTCCAGCCTAAACGAGCTGTGGCGCGCACTCGGGCGCACGGGCCTCGCCCGCGAGTTCGAGTGGAGCGTGATCGATCGCTGGCCGGTACACGACGGCTTCATCGACTCTATGGCGCGCACCGTCAGGCAGGGACTCGAGACGTTCGCACAGGACGAGCGCGACGATACCCTCCTGCTCTTCAGCGCCCACTCGCTACCCCTGAGCGTGATCCGCCGCGGCGACGCGTATCCCGCCGAGATCGGCGCTTCCGTTCACGAAGTGATGCGGCGACTCGATCACGGCTACGAGTACATGATCTCGTACCAGTCGGAGGTGGGTCCCGTGCCATGGCAAGGGCCCTCGACCGAGCAGGTGATCAGGGACCTGGGCCGCCAGGGCCGCAGGAACGTGCTGGTGATCGGCATAGCCTTCACCAGCGACCACATCGAGACCCTCAGTGAGCTCGACATCGAGTACGCCGAACTGGCGAAGGAAGTCGGCATAAGCCGTTTCGAACGGGCACCCGCGCTCAACGCGAATGGCGACTTCGTCGGTGCGCTTGCCGACATCGTCGGCAGCCACCTCGAGAGCGGTGAGGTGAGCAGCAGGCAGTACCCGCTGCGCTGTCCCGGCTGCAGGAACGCGCAGTGCCGGAACGTCCCGAACCCCGTCGGCGAGTTCCTGCGCCGGCCCCTGGTGTCGGCGGGGTAAGCCGGCTGCGCCTTGACAGCCGGACACGGCGTATACTGTCCGGCTGTGAAGGTTGATGCTGCCACACTCGACAAGCTCGGCTACGGGCGCCTGCTCTCGGCACTGACCGGGCGTGCGCGCACGTCGTTCGGCCGCGAACTGATCAACGGGCTCACGCCGGAAACTGGCAGCCATGACCGGGAGGAACGTTTCGACCGCACTGCCGAGATCCTCGGTGGAGGCGACCTGCCGCTCTCGGGGGTGCGCGACATCAGGCCCCTGCTCGCCCGTGTCGAGGATGGCGACATGCTCGACGGCAGCGAGATCATGGAGATAGCGTGGACGCTGGATGCGGCCGGCAGCATCAAGCGCAGCGTGGTCGCCTCCGAACGGCCCGCGCTGACGCGGGTGGCGGAACTGATGTCGTCCTTTGACGGCACGCTCCGCCTGGTACGCGAACAGATCGACACTGACGGCAGGGTCAGGGACGACGCGACCCCGAAACTGCGCGAGATCAGGCGCAGGCTGAACCCGCTCAGGGGCCGCATCCGGGAGCGGCTGCAACACATCATCAACAGCGCAGGCAGCGCCATCCAGGACCCGATAATCACACTCAGGCGCGATCGCTACGTGATTCCGGTCAAGGCGAGTTTCCAGTCACAGGTTCCCGGCATAGCCCTGGACTCCAGTGATTCCGGGGCGACCGTCTTCATCGAACCACAGAGCGTCGTACCCATGAACAACGAGCTTGCCCTGCTGGAGGTCGAGGAGCGCGACGAGGTCCGCCGTGTCCTGATCGCGCTTGGCCAGCGGCTGGCTTTCGAGCCGGGCCTCGGACCCACGCTTGAGTGCCTCGCGCTTCTGGACCTGGCTCAGGCGTCGGCGGCACTCGCGCGCGACTGGCATCTGGTGCGGCCCGAAGTCGGCGCCCGGGATGTATCGCTCGCCGATGCACGCCACCCGTTCGTCGAGGACTGCGTGCCCAACACGATCGAACTGGACGCGCAGCGACGCATGATGATCGTCACCGGGCCGAACGCCGGTGGGAAGACGGTGCTCATCAAGACCCTGGGGCTCGCGGCGCTGATGGCGCACGCGGGAATCTTCGTCGCGACCGGAGCAGCCCGCACGCCCCGCCTCCCGGAGTTCACGCGCCTCCTCGTTGACATAGGCGATGAACAGAGCATCGAGGCAAGCCTCAGCACCTACGCGGCGCACCTGGTCAACCTCCGGCGCATCGTCGAGGCGGCCGAAGACGACGTGCTCGTGCTCATAGATGAGCTCGGTTCCGGTACCGATCCGGCCGAAGGCGCGGCACTCTCGCAGGCGATCCTCGAGTCCGTGCTTGAACGTCGCGCGATCGGCCTGGTCACCACGCACCTGGCTCCGCTCAAGGTGTTCGCCTCGGAGGCCAACTTCGCGATCAATGCCGCGATGCGTTTCGACGTTGACCGCCTCATGCCAACCTTCGAGCTGGAGCCCGGGCAGCCCGGTCGCAGCTACGCGCTGGCGATCGCCCGGCGGCTCGGGCTTGGCGATGGCCTCCTGGAGCGGGCTGCAGCGATCCTGGGACCCGAGAGCGAGCGGCTCGAGAGCCTGCTCGAGACACTCGAACGGCAGCGCGAGGAGCTGGACACCAGGCTTGAGGAGGCTGCGGCGAGCCGGGACCAGGCCCTTCAGGAGGCCGGTGTGCTGCGCGGGCAGATAGACAGGCTCAGAAGTGGCGAGGAGCGGCTGATGGCCGAGGCCGCCGGGAAGGCCGAGGAGATGCTGCAGCGCACCATGCAGCAGGCCAGGGAGCTGCGCAGGACGGCCACCACCGATGCCGGAGCCAGGGGCGACGCCCTTAAGGAACTCCAGAAGCTGAGGCAGGCGGCCGCCGTGCGAAGCGAACCGGTGCGCAGGAGCAGGGCGGCGCGCGCCACGCAGGCCCGTACCCGGCTCGAGCCCGGCGCGGGCGTGCATGTCGCCAGTTACGCGGCAGACGGGCAGGTGCTGGAGGTGCGTGGCGATGAGGTGGTGGTACAGCTGGGCCTGCTGCGCGTGACCGTGCCGGCCGGCGACGTGAAGCTGAGACAGGACGAGCCCAGCAAGCCCTCCCGCGATGGTGGTGCCATGGCCCGGGCCAGCTTCGATGACGAACTCAACCTGCTCGGCCAGCGCGTCGAGGAGGGCCTCGAGGCGCTTCGCGACTTCCTGAGCGAAGCCCACTCCCTGCGGCGCGAGCAGGTCAGGATCCTGCACGGCAAGGGGACCGGCGCCCTGCGCGACGCGGTCAGGCGGATGCTGCGTGAGGACGGCAGGATCGCGACCTTCGCGGACGCACCCCCGTTCGAGGGCGGGCACGGCGTCACGGTCGCCAGTCTCAGGTACTGACGCCGCCGGTTGTTAAGCTGGCCAGATGGCGAACGAAGAGAAACAGTATGTGATAGACGCGCTCACGGAAGACGCGTGGCGCATGTTCCGGATAATCGGCGAGTTCGCCCAGGGCTTCGATGCGATGAGCGACGTGGGCAAGGCGGTAACGATCTTCGGATCCGCACGCCTGGACCCCGAGAACAGCTGGTATTCGGTCGCCGAGAAGCTCGCGGGCGATCTCGCCGACGCGGGTTACGCGATCCTGTCGGGCGGAGGGCCAGGCATCATGGAGGCCGCCAACAAGGGTGCGCTGGAGGCTGGCGGCAAGAGCATCGGGCTCAACATCACGCTTCCCCACGAACAGGCACCGAACCCGTACCAGTCGGTGTCGGTCGACTTCAAGTACTTCTTCATCCGCAAGGTGATGCTGGTCAAGTACTCCACCGCGTTCGTCGTGTTCCCCGGGGGCTTCGGCACCATCGATGAACTCTTCGAGGCGCTGACGCTGATCCAGACCAAGAAGATCATCCCTTTCCCCGTGTACCTGATAGGCGTCGACTACTGGAAGGGCCTGATCCAGTGGCTGCGCGCCACGATGGTCCGGAACGGAACCATCAGGGAGAACGACCTGCACCTGTTCAAGGTGACCGATGACGTCTCCAGCATCCCCGAGGAGATCGAGCAGTACTACACGAGCATTCATGACACGGAGTTCGTCCTGCCCTGAGCGTGTGTCAGTCCGTGAACGCCACCGGCAGGGCCGCCTGGCCGAACACCTGGCCCGCCACGCGGTAGATCTGTTCGGTCTCCATCCCGGCACCAAGGTAGGTGTTGCCGCGCCAGATCTCGACGTGCGGATGGGGATCGTCCTGGGTCAGCGCGACCGCCTCGCTTGTGCCGGAATTGCCGGTGGACGCGATCGCACTGCCCTGGCTCACGCTCGCTCCGACCTGCACAGCGGGCTCGATGGAGGACAGGTGGGCGTAGCGCGAGACGAAGCCACCCGGATGTTCGATCCACACCTGGCGGCCCCGCAGCTTGTCCAGCATCTCGTCGGGTGTGACCAGGCTTTCCAGTGACGTGCGAATGACCTCGTCGTACTCGTCCTGGGTCATCTCCGTGTAGTCATGGTCCGCCCGGACGACGGTGCCGCCGGCGACGGCCACGATCGGCGTGCCGTAGGTGATCGGCACGCTGACGGTGCCCTGGTAAAAGTCGAAGCCTTCGTGCCGGCCGTTGCGGTACGCACGCAGGGCACCGGGCAGGTGGGAGATGCGGGAGCTGATCGTGGCTCCGGTCACGGGCACCACATAGCCGCTGGGCCAGCCGGACTGAAACTGGTTGTCGGCCAGTTCCTGGAGGCGGGACAGCAGGAGGGTGCTGCCGATGGCGGCGTTGCCGCGCGCCAGAGTGTAGGCGCTGTCGCCCTCGTCGTTTCGCGCGCTGCCGTCGGATCCCGCGTTCATCAGCAGAAGGACGGGCTCGGGCGTGCGGGCGTCGCGGGCGGCGTACATGAGCGGCGTCCAGCCGTTGTCCGTGCGGGCATCGATATCCGCGCCGGCGTTGAGCAGGACAAGGACGGTCGTGACCGGCGCCTGGTTGGAGAGGGCATAGACCAGCGGCGTCTGGCCGAACTCGTCCCGCGTGTCCACCGGCGTCCCGGCGGCGAGCGAAGCTTCCAGGCTCGCCGTATCCCCGTCGCGCGCGGCGGCGAAGATGTCGGGCGCCCGGTTCGCGGTGATCAAGGGCGGCTTGGCC
>CAZBVI010000025.1:0-30260 GCA_964495325.1 uncultured bacterium
TCATTCTCCTCAATCTTGTGAAAGAAGAGTGTCTACCAAAGTCAGGGCGATTCCAGTAGGCGTCATCAGCCAGCGCCGGACGGTTACGGCGGACACCATCGCCATGAACGAAGTATACAGGCACCAACTGCACCGCTAGGAACCTCACTCTACCCTCCGCCGTCCGGAAAACGGTGGTTTTCCGAACGTGCAATTAACAGGCTAAAAATACGTGAAAACAGGCTGAAACCTGTACGAGAACACCGTCCGGATAACTGTGCACGGTAAACCCATGCGGCCCAACTTATTGGGCACTCCACCGTAAGGGGGACAAATAATGCGCTGGTACCACAGACCCTCGAAGCTGGCAGGCCAAGCGAATCAGCTGTTGTCGATGCCCTCCGCCTGCTCCAGCTCTTCACGCAGGTGCGTGTGAAACGAAAGTGCCGGCTGCTGAGCACGTTCCACCTCAACAAGCGCCAGCCCCTCCTCCAGGAGAAATCGCTTCAACTGCTCAACGTACTCCAAGCTGTCCGCAACCTGCTGCCTAGCACGCGGGACAACACCATTAGATTCAGCCATCAACAAACACGCTCTGTAACCATGAAATAAATAATACCAGCCACTCAGCCATCAAATAACTGGTTGATGCCATAAATCACTCCAGCCATTCTCATCACAAGTCCGCGCCCTGCTACCCGGTAGGGGGTGCCGCTCATGGCGGGCATCAGGCAACGCACCGGAAGTTGGCTGCAGCTCACGAAGGCATGGTTTTGCCGGGTTAATATCATGCAGTAAAAAACACCCGGGGGTGAACCAATGAACCGAAAGTGGATAATCGCAGGAATTGCTGCCGTACTACTGGCTGGCTGTGGAACATCACAGCCTGAACCAGGTGAGGACAATTTGCCACCAGAGGGCGTGCCACCCGCTACCTGCCGCGTGCCACTGCCGGAACGAATAGGTACACGCACCCTGCAAAAGGGTCCCGACAGCTGCGACGTGCACTACGTGTTCACCAACCAGACACCCGGCAACGCACGCCTGGTGGTCAACGGCAACCTGCGTATTGAACCAGGAACAATTCTCGAGTTTGACGAAAATACCCTGCTGTCCGTCGACAGGCTCGGCAGCCTCAACGCTACCGGTACCGCCGCAGAACCAGTTGTGCTCCGCGGAGCACAAGCGACACACGGCTACTGGTACGGCATCTGCTTCGACAACAACGAAGAAAGCACCCTCGATCATGTCCACATCCTTTACGGAGGACACATCTGGGGCCCGGGGGAAACCCCGCTCTGCGAAGGCGCCGTCAGCGGCGGAGCCGGAACGGCCAACAACAGCGAACCCGTGCGCATCAGCAACTCCCTCATCATGGGATCGGCCGTTTCCGGCGTCAACGGCTTCAACCTGAACTTAGGCGAATTCCGCAACAACGTACTGGCCGACAACCAGGGATTCCCCATCCGCATTCAGGCGCAACACGCCAGCAGCCTCGACGCCAGCAACGATTTCACCGGCACCAGCATGGGACTACCCAATGGCGACGGCCGCGTTTTCCTTTGGGGAACACTGCGTGACAGCCACAACGAACACATCTGGACCGACCTGGGAGTGCCCTGGTACGTCGGCGAATCCGGCCGCTCCCGCTACGGCACCAGCGTCAACATTTGGGACGACACGACACTCCAGATACAGGCTGGTTCACGCTTCGAATTCGGTTCCGGCACCAGCAGCTCACTCAACGCCTGGGATGGAGCACGCATACTGATCCGCGGCACCGCTACTCAACCAGTAGTCATGGACGCAGTTGAACAAACCCCCGGCTCCTGGCAAGGCCTCTCATTCAGCAACGCAGGCAAATCAGAACTCGAACACGTCGAGATCCGCTGGGCAGGCAACCCTGACGGCCTGTACGTAGGCAGCCCCGGAGCAGTGCATGTCTACCTCAGCTCACTGGTAATGCAGCAATCCATCATCCACGGCAGCGGATCCTGCGCAGTATCAATAGCCAACCTGCATGAAGGCCAGACAATTGACCTGCAAGTAGAAGTTCAGGAACATCACTCCGGAAAACCGGAACTCTGCAGCGATGTCTGAACCCTGAAGAAGCCAAGCTACACCGAAGCTGTGCCTGCTCTTATCAACACGTCCGGAGTGCTCCAGCTTCACCCCCGGCCTCCGGCCCGCGACATACCAATAGTCCGTTTGTGTACTGTCGGCAGCTGTGCATCCAATATGCTGGGCCTCATGGCCTCCCGGGGGAAGGGTATGGCGTGCTTCAGGCAAGCAGATCTTGGAGAGAGGCCGGCACCGATAACAATCACGTACCGCTGGACCAGGCCTTAGAGTTCCTCAGGCAGTCCGCCTAATTCACTCGACTGGAAGTGGCACCTTAGGCCGTGCAGCGGCATGTGGCTGATGTCGACCACCCGCTAATAAGTCAATTCGGTTCGGATCCTATGAACCTTGACGGGAATCCTGCCCCAGCCGCGTACGAGCTGCCTGGTGCCCGCAGCTCACTACCAGGAGAAGGCAGCGGGAGGCGGTAAAAACAGCGGATCAGATGCCAGCCAGGGTCACTTGGCGGTGTTTGTGTTCAACGCCCGGCAGCCCAACCAGCTGCTATGATGCATAATGAGTGCAAAGGAGTTCATTATGACCAAAGCGATTACAATCAGGGCTGACGAAAGAACCCTAGACCAACTCGAAGAACTCGCGCGGTCCACCGAACGCTCCCGCAACTTCCTGGCCAACCAGGCGCTAAAGGAATACCTGGAACGCCACAGTACAGAAGGTAGAGCACCGCAAGTCGCAGCTCCCAAGGCTGTTCGGCTTGAAGACTACCGCAGCGCATTCTGGAATGAAGACGACAGTGATGACTTCATCAACTACCTTGAAGAAGAACGGCAGCGCAGCCTTCAAGCGGGTGGCTTCCGGGAACTGGAATGACCCTCTTCGATACGGACGTTGTCTCTTTCATCATGAAAGGTGATGACCGCGGCGACGCTTACTTCCAGCTGGTCGAAGGCCAGGTGCTGGCTATTTCTTTCATGAGTGCAGCAGAACTGTTCGCCTGGGCGGAAATACGCCACTGGGGTGAACGCCGCAGAGCCGAACTGGACTGGCTGCTTACCAACCAGTACGCCGTCCTGGGCTTCGAACTCGGCCTGGCCCGGGAATGGGCACGCATACAAGCAGAATGCTTCGACGCCGGAACCCCAATCGCAGTACAGGACGGCTGGGTAGCAGCAACAGCCCGCTACCACGACCTTCCCCTGGTGACACACAACCGCAAGCACTTCGAAAACGTACCCGGAATACGCCTGCTCCCACCACCGTAGAACTCGCGAAAGCGGGTGCAAGGAAGTGATGCCGGCGGCCGAGACTTCACAGGTTGTGGGCCGAGCTGGTCAAAACTGTTCGCGCTGAATCGATGAGCTTGTCAGCTCCCGATTCCCAATGAAACCTGCGGTCCGCTCGAGCGGACCGCAGGTACTTCTGCTTACCTAGGTTCATCACCAAGCTTGCGCCGGGGAGAGGAATAGCCGTAGGGCTTCACCAGCAAATATAACAGAACCCCGTGCCAGCCGTCGAAGGGGTGAAGGGACAGCGTGTCTGAGTAAATGCTGGTATCTCGTACGTATTTTAGGCAGTTCATTCTGGCGGGGTCTTGGCCATGTGGGCTTCACGTTTTTCGGTGGTGGCGGATGCCGTAAGTGTCTCGTCACGTTATGCCCGCGTGACGCCACGAGGTCTACGAACAGCCTGGAGCGGTTCAATCAGGAGTTGAAGCGACGCACGCGGGTAGTTCGGATCTTCCCGAACGCTGCCTCCTGCTTGCGCCTCGTGTCAGCCATGAGCATCGAGCAGAGCGAGGAATGGCTTTGAAGCACCAGAAAGTACCTTGATATGAGCGAAGTCAATCAGGCAGCGCGTATGGCCGACAGTCGCTCCGCTCCTGCCGGCCATACGCAGGAGGAAATCATGTAACCTTAAACCCAAGAGGACATACCCTCCTGGAGCAATTTACAGAAGAACCGGGGCACTACTTTTCAAAACAACACAGGTCGCCAGCCGCCCTTCACATGCTTACACTGGGCGCATGGATATGACCGGCATTGTTTCCCTCAGCTTGTGGATGATCGTGCCGCTCATCACCCTCGGTTCACTCCTGCACTTCCTGTATGACTGGACAGGACAAAAACGCTGGGCGGCCGTCATCGGCGCCGTGAACGAGAGCTACTGGGAGCACATCAAGATTGCAGTCTGGCCAGTAGTACTGCTCCAGGTCACTCTGTTCGCACTGGGCGGTTACCACCACCCCGCGTTCATTCCCGCCGCCACCGTGGCGATCTACAGCCTGCCCATCTCGATGATAGGCATCGTATGGCTCTACAAGGCATTTACGAAACGAAACATCCTCTGGCTCGACATAACGGTGTTCGCAATAGTCATTGTCCTGGCGCAGCTAATCTTCATCCAGCTATTGCAACAGCTGCAAGCAGACCGGCTTACCGTCATCCTGTCCGTACCGTACCTGCTGGGGATCATCGGAGCCTTCTTTCGATTCAGCCTCAAGCCACCAGCAGAACCCGATGTCTTCGTCGATCCGATCACCGACGAGTACGGCATCGAGGGACACACGCACCACCATTGATTCGCCGAGCGGTCCGAGCGGACACTGCCACTGCCGTCTCCAGGCCAGGACTCAACAGATCAAGCCGGGTTGTCCCCTGAAACGTCAGGCTGCGGGCTTGGTCGCAGGTACCGAGGCGGCTGCGGGCGCTGCAGGCGAAGCCGTGCCCGTGTCCGCGGATGCGGGCTTGCTCGCAGCAGCAGCATCGCCCGCGCCGGCCGTATCAACCTTCGGCGTCGCTGCGGCCTTGCTGCCGGAGGCTGCACGCGAATCGTTCACGTAGAAGCCCGACCCCTTGAAGGCGATCCCGACCGGCTGGATCACGCGCCTGACCGGATCGCCGGTCTCAGGATCGTGAGTCAGGGCATCCTCTGTGATGCGCTGCTGCAGTTCGAAAGTCTCTCCTGTAGTCAGATTCCTGTAGACGTAAACGGGCATTGCTCCTCCAGCACGTAATCTCTTCGCCTCGCAAGAGGCTGCAAGACGGAGTGTATCACCCTGCTAAGATTGCTGGCATGACCGGCCCTACAACCATGCGCAACACCCCCGTGGCAGTGATAGGCGCGGGTGCCTGGGGCACCACGGTCGCCCAGCTGCTGGCAGTGAACGTGCCGGACGTCAGGCTGTGGATGCGTTCTGCGGACCAGGCGAGCGAGATGCAGGCGACCAGGATCAACACGAGGCGCCTGCCGGGCGTGACGCTCAACTCACGGATCGCGTTCACCGATGACACCGCGACAGCGCTCCGGGGCGCGGCGGCGGCGTTCGTTGCAATTCCGAGCCGCTATCTGAGCGAAGTACTGCCGCTGCTGCCGGAAGCGCCCGCCCTGGTCTCTTGCATCAAGGGCTTTGGACGCAACGGGCTTGCCCGCCTGTCGGATGTGATGCAGGCAGCGGTGCCGAACGCCGTGACAGCCGTACTGTCCGGACCGAACCTGGCCCGTGAGGTGGCCTCGGGGCTGCCTGCCGCGGCGGTGATCGCATCCCGCGACGAGAGCTTCGCCCTGCAGGTTCAGGGCTGGCTCCAGGGACCGAAGTTCAGGGTATACACGAGCAGTGACGTGGCCGGCGTCGAGATCGGCGGCGCGGTCAAGAACGTGATCGCGCTGGCCACCGGCATAAGCTCGGGACTGGGTCTTGGCGAGAACACCAAGGCGACGATCATCACGAGGGGGCTTCACGAGATCATCCGGCTTGGTACGCTGCTCGGCGGCCGCCGCGAGACGTTCTACGGCCTCTCGGGCCTGGGGGACCTCGTCGCGACGTGCGCGGGACCGCAATCCCGCAACTTCACTGCTGGCCAGCGCATCGCGCGCGGAGAGAACCTTCATGACCTGGAGGCGGACGGGCTCACGGCCGAAGGCATCCAGGCGGTCGAGCGGATCTTCGGCTTCGCCTCTGAGCACGGTATCGACCTGCCCATCTGTTCCGAGGTTTACCGGGTGGTTTTCAGGGGCAAGCCCGCTGCAGATGCGATAAGGGCGTTGATGGAACGCAGTGCAAAACCGGAGGCAACCGTATGAGCGAGAATGCTATCGAGGCACGGGGCCTCACAAAGAGGTACGGCCGCAAGCATGCGGTCAGCGACCTCAGTTTCGACGTGCCGTTCGGGCGGATCACGGGTTTCCTCGGGCCGAACGGATCGGGCAAGACCACTACCCTGCGGATGCTGGCGGGACTGATCAGGCCCACTGCCGGCAGGTGCACGGTATTGGCCGGCCCCGTACCGGGCCCGACGCTGCGCGACGTGGGCACCATGATCGAGGAACCGAGCTTCTATCCGTACATGTCGGGGCGCAAGAACCTGATCCACGCCGCGCTGCTGCATGGTGGCGTGCCCGCTTCCCGGATCGGCGAGGTCCTTGATTTCGTGCATATGGACCAGGCGGCCGACAAGAAGGTCGGCGCCTACTCGCAGGGCATGCGGCAACGGCTGGGCCTGGCCAGGGCGATGCTGTGGCAACCGAAAGTGATGCTGCTCGACGAACCGACCAACGGCCTTGACCCGGTCGGTATCGCCGAGATCCGCGAGGCGCTGCGTGCGATCGCAGCGCAGGGCGTGACCATCCTCATCTCCTCACACATCCTCGCCGAGCTCGAGAAGCTGGCCAACAGCGTGCTGGTCGTGGAGCGCGGCCGACTGCTGTACGACGGCACACTTAGCACGCTCCTGAACCAGCTGCAGGGTGCCCTGGTTACATACCGGCTGCGCTCGGACGACGCGCACAGTCTCGAGGAAACACTGCGCGACATGAACCTGGAGTTCAGCCGATTGGACGGAGACGTGCTGCGGGTGCTGGTGCCTCAGGACGGCGCCGGTGACCTGATCGGCACGCTGTCGGCCCGCGGCATACGGCTGTCCGAAGCGAACCGCGAACACGACAGCCTCGAAGACGCGTACCTGCGCCTGCTGCGCGAAGACGGGAGGCCGGTATGAACGCCGTTGCCAACGTGGTCCGGGCCGAGCTGTTCAAGCTGGCCCACAAGAAGCGTACTTACGTTCTCGCCGGGCTCTACTGGATCCTGTATCCGGCCCTGGTCCTGATCGTCGGGAACGTCATCCGCGTGAACCTTGCGGGCTCCTTCATCGATGGGAACGTCCCTGTCGGCACGCTCCTGCACGAGCTTGCCTCGCCTTTCGGCCTTGCCCGCGTTGCGCTGGTCGGCCCCGGCTACATGTCGCCGAGCTTCTACATGATCATCATCGCGCTCGTCGCCGCACTGCTGATCGGGGAGGAGCGCAGCCAGAACATGTGGAAGACGACGCTGGTGGCCCAGCCGCAGCGCCTGGCCGTGCTGACCGGCAAGTTCCTGGTGGCGTGGCTCGCGTTCGCCGTGCTCGTGATCGGCGCCACCGTGTTCGCGTTCCTGTTCGGAGCTCTGGGCACGACCTTCCTTGGCACCGGCTTCAGCGGCGACTGGTCCGGCCTGCTCACCGGCATGGTGATGCAGGTGCTCTTCGGGGCGGCGGGAATCTCGTTCGCGTTCCTCCTCATCTTCATGCTCCGCAACGTCGCGCTCGGCATCGTGAGCGTGTTCTTCCTGCCGGCGCTGCTAGAGGGCCTTTACATGGCGTACGCCACGTTGGTCGGCTTTCAGCCCGTCACGGCCTTCAACGCGGTCTTCCAGTTCCTGCGGCTCCAGAACACCCTCGAGGAACTGCCGCGATACTTCTTCACCAGCAACCTGTACGCGCCGTCGCGGGGCCTGGTGGGAAGCGTACTCACGGATCTTGGCATTCCCGCGGAAGCCGGCGGTGGACTGCTGTTCAGCACGCTGCCGCTGAGTCATTCAGCGATGGTGATGGGCGGGTACTTCGTTGTCTTCGCACTGCTGCTGGCCTGGCGCTTCAAGCGCCATGATGTTGCGTGAGCGGGCGCGCGGACCTGATCCGCGAACACCTGAAACACCGTGTGCTCGTGCTGGACGGCGCGATGGGCACGATGATCCAGGCCGAGACGCTCCATGAGGCCGACTACCGCGGTGACAGGTTCGCGTCGCACGGCCGCGACCTCTATGGCGCCGCCGACATCCTCTGCCTGACTCAGCCCCAGCTGATCAGCCGCATCCACAGGCAATACCTCGAAGCCGGCGCGGACATCATCGAGACGAACACGTTCAACGCCACAAGCATCGGGCTGGCCGAGTACGGGCTGGGCGACCACATCAGGGAGATCAACCGCGAGGCTGCCCGGATCGCCCGGGAGTGTGCCGATCAGTTCGAGAAGCCGGGGCGCCCGCGGTGGGTGGCGGGGGCGATCGGACCGACGAACCGCACGGCCAGCCTCTCGCCCGACGTGGAGCGGCCCGGTTACCGCGCCGTCACGTTCGACCAGCTGGTTACGGCCTACTCGGAACAGGTTCACGGCCTGCTCGACGGCGGAGCCGACCTGCTGCTGATCGAGACCATCTTCGACACGCTCAACGCGAAGGCCGCGATCTTTGCAGTTGAGAGCGTGCTCGAGGAGCGTGGCGAGAGCGTCCCGCTGATGATCTCCGGCACCATCACGGACAACAGCGGCCGCACCCTGAGCGGTCAGACGCTCGAGGCGTTCCTGCACTCCGTGCGGCACGCCGATCTGCTCAGCATCGGCCTCAACTGCGCGCTGGGACCGAAGGAGCTGCGCGCACACGTCCAGGAGCTGTCGCGCCTTGCGCCGTTTCATACGTCTGCCCATCCCAACGCGGGCTTGCCCAACGCCTTCGGTGGCTACGACGAATCGCCTGAGGACATGACGGACCTGATGAGCGAATGGTTGCAGCAGGGCTGGCTCAACATCATAGGCGGCTGCTGCGGTACCACGCCCGCGCACATCAGTGCCTTCCGCGCGGCCGCAGAAGGTGCCGCGCCGCGGGTCGTGCCCGAGCCGGAACCATTGCCCGTATTCAGCGGCCTCGAGCCACTCGTGATCCGCCCCCACACGAACTTCGTCAACGTCGGCGAGCGCACCAACATCACAGGTTCCAAGCGCTTCGCGCGCCTGATCCGCGGCGGCAAGTTCGAAGAGGCGCTGGCGGTCGCTGCCGACCAGGTCACGGGCGGCGCCCAGATCATCGACATCAACATGGACGAGGCACTCATCGACGGCGTCGCCGCCATGGGCGAGTTCCTGAACCTGATCGGCTCAGAGCCCGACATCTCGCGCGTTCCGATCATGATCGACTCGTCGAAATGGGAAGTGCTGGAGGAAGGGCTCAAGCGCATCCAGGGTCGCGGAATCGTCAACTCCATCTCGCTCAAAGAGGGTGAGGAAGACTTCCTGAGGCAGGCACGCCTTGTGAAGCGCTACGGGGCCGTTCCGATCGTGATGGCCTTCGACGAGCAGGGACAGGCGGCTGACTACGCGAGGCGCATCGAGATCGCAGAGCGCGTCTACCGCCTGCTTACCGAAGAAGTCGGTTTCAGCGGTTCTGAGGTCATCCTTGACCCGAACATCCTCACCATCGGCACCGGAATCGAGGAACACGCGAACTACGCCAAGGACTTCTTCGCTGCCACCCGCTGGATCAAGCAGAACCTGCCCGGAGCCCTGGTGTCGGGGGGAGTGAGCAACGTCTCGTTCTCGTTCCGCGGCAACGATACCGTGCGCGAGGCCATCCACGCGGCCTTCCTCTATCACGCGGTAGAAGCCGGCATGGACATGGGCATAGTCAATCCAGAGATGCTCGAGGTGTACGCCGAGGTCCCACCCGACCTGCTCGAGAAGGTCGAGGACCTGCTCTTCAACCGCCGCGAGGACGCGACCGAGCGGCTCCTCGAGCATGCGGAGCAGGTAGCGAGCGTCGGCAAAGCCAGAGTCGACACCGAGGCCTGGCGTTCGCTGCCGGTCACCGAGCGGCTGAGCCACGCGCTCGTCAAAGGGCTCACTGACCACATAGAGGCGGACACAGCCGAGGCGCTCGAACTGCTGGTCAAGCCGTTGCAGGTTATCGAAGGACCCCTGATGGACGGCATGAACATAGTCGGCGACCTCTTCGGTGCCGGCAAGATGTTCCTGCCGCAGGTGGTGAAGAGCGCCCGCGTGATGAAGCGGGCCGTCGCCTGGCTGCAGCCGTACCTGGAGGCTGACAAGACAGGCGCTTCCAACGCGGGCAAAGTGGTGATGGCGACCGTCCGCGGGGACGTGCATGACATCGGCAAGAACATCGTGGGAGTCGTGCTCGCCTGCAACGGCTACGAGATCATCGACCTGGGCGTTATGGTCCCCGCCGAGCGGATCCTGGACGTGGCCGAGGCGGAGAACGCCGACATCGTCGGCCTGTCAGGCCTGATCACGCCCTCCCTGGACGAGATGGTGCACGTGGCCCGCGAGATGGAACGCCGCGGAATGAGGATGCCACTGCTGATCGGCGGTGCGACCACCTCACGGCTGCACACCGCCGTGCGGATCGCGCCCGCATACGGCAGCCTCACTGTCCACGTGCCCGATGCTTCGCGCAGCGTTTCCACCGCCAGCAGGGCGATAGGTGCTGCCAGGGACGAGTACGCGGGAGAGATCAGGGCCCTTTACGACGGCCTGCGCACACAGCACGGGGAACGCACGCGCTCTGCACGCCTGCTGTCCTACAGTCAGGCGACTGCCAACGCTTTCGCGGCCACCCCGGAGAACGCAGCTCCGGTAGCGCCCGCCTTCACGGGCGTCAAGGTGTTCGAGGACCAGGCGCTGGAGCCGCTGATCAGCCGCATCGACTGGTCGCCCTTCTTCCAGGCCTGGCAGCTCAAGGGACTGTTCCCGGCGATCCTGGACGATCCCCGGTTCGGGGATACACCCCGCAAACTGTATGACGACGCGCTCAGGATGCTCGAACGCATCGTCGAGGGCGGCCTGATAAGGGCCCAGGGCGCGTTCGGCATCTTCCCCGCCTCGCGTGATGGGGATGACATCAGGCTCTTCGACCCGGACCGGCCAGGCGACCAGCTGGGCACTCTTTACACGCTGCGGCAACAGACGGCGAAGCGCGAGGGCCAGCCGAACCTTGCGCTGTCCGATTATGTCCTTCCGCAGGACCACGTCGGCATGTTCGCCGTAACTGCCGGCATCGGCGCGGACGAACTCGCGGCCGAGTTCGCAGGCCAGCTGGATGACTACAACTCGATCCTGGCCAAGACACTTGCCGACCGTCTGGCCGAGGCGTTCGCCGAGCACGTGCACGAGCGTGTGCGCCGCGAGTTCTGGGGCTACGCCGCAGACGAGCAGCTGAGCAACCAGGATCTGATCCGCGAACGCTACCGCGGCATCCGACCTGCTCCCGGCTACCCCGCCCAGCCCGACCACACTGAGAAGGGCACGATCTTCCGCCTGCTCGGCGTCGAGGAACGCACCGAACTGCGCCTGACGGAGAGTTACGCCATGCATCCCGGAGCCGCGGTAAGCGGACTGTACTTCGCCCATCCGGAGAGCCGCTACTTCGCTGTCGGCAAGATCCAGGCTGACCAGGTCGAGTCATACGCGGCCAGGAAAGGGTGGAGCATGGCCGAGGCGGAGCGGTGGCTGGCCCCGGCGCTCGCCTACGAGCCGGAGGAAGGCTAAAGTATGCCCGCCAGCCAGGACTTCAGGCTGCTGCGGATCGGCATGAAGTACAGGCTCTGATCGTTCGCCCTGGCCCATTCAAGCACCAGCGCGGCGAACTCCCGGTTCCAGGCCAGGGTGGGCGCGAAGCCGCCCGGGAAGACGGCCCGGTTGCGGTTGCGCCAGTAAAGCCATGAGCGTTCGGCGGTCACGCTGGTCACTCCCCAGAAGACGGGCACGTCAGGAAGCTGCTCCGCCCACACGTCGAGCATGCGCAGATCGAAGAACGGCTGGGTGAAGAAGCCTGACGCACCCGCTTCCAGCTTCTCCTGAGCGTAATCAAGCTCTTCGCGCATCCCGCTGCGGTAAGGATCGAGCGCTGCGTACACCTTCAGGCCGGGCATCGCCCGTTTCAGCCTCCGTATGAGCTGCACGCTGTCGCAAGGATAAACGGGTGATCCCAGGTCCACTGGCGCGTCGCCCGTGACGACGATTACCTCGGTTATGCCACCCTGCGCCAGTTGCGCGGGCAGGGCCCACTCCGCCTCCGGATTGACATCGATCGCACGCAGGTGCGGAATGGCGTTGGGCAGCGATTGCCTCACCTGCAGGCAGGCGTCCCAGCTGCGCACGTCGAACCTGGTCAGGTCGGGCACGTTGACAGTGTCCACGGCCGTGAACTCGCCAGCAAGCTCCTCCAGCTGGCGGTCGAGGTCAGCCAGTGTGCGGGGCACAAGTTCTATCGAGATTCTCAACCCGCTATAACGCCGGCCGACCGGCGGCTTGCTTGTCCACGTACATGCGCTGATCGGCCGCTGCCGAGAGCGCTTCGAACGATTCGCCGTCACCTGGGTAGACGGCCACGCCGACGCTGGTATCCAGGTCGATGGAGATGTCGCCCAGCTGCATCGTCCTGCGAACGACACCGCGGAGGCGCGAGGCGATCCCCTTCGCGGCGGTCTCGTCACTCGTGTCCGTCAGGACCGCGAACTCGTCCCCACCCAGCCTGGCGACGATCTCACCGGGCCGCAGGCTGTTCTTTATGCGCTGGGCCACGATGCGGAGCACCTCGTCCCCGGTCTCATGGCCGTAAGTGTCGTTCACGCGCTTGAAACCGTTCAGGTCAAGGAAGATCAGCGACATGCCGGTACCGAGCTGCCTGCGCCGCCAGAAGTGGCTCTTGAGCAGGCGCCTGTTTCCGATCCCGGTCAGGTCGTCCGCGCTCATCAGGCGTACAGCCTCCATCAGCGCGGCCTTGCGCCGGTTGATCGAGCTGAAGAAGACGATCAGGTAGCCGTCAGCGGGCATGGCTGTGATCGCGTACCAGCCGGGCTCCGTACGGCCCTCGTTGTTGACCGGCATCAGCTGTTCGAACTCCTCGGCCCTGTTCTTCTGGATGATCCGGTCGAAGCGCGCCACCAGGCTGCGCTGTCGCAGTGCGGGGTTGAGCTCGCCGATATTCCTGCCGACGATCTCGGTGCCGGCCAGGCCGAGCAGCGGCGGTGCATGCGTGTTGGCCGCCAGGACCTCGTAGTCGATCAGCCGGTCGTCCTCGTCACGCACGGGTTTGAGCACCACCAGGCCCGATGGCAGCTGTCTGAGCACTGCGTCCCACAGGCCTGAGCTGCGCAGCACCGGCTTCACGTGGCATCCTCGTCACGCTCCACCGGCGCACCCGGCACAGATATCCAGTCGCTGAACGAACCCGCATAGAGCCTGGGAAGCCCGAGTCCGGCCTCCTCCATCGCAAGGATGTCGAGGGTCGCACTTACTCCCGAGCCACAGTAGGTGATAACGTCGTCGCCCAGACCGGAGTAAAGCTCGTGAAGTTCTTCTGCCGTCCGCAGCGAGCCGTCAGGAGTCAGGTTGTCCGCGTAAGGCCGGTTGACGGCGCCGGGAATCCTGCCCGGGATCCTGTCCATCTGTGCCACGCGGCCACTGAACCGCTCGGCAGACCGCGCGTCCATCAGGACGGTGCCGGCACCCGCCTGCCTGCCTTCGACCTCCTCGCGGGACGCGAGCATGTCAGCCCGGGGGCGCGCGGTCAGCGTCCCGCGTCCAGGCACGTGGCCGGCTGTGACGACCTCATGACCGCCCGCGACCCAGGCGTTGAAGCCGCCATCAAGCACGCGCACGCGGGCATGGCCCAGGTACCTGAGCATCCACCAGACGCGGCCAGCGAACATGCCGGTAACATCGTCATAGACGACCACGTCGCTGTCATCACTTATGCCTGCGGCTTCGAACGTCTCGACCATCAAAGGGACTTCGGGCAGGGGGTGGCGGCCGCCGCGCTCCCCGGCAGGTCCGGACAGGTCCGGGTCGAGGCTGAGATGAACCGCTCCGGGGATGTGGCCGGCACGCCAGGCAAGCTTGCCTGCTTCCGGGTCATCCAGCGTGTTCCGGGCATCGATCAGGCGAAGGGACCCGGCGCCCAGCAGGCCGGCGAGGCGAGACGGACTGACTGAGTTCGTCACCCTGCCACTCTAGCAGACGGCACGACCGATGGCGGACATCATGCCCTGACCGCTTACAATGCTTGACGATGCGACACATTGACAGTCCGCGCAACGCCGAGATCAAAGAACGCCTCAAGCTCAAGGAGAGACGCGGCCGCAGCCGTTCCGGCGAGTTCCTGATCGAGGGACGCCGCGAGATCGAGCGTGCGGTGAGGGCCAACGTCCGCATCTCGACGCTTTACCTGCAGAAGGACCTGTCGGCACCTGCGGGACTCGCGAAGCTGATCAGGGAGCTCGAGATCACCGGCCTCGACACGGTCGAGCTGTCTCCCGCGGCTTTCAGCCGGCTGAGCTTCCGTGACAACCCCGACGGGGCGATCGCCGTGGCCGAGTCCTGGGACACGCGGCCGGGCGACCTGGAGCTTGCCAGGGGTTCGCTTCTGCTGGTGATCGACGGTCTCGAGAAGCCAGGCAACATAGGAGCCCTGCTGCGCACCGCGGACTCCGCCGGTGCTGACGCTGTGTTCGTGACCGGAGAGGGCACCGACCTGTTCAATCCGAACGTAATCCGGGCCAGCATGGGCAGCCTGTTCGCGCGTCCGGTCGTGACCGCGAACGAAGGCGAGCTGCTCGACTGGCTTGAGCGGCGTGGCTTCAGGATCGTAGCGACGAGCCCCGCTGCGCACCACGCGTTCTGGGACTGTGACCTGACCGGAGGCGTGGCCATCGTGCTCGGCACGGAACACCAGGGCCTGCCGATGTCATGGATCGAGGCGGCTTCCGAGCTCGTCTCAGTCCCCATGCACGGCAGTGCAGACAGCCTCAACGTCGCGACGACCGGCGCGCTGCTGCTCTACGAGGCGCGGCGGCAGAGGCGCTGATGCCGGCCTCAGGCCGCAGGCTCCGATATATAATCGTACGCACCTATTAAGAGGAAAGGGACCATACATGCTCAAGGAATTTCTGGCGTTCATCAACAGGGGCAACGTTGTAGACCTGGCCGTGGCCGTCATCATCGGCGGAGCCTTCGGCGCGATAACTACCTCACTCGTCAACGAAGTGATAATGCCGGTACTCGGCCTGGTCATCGGCGGGGTCGATTTCCAGGAGCTCGGGTTCATCCTGGCTGACAGGCATCTGTACTCGTCTGTCAGTGAAGCAGTAGCCGCAGGCGCACCCGTCATTCAGATCGGATCGTTCATCAACACGATCGTCAACTTCCTCATAATCGCGTTCGTCATCTTCATGGTCATTCGCAGCTACACCAACGTTCAGAAGCGCTTCGCCCGCCAGGAGGAAGCCGCTGAAGAGGCCGCTCCCGAGCCGACTGCCGAAGAGAAGCTGCTGGCCGAGATCCGCGACCTGCTTCGCGATTCCCGCCCGTAAACACCCACCTCCGTACTCCCGCAGCCCGGGCTTGCTTCCCCGGGCTGTTAACATTGGAGTTATGAAGGCAAGGACCGCAACTGACAGCGAAACCCGACTGTCCGCGCCTGCCGCTGCGGAAGCCCCCGGCAGCAAGCCTGAGTGGGTCGACTATGCAGCCGAGCTGAACATCGCCCGCAATCCCATGTTGCGTTCGCTTTATGCCGCGCTGGGCGGTATCTGCGTGGCGCTCGCGGTTATCGGGGCATTCGTGCCCGGTCTGCCTACCACCGTCTGGCTCCTGATAGCGGCGTTCCTGTTCAGCAGGAGCAGCCCGCGGTTCTACAACGCGGTGCTGAATCATCGGGTCTTTGGCCCGATCGTGCGTGACTACCGGGCGGGCAACGGTATCCCCCGCAGGATCAAGTTCGTGGCGATCGCCTGCATCGTGCTCTTTGCGGGCGTGAGTGCGTTCGTCCTGATCGATAACCCGCACGTACGCATTGCGGTCGTCGGCTCCGCCATGTTCGGCATCGGCTTCCTCGCCGGTGCTCCCACGCGCGAGCCATACGCGTTCGACGCCTGACCGGCCCGGCCTCAGTTGATGATCACGAACTCAAGCAGTGCCGGACCGCCCCTGTTGACGGGCTCGCGTGTGATCACTCCGATCACAGCCCGGCCGTTCAGCCGCTGCACCTGAGCAACGAACAGGTCCTCGGTCTGACTGAAACTCGGCGCTTCCTGAGAGAAGAAGCCGGCCGTGGTCAGTCGGCGCCGTGTCTCCTGTACCAGTTCGAGGACGTCTGCGCGCAGGTCCGACTGACTGGTCGGCTGCTCGCTGGTCCCAAGGTGCACGGCCTTGCTCGTCACGAGCTGTCCCTTCCCCAGTACTTCAGTGTTCTCGTACGCCTCGACGGCCACCTCGAGCGTCGCTGACCGCAACTGGTTGCGGGGTGAGATCAGCGTGATCACGAGATCCTCCTCAGACTGGGCAACCACGCTCGCCAGGCTGTCGAACTGAGCCGCGCTCAGCTCGATCTCGCCCGCGCCCCGCTGGGCGGTGACAACGTTGGCGGCCCGCACGAAGGCCGCGATGGCGGCACGCGCGTCTGACAGGCCGTCCGCCCGCACCAGGCCGGAGTAGATCAGGTCGTCCGTCCGGAACGTGATCTCCCCCTGGGTTATCTGCTCTATCTCGTCCTGCAGTTCGCTCAGCCGGCGGCTGCCGTCCTCCATGTTCAGCTCGAGCACCTGCAGGGTCACTTCAAGTTCCCTCACACGCGCGTTACTCTCTTCGAACTGCTGCCGGAGGGTCGAGTTCACCTGACCGAGCAGCGTGTTCTGCTCGGCAAGCTGAGCGTTGTCCGCCGTCAGCTGCACGTTCTGCGCGGCCAGTGACTCGTTCATGCCCTGGAGGAGCTCGTTCTCGGCGCGCAGCTGCACCGACTGCTCATCCAGGTCCGCCACCTGCAGGCCGATCTGGCGCAGCTGGTCCTCCAGCAGGACAGTCTCCTCCTGCAGCTCGATGACGGCAGCTTCGGCAAATCCAGCCGCCGCCTGGGCGCGCTCAGCCTCGTTCTCGGCGAGCGCCTGGCGCTGTGACGCCTGTTCGAGCTGCAGCTGCGCAACCTGCAGGCGGGTCTGGAAGTCGTCAAGTTCTGCCTGCACCACGGCCATGCTGCCACGCAGCTCAGAGATCTCACCCTCCAGCAGTACCTGTTCACTGGCAAGGGCATCGAGCTCGATCACGGCCCGTTCCAGCTCGCTCTGAGCGGCATCACGCTGCGCCGTCACGGCGTCAAGCTCGGCGCGTGACGCTTCCAGGAGCTGAGAACCGTCCTCCAGGTCGCGTTCCAGGTCGCGGACCAGCGACTGGAGCACACGCTGCTCCGCACGCAGCTCAGTCAGCTCGGCCGCCGTCTGCTGCGCCCCGATCAGGGTGCTGGTCGCGGTACGGTTGGCCAGCGCCAGTACGATGAGGGTGGTCAACATGATGACGATTCCCGCCATCACGCCGACGATCTGGCCGGTCACCCTCGGACGTGCGCCGAAAAGGCTGAGGCGGTGGCGCCCCACGAACGTACCGAGCCTGTCACCCAGGAAGGCGATGACTCCGGCCAGCACCACCAACAGCAGTACCAGTCCGATCAGATAGGTCATCCAGCGCTCCTAGGCCGAGCCGCAAAGCTCAGATGTGGAAGTCCGCCCCAAGGTAGTAGTTGCGCACGTCCTCGTCCTCGGCGAACTCAGCTGGCGTGCCGTCGAAGCGTACGGAACCGTCGAACATCAGCACGACCCTGTCCGCGATCGCGAGTGTCTCCCGCACGCTGTGATCGGTGAGCAGAACGCCGAGTCCGCGCCGCTCGCGCAGGTCGCGGATGAGCAGCTGGATCTCACGTATCGACTTGGGATCGACGCCGGTGAACGGCTCGTCCAGAAGAATGTAGGCAGGGTCTGTAGTCAGGCTTCGGGCGATCTCCAGCCTGCGGCGTTCGCCACCGGAAAGCGTATCCGCCCTGTTGCCCGCCAGTCCGGTGAGGCCAAACTCGGCAAGCAGGCTGTCGGCCCGGTGCTCCCGCTCGGAGCGGCTCAGGTTCTGGAACTCCAGTATCGCGTTGAGGTTGTCCCGCACACTCATGCGCCGGAACGCGCTCGGTTCCTGAGCCAGGTAGCCCAGCCCACCCCTGGCCCGCCTGTGCATCGGCCAGTTCGTGACATCCTGGCCGTCCAGGACGATCTTGCCGGAGTTAGGCCGCACGAACCCGACCATCATGTAGAAACTGGTGGTCTTGCCTGCCCCGTTCGGACCGAGCAGCGCGACGATCTCGCCGCGGACGAGATGAAGGTCGACGCCCTTGACCACCTGACGCCTGCCGTAGCGCCGCGTAAGTCCCCGGGCGACGAGCCCCGCACCCCGACCGGCGTCGGTGATCACATCGGTCCGCGCTGCTCGCTGCGGGATCAAAGTTACGGCGTCCATGGCCGCTCATCGTAGCACGGGCTCAGATGAGCGGCCTGTACGGTACTTCTAACCTTCCAGCGCCAGCAGGAAGGGCTCCTCGATGGCCTGACAGACCCAGCGCAGGAACCGTGCGGCGGCCGCCCCGTCGATCAGCCGGTGATCGTAGGTCACTGCCAGCGGCATCATCAGGCGCGGAACGAAGGTCTCGCTGCCCCTGTCATACACCTGCTCCATCGTGCTCCTGGAGACACCCAGTATCGCAACCTCCGGAGGGGTCACTATCGGCGTGAAGCCGGTGCCCCCGATGCCGCCCAGGTTGCTGATGCTGAAGTTGCCGCCCTGCATCTCATCCATGCTCAGCTTGCGGTCCCTGGCCTTCTCGGCCAGGTCGGCCAGCTCCGCGGAGAGCTCGAGCACGTTCTTCCTGTCCGCGTCACGGATGACCGGCACCAGCAGACCCGCGTCGGTGTCGACAGCAACCGTGATGTTGACGTAGTCCTTGTAGATGACTTCCTGCGTCTCGACGTCGATGCTCGCGTTGAAGTCCGGGAAGCGCCTCAGGGCGGAAGCGACGATGCGCACCAGGATCGCGGTCGGCGTCAGCTTCGTACCGAACGCCTCGGCCTTGGGCTGGTACTGCTTGCGCAGAGCCTCCAGCGCGGTCGAGTCAGCCCGGTCAAAGTGCGTGACCATCGGCACTGTGGACCAGGCGGTCGTCATCGACCTGACGGTGGCCTTGCGGATGCCGCTCATCGGCCTCCGCTCGACGCTGCCCCACTTGCCGAAGTCGGGGAGCTGAAACGCGGGTGCGCCAGCTGCAGCCGGAGCCGGTGCTGCCACTGGTGCGTCGAGATCGGCGGCAGAGATGCGACCAAGGATCCCGCTGCCGCTGATGGCGGCGAGATCGATGCCGCGTTCCCGCGCGAGCCTCCGAACGCTTGGGGCCGCGGGGATGTGTGCCCCCGTCGCTCCCGGAGACGCTGCGGCCGCCGGCTGGGGAGCCGGTGCGGCTGCTGCCGGTTCGGGTGCTGCTTCAGCAGGCGCGGGTGCCTCGTCGGCCCCAGCCTCCTCGGGAGCAGCTTCGACCGGCGCGGCCTCCGCGGCGGCTGCGGACGCGCCGTCTCCGGACACCGTCAGCACGACCTGCCCCACGGCAACCTCGGCGTTCTCCTCGACACTGATCGAAGTCACCTCGCCCGCCACGCTGCTGGGAATCTCGACGACAGCCTTGTCGGTCTCCAGTTCGATGACGGACTGGTCGACACTGATGACGTCACCGACCTTGACGAGGACCGATACGACCGTGCCGGAATCGATTCCGTCTCCGATGTCTGGCAGTTTGAATTCGTTGGCCATTCGCGTCTCCTTAAGCGTGGTGCGGGTCGGGCTTGCCCGGATCGATTTCGAGCTTCTTGATCGCCTTGCCGACCTCTGCCGGCTTGATCACGCCGGCATCAGCGAGACCCTTGAGGGTCGCAAGGGTGATGAACCTGGCATCGACCTCGAAATGGTCGCGCAGCTCGGCGCGTGCCTCGCTGCGGCCGAAGCCGTCGGTTCCCAGCGCAGTGATCGGGCGGGGCAGGTGGCCGGCAAGTGAATCCGGCAGGATCTTCATGTAATCGCTCGCGGCGACGATCGGTCCCTCGGTGTTCTCGAGCTGCGTGTAGGCGTAGGACCGCTGCTGCTTACCGGTCGGGTTCAGCATGTTCGTGCGGGCAACGGAAAGCGCGTCGCTCTGGAGCTCCTTGTAGGACGTCACGCTCCAGACATCTGCCGAGACACCGTACTCCTCGAGCATCTCCTGGGCCTTGAGCACCTCGAACATGATGGCGCCCGAGCCGAGCAGCTGGGCCTTGTGGCCCTTCCCTTCGGACTTCGAGAAGAGGTACATGCCGCGCCTGATGCCGTCCTGAAGCTCTTCGCGCGTGAGGTGTTCCGGCGCGGGCGGCTGGACCTTGTTCTCGTTGCCGATGGTGATGTAGTAGAAAACGTCCTCGTAGTCCTCGTACATCTCCTTCATGCCCTGCGCGATCAGCGCAGCGAGCTCGAAGCCGAAGGACGGATCGTAGGCGCGCAGGTTGGGCACGGGGAGGGCGAGCACGTGGGACTGTCCGTCCTGGTGCTGCAGCCCCTCGCCCGCGAGCGTGGTGCGACCGGCCGTGGCCCCGAGCAGGAAGCCCTTGCTGCGGGAATCCGCGGCCGCCCAGATCAGGTCGCCGACCCGCTGGAAGCCGAACATCGAGTAGTAGGAGAAGAACGGGATCGTGTTGACTCCGTGGTTGGCGTAGGCAGTGCCGGCTGCGATGAAGGACGACATCGCTCCGGCCTCCGTGATGCCTTCCTCGAGGATCTGGCCGTCCGTGCTCTCGTGGTAATAGAGCAGGTTGGCCCTGTCAACAGGCTCGTACAGCTGGCCGACGCTGGAGTAGATGCCGACCTGACGGAACAGCGCCTCCATCCCGAACGTGCGGGCCTCATCGGGGATGATCGGCACGACCAGCTTGCCCCAGTCCTTGTCGCGGAGCAGCTTGCGCAGGATGGCGACGTACATCATGGTGGTCGACACCGAACGCTCGCCTGATCCGGCGTAGAACTCTTCGAAGGTGTCCGCGGCAGGGGCGGCCAGCGGTTCGCCCTTCACGATCCGCTCGGGCTGGAATCCTCCCAGCGCCTCGCGGCGCTCGATCAGGTACTTGAACTCCTCGCTGTCCTCTTCGAAACGCTGGAAAGGATAGAGCTCGATCTCGTCATCGCTGACGGCGATCTCGAAGCGGTCGCGGAAACTGCGCAGCTCGTCCAGCGGAAGGTTCTTCTGCTGGTGCGCGACGTTCTTGCCTTCGCCAGCGTCGCCAAGGCCGTAGCCCTTGACCGTCCGGGCAAGCACCACGGTTGGCGAGCCCTTGTGATCGACCGCGCGCTTGAAGGCCGCGTACACCTTGACGGGGTCGTGGCCGCCGCGGTTCAGCTTGTCCAGGTCCTGAATTGTCCAGCCTTCGATGAGCTCCTTGAGCTCCGGAGTGTTGAAGAAGTTGTCGTAGAGCTCCTGGCCGCCGAAGGCCGCGTAGCGCTGCGACTCACCGTCCACCAGGCGGCTGAACCGCTCGGCGAGGATGCCCTTGGTGTCCTTCTCCAGGAGGCTGTCCCAGTTGCCGCCCCAGGGCAGCTTGATGACGTTCCAGCCGGCGCCGCGGAAGATGCCTTCGAGCTCCTGGATGATCTGGCCGTTGCCGAACACGGGGCCGTCCAGGCGCTGCAGGTTGCAGTTGATGACCCAGACGAGGTTGTCGAGCTTCTCGCGTGCCGCGAACTTGATGGCACCGAGCGTTTCGGGCTCGTCGGTCTCGCCGTCGCCAAGGATCGCCCAGACCTTGCCGTTGCCTCGCGGCTTGAGCCCGCGGTCATCCAGGTAGTGGATGAACCTGGCGTGATAGATCGAAGTGATCGGACCCAGGCCCATCGAGACGGTCGGGAAGCTCCAGTAGTCCGGCATGAGCCACGGGTGCGGGTAGCTCGAGAGGCTCTCGCCGTCGGCCAGTTCGCGCCGGAAGTTCCTGAGCCTCTCGGCGTCGAAGCGACGCTCGAGGTAGCTGCGTGCGTAGACTCCCGGGCTGGCGTGGCCCTGGAAATAGATGTGATCGGCATCCTCGCCCGCGCCGTGGCCGCGGAAGAAGTGGTTGAAGCCGACCTCCAGCATCGTGGCGCTGGACGCATAGCTGCCCAGGTGACCGCCGATGCCGTCGGAGAGGTGGTTGGCACGCGCGACCATGGCCATGCCGTTCCAGCGCAGCAGGTGCCTGATCCGTCGCTCGATCGCGAGGTCACCCGGGTACTCGGGCTCCTCGCTGACCGGGATCGTGTTCAGGTACGGCGTGATGGCCGTGAATGCGGTCTGGGCGCCCTTGGTGGCCGCGTGCTCCTCGAGGCGTTCGAGGATGCTGATCACTCGTTCGCGGCCGCCGGAGCTGAGTACGTAATCCAGTGAGTCGAGCCATTCCTCCAGCTCGACTGCCTCCAGTTCACGCAGCTCAGCTTCGGACAGTCTGGCGCGTTCGATGTTCTTGCCGTTAGCGTCTGCCATATCGCTCCCAGTCTACCTCAGCGGCAAGCTCCGCCAGGTCGCAGGCAACGTGTCAGACGGACGCGTTGTCTCCCCTGGTTTTCAGCAGCGAAGCGACGATGCTCGTGCCCAGCACCACGATGATCACGGACAGGCTCACCAGCGTGGGGATGTGGAACGTGTTGACCAGCAGCAGCTTCACTCCGACATACCCGAGGATGATCGCCAGACCGGTCTTCAGGTAGACGAAACGGTGAATGATGCCGGCCAGCAGGAAGTACAGGCTGCGCAGGCCAAGGATCGCGAAGATGTTGCTCGTGAAGACGAGGAACGGATCCGTGGTGATCGCGAAGATGGCGGGGATGCTGTCGATCGCGAAGACGAGGTCGGTGAGTTCGACGACGATCAGGACCAGCAGCAGCGGCGTCGCCATGCGCACGCCGTTGACGCGCGTGAAGAATTTCTGACCGTCATACCTGTCACTGATCGGGATGATGCGCCTGGCGAACTTCAGTGCCCGGTTGTTCTCGACATCGATGCCGCCGTCATCCTTGCTGAACAGCATCCGCAGGCCGGCGAAGACGAGGAAGCCCCCGAAGATGTACATGATCCAGCTGAACTGTTCGATCAGGGCGACACCCAGGAAGATCATCGCGCCACGCATCAGCAGGGCTCCGATGATGCCCCAGAAGAGCACCCGGTGCTGGTACTGTGGCGGCACGCCGAACGCTCCGAAGACGAGCACGAACACGAAGATGTTGTCGACCGAAAGCGAATACTCGATCAGGTAGCCGGTCAGGAAGCTCAGCGCAGGCTGGGGACCCGCAAAGATGAGGATGCCCAGGTTGAAGAGCAACCCGAGGCTTACCCAGAAGGCTGTCCACCTGGCGGCCTCGCCGACCGAGATGACATGAACTTTGCGGTTGAATACTCCGAGATCGAGTGCGAGCAGGCCACAGATCAGGGCGATGAAAGCGAACCAGCCCCAGAGGGGCACTTGTAAGGGGATATCCACGCAGAAACCCTTTCAGCCGACGGATGCCGGCCAGTTGTCGTCAGGTCTCGCTTCTGCTCTTGCGCTCCGGATCCGCGGGCGTCCTGCTGATTGCCACGGACCGTGTTGACGAAACGCAACCCCCTGCGCCACTCAGTGGCGCCCAGGTGGCTACTCCCCTGCGGGAGCCATCATAGTCGTTCCAGCAGGCCGAGCACAACCGCCCGCGACTGGCCGGCCGCCAGCTCGGTGAAGGCCCGGAAGTCCGGGCTTGCCGTGTGATCTGCGGTATCGCTCATCGACCTGATTACCAGGAACGGCACGCCGGCGCGGGCGCACACCTGTGCGACAGCGGCACCCTCCATCTCCACGCAGGCGCCGCCGAACTCCGCATGCAGCCTGGCTGCATGATCGGGATCCGCCACGAACTGGTCGCCCGACAGGATCCGGCCCTCCATGACCGCGACGTCGGCAAGGACCTCGCAGGCCGCCCGCGCCGTTTCACGAAGACGGCTGTCGGCCCGCCACTGGAAGGTCTCGCCAGGCACCTGGCCGGGCGGATAGCCTAGGGCACGGACGTCCACATCGTGCTGAACGCAATCAGTTGAGATGACGATGTCCCCCACTCTCAATGACGGATCAAGGGCTCCCGCCACTCCCGAGAAGATCACGGAGTGAACCCCTTCGCTTACGAGCAGGGCAGCAAGCATGGCGGCGTTGACCTTGCCGACTCCACACTCCGCGATGACGACGTCGTGACCCCGCAGCTGTCCGAAATCGAGCGCCGCACCGCCGCGCTCGACCTGGCTCCGCCCGTTCAGGTCGGCCAGAAACAGCTCGGTTTCCGCCCTCATTGCGCCGATGATGCCGATCAAGAGATCCTGGTTCCCCTTTTCATAAAGAAAGGCGGCCGGTGAAACAGCCGGCCGCCCGCGATTCGTCCCGCCCCCCAATCAGGCGGAGCGCGGGCTTCAGTCTGGCTGTACTACTGAACGTTGTCCTTGAGCAGCTTGCCGGGTTTGAACGCCGGGTACTTGCTGGCAGGGATGGTGATGCGTTCGGTAGTGCCGGGACGCACGCCGCTGCGCTCCTTGCGTTCACGAACCTCGAACGTACCGAAACCCGTGAGCTGTACCTTCTCGCCGTTCTTAAGGGTGGCAGTGATGACGTCGAGGACGCCTTCGACCGCTGCCTTGGCAGTCTTCTTGTCGAAGTCCGCGTGCTCGGCAAGTGCATTGATGATATCCGCCTTAGAGGCCATAGTGTCTCCTCCTTTCAAGAGCTGACCGCATTAAGCTACCATGAGCGGCCGCTGGCTTTGCAAGGGTTTTCCCGCTGTACATCGGGATATAAGGGCGTTCGGACACTAAGAGGGCACCTGAGTCGAGACCAGCCTGCCCAGCCAGATGCCGCCGAGCAGCAGGGGGACACCGAGGATCAGGGCCAGGGTGTCCAGCTGGATCTCGGGTCGCATGAAGGCACCGACCCACGTCCCGGCGAGCAGCGCGAAGCCCGTGATCAGCGTGATCAACACGGAGTTCTGCTGTCCACGACGCGTCAGCCACATCGTCATGAAGTAGCCGAGCATCAGGTAGAACCCTGCCTTGACGATTGTGTCCAGGAACCGCTCCGTGTCCGTTGGGACCGCCGCCTGGAGGAGGATGAAGAAGATCGTGGCGATCGCGAGTGCACCCGAGAAGCGGCCGGGATCGCGCCGGCCGGCTGCAGGCTGGGCAGGCGGCTTCTTCTCACCGTCGGTGGTGGCCGGCTTCCCGGCCGGGGAGTCACCCGACTTCGCCGCCTCCTTGCGCGCCAGGGCCGACGCCCGCTGCCTCTCGCGCTGCCTGCGCAGCGACTCCAGACGCTTCTTTCGCTCGTCGCGACGCTCCTGCTTCTCGCGTTCGACCTTCTTTTCCTGCTTCTCCTGCGCCCGGCGCAGCTGGCGGTTCATCGACATGGCTGCAGCATAACGCGCTGGACGAGGCGCTATGATTCGGGACGTGATTGACCAGGCCGAACGCATAGCCGAGCTGCTCGACCGAAGGCGTTTCCTCGAGGTCCGCACGCTCCTGCAGTCTTACCAGCCTCACGACCTGGGTGAGCTGGTGGTTCACCTGCCGGAGGAACTGCAGGCTGTCGCGTTTCGCCTGCTTCCGCGCCACCTGGCGGCCCCGGCCTTCGAGTACCTGCCGCTGGAGGAACAGGAGGGACTGCTCAAGGCACTGGGTGACCGCCGGCTTTCGGTGATCCTTGACGAGATGGCACCCGATGACAGGACGCAGCTCCTCGAGGAGCTGCCCGGCAAGGTCACCAAGCGGCTCCTTAACCTGCTGTCGCCGGACGAGCGCGCGATTGCGACGCAGCTGCTGGGCTACCCGCCGGAAAGCATCGGCCGCCTGATGACGCCCGACTACGTGGCGGCGAAGCCCCAGTGGACGATCGAGCAGACGCTGTCGCACGTGCGGGTGTTCGGACGGGATTCCGAGACGCTCAACGTGGTGTACGTGACGGGTCCGGGAGGCAAGCTCGTGGCAGACATCCGCATGCGCGAGGTGCTGCTCGCGTCCCCGGATACGCTCATTCGCGACCTGATCCATCCCGGTGTGCAGGCGCTCTCCGCCATGAGCGACCAGGAGGAGGCCGTGCTCGCGTTCAGGCGCTCCGACCGCTCGGCCCTGCCTGTCGTCGATACGCAGGGAGTTCTGGTGGGCATCATCACGGTGGATGACGTACTCGACGTGGCCGAGGCCGAGGCGACCGAGGACATCCACAAGTTCGTGGCCTCCGAGAGCCTCGAGCAGCCCTACCTGTCCGTGCGGCTGGGCACCATGATCCGGAAGCGTTCGGTGTGGCTGATCCTGCTGTTCTTCGGCCAGATGCTGACTGCGAACGCGATGGGCCGGTTCGAAGCGGAGCTCGCCCAGGCGCTGGTGCTCGCCCTTTTCGTGCCGCTGATCATCTCGAGCGGCGGGAACAGCGGTTCACAGGCCGCCGCGCTGATCATCCGCGCCCTGACGCTTGGCGAGGTGCACATCCGCAACTGGTTCGGGGTCCTCAGCCGCGAGTTCGCGACCGGCGCCGCGATCGGGCTGATCCTGGGCGGACTCGGGTTCCTGCGGGTCGCGGTCGTGCAGGCGATGAACGGCAGCTACGGCGAGCACTGGATGCTCGTGGGCCTGACCATCGGCGTGTCGCTGATCGGCGTGGTGCTGTGGGGCACGGTCATGGGCGCGATCCTGCCGCTGGCGCTGCAGCGACTCGGGCTGGACCCGGCCGCATCGTCCACGCCTGCTGTGGCCACGCTCGTGGATGTCACGGGGATAATGATCTACTTCTCGATTGCGGCAACCGTGCTGAGGGGGACGCTCCTCTGAGTCAGCCGACCGATTGACGGACCCGGACCGGAATGGTGATCTCGGTACCACCGCGGCGCGACTCGATCCGCACCCGCAGTGCGTGCTGGCCCAGCGAGTTATCGACCGGAACAGTGACACGCACGATCACTTCGAGCGTGGTATCTGTGCGGCCGGACGAGCCCCGCTCGATGTAGCGGGCAGACTCGAGGTCGACGCTGAAGAACGCGGGAACGCGTGTCGGCACCAGGCCGATCCCGGTCGCGCGTGCGCTGGACCGGTTGGAAGCCTCGGGCCTGAACAGGGCCGTCCCGAGCATGTCGGAGGTCAGTCCGACGTCGCTGAGCTGCAGCGTCGCCGCGACGTAGACCGTCTGGCCGGGCAGTACGACGATCGGCGTGCTGCCGAGCGCGGTGGCGGATCTGGAGGAGCCACCGCTCACCACGGGGGCGCACGCCGCCAGCAGGAGCAGGCAGAGGGCGAGGAGTGTGAACAGCTTACCGGTGCCACGTGGACGGATCATGTCCGGATTGTACGATGGGTGAATGAGACCAGCCCTTGATCCTGATCGAGCTGGCCACGCATATCCCCCGGCTTGAACGACGAACCGCTGCCTGCGCCGGATCAGAACTGACGGGCCGCGTCAGTCAGTGAACGGGGGCACGGCGAGCGCGCCGCTGACGATCGCCTGGCGCACCGACTCGAGCTCCTGCATGACAGCTTCGGGGATCAGGGCGCTGTTGTAGTCGTCAACCGACATGCCGACGGCGTTCTCGGCCAGTCCGAGCTCCACCCAGCCGCCGGTGAAGCGGCCCGCCACCGAGTCATGGATGGCCGCGTCGGAGACGACATCGACCCGCTTGAGCATACTGGTCAGGCCGTGGTTCATCGTGGCCGGATCGGAATCGGTGTCGCCCAGGTAGTTCTGGTTGCTGTCCACCCCGATGAAGAACAGCGGCTGTGTGCCCGGACCGCACTGTGCCGAGTAAGCCGGGTCCTTGGGAAGTGAAGCGACGACCTCCGTGAGCGCCGTGGTCCTTACAGCGTGCTCTCCCTCGTAGCAGCGCGTCTCGTTCACGTAGTCGATGACGCCGTTGCCCGAATCACCCGCGGCGGCAAAGATGATGTCCGCCCCCATGTTCCGCATGAAGGCTGCAAGCTCGCGCGCCCGGCCGGGGTTGTTCCAGGCCTCGAAGGTGGTGCCGGTGTAGTCAGCGATCACCTCGCACTCAGGGCACGCCGCCCTTACGCCCAGTTCATAACCCTGGTTGAAGTTGCGGATGAGCGGGATGTCCATCCCTCCGACGAAGCCGACAACTCCGGTCTGGCTCATGAGGCCCGCCAGGTATCCGACCAGGTAGGATCCCTCGTGGTCCTTGAAGGTCACGCTGCGGACGTTGGGCCGGTCGACGATGCCGTCGATCATCAGGAAACTGCTGTTCGGGAACTCGCCCGCAACGATATCGATGGCTTCCTCCTGACTGAAGCCGGCGGCGATGTGCAGGTCCGTGCCGGCGGCGGCAAGGTTCCTGACGCCGGTGATGGTGGTCTCGGGCGCTCCGTTGTAGATGAGGATGTCGAAGTCGACGGACCCTCCCAGGTCCTGCACGGCGTCGGTGACGCCCGCCCACGTGCCTTCGTTGAAAGAGCGGTCGAACCAGCCCCCGCCATCGAAGCTGATGCTGAGAACGAAATCCTGGGCGAGCGCGCGCCCGGGAACCAGGAGGAACAGCATGATGAAGAAACAAGCGAGCCTGGGCACCGGAGAGAAACCCCCTTCACAACACCGCACTGAAGCGGCGGGTTGTCTGCCATAAGCGTATACTGTCGGTTGTAGTGCGACGCGGAAAGTTTCCACATCCGGCAGGTTGCCAGTGAGGATCCAGGGACAGCTGGACGGGGATATCCTCGTGAACCTGCTGCAGTACCTGAACCTGAACTCAGCCAGTGGGGTGCTGCGCCTGCGTACCGGCCTGGGCAGTGAAGGCGAGGTCTTCACTGAAGCGGGCCAGGTCGTCCATGCGGTTACCGGCAAGGAAACGGGCGCGAAAGCGCTGGTGACACTGCTGCAGTGGCAAGAGGGACGCTTCTCGTTTCAGGCCGGAGCAAGCGCGCCGGAGCGGTCGATCGACCGTCCGCTTGATGCCCTCCTCCTCGAGGTCGCCTACGAGACCGACGTCGAGGCCGGGTTCAGGGAGCAGCTGACGGCCACCACCGTGCTGGTCCCGGCCAGCCGTGGAGCCGGAAAATCCGAACCTGCCGGAGTCACCTTGCCGATGCTGGCCATCAGGGTCCTGCCGCTGCTGGACGAGAGCGTGACGCTCGATTCAGTGGCTGTGCGGCTGCGGCAGCCGTTGGCCGAAGTGATCCGGGCGGCTGAGGCGATCGTGCAGGCGGGACTGGCCAGCCCACACAGCAGCGCGAGCCTTCCCACGGAGTTTATTCACAGCCTGACGGCGCTGGTGCGTGACATCATAGGTCCATTGGCCGATATCGTCATGGACGAGGCGCTGTACGACCTCAACCTGACGGGCGGCACGGTGCCGGAAGACCAGCTGCCGCAGTTGCTGCGTGCACTGGGACAGGCTATCGCGCAGGAACGGAGCGACTGGCGTGAATCCTTTGACAGACAGGTTGAAGTCCTGCTCAGGCGCTTCTCGCTCGAGCGCAGGCGCTGAACCCGGCCCCGAGACGGCTGATTGGCAGGTAACCTGATGGCTGAAAAGTATGTCGTAGACGTGGCTGCACCGGCGAGTCCCGACCGGGACCGCATCGGCAGGGAACTCGCCGGGATCCTGGGCATCGACCGGCAGAAGGTCGATTCGCTCATTTCCCGGCTGCCGGACGTGGTGACGAGACCGATCAGTCATGCTGAGGCCGCGGCAGTGGTCGAGCGCTTCAGCCGTGCCGGCCTGCGTGCCCGAATCCGCAGCGTCAGCCGCGAAGCCACCCCGACGCTGTTCGACCTGTCAACTGCGTCGCCGGTCATCGAGTCCGCTTCCGGCACGCAGCTCAAGGATCCGACGGGCTTCAACGAGGCTGATGACGACTTCGTTCTGGACGAGGATCCGGCGGACCTGCCTCCCGCCGCGAACCTCGCCCCGCTGGTCTCGGATATGCCCGGGGACGAACCGGCGCCGCTGTTCGGCTCGCCGCAACAGGATGAGCCGGAGGACCGTTCCGAGGCGCTCTTCGCTGACGGGACCGAGCCAGCGGCGAAAGGCCCCGAGTTCCAGACGTTCGAGGAGATCACGCCGGCCGAACTTCAGGCACGGCTGCGCGGCGGCGCGGCCGAAGCGCCGGTGGCAGCCCCCGTGCCCGAAGGGGATCCCGCCGCACCGGCGGCTGCGAAGGTGTCAAGGAAGCGTCCGGTGCGTGACCGCACGCGCCGGCGCGGCCGCAAGGACGCCGCGGCAAAGGCGGCCGCGCCGGACGAGCGCAC
>CAZBVI010000026.1:0-28596 GCA_964495325.1 uncultured bacterium
CCGGCCGCACCCGCACCGGCCGCAGTCGCCCCTGCCCCGCCACCGGCCACAGCCGCCTCGGCTGCCGACAGCGAGGCCGTGGGCGGCGCTGCTTCGGCCCGTGCACAGGCGCTGCCGCGCGTTCTGCCTGGCCCGTCACTCTCGCCGGTTCCGCAGGTACTGCAGGAGCGCAGGGCAGTCGAGGACATCCCCCAGCCGAACCTTGCACAGGTCGCCGTCATCAGCGAGCCCGCCGATGCCCCGGATGCGACCGATGATCCCGAAGCGGCAGCGCTCGCGTCGGCCGGCGATCAGTCGCCTGAGGACGATCCCCGCACCCCGCTTCAGCCCGTCGCCACCCGAGTCATGCCGTCGGATGCCGATCCGCTCGTCGCCGGTGTGACCCCGCTGAGCCGGCACCTGCGTGACAACGACGTGACCTTCACAGGAATGGTGCTTGGTCCCGTGAGCCACGGTGTCTTCCGCTCCATCAACCAGCCCCGGCCCATGGTGGTAGCCATCGGCCAGGAGCTTCCCGACACCCAAATCGTCCTGACCGACCTGCGCGGTCAGGAGGCAGAATTTACACTCGCTGACGCGACACAATCCCTTACGCTGGACCTCAGGCGGTGATCATGAAAAGGCTGTTTGTCTCTCTACTCCTTCTGCTTCTGGCCTCTCCGGTGCTGGCCCAGCCCTCGGTCCTGCCGGCCGACGAGCGGTTCGATGCCCCCGTGCGGCTGCAGGCATACGAGAGCCTGGCCACGACCATCGAGACCCTGGCCAGCGCGATCGGGCTGACCGCCATCATCAACAACGTTCCGGAATCAGCGGAATACTACAACATCGACCAGCACACGCCTTTCCGGCTTGTGTTCGAGAACGTGCTCGCACTTCACAACCTCGACTTCCTGCTGCGCGGCGAGAACCTGATCATCATCGCCCCCGCCGCAGAGATCCAGAGGCTGCGCGAGCTCGACGCCGCGGCACTCGAAGTGGCACTTAACGAGGAGGAAGAGGCGTTCCGCAGCTTCTACCCGATCCTTGGTGACGCCGTTGAATCCGCGGAGTTCCTCCGCAGCGCGCTGCCCGGAGTCAGCGTGGAAGTCATGCCCGGTGGAGCCACCCTCATGGTGGACGGTACGGCAACGCAGCATGCCGGCGTTCAGGACCTGCTTGACCGCTTCGATGCGGCCGCACCGCAGGTGGTCGTCGAGATGCGCACGTACCGGCTTGCGAACGCCCTGGCCGGCGACCTGGCTGGCGTCCTCAGCGCCACCCAGGCCGCGCTCTTCACGACTGTCGATGCAGACGAACCGGACGCCGCGGAGGTGGCGGCGGCGAGCCAGGACCTGTTCACGGTCAGCGCAGACGCTCGCACCAACAGCATCATCGTGTTCGCGCCGCCGTTCGTGCAGGAGCAGATCAGCCAGCTGTTGCCCGATCTCGACGTCCGCCAGGAGCAGGTCAACGTTCAGGTGCGCATTCAGGAGATCCAGACGCGCGCAGCCAACCGGGTCGGAATAAACATGGCCGGCAGTCTCGGCCAGTTCAGCGCGAACTTCCTGGATGGCGGACTCAGCTTCATATTCGATCCCCACGCGGCCGTGAGCGCCTTCAACCTTGGCGCCGTGCTCGACACGCTGGAGACTCAGGGCCTCTCGCGCCGGGTCGACGATTCCAGCCTGACTGTCCTGAACAACACGGCCACCAGCATCCAGGCCGGCGGGACCATAATGATCAGCCTGCCTGGAGCCTCGGAGAACATCGAGCGGACCATTCCTTACGGCGTCCAGATCGACGTGACCCCACGTGTCGCCGCGGACGGGCGGATCACGCTGAGCATCGAGGCGAAAGTGGAGGACGTGCTCTCCACCCTCGAGGATCCAACCCTCCTGGAGCTCTCCACGCGCGCCGTCCAGTCCACCATCACGCTCGATCCGGGCCAGACGGTACTGCTTTCCGGCCTCATGCAGAACCAGTACATCGAGTCGGTAAACCAGGTTCCCCTGCTGGGCAGCCTCCCTATCATCGGTGGACTGTTCCGGAACACGGTCACGGATCTCTCGGAGACCGAGCTGCTCATCATAGTTACCGCCGACATCCTCGACTAGAGCCTTGCCGTTCCCGGCAGGGGACAAGCATGTGGCCCGCACACCTGGTGTGCGGGCCACAATCGTTTCGGAGCGGATCCTTGACGCGTGGCTCACGGATGCAGGAGGCCTTCGTGATACCTTTATTGCATGGATACTCAGGACGCCACGCGCCCTGGCCGGTCGGATTCTGGCACACTCGTCTCCCCCGTCAGCTGGGTCGCCCTTGCCGGCTTCATGGGGGCGGGTAAAAGCCGGATCGGCTGGGAACTCTCCAGGCGGCTGAGCCTTACCTTCATCGACACGGACCGCGTCGTGGAGCGCGTCAGCTGCATGCGGATCGCAGACATTTTCGAGACGTTCGGGGAAGGAACCTTCCGCGACTATGAATCGGAAGTGGTGAGGCGGTCGCTCCGGCTTGACAAGGTCGTAGTCAGTACGGGCGGAGGCACCGTCGTCAGACCGGAAAACAGGAGGCTGCTGATGAGCCGTGGCCCCGTGGTGGTACTTCATGCCAGCCCACAGACCATCTACAAGCGCACCAGGCGGAACAAGCGTCCGATCCTCGAGATGGGCGACCCGACCGAACGAATCGCGTACCTGCTCGATCAACGCCAGGCCTTCTACGATGAGGTGGCGACGATAAAGGTTTCAACCGACGGGCGCGACAGCTCGGACGTGGTCGAGGAGATCGTGGAGCGGCTCACGCTCTGGAGTGAAGGCCATGACCCGGATGAGTGAACCCGAAGCCTTGCGTGTCACGGTCGGCCTTGAGCGACCATACGACGTCCTCATCGGCCCCGGCATTCTGAAAGGCATCGGCAGCCTGGTGCCCGAGCGGCGGGTGGCTCTCGTCACTGATTCCAACGTGGCGCCGTTGCACGGCTCGCAACTGGCTGACCGGCTGGCGCTCGACGGCCGTGACGTCGAGCTGATCATCGTCGAGCCCGGCGAGGCCAGCAAGTCCCCGGCCACCTGGGCCGGTATCGTCGAAAGGCTCGCGGAGCGGGGCTTCGGACGTGACTGCGTCGTCATCGGCCTGGGGGGCGGGATGGTGACCGATCTCGCAGGCTTCGTGGCTGCCACTTACCTGCGCGGCGTCGCCTTCTGCAGCGTGCCCACCAGCCTGCTCGGCATGGTCGATGCAGGAGTCGGCGGCAAAACGGGCATCAACCTGCGGGCCGGCAAGAACCTCGCGGGTGCCTTCTGGCAGCCGCGCTTCGTGGCCGCAGACGTGGCCGTGCTGGCAAGCCTGCCCGAACGCCAGTTCCGGATGGGCGCCGCTGAGTTCTTCAAGCATGCCCTGATCAGCTCCACCGGGCAGCTAGACCTGCTTGACGCCGGGCGCTTCTCGGCCCGCGCCGCTCCGGCCGATCTGGCCGCCTGGCTCGCGACCAACATCGGCGTGAAGGCGGCAATCGTCGCTGCTGATGAGCGCGAGGCTGGCGTACGCACCTGGCTTAACTACGGTCACACGCTTGCCCACGCGCTCGAAAGTGCGACGAATCACGAGCTCGAGCACGGCGAAGCGGTTGCTTACGGCATCCTGTTCGCCTCCCTGATCTCGGAAGCACGCGGGTACGAGGACACGGTCCCATATGCACGCAGGCTGCTTGAGTTCGTGCGCCCGGCACCGTTGCCCCGGGAGCTCGAGCTGGCACCCCTGCTTCCGTTCATGGCGCGTGACAAGAAGAACTCGGCCTCTGCGAACCGCTTCGTGCTGCTCGAGCGTCCGGGCTCGCCGGTGGTCGTGGACAACCTTACGTCCGGTGAACTCGAGTCTGCCTGGACCAGGCTGATCGGTCACGCCCCGTTCCGGGAAGGAGCACCACTTTGATACTCGTACTGAACGGCCCCAACCTCAACCTGCTCGGCCAGCGTGAGCCGGGCATATACGGATCGACGACCCTTGGCCAGCTGGAAGACCTTTGCGGCACCTGGGCTGCAGACCTTGGCATGGATGTGTCGTGCAGGCAGACCAACCACGAGGGCGTGCTGATCGACTGGCTGCACGCGGCTGAAGAGGGCGGTTTCACCGGCGTCATCCTGAACGCGGGCGGGCTTTCACACACTTCGGTGGCCCTGCTTGATGCGATCAAGAGCATCCGGCTGCCCGTGGTCGAGGTGCACCTTTCCAACGTCTACGCCCGCGAGGAGTTCAGGCACAGGAGCCTGATCGGCGCGGCCTGCCGGGGCTGCATCTCGGGTTTCGGCACTGGCTCCTACCGTGCGGCGCTGGTCGCACTGCATGCAGTGCTGGGCCCGGCCCGGTAGGCTCCGGGCTGCGGTTCAACCCCGGAGGAAGCTTGTCTCCGGCTCCTCGAGGTCAGGCAGATCGCTGATGTCACTGAGGCCGAACTCGATCAGGAACCGCTCGGTGGTGCCCCACAAGATCGGCTTGCCGATGACGTCGCGATGTCCGAGTGGTTTGATCAGCTCCCGCTCCTGCAGCGTCTCCAGCGTCGAGCTGCATGAGGCTCCGCGTGCGGACTCCAGTTCGCCGCGGGTGACGGGCTGACGGTAGGCGACAAGCGCCAGCGTCTCGAGGGCCGCGTTGGACAGCCGCGGCAACGGTGGCGGCGCCAGCAGGCGCGTCAGCGCCGGATTCAGGGTCGGATCCACGACGAGGCGCCAGCCGCCGGCCACCGCTTCGACCAGGATGCCGAGCCGTGACTCGCTGAGCTGCCGTGCCAGGGCTGCCACGGCGGCTGGCACTTCGGCCGCGTCAACCTCGAGCAGCGTCGCGATCTCCTTGCCATTCAGGTGTCGGCCTGAGGCAAGCAGCGCCGCACACAGCAGTGCGTTAGACCTGGCGTCTGACTGTTCGCCCGGGCCCGATTCGATTTCCTGTGTAGGGGTTTCCTGCATGACGACCATGCCAGTCTACCCTTCACCGGATGTTGACGCGCGTCAGCTGTCCCGGACGGCGGAGTCGATGAGCTTGTCGTGCCACGCCTGATTGTCGCCATCGAAGAGAATCCAGATGTATCCGATACCGAACACAAGGCCGCTGAGCCACTTGCCGATCGACTCGCGAAGGAGCATGCTCCAGAAACCGATCCGCTTTCCGGTCGCTTTGCTGTGCACGTACATGCCAAGCGTCATCTTGCCCGGGCTCGTACCGGGTCCGGCGACCGTCACGTAGCTCATGCAGAGCACCTCCAATGATCTGCTGCCGTGCACCCCTGCCCGCCACGGCGGCGCCCTCAGGCACCAGGACCGATTTGTTTGTCCTGACCGTACCATGTGTGCCGGTAGCCCTTCACCTCCGCTGCAGCACGATCATGCGTCCAGCGGGTCCGGGACGGATAGTGGCTTCTGCGGACACGCGGGGCAGTCCGCTGCTGGCAACAACGATGTGGAACGTCTCCTCGTCGACACGCTCCCAGCTGACAAGGCCCGGCAGCAGAGGCGGCTCATCCGGCAGGTCGGCACCCGGTACAAGGCCCGCCTCCAGCACATACATGGCGTGGACCAGATGACCATGGGCTTCCGCGGCCCCGGCCGCGTGCAGGAGGCGGTTTCGGCTCACGCTTGCCTCCAGCAGCACCCCAAGCTGCACCGCAACCGCCATGACGAACATGACGCTCAGCAGCAGGAGGACGGTAACGAGCGCCATGCCGGCCTGACCGAACCGTGTCACCGCGGGAGCCTGGCCACAGGCTGGGGCATGCCGAAGCTGACGAACGCGAGCCGCTCGCTGTCCCAGCTGAAGCTGATCTGCAGCATCAGGCCGCTCACCATTGCTGGCCATGGCTCGTGAGCCAGCACCTGCTGACCACGGTCGTCATACAGCGCCACGAGCTTCAGGTTGGTGACCTCCTGTACCGCAGGCTGCCTGGTCGCGGTCTCCTCGCGTCGGTATAGGTTGGAATGACCGCCGGAGTCACGCATCACATCGATGGTGATCGAACGGCGTTGAGGCTCAGCAAGCCAGCGCTCCTCCAGGTAGTGGACCGTGAAGGCGTCCGACCGGTCAGCACCGGACCCGATTCCGATCTCCACCGTCGCGCCGGGCAGCTCGCCGTGCAGGCCCAGGCCATAGCCGGCCAGGCCCAGTTCCTGGACGACCACGTCCCGCGCGGTGCTCTCGATCTGGCTGCGTTCGATCAGCCGGACGGCAGCCCGGTAGTTGCGCCAGCTGCCGGCAGCGAACTGCACCACCGCGAGCAGCACCACACCGAGTACTGCCATGCCGACCAGCAGTTCGACCAGGGTGAAGCCGTGCTTGCGCCTCATGGCCCGCCTGGTCCGCGCCTGAGGGCGGACAGGGACACGACAGGACCACCGGGCCGTGTGCTTGCCGCCGTCACCGTGACCCGCTGCGGGAAGTGGTTGCCGCTGGCGGTGCAGCTGAGTTGCAGGCCCGCTACGGCGCACGCCTCGATGGTGGTCTCGCAACCGACGCCGGCTGCCTCGGCAAGCAGTACGGGGTCGCAGCCGGGCTGAGCATCGCCGCCAAGCAGCCGCCGTCCGAGCTCGCTCTCGGCAACATGGATGACCCGGTTGAGGTCCCGCGTGCCAATTGCCACACGCAGCACCGCGACCTGCCACGCGCTCAGGGCCACAGCGCCGATCGCCAGGACGCTCAGGGCAACGAGGATCTCGATGATGGTGACGCCCCGGGCGTTCATGGCGAGGAGAGCTCCGTACGGATCCGGCCGGCCCGGGAAACGATCACCCTGCCGTGCTGGGCGCCGTGGCTGAGCTGAATCGTACTGTTGAACACGGCCCCGCCCGTGCACGTGCGGCCGTAGCCGGTCGGCAGCCAGACTATCCCGGCGCGAAACGGCCCCGGACGCACACCACGAAAGTCGCTCAGGGGCAGGCGCGCCAGGACCGGACCCTCCATGCAGACGTCGGCCAGTGCGCTTGCGCCTGCGGCGTGCCTGAGCTGGTACTCGCCGAGTGCCGCGTCGAGGACTACGGCCACAGGCTCGTTACGGACAACCGCCTCCAGCCTGCCCTGGCTGACGAGGTTGCGCAGTGCGCCGGTGGCCGGTCCGAGCGGCGAGGGCCACTGCCAGGCGACGAGGCCAGCCAGGACGGCGAGTACGGCCAGTACGATGACGATCTCGAGCAGGCTCAGTCCTGCGCGGCCAGCGGATTGATTCATGGCGACGACCTCCTGCGGGTCTGACCACCCTGAACGGGTGCTGACCCACAGGTTAGGTAATGCCGAAGTCGTGTTCAGCGGCTCCAGGCAGAGAAGCCGGGACTTTCGCGGCTGCAGCCCATGCCCTGGGACCGGGGAACGGGCCGCTGAGGTCGCGCCTGTACTACTCCTCCGTGCTCAGGACGGCCAGGAAAGCCTCCTGGGGCACCTCGACACTCCCGATCTGCTTCATCCGGGCCTTGCCCTTCTTCTGCTTCTCGAGCAGCTTCTTCTTGCGGGTGATGTCGCCGCCGTAGCACTTGGACAGGACGTCCTTGCGGAACGCACGCACGGTCGCCCTGGCGATGATCTTCCCGCCGATTGCCGCCTGCACCGGCACCGAGAACATCTGCCGCGGGATGACGTCCGCCATCCGGTCCACGACCTTGCGGCCGACTTCGTAGGCCTTGTCCACGTGGGCAATGACGGACAGGGCATCGACCCGCTCCTCGTTGACAAGGATGTCGACGCGCGCCAGCTTGCCGGGACGATACCCGATGGGATCGTAATCCATGCTGGCGTAGCCCCGGGTCATGCTCTTGAGGCGGTCGTGAAAGTCATAGAGGATCTCGGCGAAGGGCACCTCGTAGCGCAGCTCGACGCGGCGGCCATGATAGACCATGTCCTGCATCTCCCCGCGCTTCTCCTGCAGCAGTCCCATGGCGCTTCCGACGAACTCCTCCGGCAGGTAGACCGACAGGCGTACGTACGGCTCGCGCGTCTCCTGGACCGTGTCGGGCGGCGGCAGCTCGCTGGGGTTCTGGATGCTGCTCTGCTTGCCGTCGGTGGTGGTGACCTCGTAGATGACTGCGGGAGCAGTCGCGATCAGCCCAAGATCGAACTCACGCTCGAGGCGCGCCTGGACGATGTCCGCGTGCAACAGCCCGAGGAAGCCACACCGGAACCCGAAGCCGAGCGCTTCGGACGTCTCGGGTTCGAACGTGAAGGCGGCGTCGTTCAGCGAAAGCTTCTCGAGCGCCTCACGCAGACGCGGGTAGTCTTCGGAGTCCGTCGGGTAGAGCCCGCTGAAAACGACGGGGCGGGCCGGCTTGAAGCCGGGCACCGGCTCGATCTGATCCGTGGCCGATGTGATGGTGTCACCGATCTGCGTGTCGCTGATCTCGCGGATGCCTGCGGTGAACCAGCCTACTTCGCCGGGACCGAGCCGCTCGCTCACGACCGGGGACGGACTGAAGTGCCCGACCTTGTCGACCTCGAGCTGCTTGCCGGTCGAATGCACGCGAACGTTGTCACCGGCACTGATGCTGCCGTCGAACACGCGGATGAAGGCGATCACGCCCTGGTAGGAGTCGTAGACGGCGTCGAAGATCAGGCTTCTGAGCGGCGCGGAAGCGTCCCCGCCCGGACCGGGCAGGTGCTCGACGATCGCCTCGAGTATCGCCTCCACGTTCTCACCGGTCTTGGCCGACACGAAAACCGCGTTGTCGGTCGGTATCCCTATGACTTCCTCGAGTTCATCAGCCGCCTCCTGCGGCTGGGCGTTGGGCAGGTCGATCTTGTTGACGACCGGCAGTACTTCCAGGTTGTTGTCGATGGCAAGGTAGGCGTTCTGGATTGTCTGCGCCTCGACGCCCTGGCTTGCATCCACGATCAGCAGCACGCCCTCGCATGCGCGCAGCGCGCGCGATACTTCATAGTTGAAGTCGACGTGGCCGGGCGTGTCTATCAGGTTGAACATGTACTGTTCGCCGGCCTTGCTGGTGTAGTACAGGCGGGTTGGCGTTGCCTTGATGGTGATACCGCGCTCGCGCTCAAGATCGAGTGTGTCGAGCATCTGGTCACGCCTGTTCCGGTCGGCGACCTGCGACGTCAGGTCGATGATCCTGTCGGCGAGCGTGGACTTGCCGTGGTCGACATGCGCGATGATTGAGAAGTTACGGATCTGCACCCGACCATCTTACCGTCCGACCGCGCTTCCGCCTGAGTTCGAAGAACGTGCGGAGCAATCGCGCCGACTCTTCGGCCATCGGCCCGCGCCTGGCTGTCACCCGCCGCTTCCAGTCAAAAGCATCGAGGAAGGCGACGCCACCCAGCGCGCCTTCCCTCACGTTGACCGCGGCGTAGACCACTTCGGACAGGTGGGCCTGCTGGATCGCGCCGAAGCACATCGGGCATGGTTCCAGGGTCACGTAGAGCGTGCAGCCTGCAAGCCGCCAGTCGCCGAGCCGAGCTGCGGCCATCCTGATCGCGAGGACCTCGGCATGAGCGGTCGCGTCCCCGTCCTCCTCCGTACGGTTGTGCGCCGCGGCGATGACGCGGCCGTCCTTCACGATGACGGCCCCGACCGGCAGCTCGCCCGCGGCAGCCGCGGTGCGTGCCTCAATCATGGCGGCCCGCATGTGGGCCCGGTCCGGGTCAGGCTGGCCTGCCCCCGGCAGGGCAACATCCGCGGCGACGGCGATGCCCTCGACCCACAGGACGGTGTTCCCGCTGGCAAGCACCCGTATCGCGTCGCGCTCCTCCCGCGGGACCTTGCGGTCGATCAGCAGGTCTGCCAGCTTGCGTCGGCCGCCCTGCAGGCGGATGGCGTCGCCGGCCCTGCGCGTGCGGATCTCCAGCTCCGGGTACTCCAGCGCTCGCGGACCGACGCCTTCCGGCAGCTCGCTCTCCTGGCTGACGGGCTTCGCCGCTGGTGCTGCGCGGTCCCGGGGTGAGTGCACGTCCAGCGTGCCGTAGGCCAGACGCAGCACGCTTCCGTCCGGAAGCGACTCCCGCCATGGTCCTGAACGTTGCAGCTGGCGGCGGACACGTTCGACGCGCTCGAACGACAGCGGCGCGGCGGCGGAGCGGAGCAGCTCGGCGATCACCTCCCGCTGCAGTGCGGGGTGCCGCCCCGACAGCAGCCCGGCATCGACCCGGCCGTCCTTGATGTGCCTGCGTGCCGCCTCGCGCATGAACGCGGACTGGTCTGCCTGCAGTTCTGCAAGGGCTGCCAGGCTCGTGTCAACCTCGGGAAACCTGAGCAACAGGGCGGGCAGGATCTCGTGGCGGATCCAGGCGCGCGTGAGGGTCGTGTCAAGGTTGGTCGCGTCCTCGCGCCATACCTGTCCGCGTGCTTCGAGCCACTCCCTAAGCGCCGTGCCGGACGTTCCCAGGAGCGGTCGGATCACCCTTCCGTGTGCCGCCCTCATGCCGGTGAGCCAGGCGGCACCGCGCAGCAGCTGCTGCAGTACGGTTTCGGACTGGTCCCCCATAGTGTGGGCGGTGAGCACGTGAGTCGCACCGATCTCGCGGGCAGTACGTGCGAGCCACGAGTAGCGCAGGCGCCGGGCGGCGTCCTCCAGGTTCCAGCCGCGCGTTGCGGCGACGGCGGGTACGTCAAGGCGGACAGCATGGACCGGTACGTCCAGCTGCTGTCCCAGTCCGACAACGAAGGCCGCATCGGCCGCCGATCCTTCTGGCCTGATGCCGTGATCGACCGTCGCGATCTCGAAATCAAGGCCCGCGGCGTGAAGCAGGAGGGCAAGGGCCACCGAGTCCCCGCCCCCGGAAACGGCAGCAAGCAGTCGCCCGTGTACTCCGGCGAGCTCCTGCAAGCGTGAGCCTAAGTCAACGGGCAAGGTCATGACTGGCATTGTACGAAGTGCCCGCCGACAACGGGAGTTGCGGCGGGCAGGTGCACCAGTGGTTCAGGTCGTGCTGAGCTGCTTACCTTGCCACGGCGGAGGCGATGTCGACGACCGGATCTTCCTCGCCCGGATCCCCGTCTTCGTCCTCGTCCTCGTCCGCGGGGGGAGGCAGGACGTTGAGCAGGAATGATTGCACTTCCGAGACGTTACCGACCGCGTCCGTTGCGAAGAGCTCGACGGCGTGGAGTCCGTGGTCCAGGTCGCCGGAGGCTACCTGCCATGTGACCAAGCCGTCGTGGCTTGACTTCACGTGCTCGCCGTTGAACTGGACGATGATCTCGACTCCCCTGGTTCCGTTACCCGGGTCCACGGCAGCGGCCTGAACCAGGACGCTTTGCGAAGCAGGGTCACCGAAGACCTCGACCTCGAGGGTCGCATTGTCAAGGCTTTCCACGCCGTTGACCCTGAACGAGGTGAAGGTTGGAGCGACGGCGTCTACCGTGAACGGGACCGAGACCGTGGCCTGTCGGCCACCAGTGCTGGTCGCCCTGACGTCCAGGCGGGAATCGCCTGCCGGGAGCCCGGCGGACGGGCTGAACCGGATGAAGCTGCCGATGCCGATACGCTGCCACTCGCTGTCCGGGAACCTGTACTCGACACTCGCAATGTCGTCCCGGTGGCTGACGCCCACTTCGAACACCGGAAAGCGCCCGATGGTGCCGATCGAGTCGAGCCTGACCGTGCTTTCGCCCTGAACGACAGCCACCTCGATCCTGGGTGCCGCCGGATCGTTGCTGCCGTCCGCAGGCGGTCCGGTCTGCGCACAGGCGGCGAGCAGGAGCACGATCCCGGCGGCGATTGTCGCGAGGCGTAAGTGTCTCATTCAGCGACTCCTTAGTCTTCTACCGCAACAGGGTACGTGACGGTGACCTGTCCGGGAATGGTGAACGATGCCGAGTCGCGCCTCGCGTGAAACGTGATGTCTGCACGGACGACCGAGTGACCGCTGTCAAGCATCGCGACGGCCACGCCGCCCGGAAGCGTGACCAGGTTCGTTGGCTCGGACGTACTGTCCGCCGGCCTGCGCTCCAGCGGGCCGCAAACGATCGTTTCGTCATCGACGCACTCGTAGCCTGCGGGCACTTCGATATCGAGCATCCCGTCGTTGAAAATCACGTTCTCGATTCCGGGAATGGGCGTCCCTGCGAGCTGCACGTAAGTGATCTCGTAGCCGATTATCCTGGCAGCCCTGCTGCCGGCAGAGTTGCTGAAGGTGACCTGAGTCGTAGCGACGACGATGGTCCCGTCAGTGTCTACCTCGAAGCCCAGCTGTGATGGCGAGAAGTGCACGCCGATGCCACCGGCCGTGCCACCCATCATTCCGCAGCCACTCAGGAGCAGGAGCAGTCCCGCCGCCAGCGATCCGAGTTGCAGTCTCATATGCCCATCCTTCCGACCTTCAGTTCTTTCCCAGACGCGTCTGACAGCGACACATCCGACACGAACCCAATATACCGGGGAGTGTGCATCCGGCGTGCCAAGGAATCCACACTGCCCGAGACGCGTGGCGCACCTATAATGCATGATGGCCACAGTAACGATAGTCGTTCTTGATTCCGTCGGACTCGGCTCGCTGCCGGATGCAGCCGCGTTCGGGGATGACGGAGCCCACACACTGGATCACACGCTGCTGCACACCGGCACCAGGCTGACCGGGCTCGCCGGGCTCGGTCTGGGCTGTATCGAAGGCGTCGGCTCCGTAGAAGCCGTGAGCGACCCGGCGGCCAGTCACGGCCGGATGGCCGAGGCCTCCCCCGGCAAGGACACGACGACAGGTCACTGGGAGTTCATGGGGATCATCCTCCATGAGCCGTTCCGTACCTGGCCCGAGTTTCCTCCGGCGGTCATGAACGCCTTCGATGCCGCGACCGGCCGCGGACACCTGGGCAACCTTCCGGCTTCGGGTACGGACATAATCCGCGATCTCGGCCAGGAACACCTCCAGACCGGTAAACCGATCGTGTACACGAGCGCCGACAGTGTCTTTCAGGTGGCCGCACATGTGGATGCCGTTCCCCTGGAGACGCTCTACACCTGGTGCGAAGCCGCCAGGGCGATCCTGGTCGGCGAACACGCTGTCGCGAGGGTGATCGCCCGCCCCTTCCGGGGTGCTCCGGGTTCGTTCGAGCGCCTCGGGGCAGCCAGGCGTGACTACTCAGTCACCCCTCCCTCAGAGACGGTCCTTGACGTGCTCAAGGCAGAGGGCCGCGAGGTGGTCGGCATCGGCAAGATCCCCGACATATTCGGCCAGCGTGGCTTCACCCGCGAGGTTCACACGCAGGACAACATGGACGGTGTCGACAGGACGCTGGAGGTGATGCGCGAACGGCCGGACGGGCTGGTGTTCACGAACCTGGTCGAGTTCGATTCGCTTTACGGCCACCGGCGCGATCCGGAAGGCTACGCCGGTGCCCTCGCGGACTTCGATAAGCGCGTTCCCGAGCTGCTGGCAGCCGTTGCCGAGGGGGACACTCTGCTCCTGGTCAGCGACCATGGCAACGACCCCACCTGGCCAGGCACCGACCACACCAGGGAGTACGGTCTGCTGCTCGCTTACCGGCCCGGAAGCGCGGGCCATGACCTCGGTACGCGCGGTACTTTCGCGGACGTGGGAGCCACCGTCGCGGAGCTGCTCGGCGTGCGCTGGACCGGACCGGGCACCAGTTTCGCAGGAGACCTCACACGCGGCGGCCGTTGAACTCTGAGTAACGAAGAGGGCGGGTGGACCGCCGAAGCAATCCACCCGCCCTCAGGCTGGTCAGTGAGTCAGGAACTCAGTCGTCGAGCTCGTAAGTCACGAGTTCGATCAGCGCTTCCTGTACCCCGTCACCACGGCGGTGATTGAGCTTGATGATGCGGGTGTAGCCTCCGGGCCGGCCATCGAACGACGGTGCGATGTCGCTGAACAGCTTGCGGATGACTTCCGTATCATGGATCTCGCGGCCGACGAGGCGGCGGGCGTGCAGGTCTCCGCCCTTGGCGGTCGTGATGAGCTTCTCGGCGTAAGGCTGGATGTTCTTGGCCTTTGCCAGGGTCGTGCGGATCCGGCCGTGCCGGAAAAGGGCCGTTGCCTGGGCGCGCGCGAGGGCGGTGCGGTGGCTGCTGTTGCGGTTGAGCTTACGGCCGCTTACCAAGTGGCGCACTTGCTACTCCTTCAGCTGGAGGCTTGCGGCCTCCAGTCTCTCTTTGATTTCCTCTAGGGACTTCTCCCCGACGCCGCCGACCTTCTTGAGGTCGCGCTCGGAAAGCGCGAGGAGCGCGTCGACAGAGTCGATGCCTTCTTCCTGCAGCGAGTGCAGGACCCGGCTTGAAAGCTCGAGGCTCTCGAGGCTGCGCTGTACACCCTCGTGCTGTACCGGCTCGTCGTTCGGCCTGGTGGGCATGACGATCATTGGTGGCTCGGAGCTCGCGTCCACGGTGCCGTCCTCGCTGAAAACGAGGAGGTGGTGCCGAAGGATCTCGACCGCCTGGTTGAGCGCTTCGCGCGGATCGATGCTGCCATCGGTCCAGATCCGCAGGACGAGGCGGTCGAGGTCGGTGTTCTGACCGACGCGCGTGTCCTCGATGCGGTATGCCACACGCGTAACCGGCGTGTAGACCGCATCGACAGGGATGGAGTTGATGCGGTCCTTGGTGCCGTGCACGTCAGCGGGAACGTAACCGACGCCAGGCTCGACCCGGACCTCCATGACGAGCTTGCCGCCCTTGGTGAGGGTGGCGATGTGCAGGTCGGGGTTCATGACCTCGGCGTTCACGGGAACGTCAAAATCAGCGGCGGTGACGTCACCGGACTTCTCTACGCGCAGGGTCAGCGTCACCGGATCCTGGTCATGCAGCTTGACGACCAGGTTCTTCAGGTTGAGGATGATCTGCATGACGTCTTCAGTGACGCCGTCGATCGTGCTGAACTCGTGCAGTACGTCCTCGATGTAGACACTCGTAACGGCCGTGCCGGGTATCGAGGAAAGCAGGATGCGCCGCAGGGGGTTGCCCAGCGTCACACCGTAGCCCCGGACGAGGGGTTCGACGATGAACTCGCCGTACGCGCCGTCTACCTTGGCCTTGAACTCGGAAACAATCGACACTTCTGGTCCCCCTATCAACGAGAGTAGTACTCGATGACGAGCAGTTCGTTCACGGGAACGACGATGTCCTCGCGGTTGGGCACGTGCTTGAAGCGGCCCTTGAGGCTGTCCGCATCGAACTCGAGCCAGGGAAGCGTCTTGCCGCGTCTGCGCTGTTCCATGTTGTCAAGGATCAGTGCGTTCTTCTTCGACTTGGGTCCGACGCTGATCTCGTCTCCGGGCTGCACCATATAGCTGGGGATGTCGACGCGCTTGCCGTTCACCTGGATGTGGCCGTGCGAGACGAACTGACGTGCCTGGCGGCGCGTGTAGCCGATGCCAAGGCGGTAGACGACGTTGTCCAGCCGGCTTTCCAGCATCTGGAGGAACACCGCGCCGGTCGAGCCTTCCTTCCGGCTGGCTGCCTCGAAGAGGTTGCTGAACTGCTTCTCGCTCATGTTGTAGTAGAAGCGGAGCTTCTGCTTCTCGCGCAGACGTACGCCGTAGTCGCTTATCTTGCGGCGGCGGCGCTGACCGTGCTGCCCCGGAGGGTACGGACGGCGCTCCATGAACTTCTGCACCTTGGGTGACTCGGTGAGGTTGACTCCCTCACGACGGCTGATCTTGACTGCTGGTCCTCTGTACTGTCCCATGGTTCTCCTGTTTACATCCGCTTCCGCTTGCGAGGGCGGCAGCCGTTGTGGGGCGTGGGGGTGTCATCGATGATGGTGCGCACGTTAACGCCTGTGCCCTGGATCGAGCGGATGGCCTGTTCCCGACCGGAGCCGGTTCCCCGGATGACGATGTCGAGATGGCTGAGACCCATGTTCTGTGCCTTGCGGGTCGCGTCTGCCGCGGCGAGCTGTGCGGCGTACGGGGTGCCCTTCTTGGAACCCTTGTAGCCGATCGAGCCGCTGCTGGCCCAGACGACCGTATTGCCGTCCATGTCGGTGATCGTGACGATCGTGTTGTTGTAACTGGCGTGGATGAACGCCTTGCCTTCTATCAGGCTGCGCTTCACCCGCTTCTTTGACCTGGGATTAGCCACTCTTGTGCTCCTGATCTCGTTTCTCCGGCTTCATGACTGAAGTCCGGGGAGTGGCGCCAGCCTGCTTATGCAGTGCCAGCGCGCAATACGTGGGGTTGGTTTACTTGCGGGGCGCCTTCTTCTTGCCGGCGACGGTACGGCGCGGTCCCTTGCGGGTGCGGGCGTTGGTCTTGGTGGACTGGCCGCGTACGGTCAGGCCACGGCGGTGCCGCAGGCCACGGTAGCAGCCGATGTCCATGAGGCGCTTGATGTTGAGCTGCACCTCGCGGCGCAGGTCGCCCTCGACTTTGTACTCGGCTTCCACGACGCCGCGGAGCCGGATGATCTCGGTTTCGGCGAGGTCCTTGACCCGGGTATCCGGGTCGACCTCGGCCTGGGCCACGATGACCCGTGCACGGTTGATGCCTATTCCGTATATGTACGGCAGTGCATGTTCGATTCGCTTGTCGCGTGGAAGGTCCACTCCGGCGATTCTTGCCATTCCCTTATCCCTGCCTCTGCTTGTGCTTCTTGTTCGCCGGGCAGATGACAAAGACTACACCCTCGCGGCGGACGATTCTGCACCTGTCGCAAATTTTCTTGACTGACGACCTGACTTTCATGCTGAATCCTACTTTCGGTAGACGATACGGCCCTTTTCGGGGTCGTACGTGCTGATTTCGACTACTACCCGGTCTCCGGGGAGGATGCGAATGTAATGGCGCCTCATCTTGCCGCCAACATGGGCAAGGATCTCCGGTCCCGCATCAAGCTGAACGAGGAACGTGGTGTTCGGCCTCGCCTCAAGAACGACCCCTTCTGTCCGGATCGTGTCCTGAGTGGTTTCTTCCGCACGTACCTTGGGTTTCGGCGGTCCCGAACGTCTCCTACGCGCCATGCATTACTCCCCTTATTGCCTCGTGGATTTCGAGCTGACCGCGAGGCGTCTGGTCAGTCGCTGTGAGCACCCGTGGGCCGTCGCTGGTGATCGCTACGGTGTGCTCGAAATGTGCCGCGAGACTGCCATCGGCAGTCGGAGCAGTCCAGCCATCGGCAAGTATCCGCACCCTGGTCCGCTTCTGCGTGACCATGGGCTCGATCGCGAGCACCATGCCAGGCCGGAGCAGGGGCCCCGTGCCCGCGCGTCCGAAGTTGGGCACTTCGGGTCCCTCGTGGAACTCACGGCCGATGCCGTGCCCCACGAACTCCCGAACCACCCAGAACCCTGCCGCCTCAACCACGCCCTGAATGGCCGCGGAAACGTCGCCGAGACGGCTTCCAGCCACGCACTTCGCGAGGCCGGCCCAGAAGGACTCCTCGGTCACGCGCAGCAACCTACTGACTTCGTCTGCTACCTTGCCCACCGCGAATGTTACGGCCTGATCGGCCGCATACCCACGGTAAAAGGTGCCGACGTCGACAGACAAAACGTCACCTTCCCGCAATGGCCGTGCGTCCGGAATACCATGGACCACGACATCGTTCAGGGAAGTGCACAGCGTTGCCGGGAAGCCCCGGTAGCCCTTGAATGCAGGGCGTCCGCCGTTCTCAAGGATAACAGACTCGGCGATGTCGTTCAACTCGGCGGTTGACACGCCAGGGGCCACCGCAGCAGCGACAGCCTCCATGGCGGCCCGGTTGATGGCACCAGCCTCGGCCATGACCTCGATCTCCTGCGGACGCTTGAGGATCAAGACAATACACCCGCCACGCGCTGCGAGACTTCCTCGACAGTGCCGAGTCCGTTCACGCGGACAAGCTTGCCGGTCTGCCCGTAGTAGTCGATCAGCGGCTGGGTCTGTTCAACGTAGACGCGCAGCCGGTGCCTGACCGTCTCCTCACTGTCATCGCTGCGGCCCTGGTCCTGTGCACGCTGCAACAACCTGCGCACGACCTCATCGAAGTCGACTTCAAGCACGATCGCGGCAGTGAGCTCGGCACCGGACTCCTGCAGCAGCTGATCCAGCTGACGGGCCTGGGCGGGATTGCGCGGGTAGCCGTCAAACAGCACCCGGACGCCCTCGTCACCGTGAAGCTCGCTGCGGACCATGCTGATGATCAGGTCATCGGGAACCAGGTCCCCCGCATCCATGAAGGCCTTCGCCGTGATACCAAGATCGGTACCCTCTGCGACGTTGCGGCGCAGGATGTCACCGGTCGAAAGCTGCCTGAGGTTCCTGCTCGCAGACAGGATCTCCGCCTGCGTGCCCTTGCCGGCACCGGGCGGTCCCATCAGAAGCACGACCTCGTTGCCGTTCGGAACCACTTAGAAGCGCCTCCCACGGCCACGGATCCGGCCCTTGCTCACGAAGCCCTCGTAATGCCGCATCATCAGTTGCGATTCAAGCTGACGCAGCGTATCGAGTGATACGCCCACCATGATGAGGAGGCTCGTGCCGGAGAAGACGAAGGAGAACTGTCCGGCTCCGGTGATCCAGGCGAGCACCTGGGGCAACGCGTTGACGACGCCCAGGAAGAGTGCGCCCCACAGTGTGATGCGCCCCGCGATTCTGGTCAGGTGGTCGGTGGTCGGCTGCCCCGGCCTGACGCCGGGCACGAAGCCGCCGTACTCCCGAAGGTTCTCGCTGATCCGCCTGGGATCGAACGACACCTGGGTATAGAAGTAGGTGAACCCGATGATCAGCAGCGTGCTGGTGAACAGGCCCTCCCAGCGGGCTGAGTTGAACCAGTTCCCGACCGTCTGCAGCCACAGGATGTCGGGGAAAGCCCCGATCAGGGTGGCCGGCAGGATCAGGATCGAGACGGCGAAGATGATCGGAATCACGCCGGCGGAGTTGACGCGCAGCGGGATGTACGTGGTCTGGCCGCCCATGACCTTGCGACCGACGACCTTGCGCGCGTACTGCACCGGGATGCGGCGCTCCGCCTGCTGCACCATCACCATGCCCGTGATCGCAACGATGAGGAGCGCGAAGAAGCTGATAAGGCCGAACAGGTTGCTTTCGCCCTGGCCGATGAGCGCGAACTGCTGCGTGATCGCACCGGGGAAGGCCGCAACGATGCCGGCGTAGATGATGAGCGAGATGCCGTTGCCGATGCCGAACTCGGTGATCTTCTCGCCGAGCCACATGACGAGCGCGACGCCTGCAACCTGGGTGATCAGTACGATCAGCCAGAAGAACGGGCCGTTGCTCCAGCCGACCTTGAGCGCACCTGAGTTGCCGAGCAGCGTCGTGGCAAGGAAGACGGCCTGCACCGCTGCCAGACCGAGGGCGGAGAACCGCGTGATCTGCGAGATTCGCTTGCGGCCCTCTTCCCCTTCCCTGGCCAGCTTCTGCAGCGGCTCGTAAGTCGACTGCAGAAGCTGCATGATGATGCTGGCCGTGATGTAGGGGATTACCCCCAGCGCGGCGATCGAGAAGACCTCGAAGTTGCCGCCCGAGACGAAGTTCAGCAGGGTGAAGATGTCACCCTGGCCGAAGCCGACCGCCCTCAGCCTCGAGATGTCGATCCCGGGTGTCGGGATGAAGGACATGAGGCGGTACACGGCCAGAATGCCGATCGTGACCAGCAGCTTCGCCCGCAGGTCGGGGATGACTACTGCGTTGCGAAAGGCTGAAAGCATCAGGCCTGCTCCGTCGTGCCGGGCTCTGCAGCGGCCTCCGGAGCGTCAGTCTGAGAGTCGTCCTTTTCGGTGAGGCCACGCAGGACCTTGCCACCAAGTGCCTCGATGCTCCTGGCGGCGGACCTGCTGATGCGGTCCACATCGACGCTCAGGCCCTTGACCTCGAGCTCGCCGCGCCCAAGCACCTTGATGGGCCGGTCAACGTGCCGGACCAGGCCGTTCTCGAAGAGCGAAACGGCGTCGACGACGGTGTCAGCCGCCAATCCGTTCAGCGCCTCAAGATTGACGATCTGGTACTTGATCTGCAGCCCGGCGCGGTTGAAACCACGCTTGGGCAGACGGGCGATCAGGTTCGACCGGCCGCCTTCCCAGGCGGCACTCTGGCTGAAGCCTGAGCGGCTCGCCTGGCCCTTCTGACCCCGTCCGCTGGTCTTTCCCCGGCCGCTGCCGATGCCACGGCCGACGCGACGGCGGGGCTTGTGGCTGCCGGCAGCCGGCTTCAGGTCATTTAGCTTCATTCAGTCTCATCTCCATCCTCGATCTCGAGCAGGAAGGCGACCTTGTTGACCATCCCGCGCACGTCATGCGTGTTCTTGACGATGCGGGAGTCGCCGGTCTTGCGCAGGCCAAGCGCATGCACGGTGGCGCGCTGGTCCTGCCGCGTTCCGATCAGGCTTCGCTTGAGGGTGATACGCATTACTCGGCCCGCTTCCTCTCGGCAACTGCTTCCTCGTACGTCTTGAGCTGCTTGAGGCCGTCGATGACGGCGTAAGCCACGTTGGTCAGGTTGCGTGAACCGAGCTCCTTGGTCAGCAGGTTGCTGTATCCGGCAAGCTCGACGATCGCGCGTGGTACCGAGCCGGCGATGACGCCGGTGCCCTCGCCCGCGGGCTTGAGCATCACACGGCTGGTGCCGTGTGCCCCGAGCACTTCGTGCGGGATCGTTCCGCCTTCAAGAACCGGCACGCTGATAAGGTTGCGGCGGGCGACGTACTGGCCCTTCTGCACTGCAACCGGAACTTCCTTCGCCTTGCCGAGTCCGACTCCCACACGGCCCTTGCGGTCGCCGATGGCGACCATTGCGCCGAAGCGGAACCGGCGTCCGCCCTGGTAGGTCTTGGCGGTACGGCGGATGAAGATTACCTTGTCTTCGAAATCTGTGTCAGCCATCAGAACTCGAGGCCCCCTTCGCGAGCGCCGTCGGCCAGAGCCTTGACGCGTCCATGATACCTGTATGCTCCACGGTCGAAAACGACGCGCCTGGCGCCACCTGCGATCGCGACCTCAGCGAGCGCCTTGCCGACTGCTGCGGCCTGCTCGAGCTTGCTGCCCGTCGGCTTGACCGACAGGGTGCTTGCGCTCGCGATGGTCTTGCCTTCGTTGTCGTCGATGAGCTGGGCGTAGATGTGCCGGTCGCTGCGGAAGACGCTGAGCCGAAGGCGGCCGTTGTCGATCTGCTGGCGGATGCTCTTGCGTGCGCGGAAGGTCCGGCGCTGACGTGTTGTTGTTGCGGTTTTCATTCAGTCTGCCCTTTCGCGCCTTAGCGTGCGGCTGCCTTGCCGGCCTTGAGCCTGACGGTCTCGCCCTGGTACCGGACGCCCTTGCCGTGGTAGCTGTCGGGCTTGCGCAGGGCGCGGATGTTCGCTGCGACCTGTCCGACCATGTGCTTGTCGATGCCGCTGACGGTGATGCGGGTCGGTTCAGGCGTGTCGATGGTGATGCCCTCTGGTGACTCGACGCTGATCGAGTGCGAGAAGCCGAGCTGAAGCTCGAGCGTCTTGCCCTTCATCGCCCCACGGAAACCAACGCCGTGGATCTCGAGCACGCGGGTGTAGCCGTCGGTAACGCCGACGACAGCGTTGTTGATGAGGCTGCGCGCGAGGCCGTGCTGGGCACGGTCGTCGCGGTGGTCACTCGGACGGGCAACGGTGAGCGTGCCGTCCTCGATCTTGACGCTGAGGCGGTCGCTGACCGGAACGGTCAGCTTGCCCTTCGGGCCCTCGACCTTGACCGAGCCGGTGTTTATCTCGATCTTGACGTTGCCGGGAACGGCTACGGGGTTGAGACCGATGCGAGACATTACCAGACCTCGCAGATGATCTCGCCGCCGATGTTGCGATGGCGGGCTTCGTAGTCCGTAAGCAGGCCCGAGGGCGTGCTTACGATGGCGACACCGAGACCGCCACGGATGACGGGGACGTGCTGCGCCTTGGCGTAAGTGCGGCGGCCGGGCCTGGACACGCGCTTGATCGAATGGATGATCGGAGTGCGACGCGGGCCGTACTTGAGTCCGACGCGGAGTACCTTGCGGCCATCCACTTCGGTGGCTTCGACCGTGCCGACGTAACCCTCGCGGGAAAGGAGCTCGGCAAGGGCCTGCTTGAAATTGCTGTGCGGGATGTCGACGCTGGGCCGCGCGATTGCGACGGCGGTGCGGACGCGGTTGAGCATGTCTGCTATTGGATCTGTCTGCATTTATGAACCCTCCACGAGACCGGTTTCAGGGCAAATCGCCCTGACCTGAGCCTCTCGTATGGATTTCTCCCTCTCTACCAGCTCGACTTCGTCACACCGGGCAAGTGACCGGCGTGCGCCTTCTCACGAACACAGATGCGGCAGAGACCGAAGTCACGCAGGAATGAGCGTGAACGGCCGCAGCTCTGGCAGCGGTTGACAGCGCGGGTGCTGAACTTCGGCGTGCGCTTTGCCTTTGCGATATGTGCCTTGGTTGCCATGTGCCTCCTGTACCCCTACTTCCTGAAGGGCATTCCCAGCATTTCCAGCAGCGAGCGGGCTTCTTCGTCGCTCTCTGCCGTTGTGCTGATCGAGATGTCCATGCCGCGGACGGCATCGATCTGGTCGTAACTGATCTCCGGAAAGACGAGCTGCTCCTTGAGACCAAGGTTGTAGTTGCCGCGGCCGTCGAAGCTGTTGGCCGGGACGCCACGGAAGTCACGCACCCTGGGCAGCGTGATGTTGATCAGCTTGTCCAGGAATGCCCACATGCGCTTGCCGCGCAGTGTGACCTTGAGTCCGACCGGCATGCCGGCGCGGATCTTGAAGTTCGACACGCTCTTGCGGGCCTTGGTGACCACCGGACGCTGAAGCGTGATGGTCGCGAGCTCGCGGCTCGCGCGCTCCAGCACCTTGGAGTCATCCCTCGCCTCGCCCAGTCCCATGTTGACAACGATCTTGGACACCTTCGGAACGGCCATCACGTTGCCGTAACCGTGGCGCTCGGTCATCTGGGGAACGATCTCCTGGTAGCGCTGCCTGATTGGTAGGTTCTGGTCTGCGGATGCCACCTTTACTCCTTGTCCTCATCCAGACGCGCGCCGCTCTTGCGTGCGATGCGCACCTTGCGTCCGTTTGCGAGAAACTCCATGCCGATGCGGGTCGGCTCGCCCGTCTTGGGATCCAGCACCATCACGTTCGAGACGTGAATCGATGCCTCCTGCTCCCGGTAGCCCCCGCTCGGGTTCTCCTGGGTGGGGCGCTGTGCCTTGCGGATGACGTTGACGTTCTCGACGAGGACGCGGTTCTTGTCACGAAGGACGCTCAGGACCTTGCCCGACTTTCCCTTGTGCTTGCCGGAGATGACCTTGACGCTGTCTCCGGTGCGGATGCGGCTGGACCTGGCCATCACAGTACCTCCGGTGCCAGTGAGACGATGCGCATGAAGCGCTTGTCGCGCAGCTCGCGTGCGACGGGACCGAAGACGCGCGTGCCGCGCGGCTCGTTCTGTGCGTTGAGGATGACGGCGGCGTTCGTGTCGAAACGGATGGAGGAGCCGTCCTTGCGGCTGATCTCCTTCTTCGTCCTGACGATGACGGCCTTGACGACCTCACCCTTCTTGACGCCCGCACGCGGGATGGCGTCCTTGACGGCAGCCACGATGATGTCGCCGACGCTGCCGACGAACTGCTGGCCCGTACCGAGCACGCGGATGCACTGGATCACGCGCGCGCCGGAATTATCGGCCACATCGAGATAACTTTCCTGCTGGATCACTGCAGCTCCTTAGCTCAGCCTCTCGCCTTTTCGACGAGTTTTGATACCGTGAACCGCTTGCGGCGGCTCAGGGGGCGGCTGGAGGTGATCTCCACCAGGTCGCCTTCGTTATAGGTGTTCTCTTCGTCGTGCGCCAGGTACTTCTTGGACACGCTGACGACCTTGCCGTACAGCGGGTGCTTGAAGCGCCGGTCGACACGCACGGTGACCGTCTTGTTGGCCTTGTCGCTGACGACGCGGCCCTGCAATGTCTTGTTGCTCATTTGTTGTCTCCCGACATCTCACGGGCGATCGTCAGGAGCCGCGCGATCTCGCGCTTGGCGGTACGCATGCGCCTCGGGTTCGCCGTCTGGCCGATGGCCGACTGAAAACGCAGGTCAAGGAGCTCCTCGCGGCGCTTGGCCACTTCGGACTCGATGTCCCTCACGGACAGGCTTCTGATCTCACTGGATTTCATCGTAGACCTCGCGCTTGACCATCTTGGTCTTGATGGGGAGCTTGTGACCGGCGAGACGGAACGCTTCCTTGGCCTGGGCCTCCGTGACGTTTGCGACCTCGAAGAGGATTCGGCCGGGCTTGACTACGCTGACCCAGTGATCGACTGCGCCCTTGCCCTTACCCATCCGGACTTCGAGCGGCTTCTTGGTGATCGGCTTGTCGGGGAAGATCCGGATGTAGATCTTGCCACCGCGGCGGAAGTGCCGGCTCATGGTGATACGGCAGGCCTCGATCTGGTTCGACCGGATCCAGGCGGGTTCGAGAGCCACAAGGGCGTAATCGCCGAAGGAAACGTAGTCTCCTCCCTTGGCGGCACCCTTCATTCGGCCCCGCATCATCTTGCGATACTTGACTCTCTTCGGCAGCAGCATGTTCAGCTCTCCTTCTTGGCCACTCGCGCGCGTCCCTCGCGGCGGGCATCGCCCGCGCCGGGCCGGCGCCGGGCCTGCGGCCGGCGACGCTTCTTCTTGTCATCATCAAGCTTCGGACGGGGCAGGACGGCAGCACGACGCTGCTTGTCGCCGACGATCTCGCCGTGGAACACCCATACCTTGATGCCGATGATCCCGTAAGTGGTTCTTGCAACGGCCGTGCCGTAGTCGATGTCCGCACGCAGGGTCTGCAGCGGTACGCGACCGTCGGCATACCAGTCGGGCCGGGCCTGCTCGCTGCCACCCAGCCTTCCCGAACAACGAATCTTAACACCTTTCGCGCCGGATTCCATCGTCCGCTGGACTGCCTGCTTCATCGCACGACGGAACGCGAAACGACGCTCGAGCTGTTCGGCCAGACGCTGGGCGATCAGCCGCGCGTTCGTGTTCGGGTTGCCGATCTCGGTCACGTTGACCGCGATGGTTCCCTCGATCCGGTCGCTCAGCTTCTGGCGGAGCGCCTTGATCGACTCGCCGCCACGGCCGATGACTACGCCCGGCTTCGCGGTGTGGATGGTGACGTTGATGTTGTGGGCTGCGCGCTCGATGTCGATGCGGCTGATGCCCGAGTGTCCGACATCCTTGGTGATGATCTTGCGGATCTGGTCGTCTTCGGCCAGGAGCCTGGGGTAAGTCTTGACGTCGGCATACCAACGCGCCGACGGCTCCTTGTTGATGCCGAGTCGCAGACCGAGTGGGTTGATCTTGTTACCCATGTCTTATCGCTCCTCCAGCGTGATGGTTACGTGACACGTCCGCTTGCGCAGCATGTCTGCGCGGCCACGTGCACGCGGAAGCATCCGCTTGAGGGTGGGACCCTCGTCGACCGTGACGAACTTGACGAACAGCGAGTCCTCGAACATGTCGTGGTTGTTGACCGCGTTTGCCTTCGCGCTCTGAAGCAGCTTGAGCACCGGAGTCGCGGCCCTGCGGTTTGTGAAGCGCAGGATGTCCTCCGCTTTGGACACGTCCTTGCCGCGGATCAGGTCCACGACGAGGCGGGTCTTCTGCGGGGTGCTGCGCAGCATCGTTAGGCGTGCCTTTGCCTGTGCCACGTTACTTGCCGCCTCCGTGACCACGGAAGCTCCTTGTGGGGGCGAACTCGCCGAGCTTGTGCCCGACCATGTTCTCCTGCACGAAGACAGGCACGTGCTGCTTGCCGTTGTACACGCCGAACGTGTGGCCTACCATCTCGGGAACGATGGTGCTGCGCCGGCTCCAGGTGCGGATCACGCGGCGATCACCGGATTCAATGGCCGCATCGAGCTTGTCGAGCAGGTGCTCGTCGATGAAAGGGCCCTTCTTAAGGCTGCGCGCCATAACTTACCTACCCTTCCTGCGCCGCACGATGAAGCGCGAGCTGGTCTTGCGTTTGCTGCGGGTCTTGAGGCCCTTGGCCTGCTGTCCCCATGGGCTGACGGGCGGTCCGCCACGTGGGCTGCGACCCTCGCCGCCACCGTGCGGGTGGTCGACCGGGTTCATCGAGCTGCCACGCTGGTGCGGCTTGCGACCCATCCAGCGGGTGCGCCCCGCCTTGCCGTAAACGATATTCTTGTGGTCCGAGTTTCCGACCGAGCCGATGGTGGCGTAGCACTCGCCGTGAACGCGGCGGAGTTCGCCGGAGCTGAGGCGAAGCGTGACGTAGACGTCGTCGCGACCCTGAAGCTGGACCGACGTGCCTGCGCTCCGCGCCATCTGTGCGCCCTTGCCGGGGACGAGCTCGACGGCATGAACGACCGTTCCAACCGGGATGAACCGGAGCGGAAGGGCGTTGCCGACGGTGGGTTCGGCCTCGGGGCCGGCAACGATGCGGCTGCCGACGACGAGCTTCTCGGGCGCGATGATGTAGCGCTTCTCGCCGTCAAGGTAGTGCAGGAGGGCGATGTTGGCCGAGCGGTTCGGATCGTACTCGATCGCGGCGACCTTGGCCTGTACGCCTTCCTTGTCACGACGCTTGAAGTCGATGATGCGGTAGCGGCGCTTGTGCCCGCCGCCACGGAAGCGCGAGGTGGTGCGTCCCAGGTTGTTGCGGCCGCCGCTCTTCTTGAGGGGTGCCAGCAGGGACTTCTCCGGAGTCGACTTCGTGATCTCCGAGAAGTCGGAGGTGGTCATGAAGCGACGGGAGGGTGTATACGGACGGTACTTCTTTGCCATGTTCCTCCCTCCTTAAGTGAGGCCGTCGAGCTGCTCGATGCGCTGCCCGGCCTTGAGAGTGACTACCGCCTTGAGGCGGTCCGCCGAACGCCCGCTGGTGCGGCCCTGGGCACGGTGCTTGCCGCGGACCTTGAGCAGGTTGACCTTGAGCACGTCGACCTTGAAGACCGTTTCGACAGCCTTCTTTACCTCGACGCGGTTGGTGCCGGGCTTGACGAAGAAGACGTAACGGCTGTCCTCGATGCCTGCCAGCGCCTTCTCGCTGAGCACGGGAGCGATGATGAGGTCGTGAGGGTTGACTGCCATTACGCTGCCGCCTCCACTTCGCCGTTGTCGCTAGCGTGATCGTGGTCGTGGAGCTCGCTGTCGTCGATCATCGCCGCGTCGAGGATGAGGCGCTCGTAACGCAGGATGTCGTAGACGTTGAGGCCGGCGGGCTGAAGCACGCCGATCCACGGCAGGTTGCGGGCAGCGCGGCGGCACAGCTCGTCGTTCGTGACAAGCAGGGTGCGTTCGCTGCCGTCGAAGCCGTTCGAGCTGGCCCAGGCCAGGAACTCCCTGGTCTTGCCGTTCTCGATGCCGAAGTCGTGCACCAGGGCAAGCTTGCCGCTCTGGGCGCGGTCCTGCAGCGCCATGGCGAGTCCGAGTGCCCGGATGCGCTTTGGCAGCGTGTAGCCGTAATCACGCGGGTGCGGGCCGAAGGCGGTGCCGCCTCCCACGAAGAGTGGAGCCTTGCGGTTGCCGTGGCGCGCGCGGCCGGTGCCCTTCTGCGGATAGATCTTCCTGTTGGAGCCGGTCACGAAGCTGCGCGTCTGGGTAGCGGCGGTGCCGCGGCGGCGCTTGGCAAGCTGCCAGTTGACAACCTCGTGCAGCACTGATGCGCGCGGCTCCGGGAGGTCGAGGATGACCTGGCGATCGCTGCCGATGACATTGATGGTCACTGACATGTGCTTACTGGTCCTTCCTGTTTTGCCGGACGATGACGAGTCCGCCGCGGGGCCCTGGAATCGTGCCCTTGATCAGGAGCAGGTTGTCATCGCCACGGACGTCGACAAGCTCGAGGCCCTGGGTGGTGACACGCTCGTTGCCCATGCGGCCGGCCATCTTCTTGCCCTTCCAGACGCGCGAAGCGTTCTTGCGCTGTCCGATCGAGCCACCGTGACGGTGCTTCTTCTTGGTTCCGTGCGACGCCGGCATGCCGCTGAAGTTCCAGCGGCGCATGACGCCACTCGTGCCCCGGCCCTTGCTGGTGCCGGTGACATCGACCATCTGGCCGGGCTCGAAGATCGAGACCGTGACTTCGTCGCCATCGGGCTCGTAGTCGCGGAACTCGACCAGGTGACGCTGCGGGGCAGCGCCAGAGGCCTTGTAATGACCCTGCTCGGGCTTGTTCGCCTTGCGGGCCGCCTTCTCTTCCCAGCCCAGCTGCACGGCTGAGTAGCCGTCGCGGTCCGGGGTCAGTCGCTGCACCACGGGGCAGGGACCGGCCAGCACGACGGTCACGGGTACAAGCCGTTCGCCCTGCCAGACCTGGGTCATGCCCACTTTGGTGCCGAGTATGCCTTTCACTTTAGCGGCCTCCGACCGTCTTGATCTCGATGTCGATGCCCGTGGGCAGATCAAGGTGCATGAGGCTGTCGATGGTGCCGCGGGTGGGCGCCTTGATGTCGATCAGCCTGCTGTGCGTGCGAATCTCGAAGTGCTCCCGGCTGTCCTTGTCGGAGAATGGTCCCCTGAGGACACAGAAGCGGCGAATGCGGGTAGGCAGCGGAACCGGTCCTGCGACGTTGGCTCCGGTGCGGCGCACCGTGTCGACGATCTTCGTGGCCGATGAATCCAGGCTGCGGTGATCGAAAGCACGGAGCTTGATGCGAATGCGGGGTCCTGCCATGTTTACTTGGTTACCTTCGTGACAACGCCCGCACCAACAGTACGACCACCCTCACGA
>CAZBVI010000027.1:0-27727 GCA_964495325.1 uncultured bacterium
GCGCCCACGGCGGCCATGAGCTCAGTGTCGTCGCCGTCGGGCAGTTCGGGTTCGGTGGTCCCGAGCAGCACCTGGACCTCGCTGTCAAGCCGGCGCGCACGGCCGGCCAGCTCATCGCTTCGGGCGCGCGCGGCAGCCGCGCGGCTCTGCAGCAGGCGCTGTTCGCCCCTCCAGGCCTCGACGCGGGCGGTCGCCTGCCGGTACTCCTCCTGCAGCGCGTCCAGGCCCTTGCGGCGCGTGCCGATCTCTTCTTCGAGGGTGGCGAGCTGCGCCTGCTGGTCCCGGATCGCCTTGAGCATCTCCTGCTCCGCTTCGGCGAGCGAGCGGATCTCGTCGGCCAGGCCCGCGCGCCTCGAGTGCGCGAGGCTGAAGCGCAGTACCAGCTCTTCCCGGGTCAGGTTCGCGTGGCTCGATGCGTCGCGGGCTTCCTCCTCCAGCCGGTCGACCTGCCTGGTCAGCTCGCCGTGCAGGTCGTTCAGGCGTTCCAGGTGATCCAGGGCGGTCGCGAGGCGTGACTGGGCCAGCTCGCGGCGGTTCGCGAGCCTGGCGACGCCGGCGGCCTCCGTCACGTAGTTCAGGAGCCGGCCGGGATCGGCCATCAGCACGGAGCTGATCTCGCCCTGACTGATGATGGCGAGGCTGGAGCGGCCGAGGCCGGTGCCGGAGAGGGCCTCGTCGATGTCCATGAAGCGGGCGTTGCGTCCGTTCAGGCGAAGCCGGCCGGTGCCGTCGCGCTGCAGGCTGCGCTGGACGGTGATCGGGCCTGCGGGCGCCTCGAGCTCGACCTCTACCTCGGCGTAGCCCAGTCCGCGCTTGGCTCTGGCGCCGTGGAAGATCAGGTCGGTCTTGTCGCCCGCGCGGAACTCGCTCGCGCGTCCGCCGCCGGTGGCCCATCTGAGCGCGTCGATCACGTTGCTCTTGCCCGATCCGTTCGGGCCGGCCACGACTGTCACGCGCGGCGAGAGCTCGATGCGGATGCGGTTTCCGAAGCTCTTGAAGCCCGCGAGGGTTATCGCGCGGATGCTGGTGGCGTTACGCGTCAGTCCGTCTCTCCCATGCGCCTGATCATCAGGGCTGCGGCGTGGATGCCGCGCCGGTAGCATTCGAGTCCGAACTGCTCGTTCGGCGCGTGGACGTTGTCGCTCGGGAGGCCCATGTCGAGCAGTACGACCGGCGCGCCGAGCAGCTGCTGGAACGTGTTCACCACCGGGATGGATCCGCCGGTGCGCACGAAGACCGGTTCCTTGCCCCAGGCTTCGTGAAGCGCGGCGGCAGCGGCCTTGACCGCGGGGGCGTCGAGGCTGGTGATGGCCGGTTCGCCGGCGCCCAGGTCGGTCACGTCGACCTTCACTCCGGTGGGGGCGAGCTCGCGCAGCCATGCTCCGAGCCGTGCCGTGATGTCGCCCGAGTCCTGGTCGGGCACCAGCCGGCAGGAGATCTTGGCCATGGCCGAGTTGGCGATCACCGTCTTCGATCCGGCGCCCTGGAAGCCGCCGCCGATGCCGTTCACATCGAGCGTTGGCCTGGTCGAGATGCGTTCCAGCACGCTGCGGCCGGCCTCGCCCATGCCTGCCCGGACTCCGACGTCGCCCAGGAACGCGGCCTCGTCGAAGGGGACGCGGGCGAGCAGCCCGCGCTCGGCGTCGTCGAGCTCGAGCACGCTGTCGTAGAACCCGGGGACGGTGACGCGGCCGTCTTCGTCGTGCAGTGCCGCGATCATGCGGGCGAGGACGTTGATCGCGTTGGGTACCGCGCCGCCGTACGCGCCGGAATGCAGGTCGCGGTCTGCGGTGGTGACGCGAACCTCGACGTAGGCCAGTCCCCTCAGTCCGTACGTGAGGCTCGGCACTCCGGGGGCGACCATCGCGCCGTCCGAGATGATGACGGCGTCGGCCCTGAGCTCGTTCAGGTGTTCCCTGATGTAAGCGTCCAGGTTGGGGCTGCCGATCTCTTCTTCGCCCTCGATCAGGAAACGTATGTTCACGCCGGGGTCGCCACCTGTCGCCAGCAGCGCCTCGACGGCCATGATGTGTGCGTAGAACTGGCCCTTGTCGTCGCTGGCGCCACGGGCGATCAACGCGGCACCGGTGAGCTTCGGTTCGAAGGGCGGCGTGTTCCAGAGCTCGAGCGGCTCGGCGGGCTGCACGTCGTAGTGACCGTAGATGAGGATGGTCGGGCGGTCGGCGCCCGAGACGAGTTCGGCCTGGACCAGCGGGTGCCCGCCGGTCTCGCGCACGTTTGCGCTGAAGCCGAGGCCGGCAAGGCGGTCGCGGACGAATCCGGCGGCCGCGCGCATGTCTGCCTCATGCCCGGGATCGGTGGATACCGAGGGGATCTTCAGCAGGTCGGTCAGCTCGGCGACGTGCCGGTCGAAACTGGCGTTCAGGTAAGCATGCAGGTCGTTCGAAGGCATGACAGCGAGTATAGCGCTACGGGCGTGTGCTCAGTTTTCGTCGTCGTCGGCCGCGGGCTCGGGGAGGGCGTGACTGAACGCGCGCATCCGGTCCTGAAGGCTGTCATGCAGGTTGCTGATGCGGTTCTCCATGCTGTTCTGCAGTTCGTCGAGCGTACGGCGCAGCCGGATGATCTCCTCCACCCCGGCGAGGTTCACGCCGAGTTCCTGCGTGAGCCTGCGTATCTCCCTGAGGTGCTCGACGTCGCGCTGTGAGTACAGGCGCGTCTTGCCGGCGCTGCGGCTCGGTTCGATCAGCCCTTTGCGTTCGTAGAGCCGCAGGGTCTGGGGGTGCATGTCGACCAGCTCGGCCGCCACGCTGATCACGTAAAGGGGCTTGTCCTTGTTGATGCCTTCGTCTGCGGCCTGCGCCGGTTCCTGTCTGCTTTCGTCCTCAGCCATGTGCCGCTCCTCTGCTGCCGCTGAACAAGTCCCTGATGCCGCGCCACACGCCGCGGACCAGGTCGTGTCTGATCAAAACCACCATGTCGCCGCCCAGTCCGGCGCCGGGCACCCTGATCTGGCTTGAGTCCTTCGTTCCCTGGGGGATCCGCACGGTCGTGCCAAGCACGTTGGCCGAGACGCCGCGTTGCGCCTCGAAGGGAGCGACGAAGACGTCCGTATGGATGTCGCCACCGCTGATGGTGGTGTTGGCCGGCAGCTGGATGGCGACGCTCACCAGGACGTCTCCCGGGGGCCGCCCGGGTCCGCCGACGCCGCGCAGTCGAAGCCGGCTTCCCTGCCGCACCCCCGGCCTGATGCTCACCTCGACCACGCTGCCGGCGCGCAGGACTCCGCTGCCGGTGCAGCGGCCGCAGCGCTCGGCGGAGCTGACGCCGCTTCCGAAGCACTCGGGACACACGCTGGGACCGCGCACGTGGACGTGGGTCGTGCCGCCCGAGCGCGCCAGCGAGAGGGGGATCTGGATGCTTACCTCGCGGTGCTCGCCCGGCAGCAGGCCGCTGCGGCGCATCATGCCCGTCATCATGCCGAACAGCACGTCGAACACGCCGCTGCCGGTACGGGGCATGCCCTGATGCCGGTCCCAGTCGACCTGTACGTCCGCCTCGCGGAACACGGTCTGCCAGTCGACGGTGTTGAAGTCCGGGCGCGGTGCCGAGCTGCCGTACCGGTCGACGCGGGCGCGTGCGTCCGGATCACGCAGGGTGGCGTAGGCCTCGGAGACGCTCTTGAAGCGCTCTTCGGCGGCCGCGTCGCCGGGGTTCCTGTCGGGATGGTGTTGCATCGCGAGGCGCCGGTACGCGCTGCGGATGTCCTCGTCAGTCGCGGTGCGGCTGACGCCCAGGACTTCGTACGGATTGTTGCTGACCCCTGCCACTGTCGCGATAATAACATTACCTGAGCGTGTCCTTGTTAGTTCCGGGCTTAACTGTGCCATCACACTCAGACGGTTCACCGGTGCGGCCTGCTAAAATCTGAACATGAACAGACTGTCGAGCAACCGCGCCCGCGCAGCAGTGGCCATCGTCCTTGCGATGCTGCTCCTGTCCGCCTGTACGATCACCACGAGCGTAACCCCACGACTCCCCATCGGCAGGATCAACATCGGAGTGGGCAGCGGAACGAGTGACATCATCACTTCGTTCAGCGCGACCCGCGGTGCGGGAGCGACCTACTACATCGGCGACCCGATCGAGTTCACGATCAGCACGCGCAGCAGCGGTTACGTCACGCTCTCGTACCTGGATTCCGGCGGCAACGTCGGTGTGTTCGCCCGCAACATCCAGGTGCCTGGCGGTACCGTCACCATCCGCGCGCCCGCCGGCAGCCAGTTCCAGGTGACCGGTCCGACCGGACCGATGTACGTACGCGCCGCCTTCACTTCCGGCCGGACCGACGGGAGCGTCGCCTACTCGGGCCGCCTGGGTCACGACGGCTGGAACTCAAGACTGAGCCTGGACCTGCGGACCCACTCCCAGCATGACGTGGTTCAGACCTGGGTGACCGTGCGCTGAACGCGCCTGCAGCACCACAAAACCTCGCGCTGACCGAATCTGGGGTATGCTGTTACCACCTGTATAGGCAGGGAGGATACTTTGGCAGGTCATAACAAATGGTCGCAGATCAAGCGAAAGAAGGCGGCCAACGACAACGCCCGGGGCAAGGCCATCAGCAAGCACATCCGGGCTATTCAGACCGCGGTCCGCGAGGGCAGCTCGGGTGACCCGGCCACCAACCTCGCGCTGAAGAACGCGCTCGCTGCCGCGAAGACGGACGACGTCCCTGCGGACAACATCGACAGGGCGATCGAACGCGCGCTTGGTGGCGGCGAGGGGGGTTCGTTCGAGGAAGCGGTTTACGAGGGCTACGGTCCCGCCGGAATCGCCATCCTGGTCGAGGCGCTCACGGACAACCGCAACCGCACCGCCGCGGAAGTCAGGCATGTGTTCAGCAAGCACGGAGGCAACATGTCCGGCTCGACCGCCTGGCAGTTCGACAGCCGTGGCGTGATCGTCGTCGGGGCTGCTGACGAGGCGCTGCAGGACCTGGCCATCGAGCTCGGGGCGATCGACCTGGAGCCCGAGGATGGCAGCATCACCATTTACACTGAATCGGGCGACCTCTACTCGATCACCGAGGCGCTCCAGGAGCGCGGGTTCGAGAGCACCGTCAGTCAGCTGACCAAGGTGCCGCAGACAGAGGTTGAGCTGGACGAGGATGACAGCGCGAAAATCATCAGGATCCTTGAAGCCCTGGAGGATCTGGACGACGTTCAGAACGTCTACAGTACCGCGAGCTTTGCGGACTGACCGGAATGTGTACAGAGGAGTGAGATGTCGCTTCCAAGCCTGAGTTGGAACAGCCTTCCCGCGGTAACGGCCGCCCAGATGCAGCAGGTGATGATGCTTGCCACCGGCAAGTACGCGCTTGACGGCAGGGTGCTGGTTGAACACACGGGCCGAAACCTCGCCTGGCTGGCCGAACAGGTCGGTGGTGACGGACCGATCCTGGTCGTGGCCGGACGGGGCAACAACGGCAGCGGCGGCCTCGCGGCCGCACGCATGCTGGCCAGCCGCGGGCGCCGCGTCTGGGTCGTGCCGACCCACGAGACCGGCAACTACTCGGGCACTCCCCGCGAACAGCTCGAGCTGCTCAAGCACTTCGAAAGCATCCGCGTGCGGACAAGCCTGCCCAAGATGAAGTTCGGCTGCGTGATCGACGCGGCCATCGGCACGAACCTCGAGGGCCCCCCGCGCGGCCGCACGCTCGACTTCATCACGGTGATGAACAACATGCCGGGCAGCTGCAGCGTGATCTCGCTGGACCTGCCCACCGGCGTGGTTGCCGACGATGGATCGACACCAGGCGCGGTCGTGCAGGCCAGCCACACGCTGGCGGTAGGACTGCCGAAGCGCGGCTCACCCCCCGGCGGCACCACCGGCGAGCTCTACATCGGAGACATCGGGCTTCCGCCCGGCGTTTACGACGATCTCGGGCTCGACACGCTCAGCCTCAAGGCCTGGGTAAGCAGGATCACCGCAGACTGACCGGACGACCATGAAAACAGCGAAGAACCCCGGGCGCTTCAGGTCCCGGGGTTCTTCGTTCATTTGGTAGGCGCGGGCAGGATTGAACTGCCGACCCCCACAGTGTCAGTGTGGTGCTCTCCCGCTGAGCTACGCGCCTTCGCTTGACTGCATTGCCTCTGCCCCGCGGAAAGGGTGGAGGCGCCGACCGGAATCGAACCGGTGAATGGAGGTTTTGCAGACCTCTGCCTTACCGCTTGGCTACGGCGCCACGGTTTACTCGTGCGGCAAGCCGCCCGGCTGGCGCCAAGGCGAAAGCAAGATTACCACCCCGGGAGCGGGGATGTCAACGAAGCGGGGCACTGCCGGGAGCGATCCCGGCGTGTCCCGCCCCGCTGAGCCGGGAGCTAGTAGGTCGCGGTCCTGGTGTGTTCGCCGCGGCGGCCCGCGCCGTCGTCGACGACCAGGCGCACCTCGTGCTCGCTGCCGTCGACAGTGCCGCGGTAGCGGACGACGTAACCGGAGGTGAGCGAGCCGGTGATCGGCAGCTCGGTCAGGTCGAACGGACCCCGGTTCCACTCGTGATACACGCCGCCGGTGCCGGCCGCGCCGGTGAAGATGCTCGTGTGGATGGTGTCCGAAGAGCCTGTTGTTGACGTGGCTATCACGTGCACCACGCAGTCACCGCGCAGGGAGTCGATCACGCTTTCGCTGGACGGCGGGATCCACGGTTCGGTGATCGGGCCGCCGGTTTCACTGATCTGGCTGCCCTCGGCGGGCGCCTCCCAGGCGTAGATGTCGGTGATCAGGATCAGCACGCACTGCGCCCCGGGGCGCCAGTCGAGCGCTCTGTGCGCGTGCGACAGCGCTCCGACGGCGTTCTCCGCGGCACGGCCACCTCCCGATGCGGTCTGGCTTTCGATGAAGTCCCGGAAGCTGCCGGAATCGTCGGTCAGGCCGAACATGGGACGCTCCGTGAGATCGAAGGGCGGCGGCGGGTTGCTGCCCGTGCCCGGGCTCGTGCTGTCCTCCGCCTTGGTGTCGAACGCGTCACCGAAGGTGACCGCGCCAAGCCGGACGTCCAGCCCCGAGGCATCCAGGTGGTCAGCGAAGCCGACGATGCTGGTGATCACGCTCGTGAGTGCGCCGCCCATGCTGCCGGTGGTGTCGAACACGAACGCGATGTCGGCGGCCGCACGGGTCCCGCCGTCGATCTCCTCGGCGATGATTCCCTTGACCACGCCGTCCTCTACGACCGTGAACATGCCAGCCGCGCTCGTGCCGAGGCCATCGGCCTCATCGACGGGAGCGAAGCCGGGCACGTTGAGCGTGATGATGTTGTCCGCGGCGGGAGCCGACATCGCGAACGCGACGCCGACCGTCGGGTCGGTGATGGCCGGCGGTGGTGGCGTGCCGGGGTCTGCAAACGGATCGTCAACGGGTCCTTCGGACGGCGAGCAGGCCGCCAGGATAAGTGCCAGGGCAAGTGTGAACGGTAGCAACTTCTTCATTCATGTACCTCCATGCAAGACTCGATCTGCGACCGGACCTCCTCTCAGAAGCGTTGTTTCCCCCCGATCGCGCGGAGTTTTCCGCGTCTTGCTGCCTTCCAGAAGAACTATTTACGGTTGGGCGTCAAGGCACCGTCAACGCCTGTCCAAGACGCGGGTGCCCGGGCAAGGGAATTTCCCACCAGCACGGCATTCCCGGCGTCAAAGGGACCTCGGCCATACGAGTCGGTTAGCATTGGGCCAATGCCCGGAGACACTTTGACAGCGGCCCCGAAACGCTTCGCCCACCTGCATCAGCACACCGACTTCAGCCTCCTGGACGGTGCGGCACGCATCTCCGACCTGATCAGCTGGGTGAAGGAAGTGACGCCCGACAGTCCCGCCCTGGCCATGACGGATCACGGGAACATGCACGGCGCGATCGACTTCTATCGCAAGGCCACGGCAGCGGAGGTGAAGCCGATCCTTGGCTTCGAGGCTTACGTCACCGCCGGCTCCAGGTTCGACCGCAAGCGGCCCGAGTCCCGGCTCGACGGCGGCTACTTCCACCTGACGCTGCTGGCGAAGGATCTGGAGGGCTACCGCAACCTGTGCCGGCTCAACTCGCGCGCCTGGCTCGAGGGCTACTACTACAAGCCGCGCATAGACATCGAGCTGCTCCGCGAGTACAATGAGGGTATCATCGCCCTCTCGGGCTGCCTCGGCGGACAGCTGCCCCGCAGCATCCTGGACGCGAGCGAGGCGGCCGGCGAGAAGGTGCTGCTTGACTACCTCGAGATCTTCGGTCCCGAGCGCTACTTCATCGAGCTGCAGGAACACGGGATACCCGAACAGAAGCTGCTGAACCCAGTGCTCAAGGACATGGCGCAGCGCCACGGCCTTGCCATGGTCGCCACCAACGACGGTCACTACGTCAGGAAGGAGGACGCTGCCGCCCACGAGGCGCTGCTCGCCATCCAGACCAAGGCGACGCTCTCGGACGAGGACAGGTTCCGCTTCCCCTGCGACGAGTTCTACGTCAAGAGCCCCGCCGAGATGGCCGCCGTGCTGCCGGACAGCGAGTACCCGGACGCCCTGGCCAACACGATGCTGATCGCGGACATGTGCAACGTCGAGCTGCCCCTGGGCAAGAAGCGCGTGTACCAGATGCCGGAGTTCCCGGTAAAGCAGGGGCGCACGCTCGCCGAGCAGCTGCGGATCCAGACATACGAGGGCCTGTCGGCCCGCTACGACGTGATCACGGAAGGCATGTGGCGCGCCTGCCTGGCCACCGCGACGGGCAAGGACGAACCGGAACTGACGCTCGAGGAAGTGCACCTGCGCCTGGCCCGCCAGAGCGAGTCGGGCCGGCAGGCCGCCGCGCCCGGAGCGACGTTCGACACGTACGCCTACCCGCACCTGGACGCGTTCGCCGGGTCGTGGCCGGACGCCGCGGCGATCGGGATACTGCAGCGCGCGGAGTTCGAGCTGGGCGTGATCATGGCGATGGGCTACCCGGACTACTTCCTGATCGTCGCCGACTTCATCAACTGGGCGAAGTCCCAGGGGATCGCCGTGGGCCCGGGCCGCGGCTCGGGGGCCGGCTCGATCGTCGCCTACGCGGTCCGCATCACGGACATCGACCCGCTCACCTACGGCCTGCTCTTCGAGCGCTTCCTGAACCCGGAGCGCGTCTCGATGCCGGACTTCGACATCGACTTCTCGGACGCCCGGCGCGGCGAGGTCATCGACTACGTGCGCGACAAGTACGGCCAGGACCGCGTGGCGCACATCGCCACGTTCGGGACGATGGCGGCCAAGGCCGCGATCAGGGACGCCGCACGCGTGATGGACGCCCCCTACTCCGAGGCGGACAAGGCCAGCAAGCTCATCCCGGTGATCTTCGGCAAGTCGAAGAGCATCGACGAGACCCTGAAGGAAGTGCCGGAGTTCAAGGAGCTTTACGAGGCAGGCGCGCGGCCCTACATCGACGTCGCCAGGTCGCTGGAGGGCCTGACTCGCCACGCCTCCGTGCACGCCGCCGGCGTGATCATCGGCCGCGATCCCATCTCCGACCTCGCGCCGGTGTTCCGCAGCGGCGACGGGCCCGTGGTCTGCCAGTACGACATGGGCGCCGTCGAGGACCTCGGCTTCATCAAGATGGACTTCCTGGGGCTGCGCACCCTGTCGTTCATCGAGGCCGCCGTCCGGATCGTGAAGCAGTCGCGTGGCATCGAGCTGAACCCCGACGCCTTCCCCATCGACGACCCCACCACGTACGAGCTGCTGGGACGCGGCGAGGCGGCCGGGGTGTTCCAGTTCGAGAGCGCCGGCATGGTCGACATGCTGAGGCGCATGAAGCCCTCGAAGCTCGAGGACCTGATCGCCATCAACGCGCTCAACCGGCCCGGGCCGATGGAGAACATCCCGGCGTACACGCGCCGCTACCTGGGACAGGAAGAGGTCAGCTACGCCGGGTTCCCGAAGTCGGCCGAGCTGCTTGAGCCGATCCTGCGCGAGACGTACGGGATCCCCGTCTACCAGGAGCAGATCATGGAGATGGCGCGCGCCGTCGCCGGCTACTCGCTGGGTCAGGCGGACATACTGCGGCGCGCGATGGGCAAGAAGGACCATGTGGAGATGCAGCATCAGCGCGAGATGTTCCTGGCCGGAGCCGAACGCAACGGCATCGACCGCACCGAGGGCCGGAAGCTCTTCGACCTGCTCGAGAAGTTCGCCAACTACGGCTTCAACAAGAGCCACTCCGCCGCGTACGTCGTCATCGCCTTCCAGACCGCCTACCTGAAGGCGAACTTCCCCGTCGAGTTCTCGGCCGCGCTGCTCACTGTGGAACGCCACAACACCGACAAGGTGGTGCAGTACATCAGGGACAGCCGGCAGCTGGGCATCGACGTGTTGCCGCCCGACGTCAACGAGTCGGGAGCCGACTTCACGGCGGTCGGAAGCGTGGTCCGCTTCGGCCTGTACGGCATCCGCAACGTCGGGGAGTCGGTCGTCGACGCCATCATCAGTGAACGCGCCAGCGGCGGACCGTTCAAGGACCTGTTCGACTTCGCCAGGCGCGTCGACCACAGCCTCATCAACCGGCGCGCGCTCGAGTTCCTCATCAAGGCCGGTGCGTTCGACACCATCGGTGAGCGCTCGAAGCTGCTCGGCGCGGCCGAGCTTGCGCTCCGGTGGGGTGCGCAGCAGCAGGAACAGGAGCAGGCCGGCCAGTTCAGCCTCTTCGGCGACATGGAGGTTGCGCCGCCCGAGCCCGGCGAGGCGATGGAGCACACGCAGCTGGAGCTGCTGCGGATGGAGAAGGACTCGCTGGGCATCTACATCTCGGCCCACCCGATGGGTTCGTACCCGGGCCTGAAGCAGGCTGCCAGCTGCAACGTCGCGGACATCAAGGGCTGGCTCGCCAGCCAGCCGGAAGAGGCGGGACCCGGCAAGCGGCGCCGCCCCCGCGTCGTCCTGTCGGGCCTGCTGCAGCGCGTCGTGAAGCGCCTCACAAGGCGGGGCACGATGATGGCCAGCTTCGAGATCGGCGATGAGTCCGGCTCGCAGGAGGTGGTCGCGTTCGCCCGGGTGTACGAGGACATCGCGGATCAGCTCGAGGACGACAGGCCGGTCGTGCTTGTCGCCGAAGCGAGTGTCGAGGAGGGCGAGGTCAAGCTCGTCGCGGAGCGCCTCATCCCCTGGGACGCCCGGGAGACGCTGCCGCAGATCGCGATTCTGGAGTTCGACTCGGACCAGGTCGACGAGTCGCGCCTGCTCAACCTGCGGGCCAGCCTGGACGAGGCAGCCGGGCCGACGCCGGTAAGGTTCCGCGTGACCGACGGCATCAACGTGACCGATTACAGCCCGGATTCGGTACGGTTCGATCCGGACATGGCAACAGAGCTGCAGCGGGAGTGTCCGTGGCTGAGCATCAGCGTGACGATCGATCCGACGCAGCTGCTCAGGAGCCGGCCCGTCAACGCCTTCGCTCCGGCGCAGCCCCGGGGCCCCGCCTCCGTGGATGTACCCTTCTGATGCCGCCTGCAGCCTGCTGCTCGTGTACACTTGCCTGCGTGAAAGGTGGAACTGAATGAAAATGAACAGAGTTGCCCTGCCCGCCCTGGTCGCGACGCTTGTCCTCGCCGGCGGGCTTGCGCTGCGCAAGGACCTGGCGTTCGCGTCGGACCTGCCCGAGACCCAGCACGAGCCGTTCGTGCTGGACATCCCGCAGGGCTACGAGGTCGTTCCCGCCAGCGAGGAACGCACCGAGTCGTTCAGCGCGCCCGAAAGCGTGCTCGAGCCGGGCGCCGAGTACGCGGTCCTGATCCGCACGAGCGCGGGCAACGTCCTCATCGAGCTGTACGCCGACCGCGTGCCGAACACGGTCAACAACTTCGTCTTTCTCGCCCTGAACCGGTACTACGACGGCATCGTCTTCCACCGCGTTCTCGAGGACTTCATGGCGCAGACGGGCGACCCGACCGGCACCGGCACGGGCGGGCCCGGCTACGAGTTCGAGGACGAGTTCCATCCTGAACTGAGGCACGACTCGGCCGGCATCCTGTCGATGGCCAACGCCGGACCGGGCACGAACGGCTCGCAGTTCTTCATCACGTTCCGCGACACGCCTCACCTGGACGACCGCCACAGCGTCTTCGGCAAGGTCATCGACGGCCTCGAGGTGCTGGACCAGATCACGCGCATAGACCCGGGTCAGCCCAGCGTGGTCGTTCCGCTGAGCGACAGCCTGGCCGACGCCGCGGCCCAGGGAATCGAGCTGGCGGGCAACGAAGACACGGTCCTGCAGGCCTACCTTGAAGCCGAGCTGGGCGAGCTGCCCGGCCGCGGCCGCACCTTCAGCATCGACGACCACAACGCGATGCTGGGCACGACCCGCGAGGGCGAACTTGTCGCCGGCTTCTGGCCCGTGCCCGACTTCATGGAGCAGGTTGTCGTCCTGAAAAGGATCGCCGAGGAGTAAGCCCCGGTAAGTATCAGGCAGCCGCGAGGGGCGTGATCTCAAGGACCCGCTCCTCGCTCATCCGCCGCAGGTGTCCGATCAGGGCGTCTGCGGCGACTCCGTTCCGGTTCGGCTCCTTGCGGCTGCGGAAGCTGGCGGTTCCCTGCTCGAGCTCCCGGTCGCCCAGGATCACGATGTAGGGGATCTTGAGCAGCTCGGCGTCGCGCACCGCCGCGTTCATCCGCTCGCTCTCGTCCGCGATGCCGGCGCGCAGGCCGGCCTTCTTCAGGCGCTCCAGGAAGGCGAGCGAGCCTTCGCGGTGCTTGTCCGAGATCGGCACGATCCGCACCTGCTCGGGCGCGAGCCAGAGCGGCAGGTCGCCGGCGAAGTGCTCGATCATCACGCCCATGAACCGCTCGGTCGAGCCGGTCACCGCCCGGTGGATCACCACGGGAGTGCGCTTGCTGCCGTCCTCGGCGACGTACTCGCAGCCGAGCCTGGCCGGCTGGATGAAGTCCACCTGGATGGTGGACAGCTGCCACTCGCGGCCGAGCGCGTCCTTGGCCATGAAGTCGGCCTTCGGTCCGTAGAAGGCCGCCTCGCCGGTCACCTCCCGGTACGCGACGCCCTCGGCGTCGAGCGCTCCGCGCAGGGCGTTAGTGGCCGCGTTCCACTTCGCATCGTCCTCGACGTACTTGCCCTCGTCGCCGCGCAGGGAGAGCTGGACCCAGTAGTCGGTCATGCCGTAGGTCGAGAGCGTCTGCCTGATGAGCCTCAGGGCGAGCGCGAACTCCTCCTGGACCTGGTCCTCCGTGCAGAAGATGTGGCAGTCGTCCTGGGTGAGCGACCGCACCCGGGTGAGGCCGGACAGCTGCCCGGACCGCTCGTTGCGGTACAGCGTCGCGAACTCGGCCATGCGCAAGGGCAGGTCCCGGTACGAGTAGAACTGCGTGTTGAAAAGCGTCATGTGGCTCGGGCAGTTCATCGGCTTCAGCCGGTAGCGCTGCTCGCCGTCCACCATGACTGGAAACATGTCGTCCTCGTAGTTCTCGATGTGCCCGCTGCGGACGAACAGGTCCTCCTTGACCAGGTGGCCGGTCCACACGTGCTCGTAGCCGAACGAGGTCTGCGTTTCCCGCACGAACCGTTCCATCTCGTGGCGCACGGTCTCGCCGCGCGGCAGGAACAGGGGCAGGCCCGGTCCGACGTCATCGGCGAAGGTGAACAGCTTCAGCTCGCGTCCCAGCTTGCGGTGGTCGCGCTTGCGGGCCTCCTCGAGCTGCCAGAGGTGATGCTCGAGTTCCTCGGCGGTGGCGAACGCCACGCCGTAAACGCGCTGCAGCATCGGCCTGGTCTCGTCCCCGCGCCAGTAGGCGCCCGCGATGCTCATCAGTTTGAAGTGACGGGGGATCGCGCCCGTGGCCGGCACGTGCGGACCGCGGCACAGGTCGGTGAAGCCCTCTGCCCCGCCCTGCTCGTAGAACGTGATCGGCTCACCCTCGGGCAGGTCGCTGATCAGCTCCTGCTTGTAGGGGTCATCGATGCCGGCGTAGCGCTCAAGCGCCTCCTCGCGCGGCAGTTCGTACTTGCGCAGGGGCAGGTCCGCCTTGATCAGCCGGCGCATGCGCTCCTCGATGACCGGAAGGTCCTCCGGGGTGAGGCTGCGCGGCAGGTCGAAGTCGTAATAGAAGCCGTTCTCGATGACGGGCCCTATGCCCATCTTCACGGAATGCGGGTCGAATCCTTCCTGCGCGAGCACCTCACGCACGGCCTGTGCGCAGACGTGGGCGAGCGTGTGGCGCGCGAGCGGAAGGGACTCGGCGTCCCTGCCCGTGAGGATGGAAACGGTGGCCTGGTCGGTCAGCGTGGTGAACAGGTCCGTGACCTTGCCGTCCACACGCATGCCGAGGGCCGCCTTGGCGAGCCCCGGACCGATCGCCATGGCCGCGTCAAAGCCAGTGGCTCCAGCAGCCAGTTCCAGTTTCCTACCGTCGGGCAGTACCACCTGCATCTTGTCGCTCCTTTTACCCACGGGGGTTTGGCACCGCCCGCATCGGCAATTGTGACACGGTTATACTGCCGGACATGCAACTGGTGTCCGTGATCAGCCGCGACGCTGAGCTATCCCGCCTGCTCTGGCGCTATCGCGACCAGCTCGGCCGCTTCCACATCCATCCCGTGCTCGAGCAGGAGGCCAGCAAGGCGGTTCCGGCCCTGCCGCTGCTCGAGTTCGCGGGCGCGCTCATCATGGATCCGGACGACCAGCGCGAGGTGTCCGGCAGCCTCAACCGTCTGAGCCTGGAAGCCCAGGAGGCAGGCTCCGTCGACACCGTCGCGGTAACCAGCGGCGGACTGATCGGTGAGTACAACTTCGGCCGGGCCGTGGGCGCGATGCTGAAGGCGGCCGGCTGGGACGCGGTTTCCGCCAGTGCGGTGATCCTCGGGGGCGGGCCGCCCGCCATGAGCGTCGCCCGTGAACTCTCCAGCCTGGGCGTGTCGAGGCTCGTCATCCTGGCCGACAGCCGCCCGGAGGCCGAGGCCGCCGCGCCCGCGCTGGCGGCCAGTACGCAGCTCACGGCGAGCGCCTTCAGGGACCCGATGGCGAACGATTACCTGGGCAGCTCGGACCTGATCGTCCGGCTGGATGCCCGCGGCCGCGTGCCACTGGAAGTGATGGGACCGCACCTGACGCTTGCGGACCTGGTCGACGGCAGCGTGAGCGTGCTGAGGCAGCAGGCGCTCGGCGTCGGCGCGCTCAGCTTCAACCGGCGGGACTTCGAAGCGCACTTCATGGCGCTCGCCCTGGGTCACGTGCTGGGCGGGCAGCTCACCGCCGAGCCGTTCCTGAGCCTGTTCCATGGGGCAGCCAGGGACTGAGCAGCGGGCGGGTCTCATCATGCTTAGTGCCTGACAGCTCATACTCCACCGTGTGAGGCATCCTATCCGGCGCTCCTGCGTCTTCCTGTTTCTCCTCGTGTTCTGTGCCGGCTTCGCGCTCGCCCAGTATCACCTTCCTGCCAACGTCTACACACTGACTGATGACTCGATCGTCATCCGCTCCGGTGACTTCGAGGACACGTTCGTCTTCGGGCTCGGCTGGGCGAGCGGCGCTGCCTGGGACGCGCCCGTGGTGCAGGGCAACTTCGTGATCGTCGAGGGCCGCGTCTTCGCGCAGCTCGGACTGCCCGGCTCAGCCGGGGTGCCCGCGAGCGATCCGCAGCCGCCCGCGCCGTCCGTGTTCGCGCCGCAGCCCGCGGCGCCCCGGCAGCTGCCCTCCTCCTTGCCCGATCCGGTGCCACCGGCCACTCCGTCTGTCGTCACACCGCCTTTCGTGCCCGCGCCCGGAGCGCCAGCGCAGGTCACCGAGGTCAGGTTCGGAGGCGGCGAGACCGTGAGGATCGTGCTCGACGTTCCGGACCTGTCGCCGCTGGCGCGGATAACCGCAGAGGGAACGCAGCCCGCCGGCGAGGCACTGCTGCTCGACCTGCCCGGCCTGCTTCCGCCGGCGCAGACGCGCTTCGCCCAGCGCGGCGCAAGCCTGACCTTCGCACCCGCCGCCGCGGGTACGAGCCTGCGGATCGACACGTCCGGCGCCGCTTACGGCTACAGCGTGTTCACGCTGAGCGACCCGGGCCGCGTCGTCATCGACCTCACACCGACCGGCACCGCCTTCGAGCTCGAGCCGATCGTGCTGGCCGAACCCGTGCCCGCCACGTTGCAGGACACCGACCAGCTCTCGCCCGGCATCACCCACAGCACGCTGCGCTACCCCAACGGCAACGCGGGCATGTCGACAGTGCACGTGCTCGAAGTCGCGCCCGGCGCCGGCGAGTTCCGCGTGGTCGGCAGCAGCGAGACGGCCGCGACCCTGTCCACCCTTGCCGCCGGCTCGCTGGCCGCGATTAACGCCGGCTACTTCAACACGACCACGCACGAGGCGATCGGCCTGCTTCGCGTGGACTACGACATCCAGACGGTGCCCACGCTGAACCGGGCCAGCATCGGCTTCGACGGCGCCGGCGCCCGGATCGACCGGGTCAGGGCGAACGTGCGTGTCGCGGTCAACGGCTCGCACCGCGTCGAGGCTCCGGCCGGCCTGGAAGGCGTGACCGTCAGCGAGGTCGGCGGCCAGCGCGCGGGCACCGCCAGGCAGGGCGTGATCACGGTGGTCGGCGGCCGCGTGCTGGCGAACCGGACCGGACCCGCTGTCGTGCCCGACGGCGGCTACGCGCTTGCCTACAACCCCGGGCTGCGCGAGCTCGCGCTCGTCGACCCCGGTGACGCGATCAGTATCGACCTGCGCTTCACGCCGTCCTGGTTCGATCAGGCCCGTTACGCCGTTGAGGCCGGGCCGCTCCTGGTGCGCGACGGCCAGCCGGCCTTCCAGCCCGAGCTGGAGCAGTTCGCGCGCGGGGTCCGGATCCTGGACGACTTCACTTCACAGGCGGCGATCGGCGTGCGGGCGGACGGAACTGTCCTGCTGGTGGTTGCCGAGAACATGCGCGCCCAGGACCTCGTGCCGCTCTTCCTGACGCTCGGGGCGCAGGAGGCGATGCGCCTGGACAGCGGCGGCAGTGCCGCGCTATACGGCGGTGGCAGGCTGCTGAACCGCACGGCCGAGCGGCGCATCGTGAGCGCGATCGTGGTCGTTCCGGTCCGGAACTGAGGGCCGGCCGGTTGTAGAATCGTGACATGGTCCTGACCGCCCGCCTGAGCGGGCTTCTCGTCTTGCTGCTCGGTGGCCTCGCGTTCGCCCAGGCTCCGGCCGTGACCCTAGGTCTCGGCGGCGAGCTGGTTCAGGGCCGGTGGAACCCGCTTCATATCGAGTTCAGGGACCAGCGCAACGTCAGCTTCGAGCTCAGGATCGACCAGGGCAGCCTCCGCGCCGGACCCTCGCTGATCGAGTGGCGCATCGATCTGCCCGGCGGAGCCGGGCTTCACGTGCATCAGGACGACATCTTCATCCCGGAGTGGCAGAGCCTGAGCTGGACGCTGAGTACGGAAGCGCGGGTGCTCGCCTCGGGCACGCTCAACCCGCGCGACCGCGACGATCGCCCCACAGTGCAGGTCCTCTCGTCCGCTCCCGCCCGCTACGCGGGCCTGTTCGGCGACGACGTGCGCCTGACAGCCCTGGCCGGGTCGGCCCTGCCCGAGCGGGCGGCCGCCTGGGACGGCGTCGCCGCCCTGCTGATCGACGGGACGACTGCCCCGCCCAGACTCGAGTCAGTTGCCGCCGCCGCCGCGGCGGGCGTGGGCGTCATGCTGCTCACGCCCCTGCCCGCCAGTTACGCGGACCTCATCCTGCTCGCGCCCGAGGGCGTGACCCGCTACGGCGCGGGCGCCATCATGCACGGCACCGCCACCGAGCTCAGCAGGCTGCACGGCGAATCCGGCACCTGGTTCGACCCGTCCGCCATCGATGCCGCACTGGCCGGGCTCAACAGTATCGATACCGGCCCGGGGCTCGCGCCCGCCGTGATCTTCTCAGGCGTGCTGCTGTTCTCCCTCCTCTCGCTGCTCCTGCTGCGCGTGGCCGGCATCGCCGGCGGGGCCGCAGCGCTCGGACTGGGCCTGCTCGGAGCGGCAGCCGCCTGGCCCGCGCTCGGGTCCGGCAGCCCGCAGGAGCTCGCGCGCCTCGAGCTGGCGGTCAGCGCGTCGGGTCTGACCCGGGAGTTCGCAACCGCGAAGCTCTTCGACCGCTCCGGCGTCACGTACGCGCTGGACGGTGCCTGGCGCACGCTTGGGCCGGTCCCGTTCCGCAGGTCCGCTGGCAGCACGGAGCTGAGATCGGCACGCTGGCAGGTCACCGACCTGGCCCGGCGGCCGATGGTGGGCAGCTCGACCGGCGCCGCGTTGCCCACCGAGGATCCCGCGTACGACTCACTGATGGCCCTCTTCCCTTCCGGCTCGCTGCTGAGCGTCAGCGGCTCCCGCATCGAGGTTCACCTGCCATGACCACCCTGCAGCGCCTCGACCGCCACCTGCGCACCGAGCTGGTGTCGCAGCAGCTGATCAGCGTGCTGCTGCTCCTGGTGATCGTTCTCCTCGTCTCCTGGCCGCTGAGTTCCCTGCATCCGAACAACACCTGGTTCAGCCTCGCGGCCTCAAGGCGGCTGCTGTTCGGCCTGCTCGGAGCCTTCTGGGGTCTCGCCCTGGTCCGGGCGCCGGGTCCGAAGCGGGTCGTGACCGCCCTGGCACTGCTGGTGATGGCGATCGTCACTGCTCCCATCGAGATGCTCGGCTTCGCGAGCAGCTATCCGGCCGCCTCACTCACCCTGTCGCTCGTGCTCAGCGCGGCCGTGCCCGTCGGTGTGTTCGGGCTCGCGCTCCTGGTCGGGCTCCTGTGCCTCCGGCTTCGGGTCCGCTGGTTCGCGCTGCTGCTGTTGCCTGCCTTGTTCGGTGCGCTGTTGATGATGGATTCCTGGCTGGACCGCCCGCTGCTGAACCCGTTCACGGTCACCGTGGGGGGTACGCTGCCAGTCGTGATCTTCTGGAGCGTCCTTGCCACCGCCACGCTGGTGCTCACCTGGAGGAAGGCATGAAACGCGGGGACTTCGGGCTTCACCTGGAGCTGGCCGGCCGCCGCACGCTCATGCGCCGCGTGAACAGGGCGGCTGTGGCAGCGCTGGTGATGGCCGTGGTCGGCTGGTTCATCCCGGACCTGAGCGTGCTGACGCACCTGTTGCTCGTCCTGGGTTCCGCCGGTCTGGTGGGGCTGCTGCCGGTATCGGGCGGGGAGGCGTGGGCGCTCGGGTACATCCGTTCCTCGAGCGGTCTCGCCTACGAGACGGCCATCGGCCTGGAGGGCCGGCCGCGCGACGAGTTCGGGCTTCGCAGCGCGATCCGATCGCGCGCGCGGACGCGCATCGCCGGGCTCGAGCGGCCCCGCTATCCCGAGTGGTGGCTGGCCGGCTTCGTGATCGCGCTCGCCATCGTTCTCCTGCCGGCCGTCGGCATCAGCCCGCCGGGCACGCAGGCGACCCCGCCCGAGTCGCAACCACCGGCGGCCGCCGCGCCCGCGCCCGATGAGGACGACACCCATGAGGACCAGACCGAGGAGCCCGAGCTCCCACCTGAAGACGAGGCCGTGCTGGCCGCGCCCCAGCTGCCGCAGGATGCCGGGGCGCCCGCCGCCGATGCAGGTGCGGCCGGCGAGGGGCAGGGCGAGGGCGAGGTGCTCGACCGGTTCCTTGACAACCTGCGGGCCCGGCCGGAGCAGGAGGGTGGCGGCTCCACCCTGTTCGCCGAGCCGCGCGATGCCGGGAGCGAGGACGAAGCCGATGAGCCCGGAGGCTCGCAGCAAGGCGATGCACCCGATGAGCCTGGCGACGAGGAGGCCGACGGTTCTCCCGGTGATGGCGACGGCGACGAGGACGGCGCGGGCCAGCCGGGCTCCGGGGCCGAGCCGGGTGAGGACGGTGCGGAGGACGATGAGGGCGGTTCGTCCGCCCAGGACCTTGATCTGCCCGAGCCACCGGGCGCGGGTGACGCGTCGATGGAAGAGGCCGACCCGGGCGCCGGTGACACGGGCCTGGAGGCTGGCGCCGACGGGGCCGACGGTGAGGATGGCGTGGGCTCAGGCCCCGGCTCCTCCGCTGTTCAGGTCGAGCAGCGCCTGGAGGCAGGCGGCGAGGAGGAGTTCCTTCAGGGCATCCTGGACGGCGAGGAGTTCAACCTGGGCGGTGACGTGCGCCTGCCCGGCTTCACCGATGTCGAGCTGCCGCCCGGCACCTCGCCCGCGAGCCTGGGTGAGGCGGTCGAGCGATCCGTGACCGAGGGCAGCGTCCCGCTTGAGTATCAGGAAGTGATCAGGAACTACTTCCGCTGAGCAGCCGTCGGCTGCGCGCCAACCGCGAGGCTGTTCAGCATGGCGGTGACATCCCCCGCCAGCAGCCCGGCCGCCTCGAACGCGAGCTCCTGCACCAGCGGGTCGAGCGGCGGGTCGGGCAGTTCTGCGGATGCCCGCTGGGTCCTCCTGCCTGTCAGCACGGGCGTGTCGACCCGGCCCAGCTCGTTCGCCTCGTCGTCCAGCACGAGTACCCGGACCCCGACGCTGGCGTGGATGATCAGCCGGTCGCCCAGGTCGATCACATCACGCTCCAGAGTACCGGCCGAAACCATCACCGCCCAGGTGCCGCCCAGGTTGCGCGTGAGTGCGGCGGCCGAGCCGGGCGCCCTGTCTGCGATCATGTCGCGGTGGGTTTCCTGGAACCTTACCGGCATCGCGAACTGGAAGGTGAAGTCGCAGCAGTGCGCCTCTTCGCGCATCGCTGCCTCGAGGTGATCGGCCAGGCCGGGCACCGTGCCGGCCAGTGGCGCGTTGATCAGGACGGCCTTCGGCTCGTCCTGAGCGCCGGGCGCAGTCGCAGGGGCGCAGGCCGTGAGCATGACGCCGCTCAACAGGGCCAGCAGGGCGTACGGTCTCATGATGTGAAGCACTCGCATGCCCGGATTATGGACCGTGGCGGTGAGTGAAGAGTGTTGTTCAGCTTTCGATGCGCTCAGCCTCCACCTCCCCGCGGCTGTGGTCCCTGAGCCCGGCGGCGAGCGCGTCCAGCTCACCGAGCGGCATGCTCAGCAGCAGTTCAAGGCCGTCGGCCGTGTAGTCGCTGGCAAGGGTCTTCAGGCTGTCCCACTGCTCCAGGTAGCGCAGCATGCTGTCGACCAGCGCGAAGGGGACGGTGGCGGACAGGGTGCCGCGAGCGATCACGAGCCTGGTTCCGGCTGCGTCCAGCGTTTTGGCGACCGTGCCGGAGTACGCGCGCACCAGACCGCCAGCGCCGAGCCGCGTGCCGCCGAAGTACCGGGTCACTACCGCCGCGGCGTTGTGCAGCTCGCGGCGCAGCAGCACTTCCAGCATGGGGCGGCCCGCGGTTCCGCCCGGTTCGCCGTCGTCAGAGAAACGCATGTCGGGCCCGAACCGCCATGCCCAGCAGTGGTGATTGGCGTCGGGATGAAGCGTCCTTGCTTCCCCGATCAGCGCCTCGGCCTCCTGTACGTCTTCGATCGGTGCCGCGAGGCCGATGAAGCGCGAGGCCCTGATCACTTCGACGTGCTCGGCCCGCTTCGCGACCGTCGTGTAGTCCATGGGTTCATTGTTGCATTGGGGCCGCAGAACACGCGTACCGGCGCGGTACAGTAGCTGGGCAACAACTGCCCGGAGGACCCAGATGGCGCTGCAGATCCACAACACGATGAGCCGGACCAAGGAAGCGTTCAAGCCTGTGACCGAGGGTCGCGTCGGCATCTATTACTGCGGTCCGACCGTCTATTCCGATCCTCACCTCGGCCATGCGCGCGGTCCGGTGCTTTTTGACGTGCTGAAGCGCTGGCTCGAGTTCAAGGGCATGCGCGTGAGGCTGGTCGCCAACATCACCGACGTCGGTCACCTGGTCGATGACGCGGATGACGGCGAGGACAAGCTGCTGCGCCGTGCGGCGCTGGAGCGGCTCGAGCCGATGGAGCTTGCAGACAAGTACTTCTGGTCGTACCAGGACGCGATGATCAGGCTGAACGTCCGGAGGCCCGATGTCACGCCGCGGGCCTCCGGGCACATCACGGAGCAGATCGGGCTGATCGAAGAGCTCATCTCCCGCGGGCTTGCCTACGAGTCTCAGGGCAGCGTGTACTTCGACGTCAACGCCTGGGACGATTACGGCCAGCTCTCCGGCCGCACTGTCGAGGAGCAGGAGGCCGGCGCGAGGGTGGACGTGCGCACCGAGAAGCGCGACCCGCGTGACTTCGCGCTCTGGAAGTTCGCCGAGCCCGGTCACATCATGCGCTGGCCGAGCCCCTGGGGCGAGGGCTACCCCGGCTGGCACATCGAGTGCTCCGCCATGAGCATCAAGTACCTTGGCAGCGAGTTCGACATTCACGGCGGCGGAGTTGACCTGGTGTTCCCCCACCACGAGGCGGAGATCGCTCAGGCGAGGGGAGCAGGTCACGGCTTCGCGCGCTACTGGATGCATTTCAACGCGATCAACCTCGAGGGCGAACGCATGGCGAAGTCAAAGAATCACTTCGTGACGCTCGAAGACCTGTTCGACAGGGCTGATCCTGTCGCGATCCGCTTCTACCTCCTTCGTTCTCACTACCGCAGCGTCGTCGACTTCACGGACGAGGGCCTGGCGTCTTCCACGCAGGGCCTCAGGCGACTGCAGGAGACCGTCCGGCACCTTGAGGCCCATTCGGCCGAGGCCGATACAGGTGCTCGCGATCCCAGGATCGATCCCTTCCGCGTCAGGTTCACCGAAGCGATGGATGATGACCTGAACACGCCCCAGGCGCTCGCCGCGCTGTTTGATGCCGCCCGCGACATCAACCGCGCCGTTTCCGACGGCACTGCGGACCAGGGGTTCGTGAAGGCCGCCCGGACCCTGTTCGATGACTTCTTCACGGAGGTTCTGGGCCTCAGGGCTGACGCCGGTGCTGCCGCAGCACCGGACGGGGAACTGCTTGGCGGTGTGCTCGACCTCCTCCTCGAGCAGCGCAAGCGCGCACGGCAGAACCGCGACTTCGAATCCTCCGACCGGATCCGGGACCGGCTTGCCGAACTCGGCATCCACGTCGAAGATGGACCCGAGGGTAGCAGGTGGAAACTGAGCTGAGCAGTACCGGCTTGGCAATAACCCGGTCTGAAGGGGCAATCACCCCGGGCCCCGCTGCAGGTCCGCCCCGTTCCGTCTAGCATCACCGCATGACCGACCCGCAGTTCTGCCTCGTCATGCTCGGCTGCATCCCGGGACTGTCCGCCCGACACCTTGCCTGGCTGGCTGACGCCCTGTTGTCCGGCGAGGTTGACGCGTCCACGCTGGCCGGCGGCTCGATCGCCGGCCTCGCCGGTCGCGGGCTCGAAGCCGAGCAGCTTTCGGCAGTCCGCAGGGGTGATACCTCCCGCCTGGCCGAGACCGTCATCGAGCGCTGTGCGCGCATCGGCGCTCACCTCGTCTTTCGGGGCGCTCCGGGGTATCCGGGCCGGCTGGAGGAACTGGAGTCCCGGCCGGCCGTCCTCTATGTTCGGGGGGACGTGGCCTGCCTGGCTGCAGCCAGGCAGGCTGTCGCGGTCGTCGGTACCCGGGACGCCAGCAGCCTCGGTGCCCGCTTCGCGACCGAGACCGCGGCGCATCTCGCGGCCGCCGGTGTCATCGTAGTGTCCGGCCTGGCACTCGGTACTGACGCTGCGGCGCACGAGGGTGCGCTCGAGGCTCAGGGGGCAACGATCGCGGTTATCGCCTCGGGAGTCGATCAGCCCACGCCACGGGCCAACGCCGGGCTGGCCAGGAGGATCATCGCCAGTGGCGGGGCGGTCCTGAGCGAGCATCCTCCGGGCACCCGCGTTGGCCCGTGGTCGTTCCCGGAACGCAACCGGATCATCGCCGGCCTGTCGGCCGCCGTCGTGGTGCTCGAGGCCCGGCTCAGGTCCGGTACAGCCAGCACGGCGAGGGCCGGGATCGAAGCCGGGCGCAGGGTGTACGCCATGCCCGGCAGGCCGGGTGATCCGCGCACTGAGGGAGCCCTGGAGCTGCTCCGGCTCCCGGAGGTCGAGGTCTTCCGTGGTGCGGGCGAGCTGCTGGCAGATCTTGTCATCGAGCCTGCCCCGACGGGTGACGCGCTGCTTGGTCCCCATCTGAACGACCTGGTAGAGCTCATATCGGAGCACCTCCCCTGCCGGCTGGAGGCGCTTGTCAGCCGCCTGGAGCATGCCGAGGGCCGCATCCAGGTACCGACGCTCATTGGCAGCCTGACCATCCTGAAGCTCCACCGGGTGGTACACGAGGACGAAACCGGGATGCTTTCCCTCGTCAGTCCGCTCCGGGAGCTTCGCTCCCACAGCAGGTAGACTTGCTGAACTATGCGATGCTTACGCGCCTTCACTCTCATGATTGTGCTGCTGGGGTCGCTTGCCCTCGCCCAGGAGCCATTGCTGGTGGGCCGTCCGCAGGCTGCAGGCGACTCCGCGGACCTGACCGTATGGTCGGCGTTCGATGGAGCCTCGCTCGACTGGCTCGCCTCCCAGCTGGACATATGGGGCCGGGCGACGGGCCAGTCGATCGAGATCGCGGTCTGGTCCGTCGGGGAGCTGCGCCAGCGGGTGGTGCTTGATTCCGAGCTGGGCACGGCTGCTGACATCTTCGTCGGGGTTCCCCACGATTCGATAGCCGAGCTGGTCGCTGAGGGACTCCTGGCGGACGTGAGCAGCTTCGCCACGGCAGACTACCTGTCGGACCTGCCGGAACAGGCAGCCCTTGCCTTCGCTTCGGACGGGATGCTTCTCGGGCTGCCCCTGGCCCTGGAAGGGCCTGCGCTGATCGTGAACACGGACCGGGCTCGCGAGCTGCCCGGGACGTACGACGACCTGATCAGGCTCGCAGCTGCCTACAACTCCGGCGGGAATTCAGGATTCATGTTCGACGTCGACAACTTCTACTTCTCGTACGCATGGCTGCGGAGCTTCGGAGGTTGGCTCTTCGGGCGCGACGCGGTCGGCAACCACGACCTGGACGACATCGGGCTTGCATCACCCGGTGCGTTCGAGGGGGCGAAGGCGCTGCGGGACCTGCGGTTCGTACACAGCCTCCTGCCGGAACGGATCGACTACGCAGGCGTGAGGGAGCGCTTCGCGGCCGGACAGCTCGCCTTCGTTTATGACGGGCCGTGGTCGGTAGCCATGTACTTCGCTGCCGGCGTGCCGCTGCTGGTGGTGCCCATGCCGGAAGTCGCATCGGGGCAGCCATGGCGTGGTTTCATGAGCGTCACGGGCGTGCTCGTCAACGCGCATACGCAGGACATGATCGGAGCTGCCAATGCCGCGAAGTGGCTCGTTCGCGAAGACGCCCAGATCGAGCTGGCCCGCGAGGCGGGGCGCATCCCCGCCTCGATGTCGGCCGTGGACGCGATCAGGGATGATGAGCTCCTTCATGGCTTCGGCATGGCGCTCAGGGTCGCGGAGGCGGTCCCAAACGCTCCGAACATGCCCCGGCTCTGGCAGCCGCTGGGAGAGGCGCTGCTGGACCTGACATCGAGGCCGCTTTCGGACTCCGAGGTGCTGGGCCTGCTCGAACAGCTGGTCGAGACGATCAGGGTCAGGTGAGCATTTGATAAGCTGACGCAATGGAGAGCCTTGGATACGGCACCTATCTCACGGTTACCGGCTTTCAGGCGTCAGCCGAAGCGCTTGCAGACCGGGATAAGGTCCCTGCATTGCTGCACAGGCTCGCGTCTGAACTGGAACCGGACAAGATAGTGATCAACGAACTGACTGCTTCGAACGAGGACGGCATGAGTGCCGCCCTGCTCTGTGTGGAGACCCAGCTGGCGATTCACGTGTTTCCCGGACTGTGCCAGCTGTCACTGCATGTGTTCACGAGGCGGGACGTCCCTCATTCCTTGCTGTATCAGCTGCTGAAGGATGACTTCCTGGTCGGCAGGGTCGAGAGCCACCTCAGCAACGTCGGCAGGGTTGCCCCCGAGTCGAAGGAGGAACTGCAGCGCATGCTGATGGGTGATCGAGACTACGCGCGGGCTCGGCTTCGTTCGCACCATGCGTCCTGAGCTGCTGCTGGCGCTTGATCAGGGCACGACCAGCTCGAAGGCGCTGGTGATGGACCATGAGGGCACGGTGCTTGGCAGGGCCCAGCATGAGCTTCCCGCCAGTTACCCTTCACCGGGTTGGGTGGAGCAGGACCCGGAGGCCATCTGGCAGGGACAGCTGGCCGCAGCGACCGAGGCGCTGGGCAACGCCGGCATCACGAGCCGGGACCTGGCAGGAATCGGGGTGTCGAACCAGCGGGAGACGACGGTCGTGTGGGACCGGGCAACCGGTGAACCGGTGAGTCCGGCCATCGTCTGGCAGGACAGGCGGACGGCTCCGCTGATAGGCAAGTGGGTTGAAGCCGGCCTGGGTGACACCATCACCCGGATAACGGGCCTTGTCGCGGATCCGTATTTCTCGGCCAGCAAGATCCGCTGGATCCTGGACAACGTACCGGAGGCCCGGGAACGGGCCGAGGCCGGCAACCTCGCTTTCGGCACTGTTGACTCGTGGCTTCTCTTTCGCCTGACAGGCGGGTCCGTACATGCGACCGATGTCACCAATGCCAGCAGGACCATGCTGTACGACACCTCGCGGCTCGAGTGGAGCGCTGAGCTGCTCCAGGCGTTCAGGATCCCCGCAAGCCTGCTGCCGGAAGTCAGGGACACCGTCGCGCACTTCGGGGACACCGATCCCAGCCTGCTGGGCAGGTCGATCCCGATCTATGCGCTGGCCGGTGATCAGCATGCCTCCCTGTTCGGCCAGGCCTGTTTCGAGCCGGGCATGGCCAAGTGCACGTACGGCACCGGCTGCTTCATGGTGCAGAACACGGGCGCGATCAGGAAAGCTTCTCCGGACAGGCTGCTGAGCACGCTCGCCTGGTCGTTGCCCGGACGGTTCGGCGGCGTTTCGTACGCACTGGAAGGATCCGTGTTCGTGGCCGGCTCGGCCGTACAGTGGTTGCGCGATGGCCTGGGGCTGATCCGGGAAGCCAGCGAGGTCAACGACCTTGCGGGCTCCGTATCCGACAGCGGTGGGGTGTGGTTCGTTCCTGCGTTCGCCGGCCTGGGCGCACCTCACTGGGATCCCCATGCCAGGGGCGCCATCCTGGGACTCACGCGCGGGAGTACAGCCGGTCATGTCGCCAGGGCGGCTCTGGAGGGTATCGCCCTGCAGGTCGCCGATGTCTTCAACGTCCTGGCTGGGGCGGGCGGGCATGCCCCTATAGAGATCCGTGCTGACGGGGGTGGAGCCAGGAGTTCGCTGTTGATGCAGCTGCAGGCCGACTCGCTGGGCGTGCCGGTCGTGCGCTCTGCGACGGATGAGGCGACAGCCATGGGCGCTGCGTTTCTGGCCGGCCTTGGCGCGGGAGTGTTTCGCGGGCTGGATGAGGTCGGGGCGTTGTGGCAGGCAGCCGAGACGTTCGAGCCGCGAATCAGTGACTCACGGCGTGAGGAGTGGATCGACAGGTGGCACGATGCTGTCAGCCGTGCCGCTGCCTGGGAGAGCCCGGGCTAGCGCCCTTTCGTTCCCGCCACGAGCAGATCGGCCACCTTGCCTTCCCAGCCGCAGCCGGGGCAGGTGGTTCGGCTGGTCTCGTCCCACATGGCATCACCGATCAGGTCGGAGATGACCCTCAGGTTGTCAAGGTCACCGCCCACTGCCACCTCGTAGTCGATGAAAACGCTTGTCTGAATCCTGATCTGCTTCGCGCCGCAGTCGGGGCAAAGCGGCGAGTCTGGAGGGTACTCGGTGGGTTCGGTTCGGGATACTTCCATCACGCCCGAATCATAGTTGCTT
>CAZBVI010000028.1:0-27122 GCA_964495325.1 uncultured bacterium
TCCGGCTCAGGTTCGGGCTCAGCGACCGGCTCGGGCTCAGGTTCCGGCTCAACGACCGGCTCCGGCTCGGGCTCAAGCTCGACGACCGGTTCCGGTTCGGGTTCCGGATCCGGCTCGGCCACGGGCTCCGGCTCGGGCTCCGGCTCAACCTGCTCGGCCACCGCCACGGACGGGACAGGCATCGGGATCTCGACCGCCTCTGTGACGATGATCGGCTCGACGTCAACATCGGCGGGCTCGGGTTCGACGTCGGGCAGCTCGGCAAGCGGCAGCTCGCTCGGTGCCGCATCCTCGGGCTCGAAGGCCGGCGGCAGCGGCGGCGGTGGGATCTCGGCTACCGGCTCGGGTTCAACCGGCTCGGGCTCGGCCACAGGTTCGGGCTCGACTACTGGCTCGGGTTCGACTACAGGTTCAGGCTCAGGCTCGACAACCGGCTCGGGCTCCGCCACGGGCTCGGGTTGGGGCTCGGGCTCGGCGACGGGCTCGACCGCTGGTTCGGGTTCGGGCTCCACGACCGGCTCCGGCTCGGCAACAGGTTCGGGTTCAGGCTCCGCGACAGGTTCAGGCTGGGGTGCGGGCTCCGGCTCGGCAACAGGTTCGGGCTGCGGCTCCGCCGCGGGCTCCGGGTCCGGATCCTCGGCGACCACGGGCGCGGTCGGCTCGCTCGGTGGCGGCTGCTGCGTCGCGGCCGTGTCATCCGGTGAGGTGGACTCCGGATCGACTGCGGTGCGGCCCTGCGGGTCGCCCTGTTCGTCTGCAGCGACCTGCGGCTCGGGCGCGACCGGTGCGGGATCGCCCACGGTCGGCGCGAGCGTCTCGAGCTCGCTGAACGCGGGGGTTCCGACGTCGATGACGATGAACTGTTCCGGCGGCTCGAACTGGCGGCCGAGCAGAGCCCCGAGGATCAGCAACAGTACCGCCAGGTGCAGCCCGATGGAAAGCAGCATGGCGCGACGCCGGTCGGGGTCGCTGAAGAACTCGTTGAAGCGGGCGGAAATCATGGGTCAGTTCCCCGTGGAGATCGCTATGCGGGTGCCGCCGGCCGTCATGATCAGGTCCATGACGCGGACGGACAACCCGTGACTGATGCTCTGGTCTGCGCGCAGCACGACAACGTTCTGGCCCAGCGTCTCGATCTCGGCGCGCAGCGCATCGACCAGGCCGGACTCGGCCACCTCGACGCCACCGACGTAGATGGAGTCATCGGCTGCAACGGTGACGGTCGGCAGGCTGCCGGCCTGCGGCAACGACGTGGACGCCTGGGGCAGGTCCACGGGAAGCGCCTGCTGAACGGTGATGAAGGTGGTGGACACCATGAAGAAGATCAGGAGGTTGAAGACCACGTCGACCATGGCCGTCATGTCCAGGATGGGCATGGGCCTCAGGCGCCGCAGGGTACGGCGGGACCGCATGCTAGCCGGCCGCGCTCTCGGCCCGGATGACCGGTGCCGAGCGCTGCTTCTCGTCGCGCCTGTCCAGCACGACCTGTACGACGTTGCCCATCAGTTCTTCCCTGCGCCGCTCGACCTCCGTCAGCATCTTGTCGACGCGGCTTGAAAGGTAGTTGTGGCCGATGAGAGCGGGAATCGCGAGGATAAGGCCCGCGGCGGTGGTAACCAGCGCCTGGCCGATGCCGCCGGCAAGCGCCTCGGGGTTGCCGATGTTGAGGCGGGCAAGCTCGCCGAACGCGATGATCATGCCCGTGACCGTGCCCAGCAGGCCGAGCAGCGGCCCGATCTGAGCGATCGTCGAAAGCGGGCGCAGGCCCGTCGACAGGTTCTGTTCTTCTTCGATCAGGCCCTCCTGAAACGCCGCCTCGACGGCCGGGCGGCCGTAAGGGATGCGCTTCAGCGCCTTGTGGAGCACCCTTCCCACGGGGCCCTCGAACTCCTTCGTCAGGCGCATCGCCTCTTCGAGGTTGCGTTCCCTGACGGCAGTGTTGACTCCGGTCATCAGTGCCGTGACGTCGGTCCGCTCCCGCGACAGCTTGAAGAGCCGCGTGAAGAACAGGTAGACGGCGTAGATTGAGATGAGCACGATGACCAGGAGGACTATTCCCCCGCTTAGCAACAGATCCATGTTAAGAAGTCAAACCCCCGTTCAGCTGTAGGCCATCGTAGTGACCCGCGCTTTGAGCCGCATGAGAGCGGGCTTAACCCGTGTTCCGGAGCGCTGCCGAAACACCGAGGAGGCTGACCATAACCGAGTACTCGAGCGAGGACCGTTCGTCATCTGACGCTGGCTGGGCCCGCAGGCGCCGGAGCAGCTCCACCTGCACATAACTGAGCGGATCCACGTACGGGTTGCGCAGCTCAACGGAGCGGGCAAGCGTCGCGTCCGCCTCCATCAGGGCGCTGCCGGTGGCAAGCCTCAGCTGCTCGAGCGTCAGGTCGAACTCCTCCCGTATCAGGCCGCCCAGGCGGTCTGCCAGCGGCTCCTCGACCAGTCTGAGCCAGGCGCTGAAGACGCCCATGTCGCTCTTGGCGACGCTCATCTGGGCGAAGTCGAGCACGGTCCTGAAGAACGGCCAGTCGCGGTACATCTCGACTGTCAGGCCCGGATCGACCGCCGCCAGGCCGGTGCCCAGCCCGAACCAGCCCGGCAGGTTCGCCCGGCACTGGGTCCAGGAGAACACCCATGGGATCGCCCTCAGGTTGGCGAGCGACCGCTCGCCAGTGCGGCGGGCGGGCCGCGAACCGACCTGCAGGCGGCTGATCTCCTCGATCGGCGTCACGGCGTGATAGAAGTCCAGGAACCCGTCTGCCTCGAGCAGCTCCCGGTAACGCCCATGGGCCGCCGCGCTGGCCGTCTCCATGGCCTGCACGAAGCGCGGGTCGGGCCGGTCCGCCGTGTCAGTGTCCCGGGCGGAAGAGAGGATGAAGGCATGCATGATCTGTTCCAGGTGCCGGTGCGCCAGGTCCGGATCAGAGTAACGCGCGCTCAGCGCCTCGCCCTGCTCGGTGAGGCGCATGCGGCCGCGGAGCGAGCCGGGCGGCTGCGCCAGGATGGCGCGGCCGGTGGGGCCGCCGCCGCGACCGATGCTGGTGCCGCGCCCATGGAATATGCGCAGCGTCACGCCAGCCTCGTGGCACGTCCGGGCGACCTTGTCCTGTGCCTCATAGAGCGCCCACTGGGCGCTGAGAAAGCCCGCGTCCTTGTTCGAGTCGGAGTAACCGATCATGACCTCCTGGACGGAAGTCTCCTCCAGGTGATGCCGGTAGGCGGGAATGGCGAAGAGTCGGGCGAGAACCGCGGGTGCGGCCGCGAGGTCATCACGCGTCTCGAACAGAGGCGTGATCCCCAGCCTGGTCATGCCTGCTTCACGGGCCAGGATCATGACCTCGAGCACGTCGCTCGCGTCGCTCGTCATCGAGACGACGTAGTTGCCGATGGCGGCATCACCGTAGCGGTCGCGCACCTCGCGCATCTTCACCAGGAACCCGACGGCCTCCCGGGTGGCGTCGCTCAGCCGGGCGCCGTACCCGCTGAGCGGCCGGGCCGATCCGAGCTCGTCCGAGAGCAGGCCGATGCGGGCCTCCGTGTCCAGGGCGGCGTAGTCAGGACACACGCCGGCATGCGCGAGCAGCTCGGCGACCGCCGCCTCATGCACGTGAGCATTCTCGCGCGTGTCCAGGGCGGCCAGGTGAAGCCCGAAGGTCTCGGCACGATCAAGCGCGGGCGCGACGAAGACGCGGGCCGCCCGCGTCGCCTGGCTCTGCTCCAGTGACTCCGCAAGGAGGCGCAGGCCCGCCGTGTACGCCTCCCCCGCACCGGTTGCCGGAGTGCCCTCACCCAGGGCCTCGTGCATCAGCCAGATCTTCTGGCGGTACGCCTGGCCGGGGAACCTTGCTTCCCCGCCAGCCAGCAGCGAAGCGTTGGCTTCCAGGTCATCGTGCAGCTCCTGGCTGACCGGCACGCGCTCGTTCCACTGCGAGAGCCGCTGGACCAGCAGGTCCAGGTCACCCCTGGCCGACTCGAGCGCGACGGTGGACTGCAGTTCGCTGGCTGCCTGGAACACGTCTTCGGTCACGGTCGGGTTGCCGTCGCGGTCGCCTCCGATCCACGACCTGAAACGCAGCACGGGCGGCAGCTCAGCGCCCGCGTCGGCACCGTAGTAGGCCCGGAGTGCGACCCGGATGTCGGTAGCGATCTGCGGCACCGCCTGCAGCAGCGTGTGCCGGAAGTAGTAAAGGGCGCTCTTGGCCTCGTCGATCACAGTGGGTCGCGCGCTCACCAGCTCGCGCGTCTGCCAGAGGGTCGCGATCTCGGCGAGTATCTCGTCGCGGGCGGCGCTGCGCAGGACCGGCGAAAGCTCCTGTTCCGTCAGGCGCCTCATGGCGCTGGCTATCCGCTCGAGCTTGAGGCGCACCGTGTAGCGCTTCACCTCTGTCGGGTGGGCCGTGATCGTCAGCTGCACGTCCAGGCCGGTCAGGAAACTGCGGACCTCGCTGGCGGACCAGCCATCGTCGGCCAGCGACTTCACGGCCGCCATGATCGACTCGCTGCGCGGTGCCTCCAGCGTGGCCTCCGCCTCCCGCCGCCTGTTGACCCGCACCCGGTGGATCTCCTCCGCCAGGTTGACCAGCTGGAAGTAGACGGTGAAGGCCCGCAGCACACGGTCGCAATCCTCGATGCTCAGCCCTGCCACCAGGTCGAGCAGTTCCGCGCGCCTCTCCGGATCCGGGTCGGCCCGCAGGCCCTTCGTCAGGAGCCGGATGCGTTCGACAAGCCGGAAGAACTCCTCACCCTCCAGCTCCCGGAAGGTGTCACCGAGCGCGGTGGCCAGGTAGTCGACGTCGGCCCTGAGCGGGCCGAAGTCGTCAGGGTGCCCGCCGGTCACTGTTCGTGCCACCACCAGATGCGTTCGATCGAGACGGCAGCCGGCCCCTCGAGCGCGATCACCACGGCGTTGACCGCCGCCCTGCCCTCGGCAGGCCTGTAGCGCAGGGGACGGCGTGCAGTGAACCGGTAGTGCACCTCTTCGAAGCCCATCCCGATGGCCGAATCGGCCACGCCTGTCAGTCCGACGTCCGTGATAGAGGCAGTGCCCCCGTGAACCGCCTCGTCGGCCGTCTGCACGTGCGTGTGCGTGCCGAGCACTGCCGCAGCGCGGCCGCGCAGGTACCACGCGATCGCCTTCTTTTCGCTGGTTGCCTCCGCATGAACATCGACCACTAAAGGCACTTCGGAAGGCACCTCAGCGCGTATGCCGTCCAGCGTCCTGAAGGGATCATCAAGGGGATCCATGAACACGCGGCCCATCACCTGGGCGACCGCCACGCGCCCGCCGCCGCGGGCAGTCACGATCGTGTGGCCCAGCCCGGGCGTGCCCGGTGGGTAGTTGGCCGGCCGGATCAGCCTGGCGGACTCCTCCAGCAGCTCAGCCGTCTCCTTCTGGTCCCACGTGTGGTTCCCCATGGTCATCACGTCGATGCCGGCGTCCCTGAGCTCACTGAAGTGCCGGGCGGTCAGGCCCCGGCCGGAGCTGGTGTTCTCCGCGTTGGCGATGACGAGGTCGAACCCGCTGCGCTCACGCTTGAGGAAAGCGGTCACGGCCGCGCGTCCGGGGGAGCCGAAGATGTCACCGATGAAGAGTATCCGCACTGAGGCAGGTTATCAGCTCAGGCACCGTGCCTGTGCTAGTCTGGCGCCAGCCATGGAGTTTGACGCCGTTGACCGCAGCATCCTGCGCATCCTGCAGGAGGATGGCCGCGCCTCCCATGCCTTCATCGCCAAACAGGTGAACCTGTCCGCTCCGGCGGTCGGGGAGCGCATCCGGAAGCTGGAACAGGCCGGCGTCATCCGCGGTTACCGCGCCGTGCTGGACGCGCGCGCGCTCGGTCTTGGAGTGACGGCGTTCGTCTCGATCTCCCCGCAGCCGCGCAAGCCGGCCAGCGGCCTCGTGGCGCGGCTGTCACAGCTGCCTCCGATCGAGCAGCTTTACTCGGTGGCCGGCACGTACAGCTACATGGCGCTGGTGCGCGTCGCCACCACCGAGGAGCTGGATGCCTTCCTCGACCGGCTGTTCACACTCGAGGGTGTCGAGCGCACCGAAACAACGATGGTGCTGCGCACCAGCCTGGACGGGCCCGTGCAGCTGCCGTTTCAGGACGATGCCGACTCAGACCGGTTCTGATTCGACCGCTTCCAGGAACCACTCGGGGAGCCGGTCCTGCTGACGCCTGACGAACGCCGGGAACCCCGCGTCGAGCAGGTACGTGACCGCGTAATCATCCGCCGAGCGCACGCTTCGACCGTAAGCCTGCACGACTGACAGGCATGTCCTCCACTCGTACCAGTCAGGGTCGCGGTCCGTGCGCGCACGGACCTGCGCGTCACCAAGGTACGGATAGGGGATCTTGCACAGCACCTGGAAACGCGCGTTGTCCCCGTCAAGGTTGATGCCTTCGGTCATGCTCGGAGTAAGCAGCACCGTCGCGTCCGGGCTCTGCAGGTGGGCCTGCAGGGCAGCGTCGCGTCCGCTGCTGTCCACGTGGCTGATTATCCGCCCACGCTGTGCCTCCGGGAGCATGCGGGCAAGGTGCGCCGCGATCCGGTACGAATGCGCGTGGATGACGCCCTTCTCCGTGGGATGCTCCTCGATTATCCGGGCCACGGCGTCCGTCAGGCGCGGCAGGTCGGCCTCCAGGTGGTGCCTGGTGAGCCGGGCGCTGGGCCTGAGCAGGATCGGCCGGTTGCGCGCCGGGAAGCTCGAGCCGACGGTGACCACCTCGCAGTCCTCCTCGTTTATGCCCAGGGCACGCATGTAAGTCGGTGGATCCAGGATCGTGGCGGACATCAGCAGCACCCGCCGCGCATGGGTGAACAGGAACTCCTCTGCGAAAGCAGAGACACTGACCGGCTTGAAGGCCACGCCCTGGCCCGAAGCGTTGCGCCAGTGTTCGACTACCCACTCAACCGATCCGTCCGCCTCCGAGGCAAGCATGTGCCTCAAACGCCGCGCGGCAGAGTCCACGAACTGCTTGGCGCGCAGCAGGCCGAGCGAGTGATCGCTGGCATGAGGCACGGAACGTGCCTCTTCCTCCAGCGCCGCGCCGCGCAGGCCCAGCTCCGGCAGCACCTGTTCGGCGAAGTCGAACCACGCGTGCTCCTCGAACACCTGCGGCAGGCGCATGGCCGAGCCGATGCGGGCCAGGTCCGCGTCGCTCAGGCCCGTCTGGGCGAAGCCCATCAGCGCCGACTCCGCGTTGTGCGCCTCATCAAGCACCAGCAGATCGCGATCCGTGAAACCACCGGAGTAGTTGAGCTCCGCCAGGTAATACGCGTAGTTCATGATGGTGTTGCTGGCCGCCATCGCGACGTCCTTGGCGGTGAAGTACGGGCATTCCTCGCACTCCGGCAGCTTGCGGCCGGCGATGCAGGGCGCGGCGGCCGCGTGCGTCGGCGCGATCAGGCACGGGTAGTTCGACCTGCCCTTCATCACCGCCAGGTCGGGATGCTCCCGCACGTACTGGTCCTGCAGCATCTTCTGGGCGGTGACCACATACGAGTTGCCGGCCCTGCGGGCCAGCGTCACCGCGATCGCCGACTTGCCGGCTCCGGTGGGTGCCTCGAGGATCACGAAGCGCTTGCCGGCGGCAAACGCCGCCTCGATCGACTCGATGGCCTCGCGCTGGCCGGGCCTGTACGAGCTGTGGGGAAAGGGTGACACTGCCACTCAAAGCTAGCACGCGGCTGCCAGCCTGCAGGTCCGCGGGCGAAAAAACCGGTGGCAGTCCGAAAATTACGGACTGCCACCGGTTGCGCTGGTGCCGAGGACGGGACTTGAACCCGTACACCCTTGCGGGCACTAGCCCCTCAAGCTAGCGCGTCTACCGATTCCGCCACCTCGGCGCGGCCTTCGGCGCAAAGATGATGATACGGGTTTTTCAGGCCCAGCGTCAAGCGGCTGCGCGCCCAGGCTTTGACGCCGCGGTCCGCGCGGCCTTATCCTCAGCACCGTGACCAGCGAACGCCTCACCAAGATCGACCGGGTACTGGCCCTGCGCCAGCCCGACCTGACCGTACTGGCAGAGAACGTATACAAGCCGCACAACCTGTCTGCGATCATAAGGAGCTGCGACGCGGTCGGGGTGGGCAGCGTTCATGCCGTCAACCCGACCGGGGGCGTGCCCACCTACAGCGAGACGAGCGCAAGCGCTGACAAGTGGGTCCGGCTGCGCGTGCACGACAGCCTGAACGAAGCCGTGGACGCGCTCCGGGCCGACGGCCTGCAGCTGCTTGCAGCGCACCTGTCGGACCGGGCCGTGGACTTCCGCGACGTCGACTACACGCGTCCCACGGCGATACTGCTGGGTAACGAGAAGGACGGCGTGAGTACGCGGGCGGCCAGCCTGGCGGACGCGCACGTGATCATCCCGATGCTCGGCATGGTGCAGTCGTTGAACGTGTCGGTCGCGGCGGCCGTGATCCTGTTCGAAGCCCAGAGGCAGCGCAGGGATGCGGGCCTCTACCGCGAAGCTCGCCTGGACGGGGAGGAGGCGGCCCGCCTCCGCTACGAGTGGCTGCATCCGCGTGAGGCCGCGGTGTTCCGGGAGCGGGGCGAGCCCTACCCCGGTCTGGCGGACGGACCGTGAGCGGAGCAGGCTGCAGACGGGCCGGCGGGCAGCCGTGCCTGTTTCCAAGCCCGAACTGCCCGCCGGCCTCAATATCTGGGTAAGTTTGGTTTTCGGTTCTTAGTAGTCGTTACGACCGCGCGGACGGCTGTCGTACGGTGCAGCAGCAGTGACAACAACGTTGCGCGCCTGCAGGCCCTTGGGCCCCTGCTCTACCTCGAACTCGACTTCGTCGCCTTCGTTGAGGCTGCGGTACCCGTCACCGCTGATTGCCGAGAAGTGACAGAAGACGTCGCCGCCGCTGTCCTGCTCGATGAAGCCGAAGCCCTTTTCGTTACTGAACCACTTTACTTTGCCTGTAGCCATGCATTAACCTGTCTTCCCTGCTCCGCAGCCCGGAGCTATCCGTACTACGGCCCTACCATCCGGACTGCTAGCCCGTACTACGTAACGGCTGTTTGATTTACGCAGCAGCACCAATCTACGCCATACGCGCCATTATTACAAGCGTTATCGCCTAGCTGCCCTCGGCAGAAGCCGCGCGGACGACAGCCCGAACCGCTGTTTCCTGAACCATAACCGCCAGGGCACCAGTGGAAACCGAAGGCCCGGTCCCGGTCGAAACCACGAAAACGGTGTCACCATCGAACGGCGTATGCGATGGCCTGACGCCGCGGGCCAGGCCCGCGTGGGCGCTCGCGGCCAGCCCCGCCGCCTCGCCCTTGGTGAGCGGGACATCCGTCGCCACCGCGATGAGCGTCGTGTTCTGCTGCGCCACGTAGCCCTCGATGCACGCGGCGACTTCCGCCGCGGGCAGCCCGTGACCGGCCACGACCCGGCCCGTGTCGGGATCAACGATGTCGCCGACCGGGTTGGCGACGGCGAGGGCACCGACCCACGCCACGTTGCCCGAGTCGGTCACGAACCTGGTGGCGAAGCTGCCGAGGCCCGTACGGACTGCCCGGCCGAGCCCGAGGTACGAGCCGGCGGTCGCTCCCGCGCCGGCGCCGACCCTGCCCTGCGCGACCGGCGCGTCGCTTGCAGCGGCCGCGGCCAGCCTGCCGGAGTCCGCATCAGGCCGGACGCCGCGCGTCGAAACCAGGAGGTCGAAGATGGCCGCCGCGGGGACGAGCGGCACGCGGCCACCCATGGTCTCAAAACCCCTGCCCTGAGCGTGAAGCCAGCGCATCACGCCGTCGGCGGCCGCGAGGCCGAACGCGGAACCGCCCGTCAGAACGAGCGCGTCGATGCGCTGCACCATCCGGGCGGGATCGAGCAGGGCCAGCTCTCGCGAGGCGGGACCGCCACCCAGCACCAGTCCGCTGGCTGTCATGCCCTCAACGGGCCCGAGGATGACCGTGCAGCCCGTGCAGCCGCTCGGGTCGGTCCAGTGGCCCACGCGGATGCCGGGTACCGCGCTCAGGGTGTCGTTCTCGGTTGTCAGCACTCAGGCCAGTTTAGCAGGGCTCAGAGGTAGCGGTAGAGCTCCTCGGGAGCCACCTGGATGTAGTTGATGAACTCGGCTGGCGTGCCCGCCGTGGCGCGCTGGTTGGTCCTGGAATCCACCGCCACCTGGATACGGATGCTGTTGGGCGGGGTCTCCGAGTTGTTGGCCAGGCTGCCCGTGGCGAACGCCGCCCTGGTGCCGCCGCCGGTGCGGCCCGACACCAGATTGATGTTCCGGAACTCGATGCCGTCAGGCACCGGGAAACCGGCGGGAGCGGCCCTGCCCCGCAGGGCGTTGCCGACGAAGTCGCGCCACACGTAGATCGGCTGGCGCGACGAGTTCACCTGGTCCGAAGCACCGCTGCTGAGCACCATGTTGCGGGGCAGCTGCCGGTTGTCATCGAAACCGATCCACACGGCCGAAGTCATGCCTGGAGTCGCGCCGACGAACCAGATGTCGCGGTCGTCGTTGGTCGTGCCGGTCTTGCCCGCCACCCAGCGGCCGTCCATCTCTAGGTCATCCGCGCGGTGCGAGAACGCCCCGGAGTCGACCACGTTGCCGTGGAGCATGTCGAGCATGATGTAAGCCGTCTGAGGACTCCACACCTGCGCACGGCGCGGGGCCGCCTGATAGACGATGTCGCCTTCGGCGTCCCTGATCTCCGTGATCAGGTGCGGTTCGATCCAGAGGCCATCATTGGCGAACGCCGCGAAAGCGGCCGCGTGTTCGACCGGCGAAGCCTCGATCGTGCCCAGGGCGATCGAGAAGTACGGCTCGACATTCTGGTACCCGAGTTCGGTGGCGCGCAGCGCGACCTCCTCGGCAGTCGCAACCTCGAGCGTCTTGACCACGGGAATGTTTCTGGACAGGTTCATGTGCTGCCTGATGGTGGCGGCACCGCTGTAACTGCCGTCGTGATTCCGGGGCGTGTACGGCGGCTGGTTACCCTGCCGGAACGTGGTCGCGTCGTCGATCACCACGGTCGACTGCGTGAAGATGCCCTGCTCGATCGCGGTGGCGATCACCACGGGCTTGAACGACGAGCCGGGCTGGCGGCGCGACTGCATCGCGCGGTTGAGGTCGCCCGGTTCCACGCCCTCGTACAGGCGCTCGCCCACGAGCGCAAGGATCTGCCCCGTCGCGGGATCGATGCCGGCGAACGCGGTCTGCGCGCCCTCGGGGATCTCTGCGCGCATCGACGCTTCGTTGGCCGCCAGCTGGGCCTGCACGTCGATCGACGTATAGATCTGGTAGCCGCCCCTGCCGAACACCTCCTCGATGCCGAAGTGATCCGTCAGCCAGTTGCGCACGGCCAGCATCACGTGCCTGGAGAGCGAGCTGCTCACGGTCGTGCGGATCACGACGGTCTCTTCGTTGCGTTCGGCCGTGACGACGTTGCCCTCGCCGTCGTAAGTGATGTCCCAGCCACGCGGGCTGAGCGGCTCCAGCCAGGCTGCCTCGGCGAGCTCGCGGCTGATCGCGTTTCGGTCGACCATGTTGTTCAGTACCGTACGCATGCTGGCGCGCGCACCGAGGAAGTCATCGTGCCGCGTGTTCGGGCTGGGGATCAGCCGGGCCAGGTACAGTCCCTCGGCCAGGCTCAGCTCGATCGGGTCCTTGCCGAAGTACGCCTGTGCGGCCGAACGGATGCCGTAGACGTTGCCACCCCAGAAGACGACGTTGATGTAGCGCTGCAGTATCTCGGCCTTGGTCAGGCGCCGCTCGAGCTCGACGGCCAGCATGATCTCCTTGGCCTTGCGCTCGAGCGTACGGTCACTCGCGGAGTCGACCAGGAGCGTGTTCTTGATCACCTGCGTCGTTATGGTCGAGCCGCCGCGGTCGGAATCGCCGAAGAACTCGGCGTAGAAACCGACGGCGAGGCCGGTGATGTCGAAGCCGTAGTGCGAGAAGTACTCGTCATCCTCGTACGAGATGATCGCCATCAGCGCCGCCGGCGAGACCTCCTCGAGCGAGACGGGTATCCGGTTGGTGGTCTCGCGGCCCTCGCCCGCCGACGGCAGGATCTCGCCGATCAGACTGCCGTCACGAGCGAACACCTGCGACGTGGCGGAGAAGCCGAGCGCGTCAAGCTCGCTCAGGTCCGGGAGCTCGCCCGCCCACTTGAAAGCGGACGCGCCGAGCAGGGCGATGACCGAAAGGCCGCCCGTCAGGAATGCAAGAAAGATGCCCTTAATCAGTGCCACGCGGGCATCTTAGCAGGCGAGCGCGTGAGGAAATGACAGGAACGCGACCTGCGCGCCTCAGACGCGGTTGAAGCTGATGAACTCCTCGAGTTTGGCTGCGGCGGCACCGGACGCAACGAGTTCCTCTGCCGCGGTGACCGCGGTCATCAGGTCAGGGCTGTGACCGCCGGCAAGGAGCCCGGCCGCCGCGCTGAACACCACGATGTCACGGGGCGCCCCGCGCAGCTCGCCGCTCAGCACGGCCCGCGTGATGCGGGCGTTGGTGGCGGCGTCGCCACCCCGGATCGTATCGAGTGGCCGCCGCTGGAAGCCGAAGTCCTCCGGGATGACGTCAAACGTGTCGACGGAGCCGTCTTCCTTCAGTTCACTCACCGTGGTCGTGCCGCTCACGCTGACGTCGTCCAGGCCGTCGCCGTGCACCACAAGCGCGCGGTCCACGCCCAGGCCCCTGAGCGTCAGCGCAAGCTTCTCCGTCAGGTCCCGTGAGTACACGCCCAGCAGCTGCCGGTTCGCGCCGGCCGGGTTGGTCAGCGGGCCCAGGCTGTTGAAGATCGTCCTGGCCTTCAGGTCCGCCCGGACGGGCGCCACGAACCGCATGGCCGGATGGTGGTTCCGGGCGTAGATGAACGTCAGGCCCGTCGCCTCGAGGCTGTCAGCCAGCCGCTCCGGATCCCCGTCCAGGTTCACGCCAAGGTTCTCCAGCACGTCCGCCGAGCCCGAACGCCTGGTGAAGCCGCGGTTGCCGTGCTTGGCGACCCTGACGCCTGCGGCGGCGATCACGAACATCGCGGTGGTCGAGATGTTCAGCGTGTCCACGCCCGTGCCCCCGGTTCCGCACGTGTCCAGCAGGGGGCCCTTGCTCCTGACGGGCAGCCTGATGGCCCGTTCCCGCATGGCCCGGGCGAAACCTACGATCTCGTCGACCGTCTCTCCCCTGGTGCGCAGCGCCGCCAGCAGCGCGGCGGCCTGCATCTGGGAAAGCTCGCCGTCCATGAGCATGCCCATCACCGTGGCCGCCTGTGCGCGATCAAGCTCCCCTCCGTCGAACACGTCGTTCAGTACCACCGTGATGTCAAGACCCATCAGCCCTGCTCCTTCCCCGCCGCGCGCAGCCTCCCGCGCTCGGCGAGCGCGCCCTCCGTGTAGGCCTGTTCCCAGCGCCCGCGACCGCCCAGCAGCGGCACGGTGATCCGCTTGAACCCCAGCTGCCAGCCGGCCACACCGAGGCGCGTGGCCATGCCGGGGTGCCGGGCCGCCATCCTGGCGGCGTTGGCTCCCGCCTGACGCCACCGCTCCGGGTCGCCTTTGTCGGAGGTTGCCTCCCCGATGTGCGTCACGCTGGCGTCCGGCAGCCGCCTGACTTCCAGGCCGTCCTTCACGAGCAGGTAGCCGAGCCCGAGGTCCTCGCCGCCGTAGCCCTCCAGGTAGTCCGGGAAGCCGCCCACCCGGACGAACGCTTCGGCCGGGACGCTGGTGTTGGCGCCGTTGATGTTCCACCATTTCGGATCGGGCGGCAGCCACTTCCGGAGGCGTCCGCCCACGTCGAAGTGGATGGCACCCACGTAGATCGCAGGTTCGAGCTGTGCGCCGAGGTGAGCCTTGAGCGTGCCGGACTCCAGCATGCAGTCATCGTCCGAGAAGCAGAGGATCCGGCCGCTGGCCTGGGCAACGGCGGCGTTGCGGGCCGGGCCGGGCCCGCGCCTCTCGGTGGACGTGATGCCCACGTGGAAGGCGGGCGGGGAATGCCGGAGCGCGTCCTGCAGCGCGTGGAGCGAACCGTCGGTGCTGCCGTCCAGGCACACGATCCATTCGAACAGCCCGGGCTGAAGCTCCTGGGCGACCAGGCTGTCGAGCTTGCGCAGCAGCAGGTCCCGCCGGTTGTGGCTGGCCGTGATGACGCTCAGGACCGGCGTGCCGCTCATGCTTCCGCGCAGATGCCCATGAAGTTCCTGAGCAGCCGGTGGCCGCCCTCGGTCAGGATGCTCTCCGGATGGAACTGCACGCCGTAGACGTGGTGCGTGACGTGTCTGAGTGCCATGTTGACGTGTTCGCCGTCGTCGGTCACACTCGCGGTTTCCGTGAGTTCGGCGGGCAGGTCGCGCAGCACGAGGCTGTGGTACCTGGTCACCGTCAGCGGGTCGGGCAGGCCCCGGAACAGGCCGTCGGCATCGTGTGATATGCGGCTGGTCTTTCCGTGCATCAGTGTGCCCGCGCGTACGACGCTGGCGCCGTAGGCCGCGCCGATCGCCTGATGCCCCAGGCAGACGCCAAGGATCGGGACCCTGCCGCCGAACTCCCGGACCGCGGCCACCGACTGGCCAGCCTCGGCCGGAGTGCAGGGTCCGGGCGAGATGACGATGCCGTCGGGCCGCAGCTGAGCGGCCTCGGCCAGAGTGAACCGGTCGTTGCGCAGCACCGTCTGGCGCGCGCCAAGCTGGCCGAGGTACTGCACCAGGTTGTACGTGAACGAGTCGTAGTTGTCGATCACCAGCAGGTGCAGCTGGCTGCCCTGCCTGAGCACGGGTACGAGGTCGGCCGGATCGGTGCCGGCGACGGTGGGCAGAACGGCGCTCATGCGAGGCCGTCCGTGGCCATGTCGACCGCCTTGCGCAGCGCGGCCAGCTTGCTGAGTGACTCCTCGAACTCGGTGGCGGGGTCGCTGTCCGCGACCACCCCCACCCCTGCCTGCAGATGGATGCGTCCGCCGGTGACCGTCGCGGTCCGCAGGGTGAGCGCCATGTCCATGTCTCCCTGCACCGACAGGTAGCCGAACGCCCCGGCGTACGGTCCCCTGCGCACGGGTTCGAGTTCGTCGATTATCTCCATCGCCCTGATCTTGGGCGCGCCCGAGGCGGTACCCATGGGCAGGGTCGCCGCGAGCGCGTCGAGGGGGGTTCGCCCGCCGGCCAGCTCGCCCTCGACGTCGCTGACGATGTGCATCACGTGGCTGAACCGCTCGACGCGCATCGGGTTGAGCACCCGCACGCTTCCGTGCGTGCAGACGCGGCCGAGGTCGTTGCGGCTCAGGTCGACGAGCATGACGTGTTCGGAGCGCTCCTTGTCGTCGGCCAGCAGTTCGGCTGCCAGGCGTGCATCTTCCTCAGGGGTGTCGCCGCGCGGCCTCGTGCCCGCGATCGGCCTGGTGGACACCCGCACGCCGTCGCTCCTGACCAGGCTCTCCGGGCTGCTGGCGACCAGCGTGACGGGCCCCAGGTCCAGGAAGCCCAGGTAGGGGCTCGGGTTGACTATGCGCAGCGCGCGGTAGATGGCCAGCGGGTGCACGCCCAGGTCGGCGCTCAGGCGCTGGCTGGGTACGACCTGGAAGGCGTCGCCCGCCCGGATGTACTCGACAGCCCGTTCGACCGCCGCCATGAAGCCCTCGCGCGTGAAGTTGCTGGTGAACTCCGTGTTCACGCCCGCGCGGTCGCCCGGCACGCCGGGCATCGGGCCCTTCAGCCTCGCGACTGCCCGGTCGACCAGGCGTGCGGCCTGCGCTTCGGACGCGGCGTCTCCGGCCTCGGCCTCGGCGACGACCAGGATGTGGCGCCTGAAGTGGTCGAAGATCACGAGCACCTCGGGCTGCACGAAGAGCAGGTCGGGGATGTTCAGCTCGTCCGGGTTCGAGTCGGGCAGCTTCTCGTACGCCCTAACCAGGTCGTAGCTGGCGTAGCCGACGGCGCCTGCCCAGAAGCCGGGCAGTTCCGGCTCGGGCAGCGTGGGCCGCACGGTCTCGTCCCACAGCACCTGCAGCGGGTCGGCGTCAGGCAGCTCCCTGGTTCCGGCGGCGTCCGTGACCGAAACGTTGCGGCCACGCGCCTCGATCCTGCGCCGCTGGCCGGTCCCGATGAACGAGTACCGGCCGAGTTTCTCGCCCTGCTCGACGCTTTCAAGCAGGAAGCTGGGCTGGCCGGCCAGCTTCAGGTAGGCGGTAAGGGGGGTCTCCAGGTCGGCCAGTACCTTGCGGTACACCGGCCTCGCGGGCCTGCGGCTGTCTGCCGCTTCCGGGTTCAGCTCAGTGGCATTCATCTGTCACTCCTGGTCAGTCACGCTCGATGGAAAGTTGCACGGCAGCCTGGCGGGCTGCTGGCCGTCGGTGTTCAGCGGCCGCGACGCCATCGGAGGACCGTCTTGCTCCAGGAGGCCGGGTGATTCATGCAGGCGAGTATAGCCTAGCCGTCGCTGCCCTCGGGCAGGAACATGCCGATCGCGTGATAGCCGGCGTCCACGTAGATCGTCTCGCCGGTGATGCCGCCGCCCAGCCTGTCCGTGATGAGCGACAGGGCCAGTCCGGCCACTTCCTCCTGCGTGATGTTGCGGCCCAGCATGCTCTTGCGGCCCGCCTCGGAGTACATGTCGCCGAAGCCGGCGATCGACCGGGCGGCCACGGTCCGCACCGGGCCGGCGGAGATGGCGTTCACGCGGATGCCTGCCGGCCCGAGATCATAGGCGAGGTAGCGGGAGCTGGCCTCGAGCGCGGCCTTGGCGACGCCCATCATGTTGTAGTGCGGCACGACGCGCTCGGCCGCCAGGTAGGTGAGCGTGGTGATGCTGCCGCCGTCCGGCATCAGCTTCGCCGCCCGGTCGGCCACGGCGACGAGCGAGTATGCACTCACGTCCATGGCGGTCTGCCAGTCCGCGCGCGACGTCTGCCTGAAGGGACTTGAGAACGTCTCGGGCGGCGCGTAGGCCACGGAGTGGACGACGAAGTCGAGCTTGCCGAAGCCGTCCTTCACGTGCGCGAAGAGCGCGTCCAGCTGTTCGTCGCTCGAGATGTCGCACTCGAACAGCAGCGGGTTGTCCAGGTGAGCCGTGAGTTTCTGGAGCGCAGGCAGTAGCCTGTCGGACTGGTAGCTCAGCGCCAGCCTTGCGCCAGCGGATGAGACGGCGTCCGCGATGCCCCAGGCGATGGAACGCTGGTTGGTTACTCCGAGGATCAGGCCATTTTTTCCCGACAGGTCGATGTTCAGCATGTTTGGTTCACTCCAGTCAGCGGCCGGTTCGGCCGGGTTTGGTGCACGGCGGACTCAGCCGCTGGTCATCAGGCGTTCGAACCGCTCACGTGTGTTGTCCGCCCGGGTCGCGTCGCCGCGGTCTTCCCACACCTGGGCGAGTCCGGTCCAGGCGACCTCGGAATAGGGATCGTGCTCGGTCATGCGCTGGAAGTAGCGCGTGACCCGCTCGAGATCCCCTTCCTCGCGGGCCAGTTCCGACGCCTGCATCAGCACCGAGAGCTGCTCGCCATGCAGCGCCTGCCGGGTCTCGTCGACCCATTCAGAATCGAAGCCCACGAGGAAGTCACCCCGGTAGATGTTGAGGGCATCGTCGCAGCCGGCCAGCGTGCGGAGCTCCCGCGCCCGGAGTACGGCCGCGCGGTAAAGGTCGACGTCGTAGTCGATCCTGAAGTTGTTGTGCAGGTAATAGCGCCGGTTGGCGCTCTCGACCAGTTCGCCGCCCATGACCTTGCGCAGGCGGTAAAGCGTGGTGTGAAACGAGCTGGACGCCTTGGACTCGGTCTTGCCGGGCCAGAGCGCTTCGGCCACCTCGAAGGCGGTAACTCCGTTGCGGTGCTCGAGCAGGTAGAAGAGAAGCTCCAGAGCCTTGAGTGAGTCCCAGTCCAGGCGCTTTCCGTCCCGTTCGATGGCGGGATGGCCAAGGCCCCGGGCGGCAACCAGGCCCTCGACCGGATGGCGCAGCTCCGAGATGCGCTGCTGCCGCACCGTGACGGCATCGACCAGCTCCTGGCGTTCGAACGGCTTGGTCAGGTAGTCGTCCGCGCCGAGCGTCATGCCGCGCCGGACGTAGCTGCGGTCCTCCAGCGCCGTGAGGAACAGGAAGGGAACCGACCTCAGCTCGGCGATCTCGCGCACGCGCTTGTAGAAGTCGAAGCCGCTCAGGCCCGGCATCGAGATGTCCGACACGATCACGTCGGGCCGCAGGCCCTCCTCGAGTTCCTCGATCGCGTCGCGGGGATCATCGAACGCCAGGACGCTGAAGCCGGCTGCCACGAGGGTCAGTTCGACCACCTTGAGCACACCAAGATCATCATCCACTGCCATTACAAGACTGGCCGTCATCGCTGACCATTGTAAGCCCACGAGACGCCCTGTGGTTATGAAGAATGTTGCGCCTGCGTGTACATTGGCTGGCATGAACCCTGATGACGGCTTGCCGCGTGGCGCACTCGTCACCGGCGCCAACCGCGGCGTGGGCCGCGAGATCGCGCTTCGCCTGGCCGGCCTTGGCTTCGCCACGGTCATCAACTACCGCACCAGGGAGGCGGAGGCAGAGGCTGTGGCCGGCGAGATCCGTGCTGCGGGCGGCCGCGCCTTCACGCTCCGTGCCGACGTGACCCGGGAGGACGAGGCCGGGGCCCTCATCACAGGGGCCGACCGGCTGACAGGCGGCCTCGGCGTCCTGGTGAACAACGTCGGCAACTACCACGAGGATCCGCTCGCGGAGCTGGACTTCGCCACGTGGCGTTCCATGATCGCGAGCAACCTCGACAGCGTCTTCCTTGCCTGCCAGGCCGCCGCGCCGCTCATGCGCGAGCGCGGCTGGGGCCGCATCATCAACCTGGGCTTCGCGGGCACGCACAACCTGATCGCGCGTCCGGCCATCACGCCGTACGCGATCGCGAAGGCCGGCGTGCTCACCTACTCCAGGTCGCTGGCGAAGGTGCTGGCGGGCAGCGGCGTCACTGTCAACGTTGTCAGCCCCGGGGTGCTCGAGAACAGCGTGAGCTTCCCTCCCGGCAGGCTGCCGATGGGCCGGCCGGGCCGGCTTGCGGAGATCGCCGGTGCGGTCGAGTACCTGGTCGGAAGCGAGGCCGGTTACACGAGCGGAACCAACATCGAGGTCGCGGGTGCCTGGAACACCTGAGGCTCACAGCTCCCAGAGTGCCGACACCGGGAGCGAGCCGAGGCGGTCGCCCAGGGCATGACCTGAAGCGGCCGTGTTCAGGACTATGCCCGCCACGAACCGGTCACCCAGCCTGGCGCGCAGTGTTTTCAGTCCTTGCAGATGCTTAGGCCTGACGGTGCTGCCGGCCTTGACCTCAAGTGCGACAACCGCGCCATCCACGTACTCGATCATCAGGTCGACCTCGGGACCGTCACTGTCGCGGTAGTGGCTCAGCCTGTAGTCAGCGGTCGTTATTTGGTGATTTCACGACGGCTGGCTGGGGGTTCTGCGGCAACTCTCCCGCCGGGGGCACTGCTGTAAGGTGTAAGCCATGACAGCAGTTACCGCAACTCCGGGACATCAGCGTTGAGCGGGCCGCAGGCAGACCTGTTCGGTGACGCATCCGGCAAGCCGGAAGCCCGCAACGGCAGCCGCGTCGCCCTGATCGACGGTCACGCGCTCGCCTTCCGCAGCTACTACGCCATCCGCGAACTCAGCACATCGCAGGGTCGCAGCGTCAACGCCGTCTACGGTTTCCTGCGCTCGCTGCTGCGGATCATGGCCGAGGAAAAAGACGGCGATGTGACGGTCGTGACCTTCGATGCTTCCGAGAAGACGTTCAGGCACGACCAGTTCGAGGACTACAAGGCCGGCCGGCCGCCGATGCCGGACGACCTGAAGGACCAGATCAACGTGATCAAGCGCGTCGTCTCGCTGCTCGGGCTTTACCAGATCGAGGTCGACGGGCTCGAGGCGGACGACCTCATGGGCACGCTCGCGACTCGCTGCGCCGCGGACGGCTATTCGGTGGAGATCATCACGAGCGACCGCGACGCCTACCAGCTGGTCAACGAGCACATCGTCGTGCGCGGCCTGGACAAGACGGAGCGCATCGGCGCGGCCGAGGTGCTGGAGAAGTACGGCGTCACCGTCGACCAGTGGACCGACTACAGGGCCCTGATCGGCGACGCCAGCGACAACATCCCCGGCGCGAAGGGCGTCGGTCCGGTGAGCGCCAGCAAGCTCCTGCAGCGCTACGGCACTCTTGACTGGGTCCTGGAGCACCTGGACGAGGTCGAACCGCCCGCGGTGGCAAAGAAGATCCATGCCTCGCTGGAAGCCGTGAAGTTCTCGCGCGAGCTCAGCCGGATCGTGACCGACGCCGACCTGGAGTACGACCCGAGGGCCTGGTCGCAGCGCGAACCGGCCGAGGACGAGCTGCGCGAGCTGCTGCTCGAGCTCGAGTTCAACAGCATCCTGGCCGAGCTCGGCCTGGTGGAACGGGTCAGGTACGAGGAAACGGCGTGGCCGCCGGACCTCGGCGCACCCGCCGCCGGCTTCACGCTGTCCGAGGCATCGGCGAGCCAGGCCCGGCTGACCGGCCTCGCGCTGGCCGGCGACGGCAAGGTGGCGAGCGCACCCGACACCGAGGCCGCCCTGGCGGAGCTGTCGCGCCTCGGGACCGTCAGCGCGGTGGACGCCAAGGCGCTGGTGGTGTGGGCAGCGTCGCAGGGTGTGCAGCTCGAACCCGGGGACGACCCGCTGCTGATGGCCTACGTGTTCGATCCCTCGGCCTCGCAGCCGGTGAGCGCCACCCAGAAGTTCGCAGCCGGCGAGTGGAACGACTCCCCCCGCGACCGCGCGGTCGCCGCTGCCGAACTCATGAAGCGTGTGCCCAGGCACCTGGAAGGCTCGGTCCGCAGCGTTTACGAGGACATCGAGAAGCCGCTCCAGAGGGTGCTGGCCGACATGGAGTGCAAGGGCGTGCTCGTCGACCGTGACGTGCTGCTTGAGCAGTCGGAATCGCTCGGCGAGCAGCTGCTTCAGATCGAGGCCCGCGTCCGCGAGATCGCGGGCGATCCGGCCATGAACCTGCTCTCGACCGGGCAGGTGGCGGCGCTGCTGTTCGACAAGCTTGGCCTGCAGGCCGGCCGCAAGACGTCCGGCGGCAAGCGCAGCACGGCGGTCGCCGTGCTCGAGAGCCTGCGCGACTCGCACGAGGCCGTCGGGCTCATCCTCGAGTACCGGGAACTGAACAAGCTCAAGGGCACCTACCTGGATCCGCTGCCCACGCTGATCAACCAGCGCACCGGCCGCATCCACACGACGTTCAACCAGACCGTTGCCGCGACCGGCCGCCTCTCGTCCACGCACCCGAACCTGCAGAACATCCCCATCCGGACCGAGCTGGGCCGCCAGATCCGGCGTGCCTTCAAGGCCGGCGAGGGCCACGTGCTGCTGGCGGCGGACTACTCGCAGATCGAGCTGCGCGTGCTCGCGCACATTGCCGGCGAGGACGCCCTCATCAGCGCGTTCCGGGAGGGTGCCGACATCCACCGCGTCACCGCCGCGCAGGTTCACGGCGTGGACCCGGCGGAAGTGACCCAGGACATGCGCCGTGTGGCCAAGATCATCAACTTCGGCGTCCTCTACGGCATGTCCGCCCACCGGCTGACCCGCGAGCTAGGCATCGACTACCGCAGCGCCGAGGCCTTCATCGACACGTACTTCGGCCGCTACCCGAACGTGCGGAAGTACATCGACGGCACCCTCGACTTCTGCCGCGCCAACGGGTACGTCGAGACGCTCGCCGGCCGGCGCCGCGTGATCCCCGACATCAACTCCCGCGAGCGGCAGGCGCGCGAGTACGCCGAACGCACCGCCTACAACATGCCGATCCAGGGCACGGCCGCCGACATCATCAAGGTGGCCATGCTCCGGCTCGCCCCGGAGCTCGAGCCGCTTGGTGCCGGCATGATCCTGCAGGTGCACGACGAGCTCGTGATCGAGGCTCCGCAGGACCGCCTGGCTTCGGTTACGGAGACGGTGAGAACCGTGATGGAGGGCGCCTGGGAGCTGTCGGTTCCGCTGGTCGCCGAGGTAGCCTCGGGAGACAACTGGCTGGAAGCGAAATGACGCACAGGGCGGCGTAGTAGTACACTCAGGCGCATGGGATCGCGTGAGTACTTCGGAACCGACGGAATCAGGGGCGTTGCGGGCGAGGAGCCGCTTACAGCGGAGTTCGCCTTCCGGCTTGGCACCGCCCTGACTGAGGTACTGCGCGAGGACGGCCTGCGCCCCCACCTCGTGATCGGCATGGATACGCGGCGCTCCGCACAGATGCTGGCTCATGCCGTCACGGCCGGAATCACTTCGCGCGGCGGGGACGTCACTTTCCTCGGCGTGATTCCCACGCCCGGAGTCGCATACCTTACCGGCCAGCTCACGGCCACCGCGGGGCTCGTGATCAGCGCCTCACACAACCCGTACCCGGACAACGGCATCAAGGTTTTCGGTGCGGACGGCCGCAAGCTTTCCGACGCGACCGAACACGCGCTCGAGGACTTCCTGCGCGAGCCGCCCGCACTCGCGCCCGTGACCCACAGCGAAGTGGGCGCCTCAAGCCGCTACCGCACCGAGGACGGCCACTACACGAAGTTCCTCCTGGCCAACGCGCCCTACCTGGACGGCCTCAAGGTCGGCCTGGACTGCGCCAACGGCGCGGCGTTCCAGATAGCCCCGCAGGTGTTCAAGCAGATCGGCGCGCGCCTGGACGTGATCAACGCCCAACCGAACGGAACGAACATCAACGAAGGCTGCGGCAGCACCTCGCCCGCAGGCATGCAGGAGCGCGTGCAGCAACAAGGGCTTGACGTGGGAGTCTGCTTCGACGGGGACGCCGACCGCGTCCTGCTCGTCGACAGCCGCGGCCGCCTCGTCACCGGCGACCACCTGCTCGCGATCCTCGCAGTAACGCGTGGCGAGCGTGAGGTCGTCGCCACCGTCATGAGCAACCTGGGCCTGGAGCGCTTCCTTGCCGACAACAACGTCGTGATGCACCGCTCCGCTGTGGGCGACCGCTACGTGAGCGAGGAGCTGCGCAGCCGCCAGCTGACCCTGGGCGGTGAACAGTCCGGGCATCTGCTCATGCTCGACCGCTCCCCCACCGGCGACGGCCTCCTGACCGCCCTGCAGGTGCTAGCCGCCCTGCGCGGGACCGGCACCACGCTCGAGGAGTGGATGGACCGCATCCCCGTCTATCCGCAGCTGCTGCAGAGCGTGCCCGTGCCGAACGGCAGCAAGGGCGACGTCGCCTCGCATCCTGATGTGATCGCTGCGGTCGCGGCGGCCGAGGCCAGGCTCGGGTCCGACGGACGGGTCAACCTGCGACCCAGCGGCACCGAGCCGCTCGTGCGCGTGATGGTCGAGGGTCCGGACGACGCTACCGTCACCGAGCTTGTCGCAGGCATCATCGCTGAGGTCGAGAAGGCGGCTGCTGGTGGCGTGGGGACCGCAGCCGCCTGATCATTCGCGCGCCGGGTCAGCCCATGCAGTACTGCCCGAAGCCCTCGCTCAGCGCCACCCACGTGTTCGGCCTGATGGTGAAGGTCTCCGAGCCGTGCCGGCCGCTGTACGTGACCTCGATGTTCGATCTGGTGCCAAGCAGCCGGCGCACCACTGATCCGTCGATCTCCTGAATCGTGATCACGTCATGCGAGACTGACCGCGACTGCTTGTTGCCGGTTCCCCGGGGCCTGTACTCGCGGACCGCGCCCTCCGGGAACCGGATCGCTACCGGAACGTTGGATTCCGCACGTTCCGCACTCAGCCTGTTCTGGTTGGCGCGCATGAAGTTCCGGGTCAGTATCAGCTGGAAGTGGCCGACGTCATTCGTCAGCACGACCGAGTACCCGCCCAGCTGCGTGTCGCAGTTGTCAACATTCCGGGCTGGCACCAGCAAAAACCTGGAATCAGTACTTACTGAGCCACTGACCAGCAAATCCACAACCAGATCGAACCTGGCTGCCGCGCCCGACAGCGAGCAAATCCACCCGGACAAGCCCTGAAACCCACAGCACATCAGATAGGCGGTGGATTCAGGCCGGGGTTGGGTATTGACAGGACTTCGCGAGCGTGCTACAGGTCAATAGACTGAATACATAGGCTAATCGACTGTCAGAAGCTTTCGAAGGCAACTTGGTCTCACAACTCACTTCGCATGAATCATGGAAGGAGGATTACTTCGAATTACGCACTCACTGGTCATGACGCTGGGACCAACGACCCGCGGCAGCTAAGGAGTAGCGAGCAATGGCAAATTTGGGCAGAAAGTTAGCTCTGGGAGTTACCATGCTGGTGGCATCATTCGCGATGACTGGCTCCCAGAAGGAGGCGCAAGCCGCATACATTAGCCAGTTCGAAATCAATGCCTACTTGGAATGCGCGCTGTCAGATGATTCTTCCGTTCTGCAGGCGTGCTCATGTGATGTCAGCGGAGGAGAGTTCTGTCGTTGTGGAACTACGTGCTGCGACAGCTGGGTCATGGATTCGTGTGAGCGAGTGAACTATTATTATAGACCTCCAGAACTCCCGTTCTGCCTTGAGTACTGCGACTATTACATATTCTTCTGTGTCGAATGTGGCTGTCGGCTGGGAATAGAAACATGATTCGGTGGAGCAAGCACAGCCAATCGATCCTGGCCTCAGTTTTTATCGCTTTTGTGGCTGCCTCGTGTGCCGATCCCATAGAACCTGCCACAGCGAGTTTCACTCAGGCTGAATCCGGAATAAGAATCAGCGAACTCGACGCACCTCCTGTGCTTGCAGGAATGTCAGGGGCGGAACTGCTTGACTACGTTGACTCTCGGAGTGAAGCGCGCTCGGCTTCCGCTGCGGACTCGCCCGCGTTCCACAGGACCACGCTCACCGAGGCGAGTCAAGACGCGGCTGAGGTATGGATTCCCGCGAGAGTGCCTCGCATGTTTCCCCAGGAACTCGCGATTGCCATTACACCAGCATTCGATATAGACCTGCTGCTCGACTCGGAACACGCTCCACCACTGCCCCGAATCATCTATGCCGGACGAGACGGCAGCATTCTCACGATCACTGCCTCCAGGCTAATGAGGGACGAAACGGGGCAACTGGCTGTCCGCAACATTCCGGTTGGCGCGAACTCAACCGCCGAAGTGGAGGTGGATGCGACTACTGGGGGCTTGATGGTTTACGGACATTGGCTCGTACAGGTTAACGAAGCCGGAACGAGTGTCGAGCAGAGCTGGGATCACAGCGGAGCGAAACGACTCCTGTTTGCTCGCGAGGGAATGATGTTTGAAGTTGACATCATGCCCGCAAGCGCCCTTACCGATCAGCAGCTGATCGATATTGGTGCTTCCCTGGAACTGGCAGGAGCAAGCTAGGCCTGGTAGCCGGACGAGCGGCCAGGCAGGTCCGATGCAATGCGCACAAACTCAGAGGCAGCCCCGTAGCACCGGGACCGCCTCTGAGTTTCTGCCGTGTGGGACAGAGTATTTCTTGGTGCACCCGTAGGGATTCGAACCCCAGGCCTTCTGATCCGTAGGCAGTCGAATCAACTCTGTTCCAACACGGGCCACTAGGGAGAGCACGTGTGGGACGCATAAACAGCGTAAGACGGACCATGTTTGATTACAGCCTGTCCAGTGAACAATATGCCCTGACAGGCACAACGGCACAACGACCGGCACAATTCGGCAAGCCGATACACTTAGAAGAGACGCCACTACATGTGACAGGCTGTGCTCACCATGCACAACACGTGGTATGCTCCTGGCGTGGCAACGGATCTGACCAGCCTGGCCAAAGGCATGCAGAAGCGCAACGCGGAACTTCTGGAAGCCGCTTCGGAACTTCTCGGACAGCCATTGCCCTTAAGCCAAGCCTGGGAAGAACAGGCCGATCAAATGAAGCAATTCGCGCTCGATTTAGTGAGACGAAGCAGAACACAGAGACAAGCCAGGCAACTCTACCGCCAGCTGACTCAATCCGTCAGCAAAGGGTACTTCCTTTCAGGAGGACGGCTCGGACAGCGGCTCAAGCGGATAATGACTGGCCTCGAGCACATGCCTTACTCAGCTGTCTTAGCGCAGCTCGACGCGATGGTGCAGGCTATCCAACTGTGGCTGAGCGCCGTACGAATCACGCTTGCGTCTGCGGGAACGATCGCCGTCCTGGACCCCACCCAACACGACGGCTCCTCGGGCCCCAGCAAGCCGCCACGACTAGAACAACCCTTGATAGCAACACCAATAGCCGCAAACGCTCCCAACGTACTGATCTAAGGCCGCAACACACCTTTAGATCAGCCGGTACAACCTTGTGCCGTGACACGTTTGGAGTAGCTCCATGACAACCAGCCTGGGCAGCATCCTGCCACCCCCCGCACCTAAGCACAACCGGGCCAAGCACCGGAGGCTCGGACGCCCCCTCGCGGTCGCCGAGATGCTCGACATGCCCCTGAGCAGCCTGTATGACCGTACGAAGCGCGGCCTTATGCCTGGCACAATCCGCATAGGCCGCCGCATCATGTATGACCTCGACATGATCGACGCCTGGCTAGACGCCGGCGGCGATCAAGCAGGAACAGAAGAATGAGAACGCCCGCCGTGACCAGCGGCGGGCATCAGAAGCGCATAACCCTTAGGGACAAGGCGAGTATACCCGACTTGGCGCTTCTGAACCTCGCCACAATCAACCCGCCTACCGCAACGGTGTCAGCATGAGCGGCAACTTCCAAGATGACCCGCTTGTGTTCGGCTCTGCAGCCGCCACGGTATGTGCCGCACTTGGCGTTGATGCCGTTCGTGTTGCCCGCGACTGCGTTGCGTGTGGCCTGGCCTTCGAGGGCGACACGTTTCCTCCGGGGGTAGGCAGCACCCGTGTCAGGCCAGGTATCGCCATTGCATTCGTTCTATGCGAAACCTGCGCTGCACACCAAGACGACCGGCTCAGGTCCGTTGTTCAAGCTCAGCTGAAGTCTGAGTACGACCAAATGCGGTCGGCAAGTCACGCTGCGGTGCGAGCATGACTGGGCGCTTGATACCCCATCAGGCGGCCAGAACTGAGCACCGTCCAGCACGCGCATTGCAGACCGCGTTGTGCGGCCGTTGTGCAGGGAGACCGGCATGATCGGCACCGATGTACCCCCCGGCCCCGAAACACTCAGCATCCTGACAG
>CAZBVI010000029.1:0-26737 GCA_964495325.1 uncultured bacterium
CGGCGACCTCCGCCTCGGCCGCCACTGCCCGGCGGCCGGCGACCGACCTGAGCGCAAGGCCGCCGGCGGCAACAACCAGCCCGCCTGCCATCAGCGCCAGCCAGAGCGTGTTCGGGTTCGGAATGATGTTGACCTCGGTCACCGGCAGGATCCCGCCGGCGAGCGCGGCGCGCTGTGCCTCCATGTCGAGCGCGAGCACGTCCACCACCGGCACCTGCTGCGTGGCCGACGAGAACGCCCACGGGCCCTCCGTCAGCTCGAGCGGACGCCACCCGGTCTCGTGAAAGGCGGAGTACAGGCCCACCATCGCCGCCAGGCGCGGGTTGGCCAGCGCGGGCACGTCCGTGTCCACGTACATCAGCCCGTCCTCGATCGTCACGACCGGCTCGAACTCCCTGATGCCGGTGGCGGTCACCTCAAAACCCCAGGCGCGATCGCCTGTCAGCCGCAGCGCGACCGTCCAGGCCTCGCCCTCGGGCAGGCTCATCATGGAGCCGGGCAGGAGCGACTCGACCCCGAACTCACCGCCACCCAGGTACACCTCGATGATCGGATGCGAGAAACCCAGCGGAAGCCCGAGCGGGTTGGCGTACGATGCCATCTCGAGCTCGACCGTGACCGTTTCCTCGTCCAGCACACGCGCCGTGCGCAGGTCGAACGGCGAGAGGCTGCGGTACATGGCTCCGGTGGGAGCGGTGAGCGAGTCGACGGCGCTCGGTCCGGGGACGGGGTCGACGACGGTGACGAGCGCGAGCAGTAACAGTGATCTCAGCAAGAGGGGAGCTCCAGGATCTTTCGTTCGGACTTCACAGCGTGCGTTCCGCCCATCGTTCCGACCGGCGGTGGCCCGTGTACCTGGTCAGCCACGCGGCCAGCACGGCCGAGTCATGATACGCCTGCGCGCCATCCACAAGAAGGTCGGTGAGTACATACTTGACGCCGGCCGCGTCGAACGGTGCGGCGTCGAACGCCACCTGTTCCGCACCCTCGGCGCCGTAGGCCTCGAGCCGCCCGGGATCCAGCGGCTGCGAGTTGACCAGGACGACATCGGGCCAGGCCCCCAGGTGATCATGCAGGGCCTGCACGTGATCGAACGCGGTCATGCCGTCCGTCTCGCCCGCCTCGGTCATTATGTTGCAGAAGTAGACGACGGGCGCGGGGCTGGCCAGCAGCGCGCTGCGCACCCCGTCGACCAGCAGCGGCGGGATCGTCGAGCTGAACAGGCTGCCCGGGCCCAGCACGATGACGTCGGCGTTCGCGATGGCGTTGATCACGCCGGGCGGCGTGCCGATGTCAGAGGGCTCGATGCGGATGCCGGTCACGACGCCCGGCACTTCACGCAGGGCGGACTCGCCGCGCACCTCCACGCCGTGCGCCTTGTTCGCAACCAGCGACACCGGTTGCGTGGCGGCGGGGAAGACGCGCCCCCTCAGCTGCAACAGCGAGTTGAGCGCTTCCAGCGCGCGGCCGAAGTCACCCTCGACCTCGGTCAGCGTCGTGATCAGCAGGTTGCCGAACGTGTGCCCCTGCAGCTCCGCGCCCCGCTCGAAGCGGTACTCGAGCAGGCGGCCGAGCTCCTGGTCGGCTTCCGAAAGTGCGGCAAGGCAGTCACTCAGGTCACCCGGCGCCGGCATGTCGAACGCCTCACGCAGCCGGCCTGAGGAGCCGCCGTCATCCGCCACCGAGACCACGGCCGTGAGGTTGGAGGAGTGCGCGCGCAGGCCCCGCAGCAGCATGCTCAGGCCCGTGCCGCCGCCGAGGGCGACCACGTGCGGACCCTTTGAAAGGATCAGCTCGCGATGCAGCACCTCCGCCACGTCGGAGGGCCGGTCCAGCCAGTGGGAAAGCAGGGACCGGTTCAGCCGCCTGACTGCCGCCACCGCCGTCCACAGCCCGGCGATCGCAACGGCGAGTGACACCCAGATGCCCCACGTCTCCCACGCGTCGCTGACCAGCACTTCCTCGATCGGGTCCGAGATGACCTGCCGGTCGCCCGCGAACCCCCAGAGGATCGCGCCGATCACGCCGGTTATGAGCAGGACCAGGCCGAGTGACGCCAGGCTGACATGCCGCTTGACACCCATCCCCGGGGCCAGCCAGAGGCGGAAGGAGCCGAGCGGCCGGCGGTTCACCCCGCGTGCTCCTTGAGGGCGACCTCCAGGTCGCGGTGTTCGGGCGTGACGATGAACTCCTCGGCCAGTTCGGACGAGAGGCGATCGACCACGGCTACCGACCGGTGCTGACCGCCGGTGCAGCCGACCGCGATCGTGTAGGTCCGCCTGCCGGAGGCGTTGGCCAGCCGGGCAGCCTCGCGCACGAAACGCGCGAGTCTTTCGTACTGCTCGCGGCCGCTGCCGCTGTAGACGTAGCCCTTGACCCTGGGGTCCAGCCCGCCGTGCTTCCTGAGTTCCTCGTCGTAGTACGGGTTGGGCATGCTGCGCACGTCCAGGACGATGTCTGCGTCCAGCGGCGCGCCGCGCTTGAAGCCGAACGAGAGCAGCTGCAGCCGGAACGCGTCGCCGGTGCCGTTGCCGAACTGGCGGGCGATGGCGTCGCGCAGCTGCGCGCTCGTGAGCGCGCTGGTGTCCAGGACGATGTCCGCTCGCGCCCGCAGGAAGCCAAGCACATGCCGTTCGCGCTCCAGGTCGCTCTGCAGCGATCCCTCCGAGAGCGGGTGCGCCCTCCTGGTAAAGCCGTAGCGCTTGATCAGCACCGCGTCGCTCGCGGTAAGGAAGAGCACGCTTACCTTCTGGCCAGCTGCCTCGAGCTGCGCCAGGCCGTCCTCCACCCCTGCAAGGAACCGCTCGGTGCGGGAGTCCACCGTGATCACCAGGCGCCGCTCGTCGGCCTCGGCGGCGACACGCGCCAGGTCCGGCCACAGGGCGGGCGGCAGGTTGTCCACCGTGAAGTAACCCAGGTCCTCGAACGCCTGCAGCGCGGTGGACGTGCCGGCGCCGCCGACGCCGCACAGGATCAGCAACCTGTCCAGCGTCTGACTCATGCGCCCGACGGCCTGACGACGCAGGCGGAGACCGTCCGGTCCCGCTCGACCACCGCGACGAACGCGTCCTGCCAGATGAGCCGACCGGGACACACCAGGAGGTTCTCCGTGCCGAAGCGCATGCGGATCACCTGGGTACCCCCGAACGTCAACTGCTCGAAGCGGTTGCCGCCGGAACCGACCTGGGACGGAACCGTGTCCAGCTCCGGCAGCATGCGCCACTGCGTTCCCGACATGTGAACGAAACCGGTGTGGCCGCGCAGCTGCACCCTGAAGGCGATCTGGCCCGGGGCGTCGACGACCACTTCCCAGACGTCCGGCTTGACGAAGCCGACGTCGTCGCTGACGCAGAAGCTCGTCCCGGCCTCCTCGCTCAGCGGCTGCGCCACGGCCTCGCGGGTGACGTTGCCCGCCAGCAGCTCCGCGAGCGCCTCCGCGCCGTGGCGTTGCAGGAAGCAGCCCACCCGCACGCGCGTGTACTGCACGCCGTCGTGCATCGTGAACTCGGTGTACGCATCCAGGCCCATCGCGCGCAGTTCAGCCGCGGTACCGACGGCCTGCCGGTAGTCCGGGTAGGCGACCGTCTGCACGGTCCACAGCTCCTCCTGTGCCCGCGCGCCGAACACGGCGGCGAACAACGCGAGCACAAGCATGCAGCACGGCAGCCTCATGCTTTAGAGCAGGCCCTTCGTGGACGGCAATGAACCGCCCGTGCGCTCGACTGCGCGGCGCAGGGCCCGGGCGAAGCCCTTCATCACCGCCTCGCACACGTGATGCGTCTCGGAGCCGGCCAGCACCCGCACGTGCAGCGTCATGCCGGCATGGTTGCAGCAGCCGCGCAGGAACTCCCGCAGGTGGTGCGCGTTGAAGCCGCCCGAGTCACCCTCGAAGCCCTCCGGCGCGAAGGCGATGAACGGCCGGCCACTCAGGTCGAGCGCGACCTGCGCGAGCGTCTCGTCCATCGGCAGGAGGCAGTCGGCGTACCGCTCGATGCCGACGCGGTCGCCCAGCGCCTCGTGCAGCGCCTGGCCGAACACGATGCCCGTGTCCTCGGCCAGGTGGTGCACGTCGATGTGCAGGTCTCCCTTCGCCTCGACATCCAGGCCCATGTCGCCGTGGCGCCTGAGCTGCTCCAGCATGTGGTCCAGAAAGCCGTGGCCCGTGGCGATGCTGCCGGCCGCGCCCGAGTCCAGGTCGAGGCCGATGCGGATCTGCGTCTCGGTCGAGTTGCGTTCGACAGTTGCCTTGCGCGTGCTCATGCGGATACCTCCGTACCTTTGCCGACTGCCGAGGCGAGTGCCTCCAGGAAGGCGTCGTTCTCCTCGCGCAGCCCCGCGTTCACCCGCAGGCAGCCATCCAGCCCCGGCAGGTGGTCCTGCAGGCGGATGAGGACGCCGCGCTCCCTGAGCGCGCCGTACACACCGGCGGCGTCCTCCACGCGAAACAGCACGAAGTTGGTGCTGGATTGGAACACTTCAACGCCGTCAAGACCGGCCATGGCGCCCTCGATGCGCGCGCGCTCGGCGACCACCTCCCGGACCTGCCCGGCGAGCGTTTCGCGGTGATCCAGGACGACGCCGGCCACGGCCTGCTGCAGCTCGGAAACGTTGAAAGGAATCATCACCTTCGTCAACTGACGCGCCAGCGCCGGTTCGCAAAGGCCGTAGCCGATGCGGAGCCCGGCGAGCCCGGCCGCCTTGGAAAGCGTGCGTACCACCAGCACGTTGGGCAGCCTCGCGAAGCGGCTCAGGTCTGTGCCCGAGAACGCGTGATACGCCTCGTCCAGCACCACCAGCCACCGCCCGGCCGCCGCCTCGATCAGGCGTTCGACCTCTGCATCGGGATGCAGGTTGCCGGTCGGAGCGGCCGGGTTGGCGATGATCAGCACGCCCTCGCCCGCCCCGAGCTCCCGCACGAGTTCGTCGACCGGCAGCGAGAAGCCCGCGCCCAGCGGCACCTCGACCAGCCTTGCACCCAGTATCCGGGCCTGAAGCGAGTAGACGGAGAAGGTCGGGCTGACCGTCAGGACCGTCCTGCCGATACCGGCAGCCACGACGGCGTAGTGCAGCAGGACGTTGGATCCGGACGTGACCAGCACGCCCTCCGGGTCCCAGGCGTCGATGCCGGCCAGCCGGTCACGCAGGGTAAAGGCGTGCAGGTCCGGGTAGCGGTTCAGCGCCACCTCGGCTGCCACGCGGGCCACCTCGGCGCGGACGTGGTCCGGCAGGGGATAGGGCAGTTCGTTCTGGTCCAGCTTGATGCCCTCTGCCGGAGGATGAAAGCTGTACGGGGGCGCGTGGATCACCTCGGACCTCAGGTTCAACTCGCTTCTCCCTAGTTCCCGAGGCGGCTGCGCGCGTCCTGCATCAGCTCGTCAAGCGACGCGGACAGCGCAGGCTCGAGGCGCACCGCCGTCTCCCACGACTCCAGGGCAGCGCTGAACCGCCCGAGGCCGTACTGGGCCAGGCCGTAGTTCATGTGGGCCTGTCCGTTGCCGGCGTTGGCCTCGACCGCCCTGGTCAGAAGCGGCAAGGCAAGGTCGTAGCGGCCCAGCACAAGCTGGGAGTAGCCCAGGTTGTTCAGCACGATGTCGCTGTTGGGGAAGCCCGCCAGCGCCAGTTCATAGGCGGCAACGGCCTCCCGCACGCGACCCAGCAGCTGCAGGGAATAACCGCGGTAGAAGTGGGCCAGCGCCTCGCCGCTAAGGTCTGCGGCGGTGCCGAACTCGATCACGGCGGTCTGGAAGTCCGAGTTGTTCAGCGCCGTAAGGCCACGCTGGAAGCTCGCTCCGGCCTCACCCGTGAACTGAACTGCCACTCCACCCGTTACCTGCGACTGCTCGCCCAGCTGCGCGAGCGCTGCGCGGGCGGGATGCCAGTCGGGATCGAGTCCGAGCGCGTGATTGAACGCCGTCTCCGCAGCGGCCGTCTGGCCGGTGCGGGCCAGGGCAATGCCATAAAGCGTCACCGTATCGGCATCGGCATCGGCGGCGCCTGCCAGCGGCTCGAGCAGCTGCAGGGCAGCGGCCGCCTGCCCGTCCTCGAGCAGCGTCTGCGCAAGGTTGAGGGTCACCACGGAAGAGGCCCCGGCTATCGATTCGAACACCTGGCGGGCCTCGTCCACCCGACCCAGCTGGCCCAGCGTGATCGCCAGCTGATTGGCCACTTCCAGGTCGCCGGGATGTGCGGTGTGCAGGCTGCGCAGGATCGCTTCGGCCTCTGCAGCCCGGCCGGCACGCCGCAGCAGGAACGATTCGGTCAGGCCCGGCAGAGTGCTCTGGGGGAAGCGGTTCGCGCCCTCGTTCACGAACACCATGGCCTGGTCCGTCAGATCGGCCGGCAGGTTGCTAGCCAGCGAGTAAAGCGCAGGTGTTGCGCCCAGCGGGTCAGCAGCGACCGAACGCAGGTAGGCCAGCGCGCCGTTGGCGTCACCAGCTGCCAGTGTCCGCAGCACGAACGCGCGGTGGATCTGGATCGACTCGGGCAGGTGCTCGGCCGCCCGCCTCAGCTGCTGCAGCGCCCGCGTGTCGTTCGGCTCGAGCAGCACAAGGTCAAGGTAGGCATCCGCCAGGCGCGGGTAAGCCTCGATCGACCGCTCGAGGCGGCTGCGCGCAGCGTTCAGGTCCGTGGTGATCAGCGCCTGGGCCGCAAGGGCCGTGGCGTGCCACGAGTTCAGCTCGAGCGCAGCGTTGTACGCCGCGGTCGCTTCCTCGAGCCGGTCCAGCTGCGTGAGCACTATGCCGCGGTTGACGACCGCTTCGACGTCGCCGGGGTTGAGCTCCACGGCGCGGTTGGCTGCCTGCAGCGCAGCTTCGGCGTTGCCGGCCAGCATCTGCACGCGGGCGTACTCGCCCTGGACCCAGCTGGAGTTGGAGTCGCTCTCGAACGCGCTCTGCACCTCGGCTGGCGTGCCACCCAGGCGGGCCATCGCCATGCCAATCGGGCCCATCGAGGTCGCGCTGGGCGCCTGCGAGTTGATCGTGTCGATCCTGGACTGCGTGGCTGAATCGATGTTGAGCCCCAGCGTCCGGACGACCTCGTCGACCGTCGCGCGCATCAGGCTGGACGGCACGTTGGGCGCGCTCACCGTGACGGTGGTCAGCTCCGCGAAGCGGGGGCCCGAGAACGCCAGCGTGATGTTCACGCTGTCCCCGGAGGCCACCATCTCGCCACTCACGATCGCATGGGCATCGAACGCGGCCACGGAGGCCGTGAGCGGGTCAAGGTCAAGGTCGAAGGCACGGGCAGCGAAGAGCGCACCGTCGCCGACCGGAGGCACGTAGATGCCTTCGATGGAGTTCAGCGATCGCTGCAGTCCGCCGGCAAGACCGAGGCTGTAGTTTGGGTTGACTGCCTCCGTCTCGAACGGAAGCACCAGTACCCGCGTGACGGCCTGAGCTGACGCGACCGACAGCAGCAGTACCAGCAGGGCAAGCAGTAGTTTGCGCAGTGATTTCATCAAGCGGGAGTATAACCCCCCGAACAGTGAGAACCCGACCGGCGCGGGCGGCCCTCAGCCGTTGAGCAGGAAGGCGCCGGGAAGCAGTTCCCCGACCGTCATCGAACTCGCCTCGCCGCGATCGTTGACCATGTGCACCCGGGCGTGCGGCGCGAACTCGGCAAGCACCTGGCGACACGCGCCGCACGGGCTGGCGGGCGGGCTCGCGTCCGTGTAAACGACGATCTCCTGAAACGAGCGCGCCCCGGCGCTGACCATCGCCTGCACCGCGCTCTGCTCGCCGCACCTGGTGAGGCCGAAGGACGAGTTCTCGACGTTGGCGCCCGCGTACACGCGGCCGTCCTCGGCCCTGAGCGCAGCGCCGACCCGGAAGCCGGAGTAAGGCGCGTACGCGTTCTCCCACGCGGCACGCGCAGCCTCGACAAGCTGCTCGGGCGCGCTCACAGCGGCACCAGGCCCAACCGGGCCAGCAGCGGCGGCAGCAGGATCACGACGTTCACCACCAGCGTCGCGAACGCGGCCACCAGCACCGCGGCGGCAGCCAGGTCCTTCGCGCGGCCGGCGAGTTCGTTGTACCCGGGTGAGACCAGATCGATCAGCTCCTCCAGCGCGGTGTTGAGCAGCTCCACGCATATCACGGTGCACCAGGACATCAGGATAAGCCAGGCGGGCACACCGAGCCACCAGGCCATCAGCAGACAGAAAACCGCCAGGCCCAGCTCCATCCGCAGGTTGGGATGCCGGGCGAAACCGTAGCGCAGGCCGGCCCAGGCGAAGCCAACGCTGCCCCTGAACCTGTCTAGGGTGAACCCTGCAGACCTGCGAGCTCGAGAATCCTTGCCTGTGCCCTCTCGAAAACCAGCCACTCGGCCTCCGTATCGTGATCATAACCAAGCAGGTGCGTGAAACCGTGCGCGAAGAGCGTGAGCAGCTCGCTCAGCAGCGGCACGCCGGCCGCCTCCGCCTGCCGCGAAGCAGTCTCCGTGCTTATGAAGATGTCGCCCAGGTGGGCCACCTGCGGGAAGCCCTCATCATCGGGCTCCACCGCGGGGTAGGAGAGCACGTCCGTCGCCTCGTCCAGGCCGCGGTCGCGCTGGTTCAGGAGGCGGATGCGCTCATCGTCCAGCAGTATCAGCGTCAGGCGCGCCACGCCCTTCATGCCCCCGCCCGGATCGGCCTCGGTGAGGAACGCCTCGGCCGCCGCCTTCAGCAGCCCGGCCGAGGCGTCGTCCAGCCCTTCCGTCTCGTCCAGGATCTCGATCACGAATCCATCCTCTGCGTGCGCGGCAGGCCGCGAACCTTGCCCCGCGGCCTCTCCGGCTGGGCCTTGCCGTTGCCCGCGCGGGTCCCGTCGCGCTTGAGCCGCCCGATCTCCTCGGAAGTCGGGTACGCGACCCGGCGGTGCAGGATGGCGGCCAGCATCCGTTCGAACGTCTCCTTGATCACCTCGATGTCATCGAAGTTCAGGTTGCTCTCGGCCAGCTGGCCGTCGCGCAGGCGCTGGTCCACGAGCCGGTCGATCACCTCGCGGATGCCGCCGGGCCCAACGTCAGTGATGCTGCGCGAGGCCGACTCGACCGCGTCCGCAAGCATCAGCACAGCGGTCTCCTTGCTACGCGGCTTCGGGCCGGCGTAGCGGAAGTTGAGCTCGTCCAGCGACGGCGTGTCCTCGAGCGCCCGCTTGTAGAAGTAACTCAGGATCGTCGTGCCGTGATGCTGCATGACGAAGGCCTCCAGCGCGCGCGGCAACCCGTACTCCCGGAGGAGCTCCACGCCGTCGCGCACATGCGCGGTGATTATCAGGTAGCTCAGGTGCGGACTCAGCCGGTCGTGCGGGTTTTCGCTGCTGAACTGGTTCTCCACGAAGAACGCGGGCCTCTTCAGCTTCCCGACGTCGTGGTACAGCGCCCCCACGCGGGCGAGCAGCTCGTTGCCGCCGATGCGCTGCACCGACTGGCCGACCAGGTTGGAGATGATCACGCTGTGCTGGTACGTGCCGGGGGCCTCCAGCAGCAGCCGCTGCAGCAGCGGACTGCTCGGGTTGGAAAGCTCGAGCAGCAGGAAGTCGGTCAGGAACCCGAAGTTGTGCTCGGCCAGCGGCAGGAGCGCCAGGCTCAGCAGGCCCGCGAGCGCGCCGCCGAGGATGAGGTAGCCCGCGGCCAGGAGCGTCGCGGTGATCGTGTAGCCGCCAAGCGACAGCGACATCGCCACCAGGGCGAGTGCGGAGATCCCTCCGGCGAGCGCGGCGGCAGTGAATATCGACGCGCGGCTCTTCTGCATGGCCGCGAGCCTGGCTCCCGCGATCGCGCCGATCACGCCAGTCACCAGCGTGTACTCGGTGCCGGCCGGCGCGAGCAGGGCGACGACGACCGCGGCCCAGACGCCCCAGAGGATCGCCGTCGCCTGGTTCGTCAGCACCGACAGCACCAGCGCGATCAGCATCACGAAGAGGAAGCTGGGGGAGATGTCCAGCACCAGCCGCTGGCCGATCAGCACCAGCGCCGTGACCACCGTGATGAAGATCCATTGGCGGGTGCCCAGCCGCGGCGCCATCCAGCCGCTGGCATACACCAGCGCGCCGCACAGGAGCCCGCCGAGCAGGAGGCAGCCGACGACGATCCAGCCCGCCTGCGTGAACGCCCGCTCGCGCGGGCTGTAAAGCCCGGTGGCCTCGAGCAGAGTGAGCTGAGAAGCCGTGAGCGGCTCGCCCTCCATCACTATCAGCTCGCCCGCCGAGACGACGGCCAGCACCGGCGGCACACTGTCCGCCGCGGCGTGCCTGGCGGCTTCCGTGAGCAGCGGGGCGGGCACGGACGTCGGCAGCAGCCCGCGCAGCAGGAACGCCTCGAGAGCCGGGGTTTCGCTCACGTCGGCGAGCGCGGCGGCCTGCCTCACCAGCTCAGGAAGCTGTGCCGCCCGCACCCCGGTGGGTCGCTCGAACTGGTCGAGCAGGAACGACCGCACCTGCGGCGGAAGGCTCGCGGACGCAATCGTGCCCAGCGCCAGGCTCTGCAGGCGCGGGTCGACGTTGTATATGTCGCCCACCTGGTCCCGGACAGCCTGCCGCCTCTGCTGCGTGGCGATCTCGTCCACCACCTGCAGGTTCACCGGGGCGACGTAGCTGACCGGGCTCGGCACGCCCGCGACGAGCGTGTCGGCCTGCCGGTCGCCGTAAACGCTGAAGAGGAGCCCGGCGAGCACGGCGGTGCCCACCAGGAACAGCATCAGGCGGGCGCCGCGGGAGAGTTCAGGTGTGCTGGTCATACGCCTTGATGATGCGGGCTACGAGCGGATGGCGTACTACATCGCTCTCGGAGAAGTGCACGAAGGTGATTCCCTTGATGCCTGTCAGGATCCGCTCGGCGACGCTGAGGCCGCTGCGGATCGAGCCGGGAAGGTCGGTCTGGCTGCTGTCGCCGGTGACGACCACGGTCGAGTTGAAGCCCATGCGCGTCAGGAACATCTTCATCTGTTCCCCCGTCGTGTTCTGGGCCTCGTCAAGGATGATGAACGCGTCGTTGAGGGTGCGGCCGCGCATGAATGCCAGGGGCGCCACCTCGATCGCTCCCTGTTCGAGCAGGTGATCGATGCGTTCGCCGGGCAGCATGTCGTAAAGCGCGTCGTACAGCGGCCTCAGGTACGGGTCGATCTTTGCCTGGAGGTCGCCGGGCAGGAAGCCGAGTTTCTCGCCCGCCTCGACGGCGGGCCGCGTCAGGATGATTCGCTTGACACGCCTCTCGGTCAGCGCCTGCACGGCCATGGCAACCGCCAGGTACGTCTTGCCGGTGCCGGCCGGTCCCATGCCGAAGGTGATCGGGTTCTCGCTGATCGCCTTTATGTAGCGGCTCTGGCCGGCCGTCTTGGGCCGGGCACGCGCCGGCAGGGGTGGGTAGTCGAGTTCCTGTGGAGCTGTCGCCAGGTCCTCGGGTGAACTGTGCTCGATCTCGGTCAGGCTGACGGGGTTGCCGTGGCGGATGCCGCGCAGGAGCGACCGGATGGTCGATTCCGCGAGGCGGACCTCGGCGTCCGTGCCGCTGAGCCTGACCTCGTCGCCCCGTGCCACGACCTTGGCGGCCAGCTTGGAACGGAGTGCACGAAGGTTCTCGTCGTTGTGCCCGAAAAGCGAGAGTGCTTCTGCCGGGCCGTCAAGTTTCAGGGTGACCGAAGTCGCGATGTTCTCCTCCTGAAGAACCGCTTCGAAGGCGGCTCGCTAAGGATCTGATGCCAGATGATTCCATTGATCACACCGCTGGCGCTGTTCAGGCCACCGGAATCGGACCGGCGGCTGGTGCGGCCGCGAGTATACGGGCTGGGCTTCGACAGGCGCGTAATCTGCAAGTCCTCCGAAACGCCCATGTCGGCGCTCCTGCCCTGCGGCCTGCGCTTCCTTACGGGCGCGGGCCGGGGCTGAGGAGTAGGCCTGGGTGGCGTGGGCGCTGGCCGCCGGTCGGCACCGGCCTGGCTCAGCGGCGACGCGACCGTCCCGCCACGTGCGGCTGGCTGCTGCTGCGCCGGCCGCGCCTGGGTGCCGCTGCCGGTCTGAGCCTGCGGGTCCGAGAGTGCTTCCTCGATCCGGCGGCGTGCCTCGCGCAGGCGCGCCTCGAGGCTGTCCTCGGCCGCGGGCCGGGACTGCTGCACCTGCGGCTGGCCCGACTGCGACTGTTGCGGGCGACCTGCCCCGGCCGGATCCTGTTCCTGGCTGGTGGTCTGACCGCCCTGCCAGTTCCTGCCGCCCGGCTGGTTCGGCTGGTCGCCCCGCTTCTCGCGTCCCTTCGTCACGCTGGTGATTAGTGGCACCACCACGAAGAAGATGACGGCAAGGATGCCGAGAATGTTGTCGAAGGTCATTCGCGGCCCATTCGCTTACTCGTCGGGACTGTCCGTCATGCGGCTGATGTTGCCCCTCATGCTGGTGTCGGATTCGATGTTCTGGATGTTCAGGTAGTCCATGACGCCCAGGTTGCCGGCCCGGAACGCCTCGGCGATCGCCTCGGGAACCAGTGCCTCGGCCTCGACGACCTTGGCGCGCATCTCCTCGACGCGGGCGCGGTTCTCCTGCTCGACGGCGACGGCCATGGCGCGACGCTCCTCGGCCTTCGCCTGCGCGACGCGCTTGTCGGCCTCGGCCTGGTCGGTCTGCAGTTCGGCACCGATGTTGCGGCCGACGCTGACGTCCGCGATGTCGATCGAGAGGATCTCGAACGCGGTGCCCGCGTCCAGGCCTTTGGCCAGCACGGTGCGCGAGATCTGGTCAGGCTCCTTGAGCACGGCCTTGTGGGTGTCTGACGAACCGATGGATGAGACGATGCCCTCGCCGACGCGCGCGATGATCGTTTCCTCACCGGCGCCACCGACCAGGCGCTCAAGGTTGGCACGCACCGTCACACGCGCGGTCGTGATCAGCTCGATGCCGTCACGTGCAACTGCGGAGACGCTCGGCGTCTGGATGACGCGCGGGTTGACCGACACCTTCACGGCGTCGAGCACGTCACGGCCGGCCAGGTCGATCGCGGCCGCGCGGTCGAACGGCAGGCTGATGCGCGCCTTGTCGGCGGCGATGAGGGCGTCCACCACGCGGTCGACGTTACCGCCGGCCAGGTAGTGGGCCTCGAGCTCGTTCTGCGTTACCGCGATGCCGGCCTTGTCGGCCTTGATCAGGGGCAGGATGATGCGGTTCGGCGGCACGCGGCGCAGCCTCATCGCGACCAGGCTGGACAGCGCCACCTTCACGCCCGCGGCGATGGCCGAGATCCACAGGCCGACCGGGACGAAGCTGAACAGGATGATGAAGAAGATGATTGCCGCGCCGGCAATGATCAAAACGGTCGTGCTTATCATTAAGTCCTCCTCAGAACGTCGGGGCGTCCTCGGACACGCCCGTTTCGGGTTTGGTATCGAGCAGCCTGACGACTACACGGTTGCCTTCCACACTGCGCACCTCGACGGGACTGCCGACCGCGATGAAGTCACCTTGGGTGACGACGTCGACCCGTTCTCCGTCGAAACGCGCGACACCGGACGGCCGCAGGTCGCTGATCGCGACGCCGGCCCTGCCCAGAAGCTCGCGCTTCGAGGACTCGGGTGCTAGTGACACGGTAGCACCATCACCCCCGACCAGGCGCGTGTTCAGCATGAAGCGCGACGCGAAGCGCGTGCGCGGAAAGAGCCAGAGCATCGCTGCCAGTGCGACGCCCGCGAATAGCGTGGACCAGCCGATCACGGCGATCGCGTCGTTCTGGAAGATGCGGACGAGAGCCGTGACTATGGCCGCGACGCCCAGCACCGCAGCCACTATCGTGCCCGGCGCGACGAACACCTCGACCATGATCAGGATCAGCCCTGCGATCAGGAGCACGATGTCGATCGTGCCCGCAGGCGTGGCGATGATCGTAGTGAGGCCAAGCAGGGCAAGGGCGATGACGCCAAGTGCGCCCGGAAAACCGAAGCCGGGCGTGAAGAACTCGATAAGCAGCCCGCCAATGCCCACGACCAGCAGCAGGCCGATGGCGATGGGGGAGCTGAGCCAACCGCCGAGGCGCTCGGTCAGGTTCGGCTCCATCAGCGTGACCAGCGCGCCGCCGTAACCGAACTGGTCGAGCGCGTCAAGAAGCGTCGCCGCCCCGATGTCCGCGATGTCGTTCTCGATCGCCTGGCTGGCGCTGAGCGTGAGCAGCTCCCCCGCAACCGCGAGGCCGGGCACGTCGATGTTGACATCGACCATCGCCTCGGCCAGGAGCGCGTTGCGGCCGCGCGCCTCCGCCACGCTGCGGAACGAACCGCGCAGTGCAGACGTGGTCTTGGCGTCGACCGGACTCACCCCGGTGGGCGACACCGAGACGGGCATGGCCGCGCCGATCGCCGAGCCAGGCAGCATCGCCACCTGCTCGGCGCTCATCGCGATCAGCGCACCCGCGCTGAACGCGTTGCGCACGACCGCAAGCGTGGGCACCTGCGCCCGTGAAAGGATGGAGTCAACGATGCGTTCCATGGCGCGGACCTGGCCGCCCGGCGTGTCGATCAGGAACACGAGCGCGAGCGGTCGCTCCTCGTTGGCCCGCTCGATCCGGGAAGCCACGAACTGCGCGGTGGCCCCGCTGATCTCGGTTTCGATCGGTACCACCCAGACCGAGTTCGTCTGTGCGAACGCCGGCAACGCGCCGAACAGGATGGCCAGCGCGATCAGACGGGCAGCGCGAATGATTGGTTTCATACGGTTTTCAAGATACCACGGTGGTTATCCGCCCTACTGTCACCCGTGGCGCAGAAGGCCGAGCACAAGATCGACGTCCGCCTCCGTGTGGTCCGCCGCCAGCTGGAAACGGATCGACTCGTCGCCCCGGGGCACGACGGGGAAGGCCAGGCCCGTAGCCAGCACGCCTTCCTCGAACAGCCGCCGCACCAGCCCGTTGGTCCTGGCCGTGTCGCGCACCATCAGGGGCACCACCGGATGCTGGCCCGGCAGCGTCTCCAGCCCGGCGTCTGCCAGCCCCGACCGGAAGCGCTCGGAGTTGTGGCGCACCCGCTTCAGCAGCTCCGCACCCTCGGGCGAATCCACGAGTCTGACCGATTCGAGGCCGGCCGCCGCCTCGCCGGGCGTGACCGGGTTGGAGTAGATGTACATCATCGATGTCTCGCGCAGATAGGCGATCAGCGTGGACGAGCCGACCACGTAGCCGCCGTTGACGCCGAAGCCCTTGCCGAGCGTGCCGACCAACACATCCGAAACGGCGGCGCCGGTTAGCTCCTCGGTGCCCCTGCCTGTCGCGCCGACCGCCGCGACGCCGTGCGAGTCGTCCGTGATCAGGATCAGGTCCTCGTCGAAGGCGTCGCGGAACCCGTCCAGCACCGCGCTGAGCTCGCCCAGGGGCGCGTGCACGCCGCGCATCGAGAAGATCCCGTCCGTGACGACGAGGCACCGCTTCGCGCCCGACTCGACCGCGCTCACCAGCTTCGCGCGCAGGTCGTCCAGGTCCAGGTGCCGGTAGATGAACTTCGCCTGCGGCCGCGAGAGCCTGATGGCGTTGATGATGCAGTTGTGGTTCAGCTCGTCGCTGACGATCGCGGTCTGTTTCGTGGTCAGCGGCACGATCACGCTCACCATGGTCGCGTACGCCGAGCTCATCAGCATGCCGGCCTCGCGGCCGTGGAACTTCGCCAGTGCTGCCTCCAGCTGCACGTGCGGCTCGTGCGTGCCGCTGATGAACCTGACCGCCCCCGGGCCTGTCCCGAAGCGCATCACCGCGGCCTCCGAGGCGGCCTTGAGCCGTTCGTTAAGTCCCAGCCCGAGGTACGAGTTGGAGTTCATCCGCATGAACTCGCGCGTGCCCTCGCCCTCGAGCCGCACGCGCGGGCCCCTGCTGCCCGCAGCGCCGATCACGTCGGTCACCACCCGTTCGGCGCCCTTGTCGGCGCCCGTCTGCCTGAGCGCATCGAGTTCAGCCTGCAATACCGTGTCCAGCCGTTCAGTCGCCACTTCTTCCTCCCAGTTTGTCAAGCATGTCCATTGTGGTCGCCGCCATGTCGTACTCATGAGTCCAGCCCCACTCGCGCCTGGCACAGCTGTCATCGATGCTGCGGGGCCACGAGTCCGCTATCGCCTGCCGGTCGGGGTCGACGTCGTACTTGATCGTGAAGTCCGGCAGGTGTACCCGGATCGCCTCGGCCATCTGCGCCGGAGTGGCCGTGAAAGCCGCGACGTTGAACGCGTTGCGGTGCTCAAGCATCGAGCCGTCGGCGTCCATCAGCTCGATGACCGCGCGGATCGCGTCGGGCATGTACATCATGTCGAGCTGCGTATCGTCTCCCAGGAAGCAGCTGTAGGAGCCGTAAGTGAGCGCGTCCCTGAAGATCTCGACGGCCCAGTCCGTCGTGCCGCCGCCCGGTTCCGCCACGTACGAGATCAGGCCCGGGAAGCGTACGCCGCGCACGTCCACGCCGAACCGGGCGTGGTAGTAGTCGCACAGCAGCTCCGCCGTAACCTTCGTTACGCCGTAGATCGACTGCGGCCGCTGCAGCGTGTCCTGCGGCGTCATGTCGCGCGGCGTGTCCGGGCCGAACGCGGCGATCGAGCTGGGCATGAACACGCGGGCGGACGCCTCGCGCGCCACCTCAAGCACCGTGAACGAGCCCTGCGCGTTGACCTGCCAGGCCAGCTGGGGCCGCTGCTCCGCCAGTGCCGAGAGCAGGGCGGCCAGGTGATGGATCTCCGTGATCCGGTGCTCCCGCACGGTGGCGGCCAGCTGCGCCGCATCGAGGCAGTCCACCATCTGGAACGGCACCTCGACATCGCCGAACACCGCGCTGCCCTGGCTGTACGGAGGATGCCTGATGTCGCTCGCCACGATGTTGTCGGCGCCGTAGCGCGCGGCCAGCGCCGGCACGAGCTCGCTGCCGAGCTGTCCCAGCGCCCCTGTTACCAGAATGCGTGTCATGTCGAGTGCTTTTCTCCCGGGTTCATTTGTGTGCACGGCCGCTTGCGGGCGCCGCCCTTGAGCCTTGAGGCTACCACGCGCGGGTTACGCTCTGAAGCTGAGGAAGATGCGCATTCAACTGACAGCAATCGGCACGAAGATGCCCGCCTGGGTGACGGCGGGGTACGGGGAGTACGCCAACCGCATGCCCCGGGAGTGCCGGCTCGAACTGCGGGAAGTGCCCCTGACGCGGCGCGGCAAGAACGACGATCCGGCCCGCCTGCGCCGGGACGAGGCCGCCCGGCTGTCTGCCGCGCTGCCGGAGCGTGCGCGCATCATCGCCCTCGAGGTGCACGGGCAGAAGTGGACCACCGAACAGCTGGCCGGGCGACTCGGGCGCTGGCTCGGCGAAGGCCGCGACGTGGCACTGCTGGTGGGCGGGCCCGACGGGCTCGACCCGGAACTCTCCAAGCGCGCCGAAGATCTCTGGTCGCTTTCGCCCCTGACCCTGCCGCATCCGCTGGTGCGCGTGGTGCTGGCCGAACAGCTCTACCGCGCGTGGACGCTTCACAGCGGCCATCCTTATCATCGGGGTTGAGCGTGCAGCCGGGGTGCAGGAGCCGTTGCGGCTGCTCCCCGGCATGAAGGCAAACAACAGCAAGGCAGCCTCATGCGGACTGAGGCTGCCTTGCTGTTTCCATCGTCTGTGACGAAGAACCCGCTTCAGGGTTGGCGGGGGCAACAGGACTTGAACCCGTGACCTACGGTTTTGGAGACCGCCGCTCTACCAACTGAGCTATACCCCCATGCCGGCCGCGCTGAAGCTGCGCCATGACGCGGCGCAGGCAACTATAGCAGACCCCGCCCGCGCTCGCCAAGTCCCCCGAGATGCCGCACCAGCTCGGCTGCGAACAGCTCGATCCCCGCACGGTCGGCCTCGTCGAACCTGGCCGGCCGCGGACTGTCCAGGTCGAGCACTCCGAGTACTTCTTCGCCCCTCAGCAGCGGCACCACGAGTTCCGAGCGGCTGGCAGCGTCACACGCGATGTGGCCGGGGAAGTCGTTCACGTCGGGCACGACGATGCTGCGGCGCTCGGCGGCAGCCGTGCCGCAGACGCCCTTGCCCAGGGCGATCCTGACGCAGGCGACCTTGCCCTGGAAGGGCCCGACGACAAGCTCGCCGTCCTTCAGCAGGTAAAACCCGGCCCAGTTCAGCCCCTCGAGCGACTGGAAGAGGAGGGCGCTGGCGTTGGCCAGGTTGGCCGTCGCGTCGTGCTCACCGTCGAGCAGCAGCGCAAGCTGGCCCGCGAGCGCAGGGTAGAAGTCCTTCGGGTCTGACGGGGCGAGGGCGGGCGTGAACATGCCTGATTGTAAGGTCCGGTCCGCCCGGCTGCGTGTCGGCAGCGACGCGTGCCTTGCCGGGGGCGAGGCGGCATGCGATGATCACCGGCGATGCCGATGCACAGCAGCACCGCCATGGAGCACGTCAGGCACCTCGCAGACGTGATCGGACCCCGCGGCTCCACCACCGAAGGCGAGGCGCGCGCGGCGGCGTACGCCCGCGACTGGTTCAGCGGCCAGGGCCTTGAAGCACGGGTCGAGCCGTTCCGCGCGCCGGTGTCCGGCTGGCGGCCCTTCGCCTACGCCTCGCTGCTCGGCCTGGCCAGCGCGCTGCTGTTCCTGGTCTCCGGCCCGTGGTTGTCGTTCGCGCTGGCCGCGGTCATGCTGGTAACGACCGTATCGATGTTCTCGGAGATGTACTTCCGGCCGAACCTGCTCAGCCTGCTCGTGCGCCACGCCGAGAGCCGCAACGTGATCGCCACGCTGCCCGCAGGCTCGCCCAGCCCGGCCAGGCGCATCCTCATCGCCGCGCACCTGGACACGCACCGCACGCCCTGGGCGTTCACGACGCCGGGGCGCCTCGCCTTCTTCCGGATCATGACGACCCTGGCGGTGGTCGCCTTCATCCTATCCACCCTCGTCTACCTGACCCACGGAATCACCGGCTGGGACTGGCTGCGCTGGAGCGCCGCCCCGCTCATCCCGGTCCTGGTCACCACGTTCGCCCTGACCTGGCAGCCCGACTCCACTCCCCATACCGTCGGAGCGAACGACAACGCCTCCGGGGCGGGCGTGCTCCTCAGCCTCGCCGCCCGGCTGGCTGCCGAGCCGCTCACGCACACCGAAGTCACCTTCCTCGCCACCGGTGCCGAGGAGGTCGGCTCGGTCGGCGCGAAGGCCTACCTGGACCGGCACCGCGGCGAGCTGGGGAACCTCAGCGCGATCAGCATCGACAACGTCGGCGGCAGGGGCGCTGGCGTCTGCTACACGAGCATGGAAGGAATGGTGCTGCCCGTCAGGCCGTCGCCCGAGCTGTTCGGTCTGGCCGAGCGGATCCGCCGGGAGCTGCCGGCCGGCAGCGCGTACTCGCTGCCCTACACGACGCTTCACACGGACGCGACATGCTTCATGGTCTACGGCGTGCCGAGCCTGTCCTTCGTCGGGCTCACCCCTGAGGGCGTCATTCCCGACTGGCATACCGCCGGCGACACGGTCGACAAGGTCGATGCCGCCGCCGTGACGGCCAACGAGGAGTTCGTGCTCCGGCTCCTGAGGACGCTCGACGCGCAGTAGAAGCGTGCGCTGCACACGCTGCCGAAGGTGCGTGCTAGACTTTGCGGGTAACTGGATGTTCCAGGCAGGAAGGAGTGCAGCAGTTGAACCAGTCTGTATCGAGTCACGAGAAAATGTACTTCACGGACTCCGGTGCCAGCAAGGCCACCGAGATCCTTACCAACAGCGGCAAGACCGACGCGGCGATCCGTGTGTTCGTCAAGTCCGGAGGCTGCAGCGGCTACGGCTACGGCATGTCCATCGACGACCGCACGCTCGACGGCGACCGCATGTTCGAGGACCGCGGCATCCGCATCGTGGTGGATGAACGCAGCTGGCCCCTGCTGCGCGGCAGCGAACTCGACTATGTCGAGAACATGATGGGCGGCGGCTTCGCGGTGAACAACCCCAACGCCACCAGCGCCTGCGGCTGCGGCAGCTCGTTCCGCACCGACGGACGCGCGGCACCCGGCGAGGCCGGCTCCGAGAGCTGCTCCTGATCGCCTGATCCGCACTCAGTCAAGTGAACCTCCCCGGTTGCCTGTCGGCTCCCGGGGAGGTTTTTTTGATGCTGCAGTGTGTATCGACGCTGCGCTACTCGAACCCGTACTTGAGGACCGGCTTCCGGGCCGCGCCCACTTCGTCCAGTCGCCTGACGGGCGTGGAGTAGGGGGCGCCCTTCAGGAACTCGGGGTCCTGCGCGGCGCGCCTGAGTATGTCGGCCAGAACGTCGACGAACTCGTCCATCGTCTCCAGCGACTCCGTCTCGGTGGGCTCGACCATCATCGCTTCCTTGATGACCAGCGGGAAGTACACGGTCATCGGGTGCATGCCGTAGTCCAGCAGCGCCTTGGCGATGTCGAGCGTGCGCAGCTTGCCGGGCGGCTGGGCGACGAACTCGTGCATGTTGATGCGGTCGAACGGGACCTCGAAGCCGATCTCCTTGAACCGTTCACGCAGGTAGTTCGCGTTCAGCACCGCGCGGGCCGAGACGTCACGCAGGCCGTTCAGGCCCAGGGAGCGGATGTACGCGTACGCCCGCACCAGGTTGCCGAAGTTGCCGTAGAAGCTGCGCAGCCGGCCGATCGAATCGGGCCGGTCATAATCCAGGTCGAACCTCTCCCCGGTCCAGCGGACCACCGGGCGCGGCAGGAACTTCTCCAGGTGCTCCTTCACCCCGACCGGGCCGGTGCCCGGCCCGCCGCCGCCGTGCGGCGTGGTGAAGGTCTTGTGCAGGTTCAGGTGCATGACGTCGAAGCCCATGTCGCCGGGCCTTGCGCGCCCAACGATCGCGTTCAGGTTCGCACCGTCGTAGTAAAGCTGCGCGCCGACCGCGTGTGCCGCCTCGCTGATCTCCAGGATGTTGCTCTCGAACAGCCCGATCGTGCTGGGGTTGGTGAGCATCACGCCGGCCACGTGCGGCCCGAGGGCCGCCTTGAACGCGTCCAGGTCGACCTCGCCGCTGTCGCCGGTGGGGATCTCCTTGACGTCGTAGCCGACCATCGCCGCGGTGGCGGGGTTCGTTCCGTGCGCCGCGTCGGGCACGATCACCACGCGGCGGGTGTCACCCTCGCCGTTGGCCTCGTGGTAGGCGCGGATGATCAGCATGCCCGCCAGTTCCGCGTGCGCACCGGCGGCAGGCTGAAGGCTGAACGAGTCCATGCCGGTCAGCGTGGACAGGTCCGACTGCAGGTTGAACAGCAGCTCGAGCGCGCCCTGCGCGGTCGACGGGTCCTGATGCGGATGCAGGTCGTTGAACATTGCCGCGGCGTCCTCGTGGACCTTGGGGTTGTACTTCATCGTGCACGAGCCGAGCGGGTAGAAGTTCGCGTCGATGCTGAACTGCCTGTGCGCCAGCTGCGTGTAGTGACGCACCAGGTCGAGCTCGCTTACCTCCGGCAGGCGCGGCGGCGTCTCGCGAAGCTGGTCCGCGCCCAGCAGGGCTGCCAGGTCGACCTCGGGAGCCGTGGGCGGTGCGGCGGCGCGGCGGCCGGGGCGGGAGCGCTCGAAGATGAGCGGGAAGTCCTTGTCCGGCCTGCTCACTTGTCCACCTCACTGATCATTTGCGCGAGTGCCACGCGTTCCTGCTCGGTGCTCAGCTCGGTCGCGCTCAGCAGCAGGGCGTTGCCGAAGCCGTACTCGCTGCCGATCGGCACGCCGGCAAGCACGCCGCGTTCGGCCAGCCGCCGGCGGAGTTCCACCGGATCCGAGTTCGTCCTGATCACGAACTCCGCGAAGAAGCGGCCCGGAAGCACTTCCTTGCCGGCTTCCTGCAGCAGGCCGGCCAGGTGGTGCGCGGCGTGCACGGTGCCGACCGCGACCTGCTTCAGGCCCTGCGGCCCGAGCGCAGCCAGGTTGATGGCCGCCATGATCGCCATCAGCTGATGGTTGGTGCAGATGTTTGACTTCGCCTTGCTGCGCCTTATGTGCTGTTCGCGTGCCTGGAGGGTCAGGACGAAGGCGCGCTTGCCGTCGACGTCGGTCGTCTCACCGACCAGCCTGCCCGGCAGCTGCCTGATCAGGTCGGACCGCACGGCCATGAAGCCGAAGGTGGGCCCGCCGAACGCGAGCGGGTTGCCGATCGCCTGGCCGTCCCCGACCGCGACGTCGGCGCCGCAGTCGCCGGGGCTCTTCAGGACGCCCAGGCTGAGCGGATCGACCACGGCGATGGCGATGGCCCCGGCGGCATGAGCCGCCGCGCTGGCCGCGTCCATGTCCTCCAGGTAGCCCAGGTGGTTCGGCTGCTGCATCAGCAGGCCGGCGACGTCCTCACCGAGTTCGATCGGGCCGGTGGTCACGCCGTCCAGCTCGATGACCTCGACCTCGATGTCGAGCGCCTGCAGGTAGGTCTCGATAACGTCGCGCGTCTCGGGGTTCACGCCCCGGCTGACTGCGATGCGCTCCCGGCCGGTCTGGCGGCAGGCGAGCAGGGCCGCTTCGGCCGCAGCGCTGGCGTCGTCGTACATGCTGGCGTTGGAAACGGGCAGGCCGGTCAGTTCCGCGATCATCGTCTGGTACTCGAACGTGGCCTGCAGGATGCCCTGGGAGACTTCGGGCTGGTACGGCGTGTACGACGTCACGAACTCGCTCTGCATCGCGAGGTGACCGGTGACGCTGGGGATGAAGTGCTTCCTTACCCCACCGCCCGTGAAGGGGGTGGCCGGTTCGTTCCTGGCTGCGAGGTCTCGCAGGTGGTTCATCAGCGTGACCTCGTCGATGCCGTCGTTCAGCTCGATCTCGGGGTCGAGCAGCTCGGCCGGGATGTCGCTGAACAGGTCTTCGACGCTGTCGACTCCGATGACCTTGAGCGCCCGTTCGATGTCCTCAGGCGTATGGGGCGTATAGTTCAATCCCCAGCCTCGATCCGTGCGGTGTACTCGGACGCGCTGAGCAGGTCCGCGTCCTGCGCCCCGTCAGTCCGGATCCTGAACAGCCAGCCTTCGCCGTAAGGCTCTGCGTTGATGAGTTCCGGGGAGCTGTCCAGCTCGCTGTTCACCTCGATGATCTCGCCGGCATACGGCGCGTAGATGTCGCTCGCGGTCTTCACGGACTCGACGACGGCCACCTGCACGCCTGCCTCGACTACCACGCCCACTTCGGGCAGCTCCACGAAGACGACATCGCCGAGCTGGTCCTGGGCGTAATCGGTGATGCCTACCGTCACCGTGTCCCCGTCCTCACGGGCCCATTCGTGAGTGTCGGCGTACTTCAGTTCTGTTGGCAATTCCATTTGGCTGGCTCCCTTTCAGCATGAGAGATCGCCCGGCCTGTCCGGCCTGGCTATGTGCTCAGTGTACCTGTTGCAGTGCGACTTCAGCGCTTCAGGAAGGGCAGCTCACTCACGACCGCGGCGACCTGCTGGCCCCTGATCTCGACGGACAGCTCCGTGCCCGCTTCGCTCAGACGCGCGTCGATCCAGGCGAGTGCGAGCGCCTCGCGCGTGAAGGGCGAGATGGTGCCTGAGGTGATCTCTCCCACGGCCGTGCCGTTCAGCGCGACCGTGTACCCGTGGCGGGGGATGCCGCGCTCCAGCAGCCTGAGGCCGGCCAGCCTGCGTCCGCAGTCCGCGCCCCAGAGTGCTTCGCGGCCGTAGAAGTCCTTGTCTTTGACCACCCATGCCAGCGGTGTGCACAGCGGGTTGGTTTCCGGACCGATGTCGTTGCCGAACAGGGGAAACCCGGCCTCGAGCCGCAGCGTGTCGCGCGCACCGAGCCCGCAGGGGACAGCCCCGGCCCCGGTGACCGCGTTCCATATGCCGACGGCGTCGCCGGGTGCGCTGAACACCTCGAAGCCGTCCTCACCCGTGTAGCCGGTCCTGGTAAGCCTCACGTCCGCGCCGTTGATCAGCGCGTTCACCGTCTGGTTCTTGCGCACGCCCGACAGGTCGTCGCCGGTCAGACCGGCCAGCAGCGCCTCCGCCTGCGGACCCTGCACGGCCAGCAATGCCCAGTCGTCCGTCTCGTCGATCACCTCGACGTCGCCCTCCCGAGCCAATCCGCTCAGGTGCCGGAACACTTCCTCGCGGTTGGAGGCGTTGCTGACGATCATGTAGTCATCGTCCGCGTCCCTGTATACGTATATGTCATCGATCAGGCCGCCCGAATCGTTGGCGAGCATCGAGTACTGCGCCCGGCCGACGCGCAGCCGGCCGGCGTCGTTGAGCGCGGCGAACTGCAGGAACTCCGTGGCTCCGCTGCCCCGCACCCGGATCTCGCCCATGTGGCTCACGTCGAACACCCCGACGCCGTTGCGGACGGCATTGTGCTCCTCGTTGATGCCGGAGCGGTACTGGATCGGCATCTCCCACCCGGCGAAATCGACGAGGCGTGCATGCAGCGCTGAATGGACTTCATGGAGGACAGTTCGTTTCATGCCCCTACTCTAGCGCTTCACCCCGGTTGTTCAGGTGCGTTCGGCCAGCTTGTCAAGCACCAGTTTCGATACCGCCCGGAGCGGCTCGAAGACCCCTTCGAACCTGTACGCGACCGCCTCGTACAGAGGCACGGTCCCGTCGGGATCCAGCACCATCTGCACCATCTCGACGGGCACGGCGTCCGAGAGGTCGCGCTTGTTCACCTGGATGACGTAAGGGATGTCCCTCAGCTTCAGGTTGTTCTCGGCCAGGTTCTCGCGCAGGTTGCGCAGCGATTCCGCGTTCGCCCGCAGGCGGTTGGGGGCCGAGTCGGCGACGAAAACGATGCCGTCGACGCCGCGCAGGATGATCTTGCGGCTCGTGTTGTAGAAGACCTGGCCCGGCACCGTGTACAGGTGGAACCGCGTGGTGAAGCCGTTGACCTTGCCCAGATCGAGCGGCAGGAAGTCAAAGAAGAGCGTCCGCTCGTCCTCCGTGGCCAGGCTCACCAGCTCGCCCTTGGCTTCGCCGGGCACTTTCTCATAGATCTGCTTGAGGTTGGTGGTCTTGCCTGACAGCCCGGGACCGTAGTAGACGAGCTTGAAGTTGATCTCGCGGGCAGCGAAGTTGATCGTGCTCATGAATCCTTGCCTTCGCCGAAGAAGCCATCGAGCAGCTCGTCCGTGTCGCTCGCCCAGTCGTCACCGAAGCTGAGGGTCGGAGCGTCGTCCGAGTTCGAATCGATGACCACCTTGATCGCGTCGGCCGTTGCCTTGGTGATGAGCTTCACGCGCCCGAGCGCGGCCGACCGGTCGAACACCGTCACCAGCAGCGCCTTGTCGCCCAGCTCCTCCATGTATGTGCCCACCTGATCGCCCTGCTGGACCATCTCCTTGAAGCCCCGCTCGCCGAACAGCTGCGCGATGGCGGTGTTCGCCGAGTAGTTCGAGGCGACCAGCGTGGCCAGCGAGTCCAGCGATGGGGGAGTAGGCGCCCACAGGGCACGGGCGTGCATGAGCACGAAGCCCTTCATGTCGACGATCATCGCGTAGCGCGCATGGCTCCGACTGATCAGTTCCTTGAGCAGGCTGTCGACCTGGTCGAAAGTCTGCCCGTACAGATCAAGGGACGGCTCTAGCATGACGCGATTGTACAGGAGGGCGGCCCGCGCAGGCAGTCGCGTTGTTCACTCCCGGCAAGCAACAGTCCGAAGTTGCCCTGCTGCCTGTGCTCGTGGCGCGCAAACAGCGGTCCAGCGAAAACTCGGGACACGTATGGCGACCGGGTACTTTCGTAGAGGTAATCATGTGCGACAAGCCTGCCAGCAGCTCCCGAGTCAGATTAATCTACTGGTGAGGCTCCCGACTGCACTGGCTGTGCCCCACGACTGACGACAGGCACTTTTCAGCGCGAGCCTATGTACCACTGGGCCCATTGGGTGCAGCAGATCCACAGGCAGCAGACGACGGACTTCCTGAACAACCCGGTGCAAAAGCTGCCTGACGCGGACAACCTGATTGTTGGCTTCGAATCCGGCAGGGCAAGCAATCCACTGATCTGTGCGAGCGCAGAGCCTGGCCTGTCAGCGTTTCGCTCATGATTGACGAGCACCTGGGGGCGCCATCTTCGATCCGAAAATGGCGCTTGAAATCGCAGACAGGGTTAATCCAGGGGTTATTGGGGAAAAAGTAGAGGACGCGGACTCCTAAGAACCCGCGTCCTGAACGTGGTAGCGATGGTCGGATTTGAACCGACGACCTCACGATTATGAGTCGTGCGCTCTCACCAGCTGAGCTACATCGCCGCAAAACACTCTCGGTGCCGCTCCCTTACGGGAGCCGAAGCGACCGACTAGCAACTATAGCGCACGCCCCGGATTCAAGGCAAGCCATCCGCGCCGGCTTCCTCGGAGCATGCGCTGAGCACCTTCACCCGGACGTCCACGCTCCCTCCGAAACCGCGCGGCGATCGCGATCCATGCACCAGGCGCCAGGCGTGTCTTCCATGCGCTTGACATCCCCGAGCAAGCGGCCCTATGATAGACATCCGCTCAGCAAGGCGGGTGTTGCCCGACTGCGGGCGGGAACCTTGAAAGCTCAGTCTCAGACGACACATTCTGGCGCAAGCCGGATCCGTGTGCAGGGCAGAAATGCAATGCTTCGCGTCTCGTTCCGGACGTCCCCGTTTACGCGGGGTCACGAGGGGGCTTGACAAAGCGGACCGAGGTTGAGCATAATAGGTCCTTGTGCCTGTTGGCACGAGTAACTTGATAATCTGGATTGTTTGGTCTCGATGTTCTTTACTTTTTGATGTTTTGGCCTATGGCCATTTTGACCCTTGAGGTCATTTGTTTTGGAGAGTTTGATCCTGGCTCAGGATGAACGCTGGCAGTGTGCCTTAGAC
>CAZBVI010000030.1:0-21603 GCA_964495325.1 uncultured bacterium
AACCAACCAAACCGCCCGCTCAAGCAATCAACATCCTTAAGTGAACGGTATTGGGACTAGGGAGGTCTGATGAAAAGCGCGCGCAAGGCATCCAACTACAGCAGCAGAGTCTTCTATGAACCAAGGGAGGACGAGTACATCGCGATTAGTCCCGAGTTTCCAGGATCATCGGGATTCGGACCTACGGCAGAGCGGGCGATTTCGGATCTTGCCATATCGGTTGAAGGAATGCTTCATATCTACCGGCAGGAGTACCGCGAACTTCCAGTTCCTCGTGAACCGGAGAATTCCGTTCTGAGGGAACACGAGATGCGCGTCCGCATACCTGAGTCACTGTACCTGCGACTCGGTGAGCTTGCCGCACACCGACGCGTCCCGCAAGACAGACTCATGATTCAGCTACTTGACGAGGGGGTTCGGCGCGCGGCGCTACCAGTCACCTACTCGGCGGCAGACGATTACTGACAGTCAGTAGCGACTTGCCTCCAAGCCTCTTTGTCACGAATGCTTGAAAAGCTGCTGAAGTCAACACTTGAAGATATCTGGCAACGCTTCGACAACGACGCCGAACGCATCGGTAAGCCATCGATGGGAGGCCGCCGGCTCAACTATGTACGTTCACATACTGCTGGCCGGCTCAGTCATTCCCGCGTTTGTCCTGATACATCCGCCGGTCTGCACGTACTGACAACGCCTGAATCGAAGTGCCGTCCTCCGGAGCGGTGGCGATGCCTATGTTGATCCGGATGTGCATGCCCCGGAAGTCAAGATCAGCGATCGACGCGCGCAGGCGCTCTGCGACTGCGGCGGCTTCGCCGGCCGGCGTGTCGCTCAGCAGCGCCGCGAACTCATCGCCCCCAAGCCTGCTGAGCAGGTCGCCGTCGCGCAGGTTGTGCTGCAGGACCTGGGCCACCAGCTTCAAGGCGTCGTCACCGGCATCGTGGCCCAGCGTGTCGTTCACCTGCTTGAATCCCTTCAGGTCCATGGACAGCAGGCTGAGCGGCCGGTCGTTGCGCTGATGGCGTGCGAAGGCTCGGTTGATGGCGGTCGTGTGCGTGCGGCGATTGGGCAGGCCGGTCAGCTCGTCGTTCAGGGCGGCGTGGGTGAGCACGTCGTGCAGCTGCTGGCGGTGGAGCAGGCTGGCCAGTGGGGCGCCGAACAGCTGGATGACTTCCAGGGCATCGCGACCGAACGCGGCCGGGTCGCTCTGGTTCTCGACGTTCAGCATCGCCAGCACCTCGCCCTGGTGCAGGACGGGCAGGCAAACGCTGGCCTGGATGATGTCGTAGGACGCAACCACCACGTCCAGTTGAGGGGTGGTTGCGGTGCCGTGAGCGGCGATGTCAATCACGTCACTGCGGATCTCGCGGGGCCGTCCGTGCAGCCAGCCTTCCTGGTCCGGGCCGTACCAGGCCTGGGCTTCTTCCGCTGTAGTGAGTTTGCCCAGCAGCGTATCGGCATCAAATCCCTGGACCGCCTGGTATACGAAGGGCTCCTGGCTGCTTGCCCTGGTGGTCAGGCTTCCGCTATCCGCGCCTGGAACCAGCCGCACAGCAGTGTTCAGGATGCGTTCGTACATCACTTCGGTGGGTGTTTCGGCTGACGCCTCATGCAGTTTCAGGAGCTCGCCCAGCACGAACGTGCGCCAGCGCGCCTCAAGGTGTGGCGCCAAAGCCCGGGCCACTTGCTGGACCGATGGCAACTTGGCTTGGACGCCCGGCGAGTCGTCGGGAAACATCAGTAGCAGGATGTACCTGGCGTTGCCGTCTCCGCGGACAGGACAGGCAAGCAGGCCATCAGCACACACTGCGGCACCGCGATTGTTCAGGTTGGCTCTGGCCAACTCGACCGCATCCATGCCGTCGGGCCACTCACCAGCTGTGGCAAGCGTTTCGAAGTCGCTGAAGGTCCGCTGCAGAAGCTTGGCGGACTGCGCCTCCAGGTGGTGCAGCAGCGCATCGACAGCAACCTGTGCTGCGTCTTCCAGCGTGAGGCTTGCCGGCAGGGAACTGCTGAGGTCAGCCATCAGGCGCGACTCAACTGCTGTTGCCTTGACGCTCATCAGGTACGACAGGTTCGTCGACAGGTAAGTCAAGAGGCGGCGCTCCTCGACCGTGAACGCGGTGCTGCGCGTGATGTCCAGGGTGGCCATCCGCAGCTTCTGCTCCTCGATGACCAGCTGAAACCGCGTGCTGTCCTGCTGCTCAAAGGAGTCGGCACCGCCGTCCCAGATGACCGCCACCCTGGCTCCAAGCAACCTGCGCAGCTCGGTCGCCGCGGCTTCCACGAACTCGACGCGTGTGGGGCTGAGGGCGATCCTGTTGGGAATCGTCAGGAGCTTCTCCGCCAGCTGAATGGTCTCTGGCGCGTCTCCGGACACCCCGCCGCTGGCAGGAACCACGCCGGAGCGATGGTCACGCTGACTCAGGGCGACCAGAAAAATGTCCACAGGTGCTCGCATTAACCGGAGGATAGTAAACGCTGCGTGACGGAACCATTACAGACAACACCATCGGCCCGCACATTGGCCACGCCTGAAGCGGCCAATAGTCTGGGGCCCGGCGCTCCGGATTCATGGGTTACTGTGTTACCGACGTGCTGCGGGATGCGTCGGACCGGGAGGAAACGAATGAGCTCACTTACACTGACTATCGGCGGCCTGCTGACCGCCACCGGCATCGTTGCCTACTTCGCAACGGGTGCGACCAGCTTCACGGCACTCATCCCGAGCGTCGTGGGCGTCCTGCTGCTGGTCGCCGGCTTCATCGCACGCAACCCGACGCAGCATCGCAACGGTATCGTTGCTGCCACGATCGTGGCGGCTCTCGGGGTGTTCGGATCGTTGATGAACGTGATGCAGATCGGAGATCTGATCGCCGGCACGTCCGAGCGTCCCACGGCGGTACTCACCAGCACCATCATGTTCGTGTTGCTGGTGGTGTATCTGGGTGCCGTAATCGGCTGGTTCGTTCGGAAGCGACAGTCAGCCGAAGGTTAAGGAACCCCATCTGCCTTGGCATCCAGTGGCCTGGCACGCTCAATGCGGGCCAGCTCCTTTGGGTCATGCATTGCTTGCCACAGGTCGTTGCGCCGCTGCACGTTGATCTCACGCGCGCTCCCAGCGGAACAGGAGGGATCCCAGGATGCCGAACACGACGATCATGGCGACCATGATCCCGGTCGGCAGCAGCAGGGCGGACCATGCCTCGCCGTGCCAGAGCCCCTGGAGCAGATCGGCGAAGTGCCGGACGGGCGAGAAGTTCATGATCGCCTGCACGCCGTCAGGCATCGTCTCGAGCGGGACGAAGGCGCCAGAGGAGAGTATCAGCAGGATCATGAGGACGTTGCCGATCCCGGTCGCTGCGCCGGATGATGGGTAAAGGCCGGCGAGGGTGTAGCCGAGCGCGAGGAAGGCCACCAACCCCAGGGCCGCCGCCGCCAGCACCGCGGCGAGGTTGCCGCTGGGGGTCGCGTCGAAGGCCAGCCATCCCAGGGCCAAGGCGGCGATCATGCCGGCCATGCCGATCAGGAAGTTCACGGTCAGGTCTGCGGCCACGAACGTCGCCGGTCGCAGCGGGGTGAGCCTTAGCCGCCGCAGCGCGCCGCTCTCGCGCAGCGCCAGCTGGCCGCCGGGCACCAGCAGGACGCCGATGATCGCCAGGACCAGGGAAGGGAACGCTGGCAGGGTGGCCTGGATGAAGCTGCGGCCGCCGAAGGCGGGATCGGGACCACTGTCGAAGAGGAGGCCCAGGATCAGTACCAGCAGTGGCGCGAAGACGAACGAGAAGAACAGGCCGACCGGTTCGCGGAGCTGGGAGCGGAACAGGGTGGTGGTCAGGGCGCCATAGCCGGTCATGCTGTCTCCTCGACGCGCATGGCGCGTCCGGTCAGGTTCAGGAACACGTCCTCGAGCCCTGGCGAGGCGGTCTTCAGGTCGGCAACGTGCAGGTCGCGCGCGGTCAGTTCGGACAGAACGTCCTGAATGAAGTCGCCGCTGCCTTGGACAGTCAGGTGCTTCCCGTCGGGCTGGGCGGCCGTCACGGTGTCGAGCCGCTCCAGATCCAACTCCGTGGGGGCGGGTCGGGTGAGTGTCACGTGCAGCGTAGCGTCTCCGGCATGGTCGTCGACCAGGGCGGGCACGGAGTCCAGAGCGATGAGTCGACCGTGGTCCAGGATGCCGACCCGATCGCACAGGTGCTCTGCTTCCTCCATGTAGTGCGTCGTGAGCACGACGGTGGTCCCGCGGTCGCGGATGCCCTGGATCACGTCCCACATCGCGAGGCGCGCCTGTGGATCCAGCGCCGTGGTCAGCTCGTCGAGGAACACGACCTCGGGGCGATGCAGGAGGGCCAGGGCGATGAACACCCGTTGGCGCTCGCCTCCGGAGAGGCGGTCGCCGCGACTCTCCCGTTTCGCGGCGATGCCCAGCGTGGTCAGAAGATCCTCCCACGGGGCCGGGTCGGGATATAGCGCAGAGAACAACCGCATCGCTTCCGCGACCGTGATCCTCGGGAGCAGCGACGCGCTCTGCAGCTGCACGCCGGTCAGGAACGTCAGTTCGCGGCGGTCCGTGATCGGATGGCGACCGAGCACGCGGATGCTCCCCGACGTCGGCGAATCCAGTCCCTCGATACAGTTCAGCAAAGTCGTCTTACCGGCCCCGTTCGGGCCGATGAGACCGAAGATCTCGCCCTCCCGCACCTGGAGCGATACGTCGTTAACGGCCGCGTGGTCTCCGAACTCGCGTACGACCCGTTCACACGTCACTACGCTCATGGCTTATCGTCCTCGCTTTCGGCGTCCTCGTTCGGCGGGGTTGGCGGTCCCGAGGTAGCTGACATCGCCTGGGCGATGAAGCGGTCGAAGACCTCTTGACGCATGATCGTCATGCCCCGTTCGGCGTCGGCGAGCAGCAACAGCGTGTCCCCGGGCTTGATGCCGAACAGGTCGCGCGCCCCCTTGGGGATCACGATCTGTCCCTTCGAGCCGACCTTGACCGTGCCGGCGAACTTCCGTTCGGCCGGGGGTAGATCGTCGATGTTCATACGTACCTCCTAGTCCGGCTACTCTTCACACAAGTATAACTTATCCCACCTTTTGACGGGTGACCGCAGTGCGAAAGCAATCGTCAAGTTCGTCGACGGACTTGCCGTGGCGCACTATCGTGGCGCTCAAGCCCAGGACATCTCCAGCTTTCCAGGCAACTGTCCAGCGCGACACTGCCTACATTCATGCATCGCTGCTACGCCTACAGTTCCTCAACCGGGGCCGCCAGACTGCAGCGCCCTGCAAGGGGGATCCTATGACACACATCAAGGCGACACTTCTCGCAATCGCGCTGCTGTTTGGCGTCGTGACCGCGCAACAGGCAACGGCCGAGCTGTACGACGCCGAAGGAAACAGCATCGGCGAGGCAAACTTCGAGCAGCAGGACGCCGGCGTCACGATTCGCGTCGAGCTCGAAGGCTTCACCGCGGGAGCAGGCGGCACTCGTGCGATCCACCTGCATGAAACGGGCGCTTGCGAACCGGACTTCGGTGCGGCGGGCGCGCATTTCAATCCCGCCGGCGCCGAGCACGGGCTCGAGAACCCGATGGGAGCCCATGCGGGCGACATGCCGAACATAGAGATAGACGCTGATGGAAATGCAACGTACGAGTTCCTCAATGAGGCCATTACGCTGGAGGACACCGAGGGCCGCTCTATCCTTGCTGGCGACGGCACCGCGATCGTCATCCACGCGGATCCGGACGACCACATGTCGGACCCGGCTGGCAACGCGGGCGAGCGAATCGCATGCGGAGTCATCAGCGCGCAGGAGGAGTCAGGCGCGCGCTCCGCAGCACCGGAAGACGGCGTGGGCGTGCTTGTCCCGGCGCACGTCACCCCGAGCGACGACCTGGTCGCCTCCCTGGTCCTGCCCGAGGGCTTCCGTGTGAACGTGTTCGCCGAGGGGCTCGACCGCCCCCGCATGCTCGCGCAGGCGGATGACGGAACGATCTTCGTCACGCTCGAGAACGAGGGCGATGTCAACGCATTCACCATGAACGAGGCCGGCCAGGCCGAGGCGATGGAAACCGTCATCAGTGACCTGGAGGGCGCGCACGGCATAACAATCCACGAGGGAAGCATCTATGTTGCGACTCCCACGAGCCTGTTCATGGGAGCGCCAAGCGGCCTTGAGCCAATCGAACTGAGCATGCTGTTTGATGACATGCCCCAGGGCGGCCAGCACTACAGCCGCACCCTCCGAGTCGGGCCCGACGGCATGATCTACATCAACGTCGGCTCGAACTGCGACGCCTGCGTCGACAATGACCACCAGGACGCCACGATTCAGCGAGCCAACTTGGACGGGAGCGACCGTGTGCTCTTCGCCACCGGCCTGCGAAACAGCATGGGCTTCGACTGGCACCCGGATACCTTTGAGCTTTGGGCGATGGATCACGGCCGCGACTGGCACGGTCACAACAGCCCTCCCGAGGAGCTGAACAGGGTCGAGTTACTGAGCGACTACGGATGGCCGTACTGCTACGCGGACCAGCAGCCGGACCTGACCATGCCGATGGAACCGCCCGGCGCCACGCTTCAGGAGTACTGCAACCTGACCGAGGCACCCGTCGTGACCTATCAGACGCATTCGTCACCGATCAGTCTGGCGTTCTACACCGGCACGATGTTCCCGGACGAGTTCGCGGGTGACGCCGTCATCACCATGCGCGGCTCGTGGAACAGGCAGCCTGCCGTGGGTTACAAGCTGGTGCGCGTGACGTTCGACGACGAGGGGCAACCCACCGGGTTCGAGGACTTCCTGACCGGATTCCTGTTGGAGAACGGGGAAGAGCAGTTCGGTCGGCCCGCCGGCCTCCTCGTGCTGCAGGACGGCTCGCTGCTGTTCACAGACGACACCGGCGGCGTGATCTACCGGGTCACTTACGAGGGCCAGGAAGCAACTGCTGGCGCGGGTGAGTGATGCAGGCTACGGCTCCGCGGTCGGACTCACTGTGTCAATGCGCTGAGCGGAGCGGTGACCGTGCCGTCGTCAGCCCCCAGCACAGGCCCAGTACCCGTTAGGACAAGCCTGAACGCAGGCTCACCGACGAGATCGGTATCAATCTGGGCCACAGCGTCATTCAGTGATTCTATCCCCGCCTGGAGTTGGGCACCGCCCAGCTTTACTTCAACCGCTGCCCAGCGGCCGTCTGGAACTCGCTGCGCAACTCATCCAGAACTCTTTCTGTCGACTCGGCTCTCTCCTGGCGCAAACCCCCTGGATGCTCATGTATTCCGGACAGCGCTGCGCTGGAGGCAGCTGCTGACGGCGAGGAACGCGTGATGCGGTCGCCGGAGTCCGCTTCGGGTAAGCGCCCTAGCTGGACCAAGCCGATAGGTGGCCGGAGAAGACCTCCGACCACCCATGACTCAGCCCTGCCTGTTGCTCGGGACCTGTTGCGGCTGCTGTTCGGCCTCGTCCTTTCGCAGGCCATCCTGCCGGTTCCTGCTCGCCTCGGCCTTGGGCGCGCCACCGGCCCGCACTTCAGGCGCATACTTGCAGGCTTGTGCCCGGGCTCGGCTCGTGACCCTACATGTTTTGGAACACTGCCGCCTCCAGGGCCTCGAGCCGGGCGCGGAGCTCCTCGTTTTCCCGCTGCAGCTCGTTGACGCCCTGCAGGACTACGGCGGCCAGGCCGTCGTAGGATACGGTCAGGTGCCCGTCGTCGCGCATCCCGACGAGTTCGGGGAAGGCAGCCTCGACCTCCTGCGCCAGCACGCCGATGTGGATATCCGCCGCATTGGAGTCGCGGAAGCGGTAGGTGACCGGCTGGATTAGGGCCAGCAGGTCCAACGCGGTGTCCAGCGGCGTGATGTCCTGTTTGAGGCGCTCGTCGGAGGGAGGGAAGTTGGTGGCGGATAGTGTACCGGCCAGTTGCGCGTTGCCGGCGTAGTCGATGAAGAAGGCATTTGCTCTGTTTGTGGAATCGGCTCCGTTGCCTATGACGAACAGGTGGTTGGGATCACCATTGTTGTACCTGCCGAACGCAGCACTGGCGTACCCGCTTGCAAGAGTGTAAACTCCGAACGCAGTACTGGCGTACTCGCTTGCGAAAGTGTCCGCCCCGAATGCTGCGCTGTTGGCCCCGGTTGCACTGGTGTTGGACCCGAACACCGCAGCAGACGAACCACTTGCTAGTGTGTTCGTTCCAAACGATATGCTGCTGACACCAGAGGCATGGCTGCTGTGCCCAAAGGCTGCGCTGTTGACTCCGTCTGCCCACGTGAAATTTCCAAAAGCTGCGCTACTCGTTCCGCTTGCAGCGCTATCCGACCCGAAAGCCACAGAGTACATTCCAATCGGATCACTGTCCTGCACCAATCCTGACCTGAGTGCGCCCAGCTCCTGGTCGAAGACCAGCCGTCCAGGAGGTCCTGCAGGATCGTCGGTACCTGCGACGATGTCTCCACCGACACGAAGGTCTCCGTCCAGGGATATGTCCTGGGCTTCGAAACTGCCTTTATCGTCGCGGGCAACCACGGCACCTGCCTCGTTGCCACTGGAGGAGTATGCCATGGGTCCTTCTATGCCTTGTATGCCTTGTATGCCTTGTACGCCCTGTTGACCCGGTTCGCCCTGTGGCCCAGCAGGTCCGGTAGCACCCGCTGGCCCTTGTTCCCCCGGTTCTCCGGGTTCGCCCTGCGGCCCAGCATCGCCCTGAGGGCCGGCGGGTCCGGTGTCGCCCTGTGGTCCCTGCTCACCCTGCGGTCCGGCTGCGCCCTGGGGGCCGGCAGGCCCGATGTCTCCTTGCGGACCGGCAGCTCCCTGCTCCCCTTGGGGACCGATCGGTCCGACTGTCCCCTGGGGGCCTACCGGTCCGGTCTCGCCCTGCGGTCCCTCCGGGCCGACCACGCCCTCGGCCACCAGCTCCGCCAGCTCGTCCACGCGGTCGTTCAACTGGTGCGAGTTCTCGTCGGTTGCGTTCAGACGGTAGTCAACCAGTGCGAAGTTGTGGTTCAGTTCGTCTGCCGGGATGGGTTCGCCGGATTGGAAGATGTAGAAGCCCGGCAGGATCTGTGCGGTGCCCCAGAGGAGGGCGGTGCCGAGCAGGGCTCCTGCAGCCGTCAGCAGCCTTCGCTTCATTCGGTGCGCTCCAGTTCCCACGTGCCGCCGCTGCCGTCGGGGCAGTCATCGGGCTCGAAGTCCGCGTCCAGCGTGGTGGCGGTCATCGTTCCGGATAGTGAGTAACTGCAGTCGTCGCCGGTTTCGAGTGTTGCGGTCAGCTCGGTGCCGTCCAGTCTGCCGGACAAGGTACCGGGGCTCACGTCGGCAAGGTACTTGCCGGATAGCAGCGTGCCAGTTTCGTCACGCTCGAGCTCCAGGCGCAGGCTCAGCGTTCCGGGAAAGCTGCTGGTCGAGGTGCCGGTCCAAACCTCGACTTCTGGAGCCTCCTCGGGCTCGTTCTCGGGTGGTGGCTGCGGGGGCGTGCTCGTGCAGGCCCCCAGAATGGTGATGATTGCCAAGATCGGTACAACTTTTCTCACACGATTCCCCCTCGTGGTGCCAAGGTTGTGCCTCCTGCTCATGGGCAGGAGGCGCTTTCTGATGCTGACTGAATGTTAACAGCCAGGCCTGCGTCGCAAGCATCGATTTCTGCACACCGGAAACTTCCGGCAGCTCCGAATCAGTTTCTGGAAGAGTACCCCGAATTTCGCATGGCACGGGCGCGCCCAGCTTCACATCGCTCATCCCAAGCTCAATCGGCATCCTGCTGCTTGCGGCCGGCCTCATCGCGCGGAACGCGAAACAACATCGGACCGCCATCATCGCCGAGATAATCGTCGCCGCCTTGTGGGTGTTCGGATCGCTGATGAATGTGATGCAGGTCGGGGGCCTAAGCACCGCCACCGCGGAGTTGCCCACGGCGGTGCTGATCAACACCATCATGTTCGTGCTGCTCGCGCGTAAACTGCGTGCGGGAGTCAGTTGACTGGCCAGCGATCGCCGGTCGGTGGCACGCCGAGCCTGCTCAGTCGAGCGTGTCCGAGAAGTAGGGCACCCTGACGTCGCAGTCATTGCATAAGATCGAGAAGTCCCGTCCCTTCCTACTCAGGCGGACGCGCTTCCCGCACCTGGGGCAGGCGACCTTGATCGCCTCGATCGCGTCGCAAGCCCGACAGCGGAAGTGGTAGTGCAGGCCGTGGCGGTAGTCGATGAAACGGATCCCACCGTCGCACTCCCGGCACCTCACTGACGGGACGGTCGTTGCGGCGAAGGCGTCGTGCCCGGCTTTCTCGGCGACCGTTTCGAACGGGTCCTTGTCTCGCGAGTGCAGGAACGCCGCGATTCTGGTGACCTCGCGTTCGCCGAACGTGCGGGGTGCTTCGTTCAGGTCCGACAGGGAGAGGTTCAGTGCCGCGGTCATCTTTCGGTACTTCGCCAAGCGCTTCCTTATCCAGTCAGTGACCTGGTCGGCCTTGACCACCTCGGGGTAGTCACGCGGCCGGGGCCTCCTGATGCTGCCGTGGTCCGAGACGGCGACCACGACGTCCAGCGCCATGTTCGTGAAGCCGGATTGGATCATGCCCAGCACGATCCGGTCCAGGAGTGCAGTCTTGTGATCCGTCAGCAGGCGCTTGAGCAGTTCGGCCTGCCTGCGGGCCTGCCGGATGGGAGAGGGCATGCCGCGCCAGTCGGAACCCAACTTGCGTTCCCACTCGCCGTTTGCGTTCACGCGCACGGCGGTGCTTACGCTCTTGCTTTCGATGATGACGATTCCGAACCGGTGGATCACGAGGTGGTCCATCTGGGCGGTCTCTCCCGAGCGCTGAACGCGTACGTCGTTCAGTCCACGCACGTTCGGGTCCTCCGCGAAGGCGCGCTTCAGGTAGTGCTGCATCTGCTCCTCGGCACGCCTGCCTGCTTCCACCATCCGCCGGCCGGATCCTGTTCCCTTCAACACTGAGTTCACCTGCCTCAGGGTTCAACGTACCTGGGGCGCCGTTACGGGTTCCTTAGCCGGTCCCGGGGCTAATCGCTCCCGCGCTTGTCCTGGTACATCCGGCGATCGGCCAGTACCTACAGCGCCTAAACGACCTGAAGGCCCAATACAACTGGAAGCTTGCTCACCCGAAGGCTTCCACGATCTCCTCGTTGATGCCCGGCGGAATAGTGCGAGCCGCCCTACTACCATTTGGTAGTCACCACGCTTGACTACGATTCAGTAGTCCGCCATTATGACTACGATTCGGTAGTCGGGAGGTCGCAATGGAGTACACGGGCAATGTGATTAACGTTGAGTCGCTGGGCAGAATCCTGCAGCAGGCGCGCCTTCTCAACGGGTTGACCCAGCGGGAGCTGGCGGAACGCGTGGGGACGACCCAGCGCTACATCTGGGAGATCGAAGCAGGCAAGCCGTCGATCCTGATGGACCGGCTGTTCAAGGTGATGCAGGAAACCGGCGTCGAACTCACCGCAACAGTCCACGTACCTGAACGGCATGGCTGAGCTCACCCTGGAACTCTACGGCGTCCGGATCGGCACGCTCCAAGGCGACTGGCGGGACTTCGACCTTCTGTTGGAGCCGGACGCGGTAACGAGGTTCGGACTCGACAGTCCGATTCTGTCAGTGGCCATTCCACTGGCTCTGGTCCCTACGCGAACCTATAAACGACGTCGGCAGAATTTCTTCCGGGAACTTCTGCCTGAGGGGCGAATCCTTGCGAGACTTGCGCAGGAAGCGAACGTGCCCGAGAGGGACACGATCGGCCTACTCCGCAGCTACGGCCGCGATGTCGCCGGCGCACTGCAAATCTGGGATCCCGAAGTCCCCGGGGAACCCAAAGAGCCGGCACTCGAGTCGCACCTGCGAGCCTCCCCACCGTCATCTACGATGAGGAGTACGGAGCCCGCTTGGCTCGTGCCGTCGGATTGACGCCGTACCGAACGTGGCTTGAGGAGTTCGCCGACGTACCTGCGCTCGTAATCGAACGCTACGACCGTTCCGCCTCCGCCCCACAAGGAAGGCTGCACCAGGAGGACTTCAACCAGGCGCTTGGAGCAAGCGGCGATGAGAAGTGTCAGCGGTTTGGCGGCAAGGTCAGTCTGTGGCGAATCGCTCGGGTGCTCCTGCAGTACTCGGGGCAGCAAGATGTCGAGGCTCTGTTCAGGACAGTGGTGCTGGCAGTGGCGATCGGGAACCTGGACATGCACGCGAAGAAAGTCTCCATGCTTCACTTCGAGGACGGCAGCATGGCGCTCGCTCCCGCGTATGACATCGTTCCCCAGGCCCATCAGCATAATGACGGTGAGTTGGCCCTCGCGATCGCCGGGAGGTACGCCCACTCGGAGGTCACACGTGCTCACCTGGACGAAGAAGGCCGGTCGTGGGGACTCGCAAACACCGAGCGCATGATCGATGAAGTGCTCGAGACCGTGCTCGAAAGGGTCCGAGAGGAAGACCCGCACCCGCGAGCCCATCCGGAGCTGGCTGCCGATATAGAACGGTTCACGCAGAACCTGCTCGATGGGCATGCAGCCGGTTCCTCTTTGAAGTGAGCAGGTGAGACCGTGGCGGTCGCCGCATACGCCGGGGCCACATGCGAGCAAACTGGATCATGCCCAACCATCTGAACGATCTGAGCGGAGCCGTCGTTGTCATCACCGGCGCGAGCAGCGGATTCGGCCGCGGCGTCGCCCTGAAACTGGCGGGGGAGGGTGCCAAGACCGTACTGGCTGCCAGACGCGGTGCAGCCCTCGAGGCGCTGGCGTCACAGATCGCTGCAGCCGGAGGGGAAACCGTGCCCGTGCCTGCTGATGTGAGCGACCCCGAGGACATCGCCCGGATTGCCGAGGCTGCCATCGACCGATTCGGACGCATCGACGTTTGGATCAACAACGCCGGCATCGGCGCCCTCGGGCTCTTCTGGGACGTGCCCATCCGCGACCTGGCCAGGGTGGTCGACGTGAACCTGACGGGCACCATCTACGGTGCTCACGCCGCGCTTCGCCAGTTCAGGACACAAGGCTTCGGCACGCTCATCAACGTCGGTTCGATCGACAGCGAAGTGCCGGTGGCCTACCAATCCGCCTATTCGGCCACAAAGGCGGGCGTATTGAGCCTGAGTCGCGGCCTCAACCAGGAGCTGCGCCTGGCTGGCCATGATGACATCCATGTTGGTGTGATCATGCCCTGGGCGGTGGACACGCCATGGTGGACGCACGCAGCGAACTACACGGGTGGCACTCCGCGAATGGCAGCCATGGACGATCCTGAGCTGGTGGTGGAAGCCATAGTACGCGCCTGCCTGAATCCGCAGGAGGAACAGACGGTCGGCGGCAAGGCCCGCGCCTCCTTCGTGATCCACCGGTTGTCGCCCGACCTGAGCGAGCGGACAACTGCCAACATCCAGCACCGGGAAGTTGAGAAAGCCAATGGGATGGCCCCGACCAGCGGCGCCATATTCGAACCGATGTCAGGCACCACAACCATCGAAGGCGGCATCCGCGAGCGGATGAAGGCCGAGGACGAGGCCAACCGGCGCAGCGATTGATCGCGCCTTGTTTTCCCGGCCCCATGCACTCATGATGGAGCGATGCAGAAATCGACTCCGGAGGAAATCAGACACCGTTTCGACAACGACGTGGAGCGCTTCTCCAACCTCGAAACAGGCCAGAGCGCAACGATCGACGCTCCCCTCGTACTGGACCTGATCGTGCGGGCCGCGGCGAATGTGACGCCTGGTGCGACGCGATCGCTTGACGTCGGCAGCGGCGCCGGCAACTACACGCTGAAGCTGCTCGAAGCCCTGCCTGGCCTTGACGTCGACCTCCTGGACCTGAGCGCACCGATGCTCGAAAGGGCGCGAGAACGGCTGGCGCATGTCGCACTCGGCAAGATTCGCACCGTCCAGGACGACATTCGCAGCGTCACCTTGGAGGAGGAAACCTACGACATCGTCGTCGCGGCGGCCACCCTTCACCACCTGCGCACGGACACCGAGTGGGAGCAGGTCTTCACCAAGCTTTACCGGTCGCTCAGGCCCGGCGGTTCGTTCTGGATCAGCGACCTCGTGCAGCACGAATCAGCGGCACTGCAGGACGTGATCTGGACCCGCTACGGCGAGTACCTGAGCGGGCTTCGTGACGACGCATACCGCGACCACGTGTTCGCCTACATCGAGAAAGAGGATTCACCGAAGCCGCTCGGGTTCCAGCTCGACCTGCTGCGCCGGGTCGGCTTCCAGTACGTGGAGGTGCTGCACAAGAACGGACCCTTCGCTGCTTTCGGTGGGATCAAGGGCGCGTAGCTCAGCGTCGGGATGGATGGGCATGCCTGGACATGCTCCGTGTCTTCAGGTCGCGCGTGACTGCATTGCCGTCTCTTGACGCCGACAGCGCGACCAGGCGGGAGGCTGCGGCGTCTCGCATCGAAGCCTCGGCACATCGACGGGTACTTTGCCGGTGGTCATATTCCAAGTCCAATTCCCTTTCCTGGTGATGCGCAGCGGCCCATGCCAAGGGCCTGGAGGCACCAGCCGCGAGTTAGTCCATTTCCACCTGCCATACAAGTTTTTGTATATACTTGACAGGTGGTCAAGCCACTGTCATTCTTGGGCAACTCCTTGGACGAACTGCGTGCATTTCCCATCTCAGTACGGCGGAACGCCGGCTATCAGCTTGACCGAGTCCAGCATGGTCATCTGCCTACCGATTGGAAGCCGACTTCGACCATCGGGCCCGGCGTTCAGGAGGTGCGACTTCAAGATGGCTCAGGTGCGTTCCGGGTCATCTATATCGCTAGTCTGCCGGACGCGGTTTACGTGTTGCATTGCTTTCAGAAAAAGACGGAGCAAACGGCTGGGCGTAATCTGGCGGTTGCCACGAATCGCTACAGGCAACTGCGGAAGGAGCTGAGACAATGAGCAGCCATGCGTTCGATTCGGTCTGGGATGCTATTGAAGACAAGCAAGATGAAGTTGAAAACATGCGTCTGCGCTCGGCCCTGATGATGGCACTCGAGAAGCACATTCGCTCTGAAGGGTGGACACAGGCTGAAGCCGCGCGGCGCTTGGGAGTGACTCAGCCCCGCATCTCGGATCTCGTGCGTGGAAAGATCAACCTCTTCGGCCTAGACACGCTCGTGAACATGGCCTCAGCTGCCGGCCTGCACGTCGAGATGCGTATCCAGGAAGTCGCCTGAGCGTTTGCAGTTCTGTCGCCGCCAAAGAACGCCTACTACCTGCCTGCTGGCCAGCGAAACCCGCAGCAGAAACTCGCATAGCCCAGACATCAAGCGGACAGGGTCACGGTTTTCAAGAGGCTCGGGCCTTCCAGAGTTGTCGGTGCGGCCGGTCTCAGTTCCGGCCGCAACAACCTATCCCTCACGGTTGTTCGGGATCTCGTCCGGCGGCGTGCGCGGAGGCCGGCATGGCGGTTCGTGCTCGCCGTCGGATCGGTCCTGCTGCCGAGGCTGGACTTGCTGCCATTGTCGAGGGGTTCGGGCACGTCCTGATACTCCCGCGGCAGGTACTCCCTGCGATCCTCGCCCGCCATCGCGGCGCGGTCCAGGTCTTCGGGGGGCCGGTTCGCTGCGCGGTCCGGTGCGATACCGGGCCGACACCTGTCGTCGTGGGTCATGATCACTACCTCCCGGGCTGACAGTGTGCGCCTTCAGCCGGGTGTGCCTGCGCCGGCATCACAGATGGGATGAAGAGGCCGCCCGCCCCGAACTCGCAGTACCCTGATTTCAGCCTGAGCTGATGATCGGGTCTGCCACAGGTGTTCGAACTGGGCTTGGTAGCCCTGGAAGGAGAGCGGCCATACAACACTTTAGCGCAATCAGTAGCAAGAGCCCAGCAGCGGTCACGCTGGAGGTCGGTACTCACTCCGCGTGGATCAGTCGGACACTCAAGGAAGCCGGGCATGAAGAGATCGTGGCGAACGCACGCAAGGTACGCCTCATCGACGGTTCAACCCGCAAGAACGACCGGCCGGACGCGGACAAGCTCGCGCGACTCACCCGCTATGACACGCGACTCCTGGCACCGATCGAGCATCGCACAGCCAAGGCACAAGCCCACCTGGCGTGCATCAGGCTATATTACCCCCAGCCTCTTACTGTCCTTCATGTGCCCAATGGTAAGTTCGATCGCGACCTGCGAGAGGAGCCCAAGATGGTCCAGCAAGTTACACCCTTCCTGATGTTCGAGTCCGGCGCCCGCGAGGCCGCGGAGTTCTACGTGTCGATCTTCCCGGACGGGAAGCTGCTCCAAGGCGATTGGCCCGGAGTGGCGTTCGAGCTGGGCGGCCAACGCTTCAACGCCTTCGACGGTGGCCCGCACTTCAGCTTCACTGAAGCCGTTTCGTTTATGGTGACCTGCGACAACCAGGAACAGGTCGACCACTACTGGAAACGGCTGCTCGAAGGCGGCGGCGAGGAGTCCATGTGCGGGTGGCTCAAGGACCGCTTCGGCGTGTCATGGCAAATCAACCCGACCGCCCTCGCCAAGCTGATCGCAGATCCCGATCCGGAAAGGGCCGAGCGCGCCCGGCAGGCGATGTTCAAGATGCGGAAGATCGACATCGCTGCACTGGAGGCAGCAGCTGACGGGGAATGACGCCGTGAAGATCCGAAAGCGCGGCTCCGTGACACGTCTGCTGTTCGTGTGGCTGCTGGTCGCGAGCTTGCTGCTGGCCGGGTGTGCGCCTTCCACCGGCACCGGCAACGGTTCGGTGGCCGAGTCCGAGCGCGCATGCGTCCAGTCTGTGCGTACTGGCGATTCGCAACCGTTCCTGCTGAGTCTCGCGCGGCGCGCGGGCCAGTTCGTGCTGTCTCTCGCCACGACGGTGCTCACCGACACGCTGCGAGGACTCTTCGTAGAGGCCGGTGCGGACGCAGCACTCAGCCTCGTGTTCCCGGACGGCACGGAGCTCCACCCGGAATCCAATACCAGCGCGAGCGGGGTGGAGGCACTTCTGTCAGGCGGGCTTGAGTTCGGAACCAGCCGCGCTGCGATGGAGGCCCTGCTCGAGCTTTCCGGGCCGCTGCTGATTCGGCTTGACGGCAGTGGCGGTGCATACGAGCTCTCGATCACAACAGAGGCACTCGCCGAGCTCGACATCGACCTTGCGCTCGAGTGCTCCAGGTGAGTGGACCATGTGCCTGCGACCTCATGACCCGGTGCAAGGTCGGATGCATAATGGGATATGGCCGAGGGCCGCACGCGCCCCGACATTGCTCCTGACGTTGACGGTGAGGCGACATCAGCTGCAATGCTCGCCCTGCACCGCGGACAGGCCATGGGTTTCCCCGCTGGACGCCCGGGTGAGGCATTGACAGGACGACTCCACACACTTCTCGATGCTGTCGACGCGCAGGCAATCGCATCAGGCAGTACCCACCTCATCCGCCGCGCACTGGCTGACCAGCCGAGAGCCGAAGAACAGCTGATTACCGGACTCAGGGGACTTTACACTGCCTTGGGCGAGAATCCCGCCCCACAACGAGAGGCACGAGCCCTTCTCGACTACTTCAGTGAAGAGCAACTGGCCCGACTCCTGGTCATATCGATAAGCAGCATCCAGAGATACGTACGAGGTGAACGAAGGCCGCCGGACGTGGTGACCGACCGGCTGCACTGGTTGGCCGTGGCGATCGGCTATCTGACCGGAACGTACAACGAGCATGGCGTCCGTCGCTGGTTCGATCGGCCCAGGACGGCTCTTGGTGGCCAGAGTCCAACGCAGGCTCTGTTGTTCCAGGATGACTGGACTCCGGACACTGAGGCGGCCCAGCGCGTCGAGCAGCTGGCCAGGACACTTAGTGGCATGCCGGCCACTTGATTCTGTTTCGGACGACGCATCCGGAACTGACTGCTGGGCGCGCCTTAACCACCCAGAGCGCACAAAGGAACCGCCGCGGGCAGGACTTGGTGCGCCTCTGAGCGAGCTGGCGCACCAAGTCCGCAAACCTATTCCGCTTCACTCCAGCGGAAGCGAGAAGCGCATCTCCGCTCCCTGGATGGGCAGGCCATCGATACGGACGGTGAAGTCTCCCGAACTTGCTGACACGGCGGTCAGGGCCGAGCCATAGGCGAACTCACGCGGCTCGGGAGCTTCGGACTCGCCGCCACTGCACGCCACGAACAACAGGAGCAGGCTCAGGCCGATCGCCCCGAGCTGCCAGCGGCGGCGGCCGCGTGAGGTCGCAAGCAAGGCAAGCGGCATGGCAAGCAGGCCAGCCAGAACCAACGTGATGGCCGCAGTACCCGCACTGCCGGCAACAGACACGGTAACGATGAACGCGGCCTCTACGCCGGCCCCCACGGTGAAGGGCTCGGCAAACGCGATGGTGACAAGTCCGTCAGCCGTCAATGCCGCAGAGCTGCCAAGCAAGGCTGCGGGGATGCCGCTGCGATCCGCGTCAAGGTACGCATCGACACTTGCCAGGCCAGTGCCATCGAACGCACCGACGGCATCGGCATCGAGCAGGTCCGTCACACTGAGCGTGATGCCGGTGACGGTGACCGCGGCGCTGTCGGCCGGCACGCCGGCCAGCGCGCTAAGCAGGAACACCTGTTCCTCGCCGGGTTCGACCGTCACGTTCGGACCGGCCGTGCCGCTGACTGCGAGGGCGGCGCCAGTCGGCTCAGGGTCGGGATCAGGCTCGGGTTCGGGTTCGGGGTCTGGATCCGGTTCCGGCTCCGGGTCTGGTTCGGGTTCCGGTTCGGGGTCTGGTTCCGGATCCGGTTCTGATTCTGGTTCGGGTTCAGGCTCAGGCTCGGGATCAACCCCGAACGTCAGGCTGACGACCGCCCCGCTGCCAACGGGTCTGCTCGACAGGCTTGCGGTGATGAGCGCGTCTGCGGCGATGTGTCCGGCGGTGTATGTGGCGGAGTATGTACCGTCGCCATGGTCGGTGACCGGGCCGATCGTGCCGCGGCTTGCGTTGATTGTGAGTGGTCCCGCGCTCTCGGTGAAGTCCGTGTCCGCTGCCGTCCTGAGTCGAACCTCGATCTGTGCTGTGGAAACACCATCGGCTACCAACGTGTCGGGCGTGACCGTGATGGAGCTAGCGCTGAAATCGTAATCGTTAGGCACCATACAGACTGAGCGCAAAGTCGCCTCCAATCCTGATCCAGGAGGGCATATTTCCTGCGGGCCAGTACCCCGCCGCGGTAAGGCCCTCTACCTCTGTGGAGTAGAACCTCGCCCAGGCATCCGGATACTCCTCGGGGGGAAAGGTCGGCATGACCATCAGCCAGTAACGGCCGGGTTCCAGTACGGGCGGGCCTGCATCAGCAGCCTCGAGATCCAGCAATATCGTGCCCTGCGGGCTGCCGACGCCGGCAACGAAGAGAGGCGAGCTGAACGTCCAGAGTGAGGTGTCCTCATCATCCGTTGGTTGTCCGGCGGGGAATTCATCGTCGTCTGCGAATATCCACCAGTCGATGCGCGTGGCGGTCCAGAGTGAGGCACCGTACTCGAATCCAGGGGTCTCAATGAACTGCAGCTCCAGCGGATGAAGGACCGTAAAGTCTGAAGCGATGAACAGTCCGTCGCGGACTGCTTCACTCCAGGCACTGAGAAGACCACTGTGCTCATTGGATGGCTGGTTCCACAGCTGGAAGCGGCTCCCGGGTACTGGATCGGGATACGTGAATACCATGTTGAGTTACTGCGACAGCGGCTCGCCGTCCAGCGTGGCGGTGATGACAGACCTGCCAACGGTATCGCTGGAAATCAAGGCGCTCCAGGTCCCGTCGCCATTGTCGACCGGGACAGTAAGTACACCCCGACTGGCAGTGATCTCGAGTGCCGCGTCCGGCACGTGTACAAGGTCGGAAAGGTCATTTCGCAAGCCGACCGTCACGGTGGCGAAACTTGTTCCGTCAGGAATAACCCGCATCGGGTCGACTGTGAATGTGCTGTTCCGAAGGCTGGGGCTGGTCGGTAGGCCGGGATCGGACTCGATCGCGGCCGCCAGGTCTATCCGGGGCAAGACCCGGCCGTCCGCACCCGCACGCCCATCAGTTATGGCGACGCCGGTATCGACAAGCGCCGCCAGCACCTCGGAGACGGACCAGGCTTCCCGGGCATGCCGCAACAGGGCGAAGGCCCCCGTGACTTGCGGGGCAGCCATCGACGTTCCACTGTAGTTCGCGTACGTTCCGTCACCCACCACCGCCGAGTTGATCCACCGGCCAGGTGCAAGCAGCTGCACATCCGGACTGCTGTTCGAAAAGGACGAGCCGGCGTCAACAGTTGTCGGCAAAGAGAAATCTGGGGATCCATCGCTTCCGTCATCAGTGGATCCGACGGTGACGGCACTTGAGATACAGCCTGGCGAACCGACGCTGGTTGTGTACGAATTGTTGCCCGAGGAGATCACCGTGGCGATGCCGGCCGAGCGCAGCAGGTCAATGACCGGCTTCAGCGGGCTGTAGTCGCAGGGCGCTCCGTATTGGCCGCCACCGAGACTCATGTTGACGACCGCGATTCGCGTGTCCAGCTCCGAATAGGCAGGTATTGACCGCTGGTCCAGCAGGTAAACGAACTCGAGCGCAGCCAGCAGCTCGGAATCGTAGGCGGTCAGACAGGGCGTGTTGCGTGGCGAGCAGGTACCCGGATCATCAATTCGTCCAAACACCTGGACTGCCACGATATCAGCGGCTGGGGCGACACCCGCAAGTTCCGAATCATGATTGAAGCCGGCAGCGATGCCTGCCACGTGCGTGCCGTGAGAACAGTCTCCCGATCCGGTGCACGCTTGACCGGCGCCAGGGCCGATGACTGTCGGCAGGCCATCCGCACACTGCGACACCATGAAGTCAGGAACGTTCTGGCCGAAGCATGCCTCTGCCACGACCCGGTGGCCGTACCCGTCGATCTCGTTCCCGATTGACCGGTCCTCGAAGAACATGTGCCCCGAGTCCACGCCGCTGTCCAGGATCGCAACCGCCCAGCCCTCACCGTCGTAGCCCCGCCACTGACGCCGGTCAGCTTCCACTTAGCGAAGAGCGGAAGAATAGAGTCGGTGAAGCGCAAGGGTATGAGAATTCTCACACTACTCAACCTGTAAGAACTCTGTAAGACGCAGCTATGTATCTTTACCTCAGCGATGATCACATCGCAGGCAATATCAAGCGGGCGCCCGCCCATCATTCAATCCCATAATCGGGCACCCGGAATCGAAAGGAGCGCATAATGCGCAACAACCGGAGCAACAAAGGTTTCACCCTGATCGAGCTTCTCATCGTCATCGCCATCATCGGTATTCTCGCTGCAGTGCTCATTCCTAACCTGATGAATGCCAGGAACAGTGCGAACGAGCGCGCTGCACAGGCATACGCACAGAACGTATACACTGCCGCGTTCGCCCACATTGCTGACGACGTAGACAATGACCTCGTCGACGGCGATTGCACTGCTGGGTACACTGCCGGCTCCTATACTGTCAGTGATCCCGGTAACATCGTTGCTTCCTGCACTGTTGGTGGTGACAATAGCGCTCCGACCGTTGAAGTCGAAAGCGTTAACGGTACGACATTCAACCTGCCATAAGCCTACTCTCGACTAAGTAGTTGGTGCCCGCCACAAGCTTGTGGCGG
>CAZBVI010000031.1:0-18270 GCA_964495325.1 uncultured bacterium
CGGTCGGCATGAAGAACGGCGCGTCGAAGCGGATGAAGCCCCTGTCGCCGAGGAAGTCGTTGATCGCACGCGCAAGCTCGTCGCGGATGCGCATGAGCGCCCACGGCGCCCGGTGGCGCAGGTACAGGTGCCGCCTGTCCATGAGGAAGTCGACGCCGTGCTCCTTGGGGGTGATCGGGTAGTCCACCGCGGCATGGATGAGTTCGACTCCGTCCAGCTCGACCTCGAAGCCGAACGAGCTGCGGGAATCCTCGCGGACCAGGCCGCTCACGCGGACGCTGCTCTCCTGGCTGAGCGAGCGGGCCAGCTCCCAGGTTTCGTCACTCACGTTGCTTCTCACCAGGATGCCCTGGACGAAGCCGGTGCCGTCACGCAGTTGCAGGAAGGCGATCTTGCCGCTGGAACGCAGGCCGGTCAGCCAGCCGCTCAGTTCCACCCGGCTGCCCGCCAGGCCTGGAAGTTCAGAGATTGTGGTTGCTTTCATCAAGTCGAGTCTAGCGCGTTTCCCGGGATCCGTCCGCCTCGATGGTGAGCGCCTCCTCGAGCGCGGGAACGACACCGCAGTTTGTGATGCTGCCGGCTACCGTGCCGTAGCGCTCGCGCACGCCAAGCGGCGCGTCGCCCATCACGACCGGGTGGCCGACGGCATCCAGCATGGGGATGTCGCCTTCGCTGTCGCCGATCGCCATCACGTCGAGCGGGTTGATGCGCAGCGAGTCGGTCAGCTGCCTGACGCCGCTGCCCTTGTCGATGCCGCGCCTGGTGGCGCTTATGAACGCGGTGTCGGGCATGCCGGGCGAGGTTGCGAACGTCATCTCGGCGTCCTCTACCGGCAGGGACTCGATCAGCTCGCGGTCCGAGATGGGCACGAGCCACTGGGCGCGCACGACCGGCTCGTCCTCGATGACGCTTCGCAGGTCGCGCACGACCGGCGTCATGCCGATCAGCCGGGCGTGCCGCTCGGTGAGCGGCGTGTTGCGTTCGACGTACAGGCCGGACGGAGTGTATATCTCGAGGATCAGGCCCAGGTCCCGGGCCTGGCGCACCAGCGTCGCCGCCGTGGACTCGCGGATGGCGGCCACCTGGACGGTATCGCCGTTGATGTAGGTGACCAGTGCGCCGTGGTGGAAGATGTGCGGGTTGCGCGGGCCGATCCGCTCGGCGATCTTCATGGCGATGCCCGCGCCGGGCCGGCCGGTGCAGACGCACAGCTTCACGCCGGCGGCCTGCAGCTTTTCGATCGCCTGCCAGACGCACTGCTGCACCTGGCCGTCAGCGCCGATGATGGTGCCGTCCAGGTCGAGGATTACGAGGGGCAGCATCAGTCCGCCTCCACGAGCTGTATGCCCAGCTCTTCCAGCTGGGCGGGGTCCACGCTCCCGGGCGCGCCGGTAAGCGGGTCTGCGCCGCGCTGGTTCTTGGGGAACGCGATCGTGTCCCGCAGGCTCCTGGCACCGGCGAGCAGCATGACGAGCCGGTCCAGTCCCCAGGCGATGCCGCCGTGGGGCGGCGTGCCGTAGCGCAGCGCCTCCAGGAAGAAGCCGAAGCGCTCGGATGCCTCCTCGGGGGTGAAGCCGAGGAGCGAGAACATGCGCTCCTGGACGTCGTTGCGGTGGATGCGGATGCTGCCGCCGCCGATCTCGACGCCGTTCAGGACCAGGTCGTAGGCACGCGCGCGGACGCTGCCGGGATCCGAGTCGAGCAGCGGCAGGTCTTCCTCGACAGGCATCGTGAACGGGTGGTGCATGTAGGTCCAGCCGTCCTCGGCCTTGTCCAGCAGGGGAAAGTCAGTGACCCACAGCACCGCGAAGGCATCGGCGTCACGCAGGCCCAGGATTTCGCCGACGCGCAGCCGGACCGCGCCGAGCGCGGTGCAGGCGGTGCTCCAGTCGGCCGTGACGAACAGCAGCAGGTCGCCCTCGTCCGGGGCGAGCTCCGTCAGGGCCCCGCGCTCGGCCTCCAGGAACTTCGCGATGGGCCCGGTGAAGCCTTCGCCGGAGCGGCGCAGCCACGCCAGGCCGCCTGCGCCGTGCTGCTTCGCGTGGTCCTCGAGCTCCTGGATCACCTTGCGGCTGATGCGCGCGGCGTCGGCCTCGGGTATGCGCAGGGCCTTGCTGCTGCCACCAGCCTTGACGACGCTGCTGAAAGCCCTGAAGGCGCTGTCGCGGAACACGTCGGTCACGTCGCCCAGTTCGAGGCCGAAGCTGGTGTCGGGCTTGTCGCTGCCGTAGCGGTTCATCGCGTCCCGGTACGTGATGCGGGGGAACGGCACCGAGACGCTGCGCCCGGTCGCGGCTTCCGACACGGCGGCCAGCAGGCCCTCGCTGACGGCAAGGATGTCGTCCTGTTCCACGAAGCTCATCTCCAGATCCAGCTGCGTGAAGTCCGGCTGCCGGTCGCTTCGGAGATCCTCGTCACGGAAGCAGCGGGCGATCTGGAAGTACCGGTCGACACCCCCCACCATCAGCAGCTGCTTGAAGAGCTGGGGTGACTGGGGGAGGGCGTAGAAGCTGCCCGGGGTCAGGCGCGACGGGACGATGAAGTCCCTGGCGCCCTCGGGCGTCGAAAGGGTCAGGAGGGGGGTCTCGACCTGGATGAAGCCGCGCTCGTCGAGGTGATCCCAGATCGCCTTGGTGACGCGGTGCCGGAGCAGGATCGGGCTCATCGCCGCGGGCCTGCGCAGGTCCAGGTAGCGGTAGCGCAGGCGCAGGTCCTCGCTGACCTCGCCCGCGTCGGTGCTGCCGTCCAGCTGGAACGGGGGAGTGCGCGCCGCGGACAGCGTGAGGACGGTCGTGGCCAGCACCTCGATGCTGCTCGTCGTCTGTTGCTGCTCGGGCCGCATGCGGACCGTGCCGGTCACCTCGAGCACGAACTCGCTGCGGCAGGCTTCCGCGGCCCTGAACGCGGCCTCGTTGTCCGGCTCGACCACGACCTGGACGAGGCCTGTGCGGTCGCGAAGATCCAGGAAGATGAGGCCTCCCAGGTCCCTGCGCCGGTTCACCCAGCCCTGCAGGGTCACTGTGCTGCCGGCATCGTCCGCTCCAAGTGTCCCGCACATGTGGCTGCGGTTCATGAAGTCGCCTCGGTGGCAGCCAGCCAGGACGGCAGGTCGCCTTCGGGCACCGCGTGCTGGACGCCGCTTTCCAGGTGCCTGACCTGCCAGACCCGGTCCTCGCGCTCGCGGTCCCCACGCAGGCCCGCGTAGGTCGCGCCGGACCGGTCCGCGTCGCGCAGTCCCTTGCCGGGGTTGCGGCGCACCGGGGTGTAGCTGGCGCTTACGTCCTGGCGCAGCCGCCGCGCCATGGTGGCCACCTCGGCGATGCCGTCTTCGTCCAGCGGCACGAGGTGGATGCTGGGGGCCGCGCGTGAGGGGCCCGTGATGCCATCGACTGCCATCGCGTCGAGCACGCGTTCGACCCCGAACGCCCAGCCGATCGCGGGCGTTGCGGGACCGCCGAGGTTCTCGACCAGGCCGTCGTACCTGCCGCCCCCGCTCAAGGCGGACTGGGCGCCGATGCCCGGGTGGTGCACCTCGAAAGCCGTGCGCCTGTAGTAGTCGAGGCCACGCACGATCGCCGGGTCGAGGTCGAAGGGGATCTGCCATGCCTCCAGGTGCGCGGCGACCCGGTCGAAGTGGGCCCTGGCATCATCGTTCAGGAAGTCGAGCGGGCGCTTGAGACCCGCCAGCAGCTCCTGGTCGCCCGGGTCCTTCGCGTCCAGCAGCCGCATGGGGTTGAGCCGGAGCCGTTCCTGGCTCGTAGCGCTCAGCCTGCCCGCCAGCGGTTCGAGCTGATCCCGCAGGTACGCGTTGTAGGCCTGACGGTCCTGCGGGTCTCCGACGCTGCCCAGCCGGACGCTGAGGCCCTTGAGCCCGAGGTTGGCGAGCGTGTCGTAAAGCAGGCTGATCGTCTCGGCGTCGATGACGGCACTGTCCGATCCGAGCACCTCGAAGTTCACCTGGTGGAACTGCCGGTAGCGGCCGCGCTGGACGTTCTCGGCGCGGAAAACCGGACCCATGCTCCAGAGGCGGACGGGGCTGGGGAGCGTGTGCATGCCGTGCTGGATGTAGGCCCTGAGCGTGCCGGGCGTGAACTCGGGCCGCAGCGTCAGCTGGCGCTCGCCACGGTCGGTCAGCGTATACATCTCTTTCTGAACCATGAGGTCCGAGCTCTCGCCAGCGGCCTTCGTGAACACTTCGCTGTGCTCGAAGACCGGTGTGCGGAGCTCCTGTGCTCCAGCCCGTTCCAGGGTTCGTCTTACGGTTTCCTCGATCAGGCGCCAGAGCGGGGCCTGATCAGAAAGGATGTCATGTGTGCCTTTGACGGCTTGGGGCCTCATGACCGCCAAGTCTACTACTTGTCAGTCCGGATCAATCACTGTCGGTTGACGGGGAGTCCGTTGCTGGGAACGCCGTCGACGTACACGAAGACGTGACCCAGGTTCTGTGCCGCGGGTACCGGTACTTCGATCCGCGAGTTGGTCCACGATACGGCGGGGTAGACCATGCCACCTTCCGCGAGGGCGTTGGCTCCGATGAGGACGTAGTTGCCGGCCTCGATCGATCCCTGGCCACTGCCCAGGTAGCGGCCCTGGATGAAGAGTGAGCCGCCCTGTGACCTGATCGAGAAGATCTGGGGCATCACCGTGTTGTAGACGTTGGCCGCCTGTGGTGCGCAGGCCGCCACGAGCAGCAGGATGGCGGCTGCTGCAGACAGCCAGGACAGGCGGGTCAGGCGGGGAAAGGGCTTCACGATTTGCCTCCTGCACAGCAGGCTACGACAGCAGCACGGAGCCGTCAATGGCAACTTTCATACTGATAAGGTGTGCGGAGATGAGTCATTTCTTTGCCTACCTGGCACGCATGAAGTTCATCCGCCGCTGGGGCCTGATGCGGAACACCAGAACCGAGAACATCCAGGAACACAGCCTGCAGGTCTCGATGGTCGCCCACGCGCTGGCCGTCATCCGCAACGAGCGCTTCGGAGGCCAGCTGGATCCGGCCCGGGTCGCGCTCCTGGGCGTGTATCACGACGCCGAGGAGGTAATCACCAGCGACCTGCCTACGCCCATCAAGTACTTCAACCCCCAGATCAAGGAGGCGTTCGACAACCTGAAGCTGGTGGCCAAGCAGCGCCTGCTGGACATGCTGCCCGCGGACATGGAGCCCAGCTACCGGACGCTGTTCTTCGAGGACCCGGCCGAGGCGGATGCCCATCAGCTGGTCAGGGCGGCGGACCGCATCTGCGCTTACCTCAAGTGCATCGAGGAGGCCAAGGCGGGCAACCTCGAGTTCGCCCGGGCGGAGCAGCAGGTTTGGCGCTCGCTGTTCCAGCTGAACGTGCCCGAGGTGGCCGTGTTCATGGAGGAGTTCATCCCCAGCTTCCGCCTGACGATCGATGAACTCAACTGAGCATCGTGTGTAACTGACACATGGCCCACAAGATGTGATAACATCGGCTTGTGGAGGGCATGGGCATGAGGCGTTTCAGCAGGTGGGGCAGTGCGTTTCTCGCAGCCGTGATGCTGCTGCAGCCGTCGCTCGCCGCGATCGACGTACCCGTCCAGCCAGCCGGCGCGAAGGCCGCGGGCGACCTCCAGCTTGACCCCGCCGGCAGCAGCGTCCCTCGCTTCCGCTTCGAGGTCCAGGCCGATGGCGAGGAGCACCTCGTGCTGGGCGTCAACGTTTTCACGCCCCAGCAGATCGTCCAGTTCGTGGTCGCCCTGAGCGACTTCCTCGAGTCCGTCTCTGACCTGGCCGCCGGCCAGACCCTGGTGCTCAGGCAGGACGGCATCTACGGCTACGTCGCGCTGGCGGCGTCGAGCGATGGAGAATCGATCACGTTCACGCTCACCCTGCATGCCGAGGCGCCCAGGTCCGTCGATGGCATCGAGGCCGTGCAGTTCCTGGGCGTCGAGCTCGCGGAGCAGCTGCTGACCCGCTGAGCTGAAGCAGAAGCCAGGAGCCAAAAGTCAAAAGCCAACGGGCAAAGGCCCGGAACAGTCCACACAATTAAAGGTAAATTATATTGACGGTGTGATGTTTGGCTGCTAGGCTGGGGATCATGAGCAAGCGCATGGAACTCGTCCGCAGCAGCGCTCCCGGCATCGCGCGTAACCGCTTGATTGCCGGCATGCCTGCCGATGAACGCAAGCTGCTGGCCGCCCAGGCGGTCAACGAGCGGGATGCCGATGCCCTCTGGGCCATCACGGCGGCGTACCTGAGCCGCAAGGGCCGCAAGGGCTCGAACCTGAGTCCGAACACGCTGAAGCAGTACGAGCGCGGCGTGCGCGAGCTGCTGCTCATGTGGGGGCACGAGAACCTGCTGCGGCCGCACGAGGACGCGGCCGCGAACTACATCGAGGACCTGCGCACGGGCCACACCGGGCCGCTGCAGGCGGCGGAGCAGATCAGGCACGTGCCCGCCGAGGAGGCGCACGCGGGCGGGCGACCCCGCAACGCCGACGGGCGCTACGCGGAGGCGACGATCGCGATAAAGATCTCCGCGGCGAAGCTCATGTACAAGGCGTTGGCATGGACGCAGGTGTTCACCGGCGCCAACCCGTTCGAGGACGTCAGCGTCGGCAAGCTGCAGAGCCGGATCGAGAAGGACCTGGCCAGCGCGCACTACAGCGAGCGCGAACTCGGGCAGCTGCTCGCCTGGGTTGATGCCGAGGGCGACGCGGACGACAGGCTGATGCTGATGCTGGGTGCACACGCGGGGCTGCGGATCAGCGAGATGCTTGCGCTCGAGTGGAAGTCAGTGCACTGGGACCTGAGCGAGCTCCTCGTGGTGAACGGCAAGGGCGGCAAGACCGCGTCGGTGGTGCTCAGCCCGTCGCTGCACCGCGCGCTGGAGATGCAGTTCCGGACGCTCCTGGCGCAGCAGGCGGAGCCGCTCTCGCCCACCAGCCCGAGCCGCTTCGTGCTGACCGTGCGGCGCAGCCCCTCCGGGCTGTACCGGCGCCTGCAGCGCATCTGCACCGAGGCCGGCGTGCCTTTCAAGAAGGTGCACGGGCTGCGGCACTCCGCCGCGACGTGGATGCTGCGCGAGACCGGTCGGATCGACCTGGTGCAGGATCATCTGCGGCACGAGACGCTCGACATGGCCCGGCACTACGCACGCGGCGACAGGCGGGCGCTCAGGGAGGCGCTGCGCCGCCGTGGCTGAGCGCGCCGCCGGCCTGAGGCTGGCCACCCTCTGCTACGTGCGCAAGCACGGGCGTACGTTGATGCTGCTGCGCAACCGCAAGAAGGACGATTACCACGAAGGCAAGTACAACGGCCTCGGGGGCAAGTTCGAGCCGGGCGAGTCACCGGAACAGTGCATGCGCCGCGAGGTGCTGGAGGAGTCGGGCCTGCATGCGCTCAAGGCCAGGCTGAACGGCATGATCACCTTCCCTACCTTCGACGGAACCAACGACTGGTATGTGTTCGTATATACGATAACTGATACCGAGGGCGATCTCATCGACTCGGACGAGGGCGAACTGCACTGGATCGATGACGACAGGCTGCTCGGGCTCAACCTTTGGGAGGGCGACCGCATCTTCATCCCCTGGCTGTCCAGGCCGGGGGTGTTCTCCGCACGATTCGTATACGACGGCCCCAGGCTGGTTTCGCACGAGGTGGACTGGTATTGAGTACAGGCCGGCAATAGTAAGGCTGGCAGCCAAACACACGGCGATATCTGTTAGCATTCCGTTAGCTCGCACTACCGTACATAGTATTGGTGCGAACGGCTGGGGGTGGCATGTCAATACATAAGCTCGGGTCCTATGTGCCCGCGGGCGGCAGTGCGGGGTCGGGACAGGTCGACACGGACGTAAGGAGACGCCGGCACGAGACCGGGGTCCGGCGGGTTCGTGTCGGCCAGGGCGGCAGGGCAGTGCCGTCGGCGCTCGACGCCGCGGCGTTCCTTGCGCTGGTTCCCAGGTCGATGTCGTGGCTGAAGATGCAGGACCTGCTTTACTACGCGCAGGGCTGGCACCTGGTCTGGGACGGTGAACCGCTGTTCGCGGATGCCATCATCGCGACTGAGGCCGGCGTCAGGATCGAGGCTGTCGATTCCCTGTTGAGGGATAACTTTGCGGTAACCAGCGTCATCGGCGGGCAGGACACGAACCTGAGCGAGAGCGCCAGGCAGACGCTCTCGGGCATCGTCAAGTTCTACGGCGGCAAGAACCACTTCCGGCTGAGCGAGGCGATCGTGACGGAAAAGCCGTGGCTGCATGCGCGGGAGGCCGGCGGGGGGTCACCGATCCCGGTGCAGGCGCTGCGGGAGTACTTCGCGGGCCTGTAGGCCCTGACTCACGGGTGCCGTTCGAACCAGCTGATGATCTCTTCGAGCCTCTGGATACGGCGGTCTGGCCTGCCGCTGCGCGACAGTTCGTGGTTCTCGTCAGGGAACCTGACCAGGCGCGCCTCCGCCTTGCCGATGCGTTTCAGCGCCGTGAACCACTGCTCCGCCTGCTCCATCGGGCAGCGCAGGTCCTGTTCGGAATGAATGATCAGCACAGGGGTCTCGACCTGGCGTACGTACTTGAGTGGGCTCTGGTCCCACAGGCGGGCCGTGTCGTCCCAGGCGTTGCCGCCCACCTCGTACTCCGAGAAGCGGTAGCCGATGTCGGACGTGCCGTAGAAGCTGACGAAGTTGCAGATGCTCCGCTGCGTCACCGCGCTGCGGAACCCGCCGGTCCGGGCGACGAGCCAGTTGGTCATGAACCCGCCGTAGCTGCCGCCGGTCAGGTGCATCGGGGCGTCAGAGTCAACGTGTGCCGCACGGGCCGCGCGGGCGGTAGCGAGTACATCGTCCGCGTCGATCGTTCCGTAACTGCCGAGCATGCTGCTGGCGTAGTCGGTACCGTAGCTGCTGCTGCCGCGCGGGTTTCCGTAGACGACGGTATAACCACGGGCAGCCATCAGCTGGAACTCGAACATGAAGCCGTAACCGTAGTTCGTGTGTGGGCCCCCGTGCACCTGCAGGACCAGCGCGTTGTCGGAACGCGGCTTGCGGGGGCGCAGGACCCAGAACTCGGGCGGGCCCGCGTGCGTCTCCGGCGACCGGAGGTCGTGGCTTTCGGTGAAGGCGGTGTTGAGCCCGCTCAGGCGCCGTTCGCCCGAGTCGTCCAGCGCGAAGAGCTCCGCGGGCTGCACGGGCTTCTCGGCGGTGAACACGACCCGGCCGGCGCGGGCAGCGAAGCCGCTCACCACGCGGTCACCTGAGACGAGTGGCGTGGTCTCCCCTGTGGCCGGGTCCAGCGAGTGCAGCAGGCTGCGGCCGGCCGCGTTGACCAGGACCAGCAGGGCCGAGCCGTCGTCGGTCCAGCAGGGCAGGTCCGGGTGGTGACCGTAGCGGCTGTCTCCCGCCGCGCTGACTGATACTTCGAGTCCGCCTGTGATCAGGCGCGGAGCAGCGCCCTCGCGCCAGAGCCAGAGGCCGGTGGCGCTGGCCAGGTTGTCCGGGTCGGCGGGTGCCTGGAACGCTGCCCGGGTGCCGTCGGGACTGAGCGAGAAGCCCCTGACATGGTGCCGCTCGTCAACCAGTACCGCAGAGCGGCCGGCGGCTGCGTCGTAGCGCCAGAGGGCCGAGTACCAGTCCTCCTCGCCCGTGCGAGACTGCGCAGCGGTGTAGTACAGGTACGAACCGTCGGGCGACCAGGCGATCTGACCCACGCTGCCGGACGGCCTGAAGAGCACCCTGGGCTCGCGCGAATCCAGGTCAACCTCGTACACGTCGGGCCTGAAGCCGGGCAGGAAGCCCTCGCCATCGGCGCGGTAGCGGATGCGCGAGAAGACCCTGCCGCTGCCCTTGCGGCTCGCCTCATCCTGCCAGTCACCCCGGGACACGAAGGCGATGGCGGCGGAGTCGGGCCGCCAGGCGAAGCTGCCCACGCCCGCCTTGAGGCTGGTCAGCGGCTGGGCCTCCCCGCCGGTGGTCGGCATCAGGTAGAGCTGTGCGGCGTCGTCCTGCCCGCGCCTCGACAGGAAGGCCACGAAGCGGCCGTCCGGGCTGAAGCGGGGCGAGCTGTCCTTCGTGCCTGCAGTGAACGGAACCGGATCCGCGCCGTCGAGCGCGAACAGCTCCAGGCGCGACTCGTACGACGGCGCTTCGAAATCGCCCTCCGCGTCCTTCCCCGGATTGATCCGCGTGACCACGGCAAGGGCGCGCTCGCCGTCAACTGACAGCTGCGGATCGGACACGAACGTGAGGCCGAGCAGGCTGGCTGGTGCGAGGTTTTCCATGAACCAGTGTATGCCTGCGCGGGGCGGCACGTGCTGCAGTGGTAAACTCACATACAGGACTCAAGTTTCATGTTGCGGACCATCTGGACCGGAGGTTGACTGAATGAGGATCATTGGAGTTTCGGCGGCGGTAACACTCTTGCTGGTGGTCCTGGTCGCGTGCGGCCCGAGCCAGCGCGAACGGGACCTCGAGAGCGAGCTCGGTGCCCTGCAGGGTCAGGTGTCGGCCCTGACGGGCGAGCTCGCCGAGAGGGCCGGGGCGGCTGACGAGCTGGACGCACTCCTTGCCGAGCGCGCCAGCGAGCTTGAAGCAGCCACGGACGACCTCGAAGAGCTGCGCCTGCAGCTTGCCGAGCTCGAGGACGAGGCGCGCAGCGTCGATGCGGTCACGGCCGAGATCGACGAGCTCAGGTCTCAGCTGGAGGAACAGCAGGCACAGGCCGAGGCGCGCCAGGCCGAGGCAGATTCTGCGCTCGCCGAGGCCATGGAGCTGCTGGAGGCCGAACGCGAAACCGCGGCTCGGGTGCGCAGCGAGCTCGACGAGCAGTTGGGCGAACGCGAGCAGCTCGAGGCCGAGATCGAACGGCTGAGCATCGCCGAGCAGGAGGCTGCTGCGGTGCTCAGTCAGCTGGAGGTCTCGCTGGGCACGGCCGTGGACGATGATGCGGACGCGGTGACGGCGGTCGAGGAACTCGCCGGCCAGCTGAGCGCCCTGCAGGATGAACGGAGCCAGCTGCAGGCCCAGGTGGACGAGCTGACCGCGCGGGCGGTGATGAGCGTCGCGCTCGAAGGCCAGGCGTCGACGGAACTGGCCGAAGAGGTCGAGGAGCTGGCCGCCGAACTTCAGGAGCGAGAGCTGACCGTCGGTTCGCTGAACGAGGAGATCGAAGAGCTGCAGGCCGAGCTGGCCGGGCGCGACGCGGCGCTCGCCGAGCTTCAGGAGGCCTCTGCCGCCCAGGAAGACCTGGTCAGCGAGCTCACTTCTCAGGCCGCCGGCCTGGAAGAGCAGCTGGAGGCCGCGCTTGAGGCGCGCGACGCGGGGCTGGCCGAACTGGAGGCGTCCGCAGTGCGCCTCAGCGAGCTCGATGCCGAACTTGCGGCGGCTCGCACCGAACTTGAGTCCGCCCAGGCGGAGGCAGGGCTGGCGGCCGCCGACGAGGACGCGGCAGTCGACCTTGAAGCCGAGGTGGCTGAGCTCGGGGCCGCTGCGGCGCTCCTGACGGAAACGGAACAGCAGGTGAGCGACCTGACCGTGCAGCTCGGGTCTGTCGAGGAGGAGCTCGCGCAGGCGAACACCCAGCTCGATCAGGCCAGGGAGCAGCTCGACGAAGCCGCCAGTCTGCGGACCGATCTAGAGTCGCGCCTGGCGGCAGGCGAGGAAGACCGGGACGCCCTCCAGGCTCAGCTCGACCAGGTGAACGAGGACCTGCAGGCCAGTGAGGCTGCAGTGGAGCAGGCAACCGCGGAGGCGGCCGCGGCGGAAGCGCGCGTGACCGGCCTGCAGGAAGAACTTGCAACGGCCACGACCGCGCTGGCCGACAGCGAGGCGCAGGTTTCCGGTCTGACGGCGCAGGTCAGCGCGCTCGAGGATCAGAACGCCGAGGCCCTTGACAGCATCGGCTCGCTCACCACCCAGGTCGCGGAGCTCGAGCAGGCGCGCGAGGAAGCGCTGGCCAGCATCGGCGAGCTCTCGGATGACCTGCTCGACCGCATGGACCAGATCGCCAGCCTCGAGACGTCGCGCGACGACCTCGCTGCGCGACTTGACGCGGCCGAAAGCGAGAACGAGGAACTCGTCAGCCTGAACGCGGGCCTCGAAGGCGAGCGCGACGGGTTGCTGGAAGAGGTCGCCGGACTGGAAAGGGTGCGGTCCGAGCTTGAGGCAGCCAACCGGACGCTTGAGGAAGACGTCGCGGACGCACGGGCGCGTGTGAGCGAGATCAGCGAGCAGTACGAGGCGCTGCGCGCGGAGTCCGCCCAGCTGAGCAGCGAGCAGCAGTCCACGATGCAGGCGCTCAGGACTGAGCTTGAGGGTGCCCAGGGCGAGGTCGCACGACTCACGGGTGCAAGGGGGCTGTATACGGTGCAGGCCGGTGACTCACTGTCATCGATCGCCGCCTACTTCTACCGCAACGGCAACAGGTGGCCCGACGTGCTCAGCGCGAACGAGCAGCTGATCGGGGACAACCCGAACCTGATCTACGCCGGGATGAGCCTGATCATCCCCGAGTAACCGCCCAGTCGGCGGCCCGCCGGCCCAGCATCGATCCGATCACGTTGCCCGTCCCGTTGTATCCGCCCAGCGCGAACACACCAGGACGGGCTTCCTCATGCACCGGCAGGATCGCCTGCCGGTAGCCGACGGTCGCGGCCCATCTGTGGGTGACGGGTTCGAGCACGCCGAGCGTCTCACGGAGGAAGTCGGTGAGCAGGTTCTGGACGGCGCTGTCCGGCGTCGCGTCCTCCGTCCACTCCGCGTCGCCTCCCCTGTCGCGGAAGCCGCCGAGTGCGACGCGGCCGTCCTGCAGCTGCTGCCAGTACTCGAAGCCGTGCCGGGCGTACACGGGCATGGGCCAGCGCGGGGCGAGCGGCCCCGTCGCGAGCATCTGCAGGCGCAACGGCCTGACGTCGCCCTCGAACTCGGGCAGGAGCCTCGCCAGCAGGCCGTCGACGGCGACGATCACGCGGCTGCAGCTCACGCTGCCCCGGGCCGTGCGGACCATGCCGGCACGGACGTGCGTGACGGGACTGAACGCGAACAGGCGCGCTCCGCCCGCCACGGCGCGGCCGGCCAGGAGGGTGCAGCGGTGCAGCGGGTTGTAAACGGCATCCAGAGGGAAGTGCAGGCCGCGCCCCTCCGCTCCCGCGTACGGCTCGGCCGGCAGTCCCGCCTGGCGCATGGCGGCGAGCTGGGCGTCGCAGTCAGGTGCCTCGGACTCGTCGGTTGCGATGCGCAGGGAGCCGGTCCGGCGGGCGGCCTCGGGGGTCTCCTCCAGCATGCGGTCGACCTCGCTGAGCGTGGCGCGGTACCAGGCCCCGGCAACCTCGGCACCAAGGCTGGCGACCGCGTCGTGGTGGAAGGCGGCCGTGCCGCCGAGCAGCAGTCCGCCGTTGCGCCCCGCGGCCCCGCCGGCGACCGCGCCGGCGTCGATCCCGATCACGTCGGCTCCGAGCTCCAGCAGCCGGGTAACGGCGCTGAGGCCGGAGCCGCCGAGTCCGACGACGCACACCTCGGCGCTCAGGTCGTCCTCCAGGCGGGGCAGCGTCACCTGTTCCACTCCTGCCGACCAGACGGGCTCGTTCACGGGCGGGCCGAGGGAGTGACGTGCTGGCCGGACGCCGCGGACTCGAGGATGCAGAGCAGGATGTCAAGAACGTGCAGAGCGTCGGATCCGCTGGCGGCGGGCTCGTCGCCCGAGACGATGCATTCGGCCAGGTCGATCACCGCCACGCCGCGCGCAACCTCGGGCGGCTGCTCACAGGCCTCCTCCGTCCAGGCCGGCTCGCCCGATCGGATGTGGCTGAGGCTGCCTCCGAAGCGGTTCGGGTCGGGCAGGGTCATGCTGCCGGATTCACCGTAAAGCTCGATGTGCGGCTGGGTGCTGCCGGCCATGTCGAAGCTGCAGGTGAGCGTGACCACCGGACCGGACTCGAACTCGAGCAGAGCGGTCACGTGGGTCGGGGTGCTCACCGGGATGGCGCGGCCGGCGTTTGGTCCGGCCGTCGGCCTGCGTTCACTCCGGCTGGCGCGCGCCAGGCCGCTCACGCGGGCCACGGGCCCGAGCAGCTTCACCAGGTGCGTGACGTAATAGGGGCCCATGTCAAGGAGCGGACCGGCGCCCGGAGCGAAGAAGAAGTCGGGGTTCGGGTGCCACGACTCCGGGCCCGAGCCCGCGAAGGTCGCGCTCGCGCCCACGACTTTGCCGATCGCGCCGGCCGCGAGCAGCGTCCTTGCCCTGAGCCCCGCGGCCCCCATGAACGTGTCGGGACCGCAGGTGATCAGCAGCCCGGCTGCGCGGGCCAGGCGGAGCAGGTCCAGGGCGTCGCCGCGCGTGGTCGCGATCGGCTTCTCGCTGTGCACGTGCTTGCCGGCGACCAGCGCCGCGCGACTCACCTGGGCATGTGCGGCGGGCACCGTCAGGTTCACGATGATGTCCACGTCGGGGCGGGCGAGCAGCTCCTCGGGACGTGCCGCCTCGAGCCCGAACAGCGCGGCCGTGGCGGCGGCGCGATCCGGATCCATGTCAGAAACGGCCTTCACCGCGACGCTCGCGGAGCCGGTAAGCGTCCTCAGGTATTCGGGTGCGATGTTACCGGAGCCGATCAGGCCGACGCCCGGCCTGCCGTTCAAAGGTCTGCCACCCGCTCCGACTCGACGCCCCGGAGGAAAGCGAGGCTGTCGGCTACCGCGGTGAGCATGTCGGTAGCGCACTCGTCGAGTTCGACTATGAGCCAGCGGGCGTGTTCCGCGGCCGCCGCGATGGCGCCGATGTCGAGACTGCCCTGTCCGAGCGCGGTCATCGGGTCGCCTCGCCTGGCGCTGCCGTCCTTCATGTGCACGAGCCCGACCCGCTCGCCGAGCTCGCGCAGGACCGAGACCGGATCCGTGCCGGCGGCCGCGACCCAGTACGTGTCGATCTCGAAGCCGATGTCAGGATGGAGCTCTTCGAGCATCCGCCGCCAGGCCGGCGGCTGCCCCTCGAACTCCCACCAGTGGTTGTGGATCGCGAAACCGAAGCCGGCCTCGCGGGCAGCCGCCGCGGCCTCGTTGAACTGCCCGATCGAGCGGGTGGTTGCCTGGTGATCCTGGAAGGACTCGGGGCCCAGGCCCGAGACGACCGTCTTCACGCCCAGGGCCCGGGCCGCTTCGATGGTCGCCTCCCGGTCCGCACCGGTGGGCAGCGGCAGGTGGGCCGAGGGTACCTGGAGACCGTGCCTGCGGATGACCTCGGCCTGCTCGTGCGCGCTGACGCCCGGCATGGTGAAGGGCTCCACGCCGTCGTACCCAAGCCTGGCCACCTCCCGAATCGTACCTTCGAAGTCGTCGGCCAGCCTGTCCCTGAGGGTGTAGAGCTGAACGGCGATCGGTCGTGGAATTGGCATCGGTGTGCTCTCCCGGTCAGATGAAGAATTCCTGCTCGAGGGTCACGCAAAGCGCGTGCCAGACGGGCAGGTGCAGTTCGGTCACTTCGGTCGCGGTGACACGCGGCACGCGGATCACGCAGTCGCTGTGATCCGTCAGGGCATCGGTGTCCCGCGGGGCCAGGCAGACGGTGGCGACGCCGAGGGCACGGGCGACCCGCAGGGCGTTGAGCACGGATTCCGTGGCGCCCTCGGGGCACAGGGCGACGAGCGCGTCTCCCTTGCGTCCGTAGCCGTAGACCTGCTGGGCCAGGACCATGTCCGCGGCCACTGCGCCAACGAGGCTCGAGTTGCTGCTGAGCGCGATGGCGGGGAGCGCGGCCTGGAGGCCGGCTGCCAGGTCGGCGCCCGGACTGCCGTAGCGGTCCTCCAGTTCCCTGCGCATCGCGTCGGTCACGGGCCTGGCGCGCGACACGGCCGTCATCAGGGTCGTGACGACGTGCTCGGCGAGCGAGGCAGCTGCGCCTGCGCCGCAGGCGAGGAGCATGCCGCCACCATTCAGAGCGTCCCTGAGCAGGACAGCTGCGGACTCGATGTCCGTGCGGCAGACGCTCAGGTCCCGGTGGCGGGTGATCAGGCGGTCGATCTCGGCATGGTTCATGATTGCACCCGTTCCGATGTTAACTCGGGAGGCGAGTCGTCCCTCCTGATGCTGAAGACGCTGCTGACCCCGCCGTCGCTGGTCACGCCCCACATAGTGTCTGCGACGTTGAAGGTCGTCTTCTGGTGGCTGATCAGCAGGAACTGCGTCCCGTGCCGGGCCAGGCGTTCGACGAAACCGGTGAAGCGCGTGATGTTGGCCTCGTCGAGCGGCGCGTCGACCTCGTCCAGGACCGCGACCGGCAGGCCGCCGTCCTCGCCGTGCATGAGGGAGAACAGGAACGCCAGCGCGCCCATCGTGCGTTCCCCGACCGAGAGCAGGTTCAGCTGCGTGGTGTGCTTCCCGGGAGGCCTGAGCCTTATGACCAGGCCGACGGGGCGGCCGTCCTCGTGTTCGACGTCGATGTCGCTGGCGGCATCCCCGCCGAACAGGATCTTCACATGCTCGCTGAACCCTGCTCGCATCGCGGTGATGGCGGCCTCAGTGCGCTCCGTGGCTTCGCGGTCCACCAGCTCGAGGCTGGCCGAGAGCTCGTCGGTCGCCTGCTGGGCGTCGAGCAGGTCCGCGGCCAGCTGGTGGGCCCGCAGGCGCTCCGACTCGAGTTCGGCGGCCGCGCGGTGGTTGACCGGACCCAGGCGTGAGATCGCGGCGGTGACCTCCGACAGCCTGCTCCGCATCGTGCGTTCTCCCGTGGTCAGGGCGGTGAGCCCGGGGGGAAACGACTCGAGCTCCTCGGTTGTCGTCTGCAGCATGGTCTCGCGGCGTGCGGCGGTCAGGCGCACGCGTTCCAGTGCTTCGCCCTGCCCGGCGGCCTCGCCGCGCGCCGCCCGGATCTTCTGCTCGGCCACGCGCAGCTCCAGGCCGGCATCCTCTACCCTCTTCCTGAGCTCGTCGAGGGGGCCGGGCTCGCTCTCCTTGAGGGCGGCCAGTTCCTGGACCAGGCCCGCACGCTCCGCCTCGATGGCCTCCGCCTCGAGATTGAGCTGCTCGCGTTCCGCGCGCCGGTCGCTGAGGCGGCGCTGGTCGGCCTCGAAGCGTTCCCTGGCCTCGCGGTGGCGTGCGAAGCGTTCCAGGAACACCGCGTGGGCCTGCCTGGCGGCGGCTGCTGCGGCGGTCGCCTCCTGGAGCGCCGTTGCTGCCGCCTCGGACTCGACCAGCCTCGCGGCGCGCGCGCTGATGGCTTCGCTCATGACGGCTTCGGGCACGGCGTCGGGCACCTTCGCGCTTCGGGCCTCCTGAAGTTCGTGCAGCAGGCGGTCGTGCTGTTGCCTCAGGTCTGCCTGCAGGCCCTGGTGAGCGGCGCTGGCCTCCCGGCTCTCGGCCAGCCGCCTGCTCGCCTGCGTGCTCGCCTCGGAGGCGGCGCGCAGGGACTCCATGGCAGCCCGCGTCCGCTCCTGCAGTTCCAGCAGGGCCTGCCTGGCCTGGGTGGCGCGGGCGCTGGAGCCTGCGGCGGCCGCTTCGGCTTCGGCCAGGTCGCGCGCCAGGCCGAACGCGGTGGTCGGCCCTCCGCTGCGCCCGCCGCTCATCGAGCCCCCGCTCTCGAGCGTCTCGCCGGTCAGGGTGACCATGCGAGGGCGGTCGCGCTGCTGCCTGGCGATGGCGACGGCGTCGTCCAGCGCCCCTACCAGCACGGTGGAGCCGAGCAGCTGCCTGAACAGGGTTGCGTACGCGGGCTCGAACTCGACCATGTCGATCAGCAGGCCGTGCACGCCCGCAGCGTTCCTGATGTGTTCGCGCAGGTGCGGTTCGGGCGCGCTGAGCAGGTCCAGGGGCAGGACGGTGACGAACCCGCCCTCCTGCCGGACGTGCTCGATCACCGTGCGGGCGGTCTCGGCGGTGTCGGCGACGACGTACTCCGAGCGGCGGCCGAGGGCGGCCGAGACAGCCGCTGCCAGGCGGTCATCGGCACCGATCAGGTCCGCTACCGCACCGAACACGCCCGGCAGCCCGGCGCTGAGCGCCGCACGCGGGCCCTGTGCGAAGCCCCTCCTTGCGGCCACCGCGCTGCGGAGCCTGGCCGCGGCGGCCTCCTGCGCCTCGAGCTGCGCGGCCGCGGTCGCGTGCTCGTGCTGGGCGGCCTCGAGTCGTGTGCGCAGTTCGTTCACTGTCGCCTCGGCGGCCGCCTGCCCGGCTGCCAGGCGCTGCGCGTGTTCCTCGGCTGTGGCGGTATCGACGTTCGGTTCGCCAGTGTCGAGCCGGCTCGACACCTCGCCCAGGCGGGCCTCGAGGCTCTCGATCCGCTCCGCCTTGCGGGCGCGTGCTGTGTCTGCTGCCCGGGCTGCCT
>CAZBVI010000032.1:0-15159 GCA_964495325.1 uncultured bacterium
GAGCCCGAGCCCGAGGTGGAGCCGGTGGCCGAGCCGGAGCCGGAGCCTGAGCCCGAGCCGGTCGCTGAGCCCGAACCTGAGCCGGAACCGGTCGTTGAGCCCGAACCTGAGCCCGAGCCCGAGCCCGTGGCCGAACCGGAGCCTGAGCCCGAGCCCGAGGTGGAGCCGGTGGCCGAGCCGGAGCCGGAGCCTGAGCCCGGGGCCGAGCCCGAACCGGCCAGCGCGCCCGAGGCCGAGGCTGCCCTGGGCGAATCCGACACCCCGGCGACGGGCGCATTGGAGGGCGACGAGCTGCCCGGCATCGAGGCCGACGTGACCACGACCAGCCCGCCGGATGATCCCGCGACCGTTGAGGTGCCCACGACCGTGCCGGCAGCGGAACCGCTGTTCCAGGCCGACGAGGGCGAGCAGCTCACTCCCGGCTCGCCCATGATCGGTGCGGTCGAAGCCGGGCCGGCTTCGACGCCGAGCAACCGCGAGGAGAACATGCTCGAGGGCGGCAACGCCGACGTCGCCGGACAGACGCGCGAGGACCCCCTGGGTGATGACGGGCTGGGCGCGGCGGCCGGGCCGGACGGCGTGGACGACCCGACTGGCGTGCCGCTGCTGAGCCTTGGCCCGCTGGCACAGGAGACCCGTAACCGCCCGCTGGCCGTCGTGATTGACAACGCCAACCCGGCCTACCCGCAGTCCGGCCTGAGCGCCGCCCGCTTCGTTGCCGAGATGCCGGTCGAGGACAGGATCACGAGGCTCGTAGCCTTCTACTCCGCGGGCGACGCCGGCCAGGTCGGCCCCATCCGCAGCGCACGGCCGTACCTGGTCAGCCTCGCGCAGGGCTTCGACGGCGTCCTGGTTCACGACGGTGGGTCGCCCGAAGCTCTGGCGATGCTGGCCGGGCAGAACATCAGCACCGTCAACGCATTCAGCCCCGGCCCCGCGCAGTTCCAGCGTCTCGCTGAACGCAGCGCCCCGTACAACCTGTTCGCCCAGGGGGGACAGCTGCGCAGTGCGATCAACAGCCTCAACCTGGACAGGTCGCGCCAGGTGAGCGCACGCGTGGTCCAGCTGTCAGACGCTGCACCGCCAGCGAGCCGCGTGTCGGTCACGTTCAGCGGCAGCTACACGACCGGTTTCCAGTGGATCGCGGGCCAGGACCAGTACCGCTGGCAGCGCAACGGCAGCCAGGCGACCGACGGTGCCTCGGGCACCAACGTGATGGTTGACGCCGTGCTAGTGGCCGACATCAGCGCCCGCGTGCTTGATGACGTTGGCCGGCTCTACATCCCGCTCGAGGGCGGCTCGGCTCAGCTGTTCATGAATGGACGCCTGCTGGAAGGCAGCTGGCGGATCGATCCCAACTCGCAGGCAGGCGTGATGTTCCTCGATACCGAGGGTGAGCAGATCGGCTTCAGCAACATGCGCGTGTGGGCGATCTTCGCGCCGGATTACGCGACCGTGTCCGTCGACTGAACCCTCTCAACACCGTCTCAGCGAGGTAATGGCCGGGACGTAGTAGCCGCGTTGTGCCTGCCAACACAGTGAGGATGCTGCCCGTGGACTCGGACAGCACGGAGCTGTAAGGGGCTGAGAGATGCACGGGATCAACCTGGCGTAAGTGGCCGAAACCTGGGACACGTGGCCCGATATCGGCACAGGTGGGCGGTGCTCAGCGGGGGACGTACTCGTCGAAGTACAGGCCCTGCAGGCGCATCCGGTAGCCGTCCTCGTCGGTATCGATCAGCAGGTACGAGTACTCGTCCCTGAAGCCGTTGTTGTCCAGCAGTATCGCCCGGCCCTGCGAGGCCAGGTTGAGGCCGCCGCGCACGGGCGTGTGGCCGTACACGCCCAGGCGCCAGGGCGTGTCGGACAGGAAGTCCTTGTCCTGCTGCAGCCAGCGTCGGCGGTTCTCCAGATAGAAGTCCTGGTCGTACGTGTTGTGTTCCGGACGCGGTCCCACGTGCGCGAAGTGGATCTCCTCGAACGTGTACTCCCGCTGCCAGCTGCTGATCCAGTCGAACAGGTCCTCGGGCAGGCTGGCGGACTCCTTCCACTCGAGGTGGGTGACGTCGTCGGTCCGCAGCGGCCCCTGTTCCGTGACGGCGTTGAAGTCGTGGTTGCCCATCAGGATCACCATCGTGCCGGCGGGCAGCTGGTCCTGGAACTCCTTGACCTCCCGCAGGAAACGTTCCTGGACGGTCTCGGCGCGGCGCAGGTGTTCCGGATCGTACTCGTCGTATTCGCTCACGCCGATGAGCTCGGAGTAGCGCTCGCGGCTCTTGGCATGGACCAGGTCTCCGAGCAGGACGACGCGGACGCCGCCCGAGAGCGCGCGCTCTGTCGGCTTGCGGTTCCGGTCTGACAGTCCGGTCTCACGCAGGATGCGCCAGAACTTGAACTCCTGGGCGTGAATGTCGCCTATCGCTACGATCTGCAAGCGGACGCCTCCGGATCAGCCGGCCGGTTCGGCCTCAGCGCTGTCCGGCGCGGGCTTCGAGGATCGGCAGGGGATCAACCGGCGTGCCGTTGACCCGGACCTCGAAATGCAGGTGGGCGCCGGTGACGTTACCTGTCGTGCCGATGCGGCCGATCAGCTGGCCGGCCTGCACGGACGTGCCGACAGCAACTTCGAGCGAGGATGCGTGTGCGTAGTAGTACTCGACGCTGTCGGCCTCGATGATGATGAGGTTGCCGTATCCGCCGCGCCAGCCGCTGAAAGTGACGACGCCCGCCGTGGCGGAGTAGAACGGATCACCGACGTGGCCGTCGAGGTCGAGGCCGTAGTGCATGTTGGATCCGCCGATACGGAGGGTGCGGTACCCGAAGCGCGACGTGATGATGCCGGCTGCCGGCCACACCATGTCCGCACTGCTTGTCTGTGTGGTGTCAGCCAGGCCGGGAGTCGCAACGTTGCCCGGCAGCAGACGCAAGGTCTGACCGGCCCTGAGTGAGTCGCTGTCAAGCCCGTTCATGCTGCGCAGCTCTTCGATGGTGGTGCCGTGCGCACGTGCGAGGCTCCAGAGGTTGTCGCCGGGCTGGACCGTGATGACCGGTCCGGCAGCGCCACCCATGCCGCCTTCGCCGGCGTCGGCGAGGGCCTCGGGCACGTACGAGGCGTCAGGGATGATCAGGGGATGGCCGGCGTTGAGTGCGGTGTGCAAGCCGACCTCGTTGGCCGAGGCCAGCTGGCGCGGGGTGAGGCCGTGGCGCTCGGCGATGCTGTTCAGCGACTCGCCCGGCTGGATGATCACGACGTGCGGACCGCTGGACTGGCCGGCCACCTTCAGGATCTGGCCCGGGTTGATGGTGTCTGAGCGCAGGCCGTTGATGCCCAGCAGGTCGACCAGTTCCATGCCGTACTGCGTCGCGATGCCGTAGAGGCTTTCGCCGGGCTGCACCGTGTGGGTCGGAATCGGATCCGCGACCACGGTACTGCTGACGACCGCCGGCGCCGGCGCCGCTGCGGGAGCGGCCTCGGGAGCGGGAGCAGTTGCGGCAGGAGGGGAGTCGACAGCGTCGGGGGACGCGCCTTCTGGCAGTACCAGTGTCATTCCGGCGCGGAGGTTGTTGTCGGGCAGCGCGTTGGCCTGCATCAGCTCTTCAACCGTTGTGCCGTGCCTGCGTGCGAGCGTCCAGAGGGTCTCCTGGGGCTGCACGATGATCTCGTTGGCGGTCGAGAGGCTTACGGTAAGCAGGGCGGCGAGGAGTAACGCAAGTCTGGGGGCGGGCATTGATAGCAAGTCTATCAAATGTTTTCCGGTCTTGTGAATACCGGCTGTGAGCACTGTTAAGGCTCATGCGGCACTCATGAGGGCCTTCAGTGGATCCGGTCAGGCCGGCCTGCATGGCTGCGTCAGGTTCACTCCGGTACCAGCGCCGTACCGGACTCGCCCCTCAACGCGCTCAGGACGGCTGCGCCGGACTCGCCGTCGGCGATGATCGCCGCCGGTGCGCCGCCTTCAAGAGCGGCGAGCGCCCCTTCGACCTTGGGGATCATGCCGCCGGAGATGCGGCCGTCCGCGATCCACTCATGTGCCTCACGGCGCGAGAGGCGCCTGACAACCGACTCCGGACGTGAGGGATCGCTGAGTACGCCGGACACGTTCGTGAGGAAGTAGACGGGTGCGCCCAGGCTGGCGGCCACCGCGCCCGCGACGTCGTCGGCGTTGATGTTGAGGGGCCTGCCGTCCGGGTCAAGCGCCAGGCTGCCGATCACGGGAGTCATGCCTGCTGCCAGCAGCGCGTGCAGCAGGGCGGCGTTCACCGAGGTCATGCGGCCGACGCGCCCGAGTTCGGGGTCGAAGCTTGCGGCGCCCAGGAGGCCCGCGTCCCGGCCGGTCAGGCCGATGGCGGCGCCGATCTGCGAGGCGAGCTCCTTGCCCAGCAGCGTCAGCGTGCGTTCGACCAGCACGATGCTCTCGTCGGTCGTGACGCGCAGCCCCCGCACGAACCGGTGCTCGAGGCCGGCCTCGTCGAGTGCGTGACCGATGAAAGGGCCCCCGCCGTGCACGACCACCGGCTGGAGGCCCTCCGCAGCGCCCGTGCCTATTGCCCGGGTCACCCCGGCCCGCCGGGCGGGATCGGTCATGGCGTTCCCGCCGTACTTGAGGACGATTGGCATGAGCCCGAGTGTACAGCGCCGTAGTAGTATCGGTCGATGCCGAAGGACGAGCTTCAGTTTGGTACCGACGGATGGCGCGACATCATCGCGGACCGCTTCACGTTCGACAACCTCGCACGGGCCGCCCAGGGTTACGCCGACCACATGAAGGATGCGGGCGCACGGTTCGTGCTGGTGGGCCACGACACGCGCTTCCTGGGTCCCGAGTTCGCCGCGCTGGTTGCCGACGTGCTGGGCGCCAACGGGCTCAGGGTCGCGCTCAGCACCTCGTACCTGCCCACGCCCGCGCTGTCGCTCGCAACGCGCGAGTACGGCGCGGACGGCGGGGTGATGCTCACCGCCTCGCACAACCCGGCCAGGTACCAGGGGTTCAAGCTGAAGGGAGGCTACGGCGGCAGCGCCACTGACGCGACCTACCGCAGCGTGGCCGGCCGGGTCGCGCACACCGGCCCGGGCGACGTCAGGTGGGGCGGGCCGGAGCCCGAGGCGTTCGACGTCAGGGAGGACTACTACGACGCGCTGGACCGCCTGCTCGACCTGAGCCTGCCGACCTCCCGGGCCGGCCTGGTGGTGCATGACGCCATGGGTGGCGCGGCGGCCGGCTGGCTCAGGGACTACGCGGAGCGGCGCGGTTTCCGGATCCAGGTCGCCGAGTTCCGCAGCCATCCGGACCCGCTCTTCTACGGCGTCAATCCCGAGCCGATCGAGCAGAACCTGCAGGCGGCGCGCGAGGTGGCGTGGGAGCACGGACCGCTGTTCGTGAGCGCGACCGACGGTGACGGCGACAGGCTGGGCGTCGTCCTGCCGGACGGCAGCTTCTTCAACTCGCACCAGATCTTTGCGGTGCTGCTTCAGCACCTGCATGGCCGGGGCCTGGGCGGTCGCGTGGTCAAGACGTTCACCGTCTCCCGCGTGATCGAACGCCTGGCGGCCCGGCTGGGACTCAGCGTCACCGAGACGCCGGTCGGTTTCAAGCACATCGTGCAGGCGATGCTGGAGGGCGACGTCCTGATCGGAGGCGAGGAGTCGGGCGGGATAGGCGTGCAGGGCCACATCCCGGAGCGCGACGGCATCCTCAACACCCTGCTTCTGCTCGAGGCCGTGCTGGCCTCCGGCAAGGGTCTTGCCGAACTGTTCCGCGGGGCCGAGGAGCTGGCCGGCATCACCCACGCGTACGACCGGGTGGACCTGCAGCTGGGCGACACGGCGCTGAAGGACCGGCTGATGGCCGCGCTGGAGGGACCGCGGACACAGTTCGCGGGTCACGGCGTGCTCAGCATCGAGCGGCTGGACGGCGTCAAGCTCAACTTCACCGACGGCTCCTGGCTGCTGTTCCGGGCCAGCGGTACGGAGCCCGTCCTTAGGATCTACTGTGAGGCGGCCACGGCTGTGCAGGTCGGCCGTCTGCTGGACGCCGCGGTGGCGTTCACGCGCGGCCAGTAGCGCTCAGACCTGCGTGAAGCCGCGCGGCGAGCGCGACAGCAGCTCGAAGCCGTCGTCCGTTATGAGGCAGAGTTCCTCGATCCTCACTCCGCCGTAACCGTTGAGGTACACACCGGGCTCGACGGTGACGATCATGCCCGGTTCAAGCACCTGCTCGGAACGTCCGGAGAGGCGGGGTTCCTCGTGGATGTGCAGGCCGGTCCCGTGGCCCAGCGAGTGCGTGAAGTACTGATCGAGCCCGTGGCGTTTCAGCACGGCACGGGCGACCGCATCGATCTCGGCGCAGGACTTGCCCGGCGCGAGCGCGGCGACGGCCGTTTCCAGTGCCTCCAGCGCGGCGTCGTGGAGCCCGCGCAGTTTCGGCTCGATTTCTCCGAGCGCGACGGCCCGCGTCATGTCGGCGTGATAGCCGCGGTAGCGCGCGCCGAAGTCCATCGTGACCAGGTCGCCCGACTGCAGGACGCGGTCCGATGCGACTCCGTGCGGCATCGCGCTGCGCGGGCCGCCGGCCACGATGATGTCGAAGCCTGATCCTTCCGCCCCGCCGTCGCGCATCACGCGCTCGAGCTCCAGGGCCACGTCCAGCTCGCGCAGGCCGGGCCGGATGAAGCCGACGATGTGGGCGAAGGCGAGGTCGGTCAACCGGGCTGCCTCGCGCAGCAGGTCGACCTCGAAGGGCGCCTTGGTCATGCGCCGGTCGCGCAGGATGGCCTCGAGCGGCACCGTCGCGGTTCCGAGGCGCTGTTCGAGCTGGCGCTGCAGCGCGACTGTGGCGTGGTCCGCCTCGATCGCGAGGGCGCCGTCGCCGACAACCGCCTCCAGCTCGTCCAGCCAGCTCGTCACGATCCGGACCGGCAGGACCGACTCATCGGCCGCCTGCACGTCGTAGCGGAAGTCGGTCAGCAGGAGGGCGGTGTCGGGCGTGATCAGGACGCGGCCATCCTCGGGCGAGCTGAACCCGGTCAGGTACCTTACGTTGGGCGGGCTGGTGACCAGCAGCGCCTGCGCTCCGGCGGCGGCGGTGCCCTTGCGGAGGCCGGTCAGTACGTCGCCGGTGTGGGCGGCGTGCGCGCCGCTCACGAGGCGCTCGCGTGAATGGCGAGCAGGTCGTCCAGCTCCAGGCTTGCGCCGCCGATGAGGCCGCCGTTGATGTCGGGCTGGGCGAGCAGCTCGTTCGAGTTGGACGGCTTCATGCTGCCGCCGTAGAGGATGCGGACCTTGTCCGCCACGGCGGGCATGCGGTCCTGAAGCCAGGTGCGGATCAGGCTGCACATTGCCTGGGCGTCCTCGGCGGTGGCGGTGCGTCCCGTGCCGATCGACCAGACGGGTTCGTAGGCGATGACGAGCTCGCGGGCGGTGGCGAACTCCAGGCCGTCGAGCGCGTTCTCGAGCTGGCCGATCACGACGCCGTTCTCCTGGCCCTCGTCGCGCTGCTGGGCGGTCTCGCCGATGCAGAGGATGGGGATGAGCCACTGGCGCTGGGCCGCGCGCATCTTTGCGTTGATGATGAAGTCGTTCTCCTGGTGGTACTGGCGGCGCTCGCTGTGGCCGACGAGGACGAAGTCAGCTCCCGCGTCACGCAGCATCGCGCCGGACACCTCGCCCGTGTAGGCCCCCGAGTCGTGCTGGCTCAGGTCCTGGGCGCCAAGGCGCACCTGGCTGCCGCGCAGCTTCTCGGCCAGCGGGTGGATGTGGGTGAACGGGACGAGGAGGAGCAGTTCCTCGCGGGCCCTGGGCTGCTGCTGAAGGCGCTCCAGCAGCGACTCGACCCAAGGGACCGCGTCGCTGACGAGCTTGTTCATCTTCCAGTTGCCTGCGATGAGGGGGGTTGCCATGCGGGTCAGCATAGCAGGGTCTCACGGGTTTGCCCTGGATAAAGGGGCCCGTGAGACCAGGGTGAGTCAGTGTTCTAGGCAGCCGCGCGGGGCGGCCGACGTGGCGCTCAGGCCTGTGCGGCCTTCTCGGCGGTTTCCTTCGCGGACTTGCGCCCGCGGCCCTTGCGGCCGCTGCCGGCCTGCTCGAGCGCCTTGATGCCGCCGACGAGCGCGATGTCCAGCACCTCGTCGAGGCTGGTCACGGCGTGCGTGTCGAGGCTCTTGCGCAGGTGTGGGGCGATCTCCTTCATGTCTGCCGTGTTCGTTTCCGGGTAGACGATGTGGCGGATGCCCGCACGCTTGGCACCAAGGATCTTTTCCTTGAGGCCGCCGATGGGCAGCACGCGGCCGCGCAGCGTGACCTCGCCGGTCATGGCGACGTCCTTGCGGACCGGCTGGCCGGTCAGCGCGCTGATCAGCGCGGTGGCGAGTGCGATGCCTGCGGACGGGCCTTCCTTGGGGGTGGCTCCCGCGGGCAGGTGGATGTGGATGTCGGAAGTGTCGAGCGTCTCCTGGCTGATGCCGAAGCGTGTCGCGTTCGCCTTGATGTAGGTGAGCGCCGCGCGGGCGGACTCCTTCATGACGTCGCCCAGCTGGCCGGTCAGCACGAGGTTGCCCTTGCCCGGCGTGACGGACGCCTCGACGAAGAGGATGTCGCCGCCGACGGGCGTGAAGTACATGCCGGTCGCGACGCCGACGAGGTTGTCCTCGGCTTCGCTCTCGGGTGTGAAGCGCTCGGCGCCCAGGTACTTCTCGAGGCTGCGTTCGGTGACGCGGACGCGCTTGGCCTCGCCCTCCGCGATGCGGCGGGCCGACTTGCGGGCCAGCGTGCCGATGGTGCGCTCGAGGTTGCGCACGCCGGCCTCGCGCGTGTAGCGGCTGATGACCCGGTTGATGGCGCCGTCGCTGATGTCGATCTGGCGGTCGGTCAGGCCGTTCTCGGTGACCTGGCGCGGGATCAGGTAGCGCTTGGCGATCTCGAGCTTCTCCTGCTCGATGTAGCTGTTGAACTCGATGAGCTCCATGCGGTCGTGCAGCGCCTCGGGGATCTGGTTCGTGTAGTTTGCGGTTGCGACGAAGAGCACCTCGGAGAGGTCGAAGGGCACGCCCAGGTAGTGGTCCACGAAGGTGTTGTTCTGGGCCGGGTCGAGCACCTCGAGCAGCGCGCTGCTGGGGTCGCCCTGGTAGCTGGTGCCGAGCTTGTCGACCTCGTCCAGCAGGAACACCGGGTTCTTGGTGCCGGCCTGGCGGATGCCCTGGATGATGCGGCCGGGCATCGAGCCGATGTAGGTGCGGCGGTGGCCGCGGATGTCGGACTCGTCGCGGGCGCCGCCCAGCGAGATGCGGACGTACTCGCGGCCGAGCGCCTTGGCGATCGACTTGGCGATCGACGTCTTGCCCACGCCGGGAGGGCCGGCGAACAGCAGGATCGGGCCGCGGTTCACCTGTTCGGCCTCGAGGTCGCCCCGCTCGGCCTGCTCGGCCTTGAGCTTGCGCACGGCGAGGTACTCCAGGACGCGGTCCTTGACCTTCTCGAGGCCGTAGTGGTCCTCGTCGAGTATCACGGCGGCCTCGCCGAGCTCGAGCCGGTCGACGCTGCGGTCGTTCCACGGGAGCTCGGTCAGGGTGGTCAGGAAGGTCCTGATGACGCTGGCCTCGGCCGAGTCGGGATGCATGCGCGAGAGGCGGTTGAGCTCGCGGGTGGCTTCCTTCATCGCGGTCTCGGGCAGGTCGAGTTCGTCGAGCTTGGCGCGGAAGGCCTCGACCTCGTCGTCCTCGTCGTCGCTGCCGGACAGCTCCTTCTGGAGCGCCTTGATCTGCTCGCGCAGGAAGAACTCGCGCTGGTTCCGGTCGATCTCTTCCTTGACTTCCTTCTGCAGGCGGCGCTGGGTCTCCTGCAGCTCGATCTCGGTGTCGAGCAGGATGAGGACGCGGCGGAGGCGCTCGGCGATGCTGTCGGCCGCCAGGACTGCCTGCTTGTCCTCCAGGCGGAAGTCCAGGTGGTAGGCGACGTAGTCGGCGAACTGGCCAGGGTCCTCGAGGTTGAGGATGAAGGTGGCGACCTCGGGCTGGATGCCCCGGCCGCTCTCGACGATATCGGCGAACTTTTCCTTGAGCTCGCGGAAGGCGGCCTCGACGATGACGCTGTCGCCGTCGGGCACCTCGATGGGCGTGACATCCGCCTCGATCAGCGTGTTGCTGTCGTAGAAACGGTCGATGCGCACGCGGGCGTACGCCCGGACGAGCATCTGGATCGAGCCGTCGGGGTTCTTCTTCATGCGCATGATGTTGCAGGCGGTGCCGATCTCATAAAGATCGGACGAGACCGGCGCCTCGACGTCGCGGTCGCGCTGGCTGACTATCACGATCGTGCGGTCGCCCTCGAGCGCACGGTTGATGGCGGTGATGCTTACGGGCCTGCCCGCGTCGATGGGCATGACCATTGTCGGATAGAGGACCGAGCCGCGCACCGGGCAGACCGGTACGGGTGCCTCGAAGGCGTCCTCTTTGAAGTTTTCGTCTGTCATCGATCAGCTCCTGGGGGGCGTGAGTAATCTGGAAATATGAGCGTCCACGTGTCAAGTCTACTATGTCCCGACGCTCAGGCAGGGGGCTGGACTACACTGGCCCGTACTCTGGCCGCATCATATAACCCGCTGCGGACAAAGACTCAGGCCAGCACACGATTGTGTAACAATCCAGGGCATGTCCGACGTCAAACAGGCAATCGAGCAGGCGTTGATCAGGGCTGCAGCCAGCCTTGGCGCCAGCATCACCGAAGCACCGGTACAGGCAGTACCCGAGGGAAGGCCCGGCGACTTCGGCAGCCCGGTCGCATTCGCCCTTGCCAAACAGCTGAAGCGCAATCCGGCCCAGCTGGCCGCCGAGCTGCTCGACGCCACCGAGCTGCCCGCCGTCATCGACCGGGCCGCCACGGTCGGGCCATACATCAACTTCTTCGTCAACCCCGGCGAGTTCGTGAAGCTCACGGTCAGGCCGCCGGCCGACATTGAACGCAACGGCCGCAAGGTCGTGATCGAGCACACCTCCGTCAACCCGAACAAGGAGGCCCACGTGGGCCACCTGCGCAACATCGTCCTGGGCGACTCGGTCGCCCGCATCCTCAAGGCCGCGGGAGCGGACACCGAGGTGCAGAACTACATCGACGACACCGGCCGGCAGGCCGCCGAGAGCCTCTTCGCGGTTCAATACTTCGGCGAGGAGTACGACGACCTTGAGGAGAAGTACGACCACTGGCTCGGCAGGCTGTACGTGCGACTGGGCCGGGCCAAGGAGACGGATGCCGAGGCGATCGAGGCGGGCGTGAGCGACACCATGCACCGGCTGGAGCGCGGCGAGCTGCGCAGCGAGGTCGAGCGCGTCGTGCGCTCGCAGCTGGAGACGTTCTGGGCGCTCGGAGCCCGCTACGACCTGCTCGTCTGGGAATCGGACGTGGTCGGCAGCGGCTTCCTGGACCGCGGCGTGTCGATCCTGACCGACGGCGGTCACGCGCGGCGGCCCGACTCGGGCAAGTACGCCGGCGCACTGGTGATGGACGTCTCGGAGTTCCTGCCCGGGCTGGAGGAGAGCGACGTCGTGATCGTCCGGGCCGACGGCAACGCCATGTACGTGGCAAAGGACATCGGCTACCAGTTCTGGAAGGTCGGCCTGTTCGAGGGCCTGAAGTACGGCACGTTCGCCGAGCAGCCCGGCGGCGGCACGCTCTACACCAGCAGTCCCGAGGGCAGCGAGCAGGTCGCGGGCAGGCAGTTCGCGCACGCCGACCAGGTGATCAACGTGATCGACACGCGCCAGTCGCATCCGCAGGCGATAGTCCGCACGGCGCTGGCGCTCTCCGGCACGCCCGAGGGCGAGCGGGCGTACCGCAACTCGCACCACCTCGCCTACGAGGTGGTGACGCTCGAGGGCCAGCCGATGAGCGGCCGCAAAGGCATAACCCTTTCAATCGACGAGGCGCTCGCCGAGGCCGTCAGCCGGGCCCGGGCCGTGATCGTGGAGAAGAACCCCGGCATCACCGATCCGGACAGCGTGGCCCGGCAGGTCGGGCTGGGCGCCCTGCGCTTCTCGATGGTCAAGAGCGAGGCGCGCCGCGTGATCGACTTCAGGTGGGACCAGGCGCTCTCGCTGCAGGGCGACTCGGCGCCGTACGTGCAGTACGCCCATGCGCGCGCCTGCAGCATCCTCCGGGCCGCCCAGGAGGCAGGCATCGACCCCGCGAACGCCGACTTCGGCAGGCTCGGGCCGCTGGAGGCACGCCTGGCGCGCGAGGTCGGCCGGTCCGGTGAGGTGCTGGACGCCGCCGCGCGGGAGCTGGCACCCCACACCGTCGCCCAGTACTCGCTCGAGCTCGCCAACGCCTTCAACTCCTGGTACAACCACAAGGACGAGCACGGCAAGCCGGACACGCAGGTGCTGCGGGCAGAAGCCGGACTCAGGGAGGCCCGGCTCCAGCTGGTCGACTCGGTCCGCCGCACGCTGGCGGCCAACCTCGCGCTGCTCGGAATCAGCGCGCCGCCTGTCATGTGAGTCAGTGCTTCAGCGCGCCGGCCAGCACCTCGGCCACGTGCACCGGCTTCTCGCCCGTGCCGTCCTCGATCTGGTGCCGGCAGCTGAAGCCGCACGTGACCGTGCTGCCCCCGTGCTTCCGCACGGCGGGGAAGAGCCGGTCCTCGCCGATCTTCATGGACACGTCGTGATGCCCGTAGCCGAAGCTGCCGGCCATGCCGCAGCAGCCGGCCGCGCTGTCACGCACGCCCCTGCTGGCCCACTCCAGCACCGCCATCGAACCCGAGGTGCCCAGCACCGCCTTCTGCTGGCAGTGGCCGTGGAACAGCAGCTCCTCGTCGCCCTGTTCGAACACCTCGTCGGGCCTGATGTTGCCCTTCGTCCACTCGCGGGCCAGGAACTGGTCGAGCATGTGCACGCCGCGGGCGACCTCCTCGGTGTCGGTGCCCGGCACGAGGTCGCGGTAGTCGTCCCGGAACGCGGTCACGCAGCTCGGCTCGAGCCCGACCACCGGCACGTCGCGGTCCACGAACCCCTTGAGCCGCGCCACGTTCGACCTCGCCTGGACCTGCGCCTTGCGCAGCAGCCCCTTTGAGATCATCGGCCGGCCGCAGCAGCCGTAGTCGACAAGCTCGACCGTGTAGCCGAGCGCCTCGAGCACCGTGACGGCGGCCTGGCCGATGCCGGGGTCGTTGTACATCGTCCACGTGTCCGCGAACAGCGCCACGCGCCTTTCCCCCTCTACCCGGCTGTCGCGCTTCCGGAACCACGTCGCGAAGTCCTGCCGCGCGTAGGCCGGCAGGCGGCGGCGCCGGTCGATCCCGGCCGTCTTCTCCATCAGGAAGCGCACGGGCGCCGACCTCAGCACCGGGTTGGCGATCGGCGCGACCTTCTGGCCGACCTGCGCGAGCCGTGCGGTGTTGCCCTGCACCAGCACGGGCAGGCTCACGCCGTGCGTGTCGTGCCAGTGCTGCAGGAACTCGTACTTGAGCTTGGCCATGTCCACCTGGCTGGGGCACTCGGCCTTGCACGCCTTGCACTCCAGGCACAGCTCGAGCGCGTCCTTGACCTGCTGCGAGGCCAGCCCGCCCGGAAGGCGGCCGTTGAGCGCCATGCGCAGCACGTTCGCCCGGCCGCGCGTGCTGTGCTGCTCGTCGCGCGTGGCCATGTAGCTGGGGCACATCGCGCCGACGTCGACCTTGCGGCATGCACCCACGCCGACACACGCCTCGGCCGCGCCCAGCATCCCGCCGTCCGCACTGAAATCGAAGACGGTCGGCTGCGTGTCCCGCGGGTAGGGCACGCCGAAGCGCAGGTCGCGGGTCATCGGGGCGGCGTCGATGATCTTGCCGGGATTCATGATCCCCTGCGGGTCGAACGCTCGCTTCACCTGCCTGAACGCCTCGTACAGCGTGTTGCCGAACATCTCACGGTTCTTCTGCGAACGGATGAGGCCGTCGCCATGCTCGCCCGACCAGCTGCCGCCGTAGCGCCTGACCAGCTCGAAGGCGCCGTCGCTGATCGCCTGGTAGCGGCGCATGCCCTCGGTGGACTTCAGGTCCAGCAGCGGCCGGATGTGCAGCACGCCGACGGACGCGTGACCGTAGATGATCGCGCGCGTGCCGTGGCGCCGGCACAGGTCCAGGACGGCAGGCACGTAATGCTCGAGGTTCTCGGGCGGGATGGCGGCGTCCTCGATGAACGCGGTCGGCTGCTCGGGGCCCTTGATGGTCGAGTACACTCCCAGGCCTGAGCGGCGGGACTCGAGCACGTCCGCCTGCGTACGCGGGTCGATCGCGTCCACGATCGCGTAGCACAGCCGCGCGAGCTCCGCGTCCGAGTGAAGGCGGGAGAGCGCGAGCAGCACCTCCTCGCCGTCGGCGCCGTCGAACTCGGTGATCAGCACCGCGCCGGGCTGGCCCTCCAGCCAGTACAGCTGGTCCTTCATGGCCGGGTTCGCGAGGCTGAGGCTGAAGAACATGTCGTCCAGCAGCTCGACAGCCGCGGGACCGTGCGCGTTGATGAGCGGCACGGCACGCAGCGCCTCCTGCATCGTTTCGAAGTGCACGAGCGCCTGGACGCGGTGCTTCGGGACCGGGTGCAGCTGCAGGGTCACCTCGAGGATGAAGGCGAGCGTGCCCTCGCTGCCCGCCACCAGCTTCGCCAGGTTGAACGGCCGGCCGCCCGTGAACTCGTCCAGGTTGTAGCCGCCCACGCGGCGCATCACCTTGGGGTAGCGGTCGATGATCTCCTGCTCGTGCTCCTGAACGATGCCGTGCACGGTGCGCATGACCTCGCCCAGCCGTCCCGGCTGGCGCAGCGCCCCGGCCAGCTGCTCGGGGCCCAGCTCCCGCAGCTCGGCGACGGTGCCGTCTGCCAGGAGCACGCGCATGCTGATCACCTGGTCCACGCTCTTGCCGTACTTGATCGAGCGCGTGCCCGAGGAGTTGTTCGCGACCATGCCGCCCACGTTTGCGCGGTTGGTGGTGGAGACGTCCGGCGTGAACTGCAGGCCCAGCGGCGCCAGGTGCGCGTTCAGCTGGTCGCGCACCACGCCCGGCTGAACGCGCGCCCACTGCCCGGACCCGCTCACCTCGATGATCTTCGTCATGTGCTTCGAGACGTCCACCACCAGCGCGCGGCCCACGGTCTGGCCGGCCAGGCTGGTGCCGCCGCCGCGCGGCAGCACCGGCACGC
>CAZBVI010000033.1:0-10356 GCA_964495325.1 uncultured bacterium
CTGCTGGCGTCGATGGTCACGGTGGCGGAGACAGGCTTGTTGTCCGCGTCAGTCTCAAGGTTCGCGCTGAAGTTCTCGAAGCGGCCGCGCACGTTGCTGAAGCCCATGTGGCGCACGGTGAAGTCGATCGAGGAGTGGGTTGGTTCGATGTTCCATGTCATGATTGATGCTCTCCTTAAAGCTGGTGTTGGGTTTTCACGCTTTCCGGATCGATTGCGGCCGTTCGGTGACTCACTCGTCAGTCCCGGTCCGCCCCGGTTGTCTTAAACTATAGGACGAAGTACTCTACAATGTCAAGTACTCTGTGACACAGCGTGCTCTATCTGCTACAGTGCAGTCACTATGGACGACCAATTGTTCTGCCCGATACACGAGGCCACCGAGCTGCTGCAGGAGAAATGGAACCTGCACATCATCCGTGCGCTGCTGACCGGCTCTCACGGCTTCAACGAACTCGCCCGCGCGGTTGGCGGCGTGAATACATCGACCCTGTCAAACCGACTCGAGAAGCTCGAGCAGCGGGGGATCATCATCAGGACCGTGGAATCGGTCATGCCGCCGCGCACACGCTACGAACTCACACGGGCCGGTCACGAACTGCACGACGTGGTGGACGCCATCAGCGCCTGGGCGCTCAGGCACATTCACGAACCAGCTGCTGCCTAATTGCCACCCGGCTTGCGCTTCATCCACCAGAGCATGGTGATCCCGCTGCCGATCAGGAGCAGCGGGATCAGCCATGACGGCGTCCGGCCGCTCGGATCGTTCATTATCAGCGTGATGAAGATCGTGGCGAGTGCGGGGTAGCGCGCCCAGCGCTGACCGCCGCGCTCCTGCGGCAGCAGGTAAAGGGTCGAGAAGGTTGCTGCCAGCAGCAGCATGAAGAGCGGCCCCACGTCCCAGTTCGGAAAGAATCGCCCCAGCGTGATGATCACTGCGACCGCCGTCATCACGCCACCGGGAATCAGGGCCCACCAGTGGCGGGTGTTGCGCAGGTATGTGAGGATGAAGGCCATCGCAATGAAGCCGGTGGCCGCCGTGCCCGCGAAAGAGCCGCTCGAGATGATCGCGTAGATGCCGATCCCGGCGTACAGGACAAGCCTCTGCCAGAAGATCATCCGCCCGTCGCTCAGGGTCCATACCGCAGCTCCCCCAAGCATCAGCAGCAGCAGCCAGACGAAAGAGGGCAGCAGGCGCAGTATCGGGTTGCCACCGGCGAATGCAAGGACTCCGGCGATAACGAGCGCGATGCCGATCAGCTGGGTGCGGGAGTTCTTCACGACAGCTCACCCTCATCGCTGAGCTCTGCCTGCTCCGGCAGGAGCAGCGTCACGACGGTGCCTTCGCCCAGTACGCTTTCGATCACCAGTGAGCCGCCGAGCGCGGCGGCGCGTTCCCGCATGGAGCTCAGGCCGAGCTGGCCCGGGAACGATGCCGCCGGATCGAAGCCGTCGCCATCATCGCGCACCGTGAGCCTGTAGCCGCCCTCTACCGAACCGAACGTGAGCCACACGTTTGAGGCTGCAGCGTGCTTGACGATGTTGTGTGTCGCCTCCTGAGCGATGCGGTAGACGACCTGTTTGGTGGCCAGCGAGATGTCAGGTTCCTCGCTCAGCTCGGCATGAGTGTCGAGTTCATGCCGCGATTCGAGTGCGTCCAGCTGCTTGCGGAGCGCGCCGATCAGCCCGTCACGTTCAAGTGCCTCGGGCCTGAGTTCGAAGATCAGTGCGCGCATCTCGGCCAGCCCCGCCTGAGCCAGATGCTCCACGTACTCCAGCGCGGCAGCGGCCTTCTCGGGCGCGTCCTGCAGCTGCTTCTGGGCGGTGTGAGAACCCAGGAGGATACCATAAAGCGCCTGCGACACCGAGTCGTGGAGCTCCCTGGCCAGATGCTGCCGTTCCTCGTGAGCTGCCTGTTCATGCACCTGCTCGTAGAGTGTGGCGTTCTCGAGCGCGATGGCAAGCTGATTGGCGAACGCACTCGCGATGCGTTCGGACTCCGGCCTGAACGGCTTGCCAGCCTCCCGGAAGAGCACCAGCCGGCCGAGCTGCTGGTCGCGCGCGACCAGAGGAAGCTGCAGCCGGTGCTCTCCGCTGCGGGCACCGGTGGCAACAACCGTCTTGAGGCTGCCGTCGGCCGCCTTCTCGAGCACCGCCGCGCCGGAGTGCGGCACCGCCTCCAGCAGCCGCAGCAGTATCGCCTCGATGAGCGGGTGAAGGTCGATCGTGAGTGCGATCGAGTTCGACACTTCCAGCAGCGCCTGGAGTTCGGCAGTGCGCTCGCTGACGCGCTGCTCGGTGAGCTCCAAGGCCTCTGCGTAGCGCTGTTCACTGTGCCTGAGGGCTTCGTTCGACTCCTGAAGATGCCTGGTTTGCCCCGCGAGCCGCTCTGACATGGCGTTGAAAGAGGCGGCGAGTTCGCCAAGCTCGTTACTGGAAGTTACCGGGAGCGTGACGCCAAGGTTGCCCTCGCGCAGCGCCCGCACGCCCGAAGTCAGCTGTGCGATCGGCTCGGTGAGCAGGTTACGGGAGAACACGGTGGCAGCGATCAGCGTGAAAAGGAAGATGGCGACCAGGTTGATGATAGTCCCGCGGATGATCGCGTCCATGTCCGCACCCGGCGCGCCCTCCACCGCCTGCTGCGCCAGGCTGAAACCACGTCCCAGCAGGCCGATGGCCGCGAAGGCAAGCACGCCCACCACCCCCAGGATCAGGAGTGTAAGCCTGGTGGACAGGCGGTGCAGGAACGGGACGGTGTTCAGGTCAATCCAGTCCGACCAGGCCCTCGCGCAGAGCGAACAGGGCGGCCTGCGTGCGGCTCTTCAGTCCAAGCTTGGACAGGATGCTCGACACGTGAGTCTTGATCGTCATCTCGGACACCCCGAGCGTTTCGGCAATCTCGCGATTCGCCATGCCGCGCGCGAGTTCACGCAGGGTGTCGGTCTCGCGCGCGGTCAGCGACTCCCTCATCTCGGGAGTCCGCACCTCGCGCAACAGGCGGCGCTGTGCGCGCGGATCGAGGCGCACCTCGCCTCTTGAGGCAGCACGGATGGCTTCGAACAGCGTTTCGGGACCGGTTTCCTTCAGCAGGTACCCCATCGCGCCGGCCTCGACCACGTCGATGACAAGGCTATCCTCAAGCACGCTGGTCAGCGCGACTATCTCGATGTCGGGGTGCGCTGCCTTGATGGTCCGGGTCGCCTCGACACCGTTCATCACGGGCATCAGCAGGTCCATCAGCACCACCTGGGGCTTCAGTTCGGCGACCTTCTCGACGGCTTCCCGGCCGTTGGCGCATTCACCGACGACCTCGAAGTCGTCCTCCAGTGAAAGCACCATGCGCAGCCCCTGGCGGACGACCACGTGATCGTCCACCAGGAGGAGTCGGATCGGGCCAGCTTGGCTTTGAGGCTCACTCATGGTGGCTCAATGCTATGACACGGTGCCTGCTCGTGCCTCACCCTAAAGGGGGAAGGGGATACGGGGCGGCCTCCTACCTTTTCATGAGGCGAAGCAAATGGTGCACGCGCTAACCTTGGTTCAACAAGGGCAACCGTGCCTGACCGGATCACTACTCCGGCTTCGCAGCGGTCGCAGTTCGGAGGACACAAGTGAACACGCAACAGCAACCAAGAACCCCGGGTGCCCGCAGGTCACCCACGGGCCATACGGCAGGCATGATACTGATCGGAGTCGGAGTACTGATACTCCTCTCCAACCTGGGAATCCTCGGAGGCTTCGGCGGGATCGCCGGCCTGCTCGTACTCGGCTTCATGGGCGGCTTCCTGCTCAACCAGTATCATTCGGGCCGCAAGCAGCTCTGGATGCTGCTGGCCGGCTTCATCCTGCTGGGCTGCGCAGCGGCGACTGTCACGGGCCAGTTCGCCGGCGCCTGGTTCCTCGGGCTCTCGGGAGCCGGCTTCTTCCTGGCCTGGCGCGAGGACGAGCGGCGCTGGTGGGCGCTGATCCCCGCCGGCGTGCTCGGCACGCTAGCGGCCGTGGTCCTTTCTGATGTGTGGATTACCTGGCTGAACGGCGGCGCGGTTTTCTTCGCCGGTCTTGCCATCACCTTCCTGGGCATCTACTCGCTGCCCCGCTACGGCCAGCCCTGGGCGATGGTGCCGGCAGTCGCGAGCGCCGCACTCGCACTCGTCGTCCTTGGAAGTGCAGGCGGCTGGGTCATGCCGATCGTACTCATCGGCATCGGTCTCTATCTCATGAACGAGAACCGGTCCCGTCCGTTCATCCACGTCGACATCAGGTGGGAGAACAAGAGCACTGGCAGCTCATCCCAGGACACCTCAGGTGCAACTCACGAAGAGCCTGCAGCTGCCGAGCCGCAGCGCCTTCCGCCCAGCGAGCTTGACGCCAGCCGGGGAGAGAGCGAAGGGGATCAGGGAACCGATCGGATCTGACCGGGTCAGCCCTGTGATTGGCCCCACAGCAAACGGGGAAGTGCCATCAGGCGCTTCCCCGCAGTGTTGTTTGGGCCGCGCTACGGTCCGACGGTGAAGGTCGGTGCGCCTAGGTTGCTGCTGGAGTTCTCACCCGTCACGCTCGAGCCTTCTGCGGCCGGACCGGTGAACCCCTCTGAGGTAACCACGTTCATTGCCCTGACGATCACCCTGACTTCCGAACCATCGTCCGGCAGGCGCGAAACGTCTTCCATGTCCCATGACCTCGCAGCTCCGTCGATGCGTCCGCTCCAGCCTCCACCCGCCACGTCCCCAAGGAGGAGGACCAGGAAGTAGCTCGGGTCCTCGGGTGCCTCCCAGGTGATGCGGACGGGTTCGCCGATCGCGAAATGGGTGCCGTCAGCGGGTCCGGTGACCGTCGGTGCATGTGGGATCGTCCATTCGGTCGTGACGACGTCATCCCCGACCTCCACACGCAGGTCCAGGGTGTCCCCGGCAAGGATCGTGCCTGTCTTGAGGGGCGTGCCCTGAAAACTCATGTACGGCTCCCTGTCCAGAAACGGGAGAACCGTATCATTGACGCTCACGGTGGCCTCCGGCACATGATCGTTCCTGTCCTGTATGCCACCCGTGACCCGGAACAGGCGCACGGCACCACCGGTGCCTCCGGCCGCAAAGCTGACCGTTTCCACGTGATACTCCACCTCGTTTCCATGTACCGTGAACGTTCTGGTGGCGATTGCGCTGTTGCCTGCCGCGTCAGTCGCGGTGGCCGTCACTTCCAGCGATCCCATGGCGACAGGGGTGAGCTCGGCGGTCCAGTTGCCCGCGCCATCCAGCGTCGCCTCGATCTGCTCGAGGCCCGCAGCAGTGAGTGTCACGCCGGCCAGCTCGGTTTCATCTTCTGCGGTGCCGGTCATCGTTGCTGGCATGCCAATGAACAGCGGCGCGCCGTGGTCCGGGGCTGTCCACATCACGGTCGGAGCAGTAACGTCCGGGTCCGGGGTGCCGGAATCAGGATCGGGCGTGCCGGCTCCACCGTTTGACTGGCAGGCGACAAGGGTGAGGCCGATCAGCAGGAATGGGCTGAGCAGTGCGGTCGGTCGCATGGTTCCCCCTTTTGATGCATGGCCTGCAGGGTACGGTCCCGGCGTTGGAACAGCGTTGGTGGTTGCGCAGCAGCGAGCCTCAGGGCTCGGTGGGTTCGGTGATCATGGTCATGGTCCACTCCACCTCGGCCGCTCCCCAGTTTCCCGCGTTCCGGAACGCCGACAGCACCGGCTCGATGCCGGCGTTGAACACGGCCTGCGAGTCGGTGTTATTTGCTTGCGCCATGGCCGCGCCTTGAGTTACGCCCGGCGTGAGCGGCTGCCTGGACAGGACGACCCAGCCCACCATCAGGTCCCGCTCCTCGATCCTGGGCGGGGCGTATCGCTGCGTCACCATGTCGGGCGCGTGCAGGCTGAAGGTGCCGCTCATCACGCACGAGAGGGTCGAGAGAGCGACCAGCAGGTACGAATCGCCGGTTGGCACGCTGCCCGAGCCGCGTGTCGAGACCAGGAGCTCGCCCTCATGCGTGATCGTGGAGTCCACCGAGTACGACACGTTCAGGTCGTCGCCATCCTGCAGGTGCGCCTGGAAGAGCGTGCGCACATGCGAGTGGGCATCGTCCGGTACCCGGTGAAGGTACGCGCTCGCCGTCCAACTTCGGCTGAGCTTGCCGATCGATCCGGATTCGCCCAGAACATTGCCGGACAAACTGTAATCGAAGCGGAAGTCCAGCTGCACGGCGGTGACATCGGCCACCCAGGCACATTCGTTCTCACACTGCAGCTCCTCGCGGGCAGGGTCGTAGACGGCGCTGCTGCCGCCCAGGAGCAGGTTGAGGCGCGCCGCCTGGAGGACTCGCGCATAGCCTGCGGCGGCCGGATCGATGCAGGGCTGGATGGCCTCTTCCCAGCAGCGGTGCGCGCCGGCGCGCGTGGCGTCCTGCACCAGCGCTGCCTCGGAGGCGAACGTTGCGCCCATGCCCACCAGCTGCGTTGACCTGACCCAGGCGAGCGCCTTGCTGCCGTGAGCCTCCACGCCTGCGCAACTGCCACCAATGGCCGGCAGAAGCGGTGCGATCGAGCGCTGGAAAATAGTGTTGAGGATGGCTTCCAGCTTCTCTGCCAGCTCGGGGTCACCCTCTTCGCCCATGAACTCGGCCGCGCGCTCTTTGGCCAGCAGGTTGCTCAGCAACTGCTCGAGCTGGGCCTCCCAGTCGGTTGGCATGAAGTCATCGAGCGAACCTTCGATGGTGTAGGGTGCCACCTCGGTGCCGACATAACTGCCGTGCAGCGAGAAGTGGAACAGGCCGAGGGTCACGCTGTCCGCGCTACCGGTAAGCGAGGGCGGCACGAGGTGAAACTGGCTGCCATCGCTGTTGGCGGCGAAGCCGATGGCGCTGAGGGCCCCGCCGCTGACGGGCGTGATCTCGAGCGTGGCGGCGTCGTAGAGGCGCAATCCGGCAGGCTCCAGGGCGACGCCGTGCAGGCTGCCGGTGACCGGTGCGCCGGCGAGGCTGACGAGCGGCGTCATGGAGACGGTGGTGGTTGCAAGGAGCGCCCCTGCAGGCACGGTGAGCCGGTAGGTGGCGCCATCGGCGCCCATGGCTTCGAGTGTGCCGCCAGTGACGGGGATGACGGCGCTGACCGTGTTGCCGGACTCCTGGACAGCGCTGACTGTCAGCGGCTTGGGTGCGGGAGGCCCGGTGACCGCGCCGGGCGCGTTGGTCGTGCCGCACGCGGTCAGGAACGCCAGCACGAAGATGATGGTGAAGCCGTGCAACTTGCGCATGAGTTCGTTCCTCCTGCCGCTACGGCGCGGACAGCGCCATCGGCCTGCTCCTGATTGTTGTGAAGATGGGAGTTTGGTTACCAAGTCTCCTGGCGGAAGATTACGGCATTGCCAGCAAGCCGTCAACCCCAACCGCACCGTGCAGCCAAGCCTCCCCCTGAAGTTGGAATTGCTTTTGAGTCATCGAACGATGCAATGCGTCCACTTGATGATTGTGGTCATTGTGTAGTAAAGTGCAAAGGCTGTATGTACGCCGGGACAAAGCCGGCGCCCGCCGCCGCGGCCTCGTGCCCGAAGTCCCGCCAGCCAGGAGAAGATCTGATGAAGTACAACAAAGGCGCCATCATGCGCTCGATCGACCAGCCGAACATCCGTGATGACCACCCGGTCTTTGACACGGGTGACACGATTCGTGTCAATTACCGCGTCGTTGAAGGCACCCGCACCCGTATCCAGGGTTTCGAAGGCGTCGTCATCGCCCGCAAGAACGGCAACGGCGCCAGCGCAACGATGACCGTGCGCAAGGTCTCTTCCGGCGAGGGTGTCGAGCGAATTTTTCCGGTCAACTCGCCCCTGATCAACGACATCGAAATCGTCAAGCGCGGCCGCAGCCGCCGGGCCAAGCTTTACTACCTGCGCGAGCTTCGCGGCAAGGCTGCCCGCCTCAAGACCGACATCGGTCGCCAGGAAGCCGACCGTGCGATCGCCAAGGCTGAGAGGGAAGCCCGCACCAACAGCAAGAACGCTAAAGCAGCGGCCGAAGACGCCCCGGCAAACGAGTAAAACGAGCTTCCGGCCCTTCCGGGCCAGTTTCGTGCCGCCACGCGTAATCGCGCAGGCGGCACGTTGCGGTTTCCGACCGGTCGCGCCTGCTTTCCTTGACACCTTCCCGCATAAAAGATAGACTCTCCTTTGCCCGCCATGGCGGGATTAACATGGGGCTGTGGCGCAGTTGGGAGCGCGTCTGAATGGCATTCAGAAGGTCAGGGGTTCGAATCCCCTCAGCTCCACCACGATCAGAACGGCGTTTCTTCGGAAGCGCCGTTCATCTTTTGGCGCTCATACCCCTGTTCATACCCTTGTTTGGCTGAAAACCCAGGTCTAGAACGGCTGCATCCACATCACTATCGAGCGCCTGAGTGTAGAACTGCATAGCCACGTTCGCGTTGCTGTGACCCAGCAGCTTCTGCACGATCTTCGGTGGGAACTGCTCAGCCACCATCAATTGGCGGGTGATGAACGTCGCGAACGTCTTGCGCAGCGTGTGTAGCCGGACTGGATGCACCACGAGCGGGTGTGGCGTGACTGTCCAGCCGTCGGTTCCCCAGGTCAGGAAGCCTCGGGTGCCGGGCGCAGGCTCTGGCGCTCCTTCGATGCGGGGAATGAGGAAGCGGCGTCCCTTCTCCCCATCGGTGGCCAGAGTCATCCAGACCTCGTTCTTGCTGGTGGAGTGCTTGTAGAACACTTTGTGGCTGGTGGCTCGGTCCATCAGCTTCTCCAGGGCGCGGCGCAGGTTGCTGGGGTCTGTGGGCCTGCCAGTCGCGGCAGGGAAGACCAGGTCGTGCGTTCCCTTCCACGAGGGCCCAGCAGCTGCTCGGAGGGCGTCTATGCGCTTCTGGTGCTCCAGCAGGAAGTTGTGAAGGTCTGTGGAGATGGGGACTGCGCGGACGCTGCTGGACCGTTTGAGGGTGCCCCACTGCAGGTGCCCGCGGAGGTTGACGAGCTGCTCGTGCACCTGGAGCTTGGATGTGCCGTTCTCCTGGATCACGTTGTCCCAGGTGAGGCCCAGCAACTCGCCTCGGCGAAGGCCAGTGTTGACTGCCGTGTACAGGAGGGCGAAGTGGAGTTCACCGGCTTCGTAGTGGGCCCAGCCGACCTCCAGGAAGCGGCGGAGCTGCTCTTCACTCCAGACCTTGCCTCGGCCGTCATCTGGAGTGTTGTTCGGAACGACCTTGATGGGTTCGGTCGGGTCGATAAGGATGATCGAGCCGGTGATGATCTGCCGGCGGTACAGGGTCTTGGCGTGGCCGTACATGCCTGCCATGACGACGCGGACCAGGTCGGCAGTCCGGAACTTTCCAGCTTCGACGAGGTTGTCGATGCAGGCTTGCACGTGGACTGTGTCCACTTGGCTGATGAACATGTGACCGAGTGCTGGGAGGACGTGCAGGCGGAGCACGTCTGCGTACTGGTTGATGGTCGATGGTTTCGCTTGGTCCGTCTGTTTCTGTCGGAGGAACTTGTGTGCGAGCTGGTGGACTGTGATGGTTTCGGCGCTTGGGTTCGCTCGCTGTAGGCGTTGCACTCGCAGTTGTCGTTTGGCAACGGCGGCTTTCTTGGTGGGGCCGTACCCGTATGCGTCTTTGGTGGTTCCGTCTGGGAGGGTGACGCTGATGTGTGCGCGGTACTTGGTGCCTGGTGTCTTGCTGTGCTTCCAGAGGACGACGGTGCCTTCACCGTGGGCACGCGGCTTCGCACGATCACTCATCTGGGTCTCCAATCGGGTCGTTGGGCAATGATGCTTGACTTTAAGCGCGGATTGTGTCTAGGTGCTTGACGAGTGGGCAGAATATTAGCTAGACTACTTGTAGCTCATCTACCCACGGTAGAAGGAGTTTCAAGGGTCGTTCTCCAGCCGGAGAGCGGCCCTGTCAAATGCGGGACGCTTCCCAGTCTCGACGCAATCGCTCTCGCCTGCGTCGGTTTGGGCAGTAGGTAGTTGCTAAATACCAGCACTGGTCTCGTTCGGTGCGCTTGAGGACGACTACGTAAGCGAAGTCATCAGTAGCGATGTACCCGTCGGTTCGACGCCCGTCCCGCATGGTCCAGTTGGGTACGCTGCCTGATTCGGCGAGTTCGATAAGTGGCCGAGCCCAGCTCAGACGCTCGCAGCGATCAAACTGCACTACGCGGTCCTCTTCTCGAGTGTACCTGTCTTCACCTTCAGACAGGCAGTGCCAAAGGCGCTTCGGGAGTCCGTAGTAGTCAGGTCTCGGGTCGAAGAATATCGGGAGGCCTCGGAATTCAGCATACGGAGGCTCCATGAAGTCCCGCCTGAAGACAGCGAGAAGTTGTGCTTTGTAACGATTGCAGTCCGACCCGAA
>CAZBVI010000034.1:0-6397 GCA_964495325.1 uncultured bacterium
CTTGCTGAAGAAACTGTGTCGAACCCGAACGGGCTGCCTCAGCATCCAGGTGCTGCAGGAGTTCTACTGGAATGCCACTCGCAAAATGTCCAGCCCTCTGACCGTTGCTGTAGCCAGGCAACTGATCGAAGACTACAGTCGCTGGCCAGTTCACTCACCCACGACAGCGGTTGTTCTGGACAGTATCGACCTCCACGCGACACACCAGGTGTCATTCTGGGACAGCCTGATTCTGGGCAGCGCCAACTACCTAGGAGCGAGCATCGTATGGTCCGGGGACATGAATCATGGCCAGCGCTACGGCAAGGTCGAGGTTCGGAATCCATTTCGCTGAGTCAGGACAGCGCACAGCTGAGCCCACCAGCAGACCGCTCAACAGCGCTGGCATGGATGCAGCCTTGTCCCGTCCTAACCCATCACGCTCACTGCACCTGAGGCAACCAGCTCATCCAACGCTGCCGGCGTCAGCCCAAGCTCCTCACCAAGCACCTCGCGCGTGTGCTCACCCAACCGGGGTGGCGCGTGGCGCGCGGACGCGTTGCCCATGGTCGGTGCGAACGGGCTCTGGATCATGCTGAAGTCAGGAACGGCCTCGTGCACGACGGGCGCGACCATGCCGCGCGCGGCGACCTGAGGATCGGCAAGCGCCTCGGGCAGGCTGTTCACGGGTGAGGCGGGGACGCCTGCCGCCGCGAACTCTGCGATCCACTCGTCGCGTGGCCGCGTGCGAAGCGCATCCTGCAGGACCGGAACCAGGGCTTCTCGATTCGCCACACGGGCGCTGTTGGTCGCGTAGCGCCCGTCGGCGGAAAGTTCACTCAATCCGAGGACCGCGGCGAACCGCTCGAACTGACGGTCGTTGCCCACCGCCACGGTCAGCCAGCCATCGGCGGCCTGCATCGCCTGGTACGGCACGATCGACGGATGGGCCGTACCGAGTCGCTCCGGAGCCACGCCGGTGCTGAGCGCCGCCTGCCCCTGGTTGACCATGGACGCAAGCGCCACATCGAAGAGGGCCAGGTCGATGTGGCGGCCCGTGCCGGTGCGCTCGCGTTCGAACAGGGCACCGAGTATCGCCGTGGCAGCGTGCGTGCCGGTCAGCACGTCCACCCAGGCAACGCCCAGCTTAGTTGGCGGCCCGTCGGCCTCGCCGGTCATGGCCATCAGGCCGCTCAGGCCCTGGATGGCGGCGTCGTAGCCGGGCTCGTTAGCTCGTGGGCCTGTCTGGCCGAAGCCCGTGATCGATGCGTAGACAAGTCGTGGGTTCGACTCGCTCAGCTGCCCGTAAGAGAGCCCGTAGCGCGCCAGGTCGTCCGTCTTGAAGTTCTCGACCAGCACGTCCGCCCGTTCGGCAAGTCGCCTGACCAGGCTGGCGCCCGCGTCGTCCTTGAGGTTCACGACCAGGCCGCGCTTGTTTCGGTTCACGGACAGGTAATAGGTGCTCTCGCCCTCAAGGAACGGCGGGCCCCATGCGCGCGTCTCGTCGCCCCGCGGTGACTCGACCTTCCAGATGTCGGCGCCCAGGTCGCCCAGGATCTGCGTGCAGTAAGGGCCGGCCAGCACGCGTGACAGGTCCAGGACCTTGATTCCATTCAGCATGATTCCGAGTCTACCAGTGGACCAACAAATGAGCAGACTTTGCGTGGCGGCAAAGGCTAAGCTTCTCGCCTGAGCCGAGCAGGCATCAGGGCACCGTCGTCCGCGGTTGGCTTGAATGCATCGATGACATCCACTCTGGCGCGGAAAAGCCCCGCGGGCTGCTCCTCAATCAGGCCAAGTTCCACAAGCCTGCTCATGTCGCGTCGAAACAATCGCTGGCTCGTACCAGCGTAGGCCTCGGCCAACTCCGGAGTCAGATGTCGGATCTGCGTTCTGTTATGCGCAGGCTCCTCGGGAAGGCTTAGTGCAACCAACCTGCGACGCGAGGCGGTGGGGGTCGGGGGCTCGTCCTGAAACAGCTCGTGAACATAGTTGATCCAGGCGACTTTCCGCTGTTCCAGCTGCACGACGTCAATCTGATCGCGCAGCTGATCCCGGTAGCCCTCGGCGCTGTACTCAACGAACAGGAGCGGCTTCCGCCTGGCGGATGTGGCGGCCAGAACCGCATAGTACCGATTTCGCGTCTGGTTATAGAAGTCCGACAGAAGGTTCGTGCTGATCCATGGAACGTGACCGCTGTTCGCCAGGATTGCGCACTCAACGAGCCTGGCCGTACGGCCGTTGCCATCACCGAACGGATGAATCCAGGCTACATACAAGTGTGCGAGCGTAGCTGCAAGAAACCAGTAGAAGAAGGACTTCTCCTGCGTCGGCTGGCTACGGGCATCGTCCAGGATGGCATTTACCCAGCTGCAGAGCCGCTCTACCAGATAGGCGGTGTCCGCTGCCGGAGGCGCCCGATAGGTGCCTACGCCAACGACCACGTCACGGAACTCCCCAGCGACAACATGGGCATCCGTATCAAGACCCTGCATCAGCTCAGCATGCATTTGCCTCAGCAGATCAGGAGTCAATCGGAACGCCCGATCTCTGGCAGCGTCTGCACGAATGTTCTCGAGCGCAGCAAGAACATTCCGAACTTCCTGCTCAAGATACTGCCTGGAGTCCGGCAGGTGCCGATCCATTACAACGATGTCCTCGACTTCGGCTTCGGTCAGGGTGTTGCCTTCGATCGCGGCAGACGCCAATGCGCCCCGGCGCATGAAGACTCCCGCCATCGCCACGGCGACGCCAGGCTTGAGCGGCGTTCCGATCAGGTGTCGGCACTTCGAAAATGACTCGCCCAAATGTGCCCATGTCGACCATGGCAACGTGTCCAGGTCGAGGACGAACTCAAGCCAAGGGAAGTCCGCTTCATATGCCCGGCTGTCACCCATTCACCGATGATACTTAACCATGGTGAGAATTGTCCATCGCATTGTCCACGTTCATGTCCGACGCCCGTGATCCGGTCCGACGCGTATCATGAACCGGAGTGAACGACGGCACCGCATCCCTGTTCAAGCGTCCCGAGGACGAACCGCTTGCCGCGCGCCTGCGGCCGCGCACGCTCGAGGAGTTCATCGGCCAGCAGCACATCCTTGGCGAGGGACGGCTGCTCAGGCGCGCGATCAAGGCCGACCAGCTCTCCAGCGTCATCTTCTACGGCCCACCCGGCACGGGCAAGACCACCCTGGCGCGCGTGATCGCCAACTCGACGAGCGCGCGCTTCCTCGCGATCAACGCTGTGCTGGGCGGCGTGAAGGACATCCGGGAGGCCGTTGCGACCGCCACCGCTTCGCAGCGGATGGGCCAGCGCACCATCCTGTTCGTCGACGAGGTCCACCGCTTCAACAAGGCACAGCAGGACGCACTCCTCCCCTGGGTCGAGAACGGCACCGTTACCCTGATCGGCGCGACCACCGAGAACCCGTACTTCGAGGTGAACAAGGCGCTGGTCAGCCGCAGCCGCATCTTCCAGCTCAAGCCGCTCACCGAGGACGACCTGCGCGATGTCGTCAGGCAGGCCCTCGCCGACCCCGAACGAGGCTACGGCCGCCTCGACGTCACGCTCAAGGAAGACGCGCTCGATCACCTTGTCAACATCTCGAACGGCGACGCCCGGGCGCTGCTGAACGCGCTCGAGCTGGCGGTGACGACGACGCCCGACCTGGTGATCACCCGTGAGGTGGCCGAGGAATCGATCCAGCAGCGCGCCGTGCTGTACGACAAGGAAGGCGACGTCCACTTCGACACGATCAGCGCCTTCATCAAGAGCATGCGCGGGAGCGACCCGGACGCCGCGCTCTACTGGCTGGCCCGGATGGTGCATGCGGGCGAGGACCCACGCTTCGTCTTCCGCCGCATGATCATCTTCGCGAGCGAGGACGTCGGCCTGGCCGATCCGAACGCCCTGCAGCAGGTGATGGCCGCCGCGCAGGCCTATGAGTGGGTAGGCATGCCCGAGGGCCGCTACCACCTGTCGCAGGCCTGCCTGTACCTGTCGACGGCGCCGAAGAGCAACAGCGCGTTCGCGTTCTTCGACGCGATCAGGGCAGTGGAGCAGGAACGCGAGGCCGAGGTACCGAACCACCTGCGCGACGCGAGCCGCGACAGCGACGGGTTCGGCCACGGCCAGGGCTACCTCTACCCCCACGCCTACCGCGACCACTGGGTGGCCCAGCAGTACCTGCCTTCCGCGCTTCAGGGCAAGGTGTTCTACCAACCCGGCACGCTCGGCTTCGAGGAACGCGTCCACCTCGAGGTGGCCAGGCGGCGCGAGGCGCAGCTGGCCGGGATGCTCGAGGCAGACACGCTGGCTCCGCCCGAGGTGCTTACCACCAGCCCGCAGGATCGGGTGCGGGACCGCTGGCTGCAGCGCACCGTCTCGCAGGCAGGCGAGCGGTTCGGTGAGCTGCGCGACAGGATCATCGGCCTGGCCGGCCTGCAGCGTCACGAGCTGGTGCTCGACCTGAAGGCTGGCAGCGGCCTGCTCACCTGGGAGGCCGTGCGGGCGACGCCCGAGGGTCAGGTCTGGGGCGTGGCCGAGGACGAGGCGGCGGCGAGCGTACTGCGCGAGCAGGCGGCCTCGCTGCAGGAGCTGGACCGGCCGGTCTTCGTTACCGGCCTCGATACCGACCAGCGCTTCGACGTGATCCTCGGCCGAAACGCGCTTGCGACTCCTGACGTGACGGCCCTGCCCGGACTGCTGCACCCGGGCGGCCGCGTCGTACTGGCCGAGGTCGCCCCCGCCAGGGCGCAGCGCCTCTACCGGCTGGCCCCCGCGGCTGAGGAGGTGCTGCTCGAGCGCTGGAAGCGCGCGGAGGAAGCCGTCTACGAAGCGCTCGACCTCCCCGACGAGGCTGCGTGGCGTGAAGCCCTGTCGCAAGTCGGCTTCGGCGACATACTGATCCAGGAGCACGTGGCACACACGCAGCAGCGCATCGGCCCACCGGCCCTGGCCCGCTGGTTCCCGAAGGATCAAGACGCGGACTCATACGCTCGGAGGCTGCTGGCAACGAACCAGCTGCAGGACGGCGATCTGGACGCCATCGAGAGGCACCTGGCCAACCTCGCGGCGGCCGGGCCGCTCAGGTGGGAACAGCGCCTGCTGGTGATGAAGGCGGTGCTTGACAACGGTTAACATGGCCGCCATGCGCCCAACTCCGATGTTCAGCAAAGTGGTAATCGCCGGAGTCGGCCTGATCGGCGGCTCCATCGGTCTGGGCATCCGGCAGCGCTTCCTGGCAGACCGCGTGGCGGGGCTCGATCCCGACCCGGAGGCGCTCGACTCGGCCCGGTGGATAGGCGTCATCGACGACACCCATCTGGAGCCCGGCGAGTGGCTGCGCGAGGCCGATTTGGTCATCCTTGCCGCTCCGGTCCGAACACTGACCACCCTTGCCGGTGAACTCCGGCCCTGGTTGCGGCCCGACGCAATCGTCACGGACGTGGGCGGCGTCAAGGCCGACCTGGTCGAGGCGTTCCGGGACCTGCGCTTCGTGGGCGGCCACCCGATGGCGGGCAGCGAGCGCTTCGGCGTCAGCAACGCCGATGCCGCCCTGCTGGAGAACGCAGTCTGGGTGCTGACACCCACCGACCACACCGACCAGGCAGCGCTGAAGCAGGTTGAGGAGTTCGTGACCGCCCTTGGTTCGAGGCCACTGCGGGTGGAACCCGGGCAGCACGACCGCCTGGTCGCCGCCGTCTCGCACGTCCCTTACCTGATGTCACTCGCCCTGACGCAGCTGGTGGCTGAGGACAGCGACCGCGACCTGCTCATGCTGCTCGCCGCCGGCGGCTTCCGCGACCTGACCCGCGTGGCAAGCGGCAGTCCGAGAATGAGCCGCGACATGGTGGTCGGCAACGAACGCGCCGTGCGGGCCGCACTGAAGCAGCTGCTCGGCCATGTCGAGCGGCTCGAGGCACAGCTCGAAGACCCCGATTCGCTGCTGGAACAGGCGAATCGCGCCAAGCGCACGCGCGACAGCATGCCGATCGTGCGCCGCAGCCTGCTGCCCCAGAAGTTCGAGATCACGATAGCCGTGCCTGACCAGGCCGGTCAGCTCAGCATCATCACGCAAGCGCTCGGCGCGGCCGGAGTCAACATCAAGGACATCGAGGTGCTCGGCATACGCGAGGCCGGCGGCGCCGTCCGCCTGGCTTTCGATGACGAGATGGGACTCAGAGTCGGGATCCAGGCGCTCAAGGACGCGGGCTACGAGGTGCGTGGGAAGGGGCAGTAGCGCACCCCTTCCGTTGCTGACGTTACTCAAAAGCGAAAGCAGCGCCCTCTTACGTTTGTGCCATTTCGGCTGAACGACACATCGCTGTCGACGCCGAAAGCACTGTCCAGACAGCTGACAGCATACTCGCTGTTGCCAAAGAAGCCGGATCCGGAGACATCTCCTTGCACAGA
>CAZBVI010000035.1:0-4682 GCA_964495325.1 uncultured bacterium
AATCGTCCCAACATTCACATGCGGCTTCGTACGCTCAAAAACAGCCTTTGCCATAGTCTCTTCTCTCTCCTTATTTCTTGACGAGTTCGTCCTGAATGTTGCGTGGCACCTGGGCGTAATGGTCCAGCTGCATGGTGAAGGTCGCGCGGCCCTGCGACATGCTGCGCAGGTCGGTCGCGTAACCGAACATCTCGGCAAGCGGCACGTGGGCGGTGATGATCTGCGCGTTGGCACGCGGAGTCATGCCCTGGATCTGGCCACGCCTCGAGTTGAGGCTTCCGATCACATCACCCATGTACTGCTCGGGCGTGGTCGCCTCGACGGCCATGATCGGCTCGAGAACGACTGCGCCGCCCTTGGCCATGATGTCGCGGACTGCCATGTTGGCAGCGATCTTGAAGGCCATCTCCGAAGAGTCGACCTCGTGGTATGAGCCTTCGTACAGCTCGAACGCGACGTCGACGATCGGGAAGCCGAGGAGCGGTCCGTTGACCACGGACTCCTGGACGCCCTTCTCGACGGCCGGGATGAAGTCCTTCGGAATCGTTCCACCGACGACGACATTCTTGAACTCGATGCCGGAACCACGCTCGAGCGGCGCGGCGCGCATCTTGACGTGCCCGTACTGTCCGCGGCCACCGGTCTGGCGGACGAACTTCGAGTCGACATCGACGCTCTTGGTGATCGTCTCGCGGTAGGCGACCTGAGGCGCACCCACGTTGGCGTTCACGTTGAACTCACGGCGCAGCCGGTCCACCAGGATCTCCAGGTGAAGCTCGCCCATGCCCGAGATCTTGGTCTGGGCGGTCTCGGGATCGGTCTCGACACGGAAGGTCGGGTCCTCTTCAGCGAGCTTGCCCAGGCCGGAGCTGAGCTTGTCCTGGTCCGCCTTCGAGGCAGGCTCGATCGCAACCGTGATCACCGGTTCAGGGATCTCGATGGCTTCGAGGATGATCGGGTGGTCAGGCGAAGAGAGCGTGTCGCCGGTGCTGGTGTCCTTGAGGCCGATGACGGCGCCGAGGTCGCCGGCGGTGATGACATCGACTTCCTCACGGCTGTTCGCGTGCATCTTCAGGAGGCGTCCGATGCGCTCCTTGCGGCCCTTGGTCACGTTCTGGACGTAGCTGCCCGACTCGAGCGTGCCCGAGTAAACGCGGACGAAGGTCAGGCGGCCCACGAAGGGGTCGGTCATGATCTTGAACGCCAGGGCGGATGCGGGGGCGTCGGCGTCCGGGGGACGGCTGGCTGCCTCGCCCGAATCCGGAAGGATGCCCTCGATCGACGGCACGTCAAGCGGGCTTGGCATGTACGCGGCGATCGCATCGAGCAGGCGCGGCACGCCCTTGTTCTTGAGGGCCGAACCGCACATGACGGGGAACAGCTTGAGCGAGATGACGCCCTGGCGCAGTGCAGCCTGGATCATCTCGACGGGAACGTCCTCGCCCTCGAGGTACAGCATCGCGACGTCGTCACTGACGTCCGACAGTGCCTCGATGAGCAGGGCGCGCTTCTCCTCGGCCAGGCCCATGAGCTCTGCCGGGATATCGCGCTCCTCGATGTCGGTGCCCATGTCGTTCGGATAGTGATAGGCCCGCATCTTCACGAGATCGATGACGCCGCTGAACGTGTCCTCGCGGCCTATGGGCCATTCGACCGCCACGGCGTTGGCACCGAGGCGCTCGTGCATCGACGAGACGACCAGGGCCATGTCCGCGCCCGTCTTGTCCATCTTGTTGGCGAACGCGATGCGCGGTACGTGGTACTTGTCGGCCTGGCGCCAGACGGTCTCGGACTGGGGCTCGACACCCTGGCTCGCGTCGAAGACGGCGACCGCGGCGTCGAGCACGCGCATGCTGCGCTCGACCTCCATGGTGAAGTCGACGTGGCCGGGCGTATCGATGATGTTGATGCGCGTGTCGCCCCAGAACGCCTGGGTGACAGCGGAAGTGATGGTGATGCCGCGCTCGCGCTCCTGTGCCATCCAGTCCATCTGGGCAGCACCCTCGTGCGTCTCGCCGGTCTTGCGGATCCTGCCCGTGAAGAACAGGATGCGTTCGGTCAGCGTCGTCTTGCCGGCATCGATGTGTGCAGCGATGCCGATGTTGCGCGTCTTCCTCAGGTCAATCTTGGTGGTCGTTGCCATAGTCTCCCCTGGCCATCACGGGCTTGCATGTTTCGCCCGGTTGGCCACAGCCTCAATTACCAGCGATAGTGGGCGTACGCACGGTTGGCTTCAGCCATACGCTCCACATCATCCTTCTTCTTTACTGCGCCACCGCGACCCTGCGAGGCGTCGAGCAGCTCTCCGGCGATACGTTCGACCGCGGTCCGCTCGGGACGCGAGTCAGAAGCCGCCACGAGCCAGCGCAGCGAAAGCGACTGTGCGCGGCGGGGGCCGACCTCGACGGGAACCTGATAGGTGGACCCACCGACACGGCGGCTGCGCACTTCCGTGCGGGGCCGGACGTTGTCCAGCGCGGTGCGGAAAACCTTGAGGGGCTCCTGGCCGCTGCGGTCCTGGATCAGGCGGCAGGCGCTGTAGAAGATCCGGCTTGCCAGGTTCTTCTTGCCGTCGCGCATGATCTTGTTGATGAAGGCGGTGACCGTCATGTCGTTGTAGACAAGGTCACGCTGGAGCTGGCGTACTTCCGCCCTGCGTCTGCGTGCCATTACTTGGCCGCCTTCGGCTTCTTGGTGCCGTACTTGGAGCGGCTCTGGTTGCGCTGGACGTAACGGCCGATGCCGACGCCCTGTGCGTCGAGCGCACCACGGATGATGTGGTAGCGGACGCCAGGCAGATCCTTGACCCGACCACCACGGATCAGGACCGAGGAGTGCTCCTGCAGGTTGTGCTTCTCACCGGGGATGTAAGCGGTGACTTCATATCCGGTGGACAGGCGTACACGGGCGATCTTGCGCAGGGCCGAGTTCGGCTTCCTGGGCGTCTGGGTGCGGACTGCGGTGCAGACACCGCGCCGCTGTGGACTGCCCTTGAGGGCAGGGACCTTGTTCTTCCGCTTGAGGGTCTTGCGTCCCTTGCGCAGAAGCTGGTTAACCGTAGGCAGAACGACCACTTCCTTTCGTTTCTTTCGCCCTGCAGCGCGTGGCACACACTGAAGACACTGAAGAATTCTGACTGCCGAGCATCCGGATCATTATTGCGCTGAGTTGCACACGACAAACCGGCCCCCAGACCTTACGTTGCAGGCCAGGGGGTTGCAAACCTAGTTAGTCTACTACATGGGCCCGGGCCCGGTCAACGTCTCAGACGACCTAGAGCCTCAGGCTCACCTGCTCCACGGCGTGGGCCTGTCCCTTGCGCAGCACGAGTGTCGCGCGCTCCCTGGTTGGCTCGATGTTGTCGCGCAGGTTGACCGCATTCACGGTTTCCCAGACGGTGGCCGCGAACTGCATCGCGCCTTCAGCGTCCATCTCGGCGAACTTCCTGAAGAACGAACCGGGATCCCTGAAGGCCGTCTGCCGGAGCAGCGCGAAGCGCTCGAGGAACCAGTCCCTGATGCGGCTCTCGTCGGCGTCCAGGTATATGCCGAAGTCGAAGTAATCCGAAACACTGCGCCGGGGGCCCGCCTGCAGCACGTTGAGGCCCTCCAGGATGAGTATGTCCGGCTGGTCGACCAGCTGATGCTCGCCGGGCACGATGTCGTAGTGCAGGTGGGAATAGACCGGCACGCTGAGTTCACGTACTCCCGCCTTGACCCGTTGCACAAAGCCGAGCAGCGCCTGCTGGTCGTAGCTTTCGGGGAAGCCCTTGCGCCCGCTCAGGCCAAGCTCCTCAAGCTTCGCGTTGCTGTGGAGGAAACCGTCAGTGGTGACCAGCTGGACGTTGCCGTGGTCCGGCCACGCGCTCAGCAGGCGCTGCAGCAGCCGCGCGAGCGTACTCTTGCCGACGGCAACGCTGCCCGCGACGCCGATCACGAAAGGCACCCTCGGGACGGGGCGGCCAAGGAAGCCGCTGGTGACTGCCCGGAGGCCGTCAGCCGCCAGGAAGCGGAGGTTGATCAGGCGCGAGAGCGGCAGGTATACCTCCACCACTTCGTCCATCGAGAGCTCCTCGCTTATGCCCTGGAGCTGTTCCAGGTCTGACTCCTCGAGCGTCAGCGGCGTGGCGGCCGCCAGGCGCGCCCACTGTTCCCGGTTCATGCTCAGATACGGTTCCTGTGACATCACGGCATCAGCCTTTCACGCCCCCGGCCGAATGATCGCCGGTGATAGGGATCGTCCTGTGTTCATCAGTCTTCTCCGCTCAGACGCGCCCTTGCCCGGGTAACGGCAGCGACCGCGTCGGATGCGCTGTCCGCGACCGCACTGAGGTGACCCATCTTGCGGCCCGGCCTGGCGTCTGACTTGCCGTAAAGGTGCAGCTTCACGCGCGGATCTTCAAGCGCGGCGGCCCAGTCAGGCTCGCCGCCGGTCCAGAGATCGCCCAGCAGGTTGGCCATCGCGCCGCCCGACAGCAGCCCGGTCGCTCCCAGGGGGAGTCCGCATATCGCCCTGACGTGCTGCTCGAACTGGCTCGTGCGGGCGGACTCGATCGTGATGTGCCCCGAGTTGTGAACCCTCGGCGCCACCTCGTTCACCAGCAGCCCGCCCGCGCGCGTCTCGAAAAGCTCCACGCAGAAGACGCCGACGTGATCCAGTTCCCGGCCGATCCTCTCCGAGAT